>CAZLMW010000051.1:24185-53650 GCA_964560875.1 uncultured Enterobacteriaceae bacterium
CCTGGCTGCGCCCTTCGGGCATCGCCGCCTTGTCGATTTCACGCCTCACGGCCCGACTGCGTCGCTGCGGTAGCGTGAACTCGAGAATCTGAGCGTTGCTGGTTTCTCCGCATCGCAAGCGATGCTACGCGGCCTGGCTGCGCCCTTCGGGCATCGCCGCCTTGTCGATTTCACGCCTCACGGCCCGGCTGCTTGGCTGCGTTAGGCCAGCTCTCGCGTGATTCGGATCGGTGCCTGATCGCCCCGATCGATCGTGGCGGCGGGTCATCTCCCTTGCCGCTCTTTGGGCCCATCGGTCATTATCGCCGCACGCGAGACCTGTCTTCTCGCCAGAGCCGTGTGTTCGGAGGCCCCATGCCCGGTATTCAGCCCGCGCTTCTCAAGCAGCTCACCAAACTCAAGTTCAAGTCGCACGCGATCATCTTGCCGACCAAATGGAAGCAGCCCATCGGCAATCCCAAGGGCAAGATGTACGTCGACTCGTTCAAGCTGCACGAGCTGGTGCGGCCGTTCTCGCAGGCCTGGTTGTTCCTCCCGGCGACGCCCAACAAGTACCACGTGGACACGGCCAAGAAGCTGCACGGTCAGTTCGACAAGTATATCGACGGCATCTCGGACGCGATCTGCGGCGGCATCGACAAGTGGCGGATGCAGGCCAAGTTTTCCAACCTCAAGGTGATGTCGGTGAGCGCGATCGGCGCGCCCGGTTGCCTCAAGGGGCCCAAGCTCAAGAGCCTGATCATGATGCAGGCGCCCAAGAGCAAGAAGAACGAGAAGAAATACTCCGACGCCATCGCCAAGCACATCTCCGAGGCGTGGGATAAGTGGCAGGGTAAGGTGACGGTGCCCGGTCTGCCCTGGTACCCGGCGTTTGCTGCTTTCCCTGGACCGATGGCGCCGCCCATGCCGAACGTGCCGATGCCCTTGCTGCTGTGTCCGTCGGCGATGATGTCCGAGATGACGCCGACGAAGCTCAAAGACGGCATGGTCAAGAAGCTGAACAAGAAGAAGTGGTATCACCACAAAGAGCTCTTCGACAGCATCGGTACGGCGCTGTCTGTCTGCTTCTTGTTGTGGCTGCTCAGCCAGCAGGTGATGAACGTGCTCGGCAAGGGGCCCATCCCGTCATTTGCGCCGCCGTACGTGCCGGTTGGGCCCGTTGTTGGCGGCGACAATATCGCGATCCCCGGCCACCTCTCGGCCTGATCCCAGCCCGCCCCAGCCCGCTCCCATCGATCGCCAGATCCGCGTGGATCTGGTATGCATCCGCCTGCTTTTTGGGAGGCGCCCCATGATGTGTAGTCGCTCCTTCACGCTTGGTCTCGTGGCCTGTCTATGCGCGCTCGCTGTCGGCTGTGGTGGCGATGAGGCCCCCGAGCCGGTCGACTCCTTCTGCACCGAAGGCACCAAGACATGCGCGGGCAATTACCTCGCGACCTGCATCGACGGCGGCAAGGCATTCAAGCTGAGCTTTTGCGGCGAGTCCCGGTTCTGCAGCACCAAGTCGGGCGCCGCGCAATGCAAGTCCACCGCCTGCGAAAAAGGCGCTTTGTCGTGCGACGGCAAGAAGGTCGTCGAGTGCCCGGCCGACGGTTCCACCCCCGCGAGCCCGCTCAAGACCTGCGGGGCTGGCGACAAATGCCTCGGCGGTTCGTGCGTGCCCGAAAAGTGCACCGATGGCGATATGCGCTGCGGCTGGCGTCGGGTGCTCGCGTGCAAAGGCGGCGCGTGGAAGGTCACCAAGTGCAGCGGCAAAGACATCTGTTCGGCCAACAAGTGCGTGCCCCGCAGTTGCACTCCGGCCAAGGCACAATGCAAGAGCGAATCCGAAGCGCAGGTCTGCAACGTGACCGGCAGCGGTTGGAACACCAGCTCCTGCAAAGCGGGTGACAAGTGCTACGACGGCATTTGCCATCGCGAGGTCAAGGGCGGCTCAGCAGGCGGAACGGTCGCTGACGGCGGCGGCGGAAAGCAGGACGCAGGCAGCAGCGGAAAGGTCGACGTGCCCGGCTTCCTCGATGTCGGCAAGAAGGAAACCAGCTTCGAAGAGCCCGACGAGTTCAGCGTCATTATCCACGAAACACCCAACCCGCCGTCGAGCATCATCCCCAAGGAGTTTACGATCCTGTCGGCGCAATTCCTCGACCAGGAGAAGACGGTCCAGATCAGCGCCGACGAGGGCCTGTTCAAGCTGGAGATCCACGTCGGCAAGCTCGAAGAATTCCAAACCGGCACGTTTACCGCGGTTGGCGGGGAGGCCGAGGACTCGACGCTGCTGATGAACGACGGAACGACCGACCAGAGCCAGGTGCAGTGGAAATACCAGTCGACCGACTACTCGATCACGATCACGGATTTCGAGGGCGTTGACGGACGCATCAAGGGCAAGTTCAGCGCCGAGATGGGCGACGCGACCAAGCAGGGCGCCAAGATCTACCTCGTCGACGGCAAGTTCAACATCAAGCGCAGTCAGTAGCGGACGTGGGCGAGACGGTCTACATCCAGCGGGACGCGCTCAGCACCCGGGTGGTGCTGACTCGCGATGACGTGCCGATCGAGCTGCGCGTCGAGACAACGCGTGGTCGCAGCCTGTCGGGCAATGTCTATCGGGGACGTGTCGAGCGCATCGTGACCGCGATGAATGCGGCGTTCGTGGATATCGGCCTTGAGCGGATGGGCTTGCTCCATGCCCGTGATGTGTGGCTGCAGACACTGCAGCGGCCCCGACCCGATTACAGCGGTGATGAAGGGGGGCGTGATGTTCCCGGTGCCCCGCCCGCGCGCGCAAGGCGTTCGATAGACGCGATGCTCGAGGCCGGCCAGGAGATCTTGGTGCAGGTGACCCGTGAGCCGGTCGCCAAGAAAGGGCCGCGCGTGACCATGTTCGTGACGCTCCCGGGGCGAAACCTGCTGTTTCTCGCGCGCGAGTCGCACGTCGGCGTGTCCAAGCGCATCGATCAACCCAAGGAGAGACGGCGGCTTCGCAACTTCGTCTCGCGGCTGCTACCCGAAGAAAACGGCGCGATTGTGCGCACGGTCGGGGAAAATGCGTCGGAGGCTGAGCTGGCCAATGACGTCGCGTTTCTGCGCGGCCAATGGAGCGATGTCCAGGCCCGCGACGCTTGCACCAGCGCACCGAGCTTCCTGTTCAGCGACCAGGATCTCGTGTTGCGTTCATTGCGCGACCTGGTCGGGCCGGCGACCGAGGAGATCTGGCTGGATAACGCGGCCGAATCGCAGCGCATCGAGGCGCTGGTCAAGGTCGTGCATCCGGAAGCGCGCGCGGTCATACGCGTCCATGACGGCAAACAGACGTTGTTCGCGAGCCGCGGGCTGGACGCCGCGATGATGGCCGCCGTGAAGCCCCGGGTGAGCTTGCCCGGTGGCGGCGACGTGGTGATCGAACGGACCGAGGCGATGACGGTTGTCGACGTCAACGCGGGTCGACGGCTCGGCGAAGGTAAGCTCGAGGACACGACGTTACGCCTCAACCTGGCCGCCTGCAGAGAGATCGCCAGGCAGCTGCGGTTGCGCAATATCGGCGGGCTGGTCGCGATCGACTTCGTGGACATGCGCGGGGCCGATGACCGCCGCATGGTGGAGGCTGTCTTCGAGGCGGAGCTCGGCGGTGACGGATCGCGCGTGCGGCTGAATCGAATCAACAGCTTTGGCGTGATGATGCTGACTCGAAAACGGGAGCGCGAGAGCATTTACGAACGGCTGACAGAGCCCTGTTCGACCTGCGGCGGCGACGGTCATGTGCGCTCGGCCGGGCACCTGGCGATCGATGCGCTGACCCGGCTGCGTAGAGGACTGTTGAACCTTACCGGCGGCGCCACCAGCGTCACCGTTGTTGTGCCCGCGCGCGTGGCGGCGGCGTTGACCGGGCAGCTGACCGATGCCGTGTCGGACCTTGAACGGACCGCCGGCGTGCAGATCGTCGTGCAGGGAGACCCGAGCGCCGATGACGGCCTGTGCGACGTGAAGATCAGCACGGAGCCCAAGTGATGGACGACAGGTTCCTGGCGCTGGACAGGTTCGCGCAGCGTTCCTTCCTCGGGGGCCTGGTCCGGAGCCGTCGGCGTCTTGCTGATCCCGGATCTGTCGTCGATTCGCTGGCATTTGAGACCCGCAAAGCGTGGGCCGACCACCTCGGTATTTCGGCCGAAGATCTTCTGCTGTGCGCCGGGGCCAGCGACGCCGTATCCCTGCTGTGCCGCGCTGTGCTGGCTCCAAACGATGTCGCTGTTGTCGCCGAACCGACACCCGTCCAGGTCCCCGCCGCTGTCCTTTCAGCAGGCGCCCGCTACGTGGATGTCGGGCGGCGTCAAGACGGTACAATCGACACCGAAGCTGCGGCGCGTGCGGCGCATGAACACGACGACGCGATCGCTTGGGCTGGTGGTTTGATCGGCGGCGACGACGTTGCGGCGCTGGCCGACGCCGCACAGTGGCGATGTCTATTTGCCGACGCTTCGGCCGCCATCGCGCTCGGTGGTGATGTACGTGCCCTGGGTCAAGGTGCTCATGCCGTCGTCATCGCGTTGTCCGATCCCGACGCTGACGCCACGCCCGTTCTTCACGCGGTCGCGACATGTCCGGGGCTCGGTGGTGGCCTCCAAGCCGTACTGGGCCCCGCCGTCCTCCCGCTGCCGATCTACGAACGGGCGCTCGCCACCATAGAAAGACTGGAAGCCGAGCCCGAAGCGTCTGCTCGATTCGCGCAACAACTTGCCGACATCGCCGAACGGATCCGCGCGAAAACGCCACAACTACCCGGGATCGTCGACCTCGGTCGCACTGGACGGACCCTGGCGTTTGCATGCCTGGCGTCCAACGCCGAAGAGGTGGCCCAGGCTTGGCAACAGGCAGGATTTCGCGCGACAGCGTACGGCGGCCACCCGATGCGCGACCTGGTCGTCTTCGATCTCGCGGCCATCGCGTCCGCCATCGATTCGACTCAGTTCTTGACCAGGTGACAGGCGACGAATCTGTCCGCCGACGCGCGCAGCTGTGGACGCTCGTTTCGACAACGCTGTTCCGCCAACGGGCACCTGGGATGAAACGCACATCCGGGCGGCGGATCGAGCGGGCTTGGCGGCTCACCGGGGATGATCTTCTTGCTCCGGTCGGACGACGACGCCGCGCCTGGCACGCTGGCAACCAGCGCGTCCGTGTACGGATGTAGCGGCCTGTCGAGGATCTCCGCCGCGGGCCCTTGCTCGACGATGCGACCGAGGTACATGACGGCGACCCGGTCGCACAGGTGCGCGACGGCGTGCAGATCGTGGGCGATGAACAGGTAGCTGAGGCCATCTTCGTCACGCAGATCTCCGAAAAGATTGAGCAGCTGCGCGCCCACCGAGACGTCGAGCGCGGAGATCGGTTCATCGAGGACGAGCAACGCAGGCTCGCAGGCCATGGCGCGGGCGACGGCGATGCGCTGCAGTTGACCTCCCGAAAAGGCGTGAGGATAACGGTCCAGGGCGGATGCAGGGATGCTGACCCGCTCTGCGAGGCGGTTGACGATGGCCCGATGATCGGCGGCGATCTTGTGAACGACGAGCGGTTCGCGGAGGCTCTGCGCGACTGTCATCCGTGGGTTGAGCGACGCGCGCGGATCCTGGAAAACCGGCTGCATGCGGCGGCGCACATCGCGAAGCGCGCGCTCTTTGCTTGCGGTGATGTCACGGCCGTCGAACGCCACCGCGCCGGCATGGATGTCCACGAGCCGCAACATGGCTTTGCCGGTTGTCGACTTGCCCGATCCTGACTCCCCGACCAGTCCGAGCGCTTCGCCGCGTTCGATTGCGAGGGAAACACCGTCCACGGCCACGAGCCGCCGGCCGCCAACCCGGAAGTGAACGGAAACGTTGGACAGTTGCACGAGGGGACGCGTCATGGTCGGCGAACCTGCGCCGGATTTGCAGCCGCTGGTGCAGCCTCGAGGGCACACCGCGTCGTCCCACCGTGTTTCGCAGCCCGAAGGTGCAGGGAACCGACACGACACGAGTCCAACGCGTCGTGACAGCGCGGTGCGAACGCACATCCATCCGCAAGCTCGTGGGGTTCGGGCACGGTACCGGCGATGGTGGTCAGCCTCTCTCCGCGTCGCTGCGCGGCCGGTCGGCTGGCGAGGAGCGCCCGGGTGTAGGGATGCGCGGCCGTGTTGAACAGGTCCTCGACGGACCCGAACTCGACGACTTCCCCGGCGTACATCACCCCGACATGACTAGCGATCTCGGCCACCACGCCAAGATCGTGGGAGATGAGCAGGATCGCCATGCCGTGGTCGCGGTTGATCGCGGCCAACAACTGCAGCACCTGGGCCTGGATGGTGACGTCGAGCGCGGTGGTTGGCTCGTCGGCGACCAGCAGCTTCGGGCGAGCCAGCAGCGCCATGGCGATCATGACGCGCTGACGCATGCCGCCCGACAATTCGTGGGGGTAGCTGCGCAGTCGAGCCTGCGGTTCGGCGATTCCAACATCGGCCAGCGCGCGCGCCATCTCCCGTGCCGCGACCGCATTGTCACGTTCATCGAACGCTTCCCGCAGCTGGGTTCCGATGCGCAAATAGGGATTCAGCGCGCTCATCGGATCCTGGAAGACCATCGACGCAACGCCGCGCCGCCGGGCTCGCCGTGACACGTCCAGCAGGTCGCGGCCATCAAGTCGCAAAGCTGCCCCGGTGACTGCCGCCCCGTCGGGAAGCAGCCCCATCACGGCCCGCGCCACCATCGTTTTACCGCTGCCGCTTTCCCCGACCAGGCCAACGATTTGGCCCGGCTGGATGCGCAAAGTCGCGCCGCGAACCACGGCCACCCGGCGCTTGACCGGGCCGAGCTCGACACGGACGCAATCTGCGTTCAGCAGCGGTGGTGGCTGCAGGCTCACGGCGCTGGCGGCGGTCCGCCGACATGGGGCGGGACGATGCCCGGCGCCGATTCAATCGTGCCCGGGGGACGCACCGGGATCCGCAACAGGTCATGCGGAATCGGTCCCGGCGGGTTCAGCGAGGCGCGCGGATCGGTCAGACTGCCACCGAGGGATTTCAGGACCGCGTGCGGCTCCACCACCTGTGGATCGACGATCGGTGGCGGCTGGGGCGTTGGTGCCTCCGCCTCGGGCAGGGCGGCGACACGTACGGCTTCGAAGCGCCGGCGCCTCTGCTTGCAGACCGCCCGTGTCGAACCTGTCCCACAACGATCGCGCAACATGTCCACGGTCCCGATGGCGTCGACCCATGGTGTGTTGGCCGCGAAAGCCGCCGTGATTGTGCGCACCGTTGGGTAGACGCGCCCGATGCGGTCCGCCCAACGCGTCACAGCGGTCTTTCGATCCCCGTGCAGACGTGCGCGCTGATCGTCGCCCGCCTTGTCAGAACGCCGCAACACCGCCTCGCTGCCGTCATCGCGCACGTTGAGGTCGATGGCGACCACATGTTCGGGCAGCCCCCTGGCGTCCGGGGCCCGTGCGTGACGCCCCGGCTCTTCGCCAGACACCGTCTGGGCGGCGGCGATCACCACCCCGCCCTGGCCGTTGACGCCGGCGAGCACCGGTCGCGCACCCGCGCTCCGTAACGCAGCTATGGCTTGTCCAAGTGCCGATACAGTGATGCGCCGATCTGCGATGACAGCGACCGCCCGGTCCTTCAAGACGCGCGCGGCCTTGGCGACCGAGCGAATCTGCATGGCGCCGTCAACAGCCTCGAGCTCGCCCGGTTCGATGTCGATCCGCACGTCAGCCACCGGTCCAGTCGCATCCGACGGGCCGCAGGGACGCCCAGCCTTGAGACAGCGCGTCTTCGCGACGACCTTGCCACCGAGCCGCACGGACTTGCGCCCGATGAAGAGCGCCGCAAATGGCTTGCTACCAAACACATCGACAACCGCCTCGCTGTGGCTGCGCGGCGAATCCAGCGCGTGGTCCTTTTGCAGTCGATCCGCTGCGGCGAGCTCGGGTTGGGGCGAGGCCTTATTGGCGGCCTGTTCTTTCGCCGGACCTTCGGCGGACTGTTCTTGGGCGGCCTGGGGAGCCGTCTCTTTCTTGCCGCAGGCGATCATCGATGTTGATATAACAACTCCGATGACAATATATTGACGCGTTGAGCTACGCAGCATGGCCGCGCTCCTGTCGATTCGCTTGTGCCCGACTGCTTGCGAGGGCGATGGCAACGGCCCGGCTCACAGCGTGACGGGCGCTTGTCGCGTCGGCGATCCCACGCCCCGCGATTTCGTAGGCCGTCCCATGATCGGGCGACATGCGCGGCACCGGCAGCCCGCACGTAAAATTGATCGCGTCGCGGGCGTGCACGGTCTTGAGCGGACCAAGCCCCTGGTCGTGATACATGCACACCACGACGTCCCACGCTCCCGCCAACGCGTCGCCGAACACGGCGTCGGCCGAGATCGGTCCGGATGCATCGACGCCGGCCTCTCGCAGTGCGGCGACTGCGGGGGCGATGATCCGGGCCTCTTCATCACCGACACGCCCACCCTCACCGGCATGGGGGTTGAGCCCACAAACGGCGATTCGCGGCGCCGCGATCCCGAAATGAGCCTGCAGGTCATCGTTTGCCGCGGTCGTGGTCGAGACGATCATCGGAGTGGTTAGCGTCGCCGCGACATCGGCGATCGCGATATGGGTGGTGACCGGCACCACGCGCAGCTTCGGCCCCGCGAGCATCATCGCAAAAGCATCGGCGCCGTGGCGTCCTGCGACGTATTCGGTCTGTCCGGGCGGACGCTCAACTTCACCGTCGAAGATGCCCTTGGGTACCGGCCCGGTTACGATCGCGTGCACTTGTGCGCCGACAGCGAGGTCAACCAGGCCTTTGAGCGCCGCGAAAGCTCGGGCTCTTGAACGTTGCGTGGACTGACCAGCGGCCACCAGCGGCTCTTCGGGACCATCGTCGGCCTCGACGACGCGCACGCCAACGCCCCGATGTCGGTCGGCAACCTGCTCGCTTGCCCATTGTCCCAGGCCTCGACCAACGACGATGATCACGTCGCAGTCAGCCCGCACGGCCTCGTCCAACGCCGCCAGCATCACTTCGGGGCCGATCGAGGACTCCTCGCCGAGGGTCAATCCGATCGTGGGGCGCGCGAGGCGGCCGGTCGACAGTGGCACGTTCACACGCGCTCCCTGGGGGGTGGATGGTGGCGTCGCCCGTCGGGCTTCAGGCCAGCGAATACGCTTTCTTGCCCGGCCTTGCGGCGATGCTAGCATGTCCGGCGACGGTGTGGAGCCATGCAAGCCCGCTCTCGCCAATGTTGTGGAGGCCCTTGATGCACACATCCTTTGCCGCTCGCGTGCGCATGGTGCTTGTCAGTCTCCTCGCTGCGACGCTGCTCGCCGGATGCTTCCCCGGCCAATTCCCGATCCCGCCGGATCGCTCCGCTCCGCCCAAACCCGCCAAGAAGGCCACCGGTTCAAACGGTCCGTACTTCCATGGTGGCCAAGCGCCGCTCATCAATGACGCGGTCGACTGATCGCGCTGCTGCCGGCCTCGAGTTGATCCTCGCCCCGGACCTCGATCCGGCCGTCGCCGAGATCTGTGTTCATGAGCGCCACGCGATGGGGCACGCCCTGTCGCGCTGGGGCCGATTCCTCCGGCCGGTCACCGTTCGCACCACCGAAGACCGCAGCGCGCTGCGTCATGCCGCCAAGGCCACATCGGCTGTGCTGCTGTGCGGGCTGGCAGACCTGGATTCCGTGACACTGCTCGCGCCTCACAGGTGGCTTTCCGCGCCCGCTCACCACGATTTGCGCGACGTCCTCGTGCACGAGCTCGCCCACGTGTTGCTCTTTCAACGCTGCACGCCCGCCGACCGGTCGACCTATGCGGTCTTACCGATGTGGATGCGCGAGGGCCAGGCGTCATTCGCCGCCGAAGGGCCGCCATCGCCCAACCTTCGCCGCACCGTGGCTGGCTATACGAACCTGGCCGCGCTCGTCGCCGCAAATGCGACCGCGCTCGCCGCCCATGGGGCCGCCTGTTACACGGTCGCGACCCTGGTGTTCGCCGGGTGGCTGGAGTGTTTTGGAGACCGCCGTCTCGCGGCGTTGTGTGGCCAAATGCGCCGCGGGCTGAGCTTCAACCAGGCGCACCAACGCGCTTGCGGCGTGGATGTCGCGTCCTTTGAAGCGTCGTGGGTGGCGTCTGTGATCGCTGAGTCGAAGACCCGCTGAAGACGGCTTCGTCCCTGTTGCCCTATCGGTCGGGCTGACCAGGACCGCGGGCTACGGGCCCTTGAGGATCTCGGCCTCTTTGTCGGAGGCGATGTCATCGACCCCCTTGGTGGCCTTGTCGACCAGGTCTTGCAGGCTCTTCTTGGCGCGGCGGATGTCGTCTTCAGACATGTCGTCGATCGCGTCCAACATATCGAGGGCGTCACGGCGACCGTTGCGGCACGAGACCTTCGCGGCTTCGGCTTCACGGCGCAGGATCTTGGTCAGCTCCTTGCGTCGTTCACGGGTGAGCGCCGGAATCGGAACGAGCACCGCGTCGCCGCGGTTGTTGGGCGTAATACCGAGGTCGGACGTCATGATCGCTTTTTCGATCGCCGCGGTCATGTTCCGTTCCCACGGCTTCACAGCGAGCAGTCGGGGGTCCACCACCTGGATCGATGCGACCTGTGACAGCGGCGTCGAGCTGCCGTAGTAGTCCACGCGAATCGAGTCGAGGATGGCCGGATTGGCGCGCCCGGTTCGCAGCTTGGCGGCCTCGCGCCGGAACGCTTCGATCGCTTTGTCGAAGTGGTCTTGGGCTTCGGCCAGGGTCTCGTCGATCATGGGGTCCTCCAGCGATCAGCCTTCCGCAGTCACCACGGTGCCGACATCTTCGCCGCGCACGACGCGGACGATGTTGCCGGGTTTGTTCAGGTTGAAGACCACGATGGGCAAATCCGTGTCCATGCACAAGGACAATGCGGTCGCGTCCATCACTTTGAGCCGGCGGCTGAGCGCTTCGTGCTGGGTGACACGCGGCAGGAGCTCGGCGGTTGCGTCCAGGTTTGGATCGGCCGTGTAGACGCCGTCGACCTTGGTGGCCTTGAGGATCACGTCCGCGTTGATTTCGTTTGCGCGCAACGCGGCGGCTGTGTCGGTCGTGAAATAGGGGTTGCCGGTGCCGCCGCCAAAGATGAGCACGCGGCGTTTTTCCAGGTGGCGCATGGCGCGACGACGAATGTAGGGCTCGGCGATTTGCCGCATCGTGATCGCGCTGATGACGCGGGTGTCGACTTCGATGTTCTCAAGGGCGTCCTGGATCGCGAGGGCGTTCATGACCGTCGCGAGCATGCCCATGTAATCGGCGCTTGCGCGGTCCATGCCACCGGCGGCGCCGGCCATTCCGCGGAAGATATTGCCGCCACCGACAACCACCGCGAGCTCGACCCCGAGCTCCACGACGGCCTTCATTTCGGCTGCGATGCGCGAGAGCGTGTCGACGTCGATTCCGTACCCGCTCTCACCAGCGAGCGCTTCACCGCTGAGCTTGAGCAGCACTCGGCCGAACTTCGCCATGGAGACTCCCGCGGACCGACGGAGGGAAACGGCCCGCGGGTGTGTACAACAGAGCCGCCGAGGCAGCAACCGCGGGAATGCGGCGTGCCTCGGCGGCTCAGCGTTGTATCGACCGCGCCGAAGCACGTTGTTGGGCAGCTTTCGCTACGCCTGCGCAGCCATGGCGGCGACTTCTTCGACGAAGTTGTCGACCTTCTTCTCGATGCCTTCGCCGAGCTCGAAGCGCACGAAGCGGCGAACGACGAGGCGCTCGCCGATCTTGGCGATCTTCTCGTTGAGGACGTCGCGCACGGGGCGGTTCTTGTCGTCCTTCACGAACGGCTGGTCGAGCAGGCAGACGTCCTTGTACCAGGCCTTCAGCTTGCCTTCCGCGATGCGCGGGATGATGTGCTCGGGCTTGCCCATTTCGCGGACCTGCGCCTCGAAGATGTCCTTCTGCTTGGCCGAAACCGCCTCGGGGATCTCGTCGGCGTGCACGTACTGCGGCGACATCGCGGCGACCTGCATGCACAGGTCTTTGACGAACTGCTGGAAGTCCTCGTTGCGACCCACGAAGTCGGTCTCGGCGTTGACTTCCATCAGCACACCGGTGCGGCCGTCGTGGTGGACGTACGCGTCGACGCGGCCCTCGGCGGCGGTGCGGCCGGCCTTCTTGCTGGCGGCGGCGAGCGCGTGCTTCTGCAGCCATTCGACGGCGTCATCGTGGTTGCCTTCGGTTTCCTTGAGCGCCTTCTTGCACTGGCCCATGGGGGCGCCGGTCTGGTCGCGCAGGGCCTTTACCATCGGTGCTGTAATCGCTGCCATTTTCCTCTCCTGGCGCGCGTCGCTGCGCGCGTGGCGGGATGTAAGGGGTATGCCGCCGGATGCATCATCCGGTCGGGGTATTTCGTGCGGGCGGTCTTCGGCTTGCCCGGTGGACCTGACCTAGACGGCGGCCGGGGCCTGCTCGCCGCCTTCGTCTTCCGCCTTGCGCTTGCTGCGCGGCTTGCGAACAACGTCGACGTCGGTAGCGGCGGTGCCGGCGACACCTTCGAAATCGCGGGCGAACGCGTCGCGGCCCATCTGCGAACCGGCGATGCAAGCGTCGGCGGCACCGGCGGCGAACAGACGGATGCTGCGCATCGCGTCGTCATTGGCCGGCACGGGGTAGTCGACGAGGTCCGGGTCGCTGTTGGTGTCGATGACGCCGATGACCGGAATCTTCAGACGGCGCGCTTCGGCGATGGCGATGTGCTCCTGGCGGGGATCGATGACGAACATCGCGCCGGGCATCTTCGGCATGTGCCGCACACCGCCGAGGTTGCGGATCAGCTTGGCGTGGGCCTTGGTGATGTACGCGACTTCTTTCTTCGGCAGACGTGCGGCCATCTCCGGCGCCAGCTTGGTCTCAAGCTCGCCCATCTTCTCGATCGAGCCGCGGATGGTCTTGAAGTTGGTCAACGTGCCGCCGAGCCAGCGGTGCGCGACGAACGGCATGTTGGCGCGCTCGGCTTCTTCACGAACGATGTCGCGGGCCTGGCGCTTGGTGGCGACGAAGAGCAGCTGCTCACCGCGGGCCGTGATGCGCGCGATGAAGTCCTGCGCTTCGCGGAAGAGGCGCGCGGTCTTGCCGAGGTTGATGATGTACACGCCCTGGCGCTGGCCGTAGATGTACGGGCGCATCTTGGGGTTCCACCGGCGGGTCTGGTGCCCGAAGTGGGCCCCGGCTTCGAGCATCTGGCGAACAGTAACGCGTTCCATGGCTTCTCCTGTCTCCGTTTTCGGTCACCCCGCTTAACCGGCTTGAAGCCAGCACGGAGTCGGCACGAGTAATGCCGCGGGGTGTGTCAACATTGATACTGCGCGGGTCGGGGCGTGGCGCCTTTATGACCGTTGCGACTTTCCCGGCGCGCTTTGCCGAATGGTCGGCAGCACGGGCAGCGGGCGGCCGCTAGTACCAGCATCATCGGCGATCTGCAAGGAAGAACTGCTTTTGCATACCGCGAAGGCTGCGCGGCGCGCTCGGTAAAATCTCCGCCACCTGGGCTCCGATCGCGAACTCGAGGTCGCCAGCCGACTCGCCGCGAATCGCTTCGATGATCGCCGCGTCACCGATTTGCGTAGCGAGCGCGTCCGCAGCCGCGAGCAACGTCGGGCTCACGTTCAGCGCTGCCGGGGACGCGCATGACCGGCATACGGGTCCACCGGTTGCCGGGGTCCAGCGCGCGCCCTCGGACGTCGGCTCACCGCAGTCGACACACGTCGTCGGATCAGCCAACGCGCCGGCAGCAGCGAGCCAGCTGATGTCGAGGGCCAGCTTGGTCCAAGGCAGGATCCTCGGTGCGTCGATGTTGATCCCGTCGACCGCCACGAGCGCGCTGCCGAGCCACGCGTGCAGGTGGGCGTCGGCGTGTTCGGGCTGCGCGGCGGCGACGGCCAGCTCGGCTGCATACGACGCGAGCGCGAGTTGCTCGTAGCTGACACCGGTCCGGAGCAACGCCGCTCGCGGCTCGAACGCCTTGAGCGACGGCATCGATCCGCGGCTTCTTCCAAGCGTCGCGGTACCCATTGCAAACGGCTGCAGGCGTCCCCCAAAGCGCTTGGATGACTTGCGCGCCGAGCGGGCGAACGTGTCGATGCGGCCCCGGTCAGGCGCCAGAAAGACGGCGATGAGGTCGGCATCCCGCAATGGCTGCAGGCGCACGATGATCGCGTCTTGGAGGGTGTCGGGTTCCGTTGTCGGCTTCAAGCGCGACCGCCCCGATCAGTTGCCCACGGCGTCGGCGGCTCGGAACCGCTCGCCTCGCTCGAGCGCAGGCATCGGTCGATGAGCCGTCGCGGGCGTGCCCGGCGCCGAAATGCCGGGGCGCTGCGCCACAGACCGAGTCTTGCGCTGCTTTTGCACCGAGAACATGAAGGCCACCAACGTCGCCGCACAGATCAGCAACAGGAAGACCTGCGCTGGCGACATGCTGCGCGCTGGCTCGCTGCGGGTCTGGAAATAGCTCGGCACATCGGCGCCGGTCGGTTCGGTCCGCGACGGGGCGATGGCGATTTGCGTCTCGTAGGTCTCGATCAACGGATCGATGGGCATCCCGAGATGTTCGGCGTACAGGCGCAGAAACCCGCGGACGTAGAACTCGGCGCCGATGGCCTCGAAGTCGTCCGCTTCCAGCCGTTCGATGGTGCGCCGCGGCATGCGGGTCTTGCGCATGATCGCTTCGATAGGCACACCCAGCGCTTCCCGCCGAGCACGGAGCTTGGCGCCCGCGGTCGTCATGCCGCTGTGGGTCCAATCGCTGTAGGCATCGTGGACCGGCTGGTCCTGCTGCCTGCGCTGCGCGTCGCTCATGCTGGTGCCGACTGTTCTCACCGGGGGGCTGCTCCTTATGTGTCAACTCGGATTGGCCGACTCCTACATGACGATCGATCAAGTTTCAAGCCGCCGATCGCACTACTGCGCTCCGATCGCGTGAGCCGTTTTCAGCCGCTGCCCCGCATTCGATCGAACAGGCCCGCGCGGCCGCTGTCCGCCGACCGGTCCAAAGCCCTCGCGGCCGTGATCAAACTCGCGCCGAATTCAAACGGATTTGCCCGCTTTCGGGCGGTGGTTAATCGAGCCTTCGGAGGCCGTCGACCGGAGACTTCTCAGCCGCCCGCCGCGCCGAAAGCCAAGCGGCCGCAAAGGTCAACAGTGTCGCCGCGCCGCCCGCGAGAACGAACGTCGATGCCTCGACGTGAACCGGCAATTCCGAGATCAAGTAGACGTGCGGATCGAGCGGATAGCCGACAGCGTCCAGCAGCAAGCAACAGAGCCCACCAAGCGCCAGGCCTACGGCCGTGCCGACAAGTCCAACGGCGAGGCCTTGGACGAGGAAGATCGAACCGACCGACCGACGCGTCGCCCCCATCGCGCGAAGGATCGAGATATCGCGGCTGCGCTCGTGCACGACGACCGCCTGCGTTCCGATCACGTTGAGGGCCGCGACGAGCACGATGATGAACGGAAAGAGGCTCATCGCGACCTTCTGCATGCGCGCGGCGTCGAAGATATTGCGGTTCATCTCCTCCCAATCGATCACCCGAAACATCGAGAGCGCGCGCGTTCTAGCTTGTCGCGCCGCGCGCACTCCCGACACCCAGTTGTCGACCATGTCCAGCGCGTGGCGCGGTTGGCGAACCTCGAGGCCGGGTACGACTTCGGATTGGATCCGCGCGATCTTGGCCTGCATCCGCTTGGCGTCGTTGAGCATCATCTCGACCGTTACCGGTTCGAGCGCCGCGCGCAGCTTGGGCACGCGTCGCCGGGCCAGGATCGGATCGTCGATACGCACGTCGATCCAATGGGCGACGTCGCCGCGGCCGAGGAAGCGTTGCGCCGCTGGGAAGTCGACGAGCGCCAGCCGCTGATCGTGATCATAGAAGCCGGTTCGCAAGATCGTCGCGACACGAAAACGCCCCGCGGCGCTCGACGACACCCCCGATCCGTTGTCCCGCAGCGGTGACACGGCGCGAACCTCGTCGCCGATCTTCACCTGCAGTTTCTTGGCGAGGCCTTCACCGAGGGCGATGGCGGGCAGCTTCGCGGCGAACGTCCGCCAGACGACGTTGCGGTCCGCGTCGATCGCCTTGGCGACCCCGGGCAGGTGCAGCTTGGTCGCCTTTCGATCCAGCGGTACGACGGCGATGGCGCCCACGGTCGGCGCGAGGTCAACGGGACCGGGCACAAGCACCACCGCGTCGCGTCCCAGGACGGCAACGGTGGTCGCACCGGTCGCGATTTCGAGCCGATGTCGCTCATCCTTCCCGCCGCCGCCGATCACCAGGTCGAACTGGCCGGGCAGCGTCTCCCACTGACCGACAACCCCGCAGCCGCGCATCGAGCGGCGCACCGTCTCGCCGCCCACCGTGTGTTCGAGGCTGATGGGCACACGCTTGGTTTTGGCATCCCCGCAGCCGCCTCGGTCGATCACCAAGAGCGCACCGAGGTCCTCCTGCGGTGGGATCACGGGCGCGGTGACCAACGTCGAGCGGCCGCCGCGCTTTTCGATGATCGCGACATGACGCGCGCCCGCCGCGCCGGAAAGCACCTCCAGGCTGGACCCGTCCGGAGCGAGATCGATGCGCGGCGCCTCTCCGTGCAGGTCGATCTGGCCCTTGATCACGACGCCCTCGGGGAGACCCGCCAAGCTCGACGCGGGAACACCGCGCACGACGGCTCCAGCACGACCATCGGCCGATGACAGCATCATGTCGTCGTACGTCGCGGGCGTGACCTGGCGGGCGAACTCAAGCTTCTTGACCCGCTCGATCACCTCGCGCCAATCCCGCAGATCCAACCCGCGCCGCATCGCGACCATGTGCGGCCACGTCGACAGGATCCGCTCCTGGAAGGCACCCTGGAAGCCTGTGTTCACGGCCAAAACCACGATCAAAGCGGCGACGCCGAGGGCGATCCCCGACACGCTCATCACCGAAATCAACGACAGGTGCGCGCTGCGCTTGGACCGCAAGAGGCGGCCGGCGACGAGCAGCTCGAATCGTTGATGACGGGGCGGGTTGCCGGGCATGCGCGGACCCTGACATGCTGCGACCGAGGGCTCAAGATGCGCACAAAGGCCATCCCGATCGCGTCGCTTCGCCTCCCGCCGTGCATTGCGGGTGGCGTCCTGATCGCTGCTTTGACCGCGCTTTGCGGCTGCGGCGACGAACCCTTGCCGTCGACAACGCCCGGTACAGCCGCAGATTCGACCGGCAGCGACCTCGCGTTCTCCGGCCGGGACACCACATCTGGCGCCGACACCGCCGACCACGCCAACGCCGACTCCGGAACAGCGCCTGTTTCCGATGCGCTTTCCGTCTCCGACTCCGGATCAGCCGCCTCGTCCGACTCAGGGTCGATCGCGTCCGACACCGCCACCTGGCAAGCGCCCGACATCAACCACGGGCCGCTGCAGGTCATCGCGACGTCGCCCAAGCACAACGCGCTCGGCGCCGATCCGCTGCTGCAGTTCGAGCTCACGTTCTCGACCGACGTGCTGGACGCAGCGATCCAGCCGTACACCGTGCTCGTGTCCGATCCGACCGGGAAAACCATCGACGGCGACTTCAAAGTCAAAGGCCCAAAGGTGAGCTTCAAGGCGACCAAAGCCGCGCCGCTCGCCAGCCGAATCGACGTCGTGGTCACCACTTTCGTGCAGGGCACCTTCGGCCAGACGATGAACGGACCGTTCAAATTCGCTTTCCACACCCGCGGCTACAAGGGCACTGCGCCGTATCTCGAGCTCGCCCGCCGCTACGCCCCCCTCGTGCGCGCGGGCGTGAAAGATAAAACAGCGTCCTGGACGGCAAGCGACGGCTTGGACTTCACCGGCCCGGGCGACAAGCCATCGCTTGGCTACAGCGTGGCGACGACACCGAGTCACACCTTCATCCACTACGTTTACCGCTGGCCCACGCGCGCCGCGGTTGCCGGCAAGCCAGGGTTTGTGCCCGATCTCGCCGGGGCCACCGTCGTTGTGACCCATCACCCCAAGCGCCGCCCGGCAGGCCTGTTCACCTGGTTCAAGACCGGCGACGACGAGCAATGGTGGGGTTGGTTGACGTCCGAAGGCGGCCTCGTTCCGCCCGGCGCCAACGCGAAGAAGGCCAATGTGCGGGCGATCCTCAAGCAAGACGCGCTGTTCGCCGAGAGCGCCGACGACGTGGGCTGCAAGGGCAAGACCGGATGCGTACCGCGGCGGGCGACGACGTTTGTGACCGGAGGCACGCATCAGAGCTGTTTGTGGTCCGACTTCGGCGACACGCTTGCCAAACAATGCGAGACCCACAAGGGCGCCAAGCTCGCAATGAAGCTGGTGCGCTACGTCCCGTTCGGCAAAGGCAGCCTGCCCGCGACGCCCAAGGCTCCGACCAAGAAGCTGGCCGACGTGCGCTACGAGCTCATCCCCGTCGACGATGTGCTCTGGCCCCGCCGCAACGATCCGAGCCTGTTCGGCACGCCGATCACCTGGATGTACAAGCCGCAGGCTGGGCGCCCGGCCGGTATGAAGGCCCCGCTCGGCACGAAATTCACCAGCAAGACAGCTGACTTCGGGCGGCCACCGTGGGCCTGGAGATGGAAGCCCAAGACCAACGTCACCTACTACGACATGCCGCGCGGGACGCTGTTTCTCGATCCCGCGTGGGCGATCTACCAGCGCATGGGCGGCGCGACGGCCAAGATACCGGCCTGGAACGCCTCGAAAAAGACCGGCTACGCCCTCACCTATTGTTTCGCCCCGGCGCTGTACATCGACAAGCGGACAACGCCGGGCTGCAAAGACGCGCTGCCGCCGTAGCAGACTGCGCCGTAAATCGTGTCGGTCATCGTGGGGGACGTAGATGCAGTCTGCCGCGCGGAGCGCGAATTTGGGGTGAGGCCGAAGAAATGACACTTTTTTCGGTCGAGGGGGCTGTTTCAGCCCCCTTGCAGACAACGAGCACCTGCGCCGAGGCGAAGCTTTGGCGCAGTCTGCTAGCCTCCCGCAAAGAAACATCCGCGAGCGCGGTCAGCCGATGCGATTGGGTGGTTGACTTGTGATCGGCAACATCTATCTTCCCGACGCCTGACGCACTGCGTCATCTTGGCTGAAAGCGCACCTGAACGCCTATCTGGCGGCAATTCACACCCGGAGTCCCCGATGGCTACCACGCCCCGCATCCTCGTTTCCGACAAGCTCGCGCCGGAGGGCGTCGACGTCTTCAAGAGCGCTGGCTTCGATGTCGACGTCAAGACCGGCATGGCGCCCGACGAGCTCTACGGCGTGATCGGCGAGTACGACGGCCTCGTTGTGCGGTCCGCGACCAAGGCGCACGGCGATTTTTGGAACCACGCGTCCAAGCTCAAGGTGATCGGCCGCGCGGGCAGCGGCACGGACAACATCGACAAAGATCGCGCGGCCAGCAACGGCTGCTGGGTCATGAACACGCCCGGTGGCAACAACGTGAGCGCTGCGGAACACGCGATCGCGCTGATGATGACCATCTCGCGCCACGTCGCGAAGGCCGACGCTTCGATGAAGGCCGGCAAGTGGGAAAAGAGCAAATTCAAAGGCTTTGAGGTCACCGGTAAGACGCTCGGGCTGGTCGGTCTGGGCCAGATCGGCAGCATCGTCGCCGACCGCGCGCGCGGCCTCCGAATGAATGTGCTGGCCTCCGATCCCTTCGTGACGCAGGACAACGCGCCTGAAGGCGTCTTCATGGTCGCGCTCGAAGAGGTGTTGGAGAGCGCCGATTACGTCTCGATCCACTGCCCACTGCTGCCCGCCACGCGCGGCCTGATCGGTGCGGCCGAACTGGCCAAGATGAAGTCGTCGGCGTTCCTGCTGCACGCCGCTCGCGGTGGCATCGTCGACGAAAGCGCGCTGTTCGATGCGCTGAGCAACGGCACCATCCGCGGCGCAGCCCTCGACGTCTGGGAGACCGAGCCCACGCCCGGTGACAATCCCCTGCTCACCCTGCCCAACGTGCTCGCGACGCCTCACCTGGGCGCGTCCACGACCGAAGCACAGGTCCGCGTGGCGGTGCAGGTGGCCGAGCAGATCGTCACCTTTTTCAAGACCGGCGAAGTGCTCAACCCGGTCAACAAAGCGAACTGAACGCTGTGATAATACGGCGTTGGCGCGCGTTGTCGCCGACTCCGCAAGTTCGGCTATCATCCCGGCATGGCCCAGGGACTCTCAGGACTGCCGCCCAAGCGCCCCGTCGAGACGGCGCTGACCTATTTGCCCGGCGTCTCGAGGGCGCGCGCCAAGGCGATCCTTGATCACGCGCGCATCGATCCGAGCACGCGCACCGACGATCTCAGCGAGCTGCAGGTCGACCTTATTCGCCAGTTGTTGCGCGGCGATGACGGCGCGCCAACCGACGAATCGCTCGACGACGACGCGCTCAAACCGTGGACCCGCGGCGCCGGTGCCCAGTTCGCTCCCTACCTCGATCGCGTGCGGTCCTGTCTGCAGCGCTACATGGTCGTGCTCCGGCCGTGGGATCGACCGGCGGACGATCCGACCCAGAACGCGGTACCCGCCGGCACCATGCAGACGCTGGATTCGACCTGTCTGCGCTGCCTGCGTGGCGAGGCGCTCGACCCGGAACGGTTGGCTTACGTCAGCCGGCTCGAATCCCGCCTCACAACACGCTACGACGACCTCGAAGCGACCACCAAGGGCTGCCAACGCTTCGAAGAGCTGCGCGCGGTCTTCGGCTTGTCCGACCTCGAATGCGACTTGCTCTGGATCTTGCTCGCTGCCGAGATCGTGCCCGAGTTCCTGTGGTTGTACCGGGCGCTGTGGCGCGATACCCAGCGCAGCGCGTGGTCCGAGGACTTTCTCGCCCACGCTGTCGACCCATTCGCCGCCCGGTACGACGAGGTGTTGTCCGCGCTCGACGCCAGCAACACACTGCAGCGTTACGGCCTGGTGGTGGTCGCGGCCGATGACGGCACGATGGTTCGCCGTTTCCGAGCGGCGCCTTTCATCGCCGCATTCCTCGTCGGTCTGCCGGTCTCGCTGAGCGATCTGCCGGGCGCGCTTTGGCATCGACTCGACACCAACGGCAGCGACGGCAACGGCGCGGTTGCCCCGCAAGCTCCGCTCTCCGCGTCTTTGCGCAAAGGTCTCTCGCGCGGTTTTCGCGGTAATCGGCGCTTCCTGATCACCGGTCCAGAGCGCGCCGGCTCCTTGCGCGTGGCCCGCGAGTCCCTGTCGATGCTCGGCGAAAGCTTGCTCGAAGTGCGCCTCGACGAGCTGCTCAAGGGCGGCATCGCGCGCATCGGGTTTGTCCTCGGTCGCGCGCGTCTCGCCCGCGCGGGCATCTTCTTTTCGGCCACCGAGGTCATCGATCGCGGCAAACACGGCGCCGAACAGCTCTCCGCCTTCATGGACCTGCTCAACCGCGAAACGACCACCATGTTCTTCCACGCGCAGGTCGATCGCCACGACAGCGACAAGCGCGTCTCACCCCGTGTGCACCTGGCCTTGTTGCGCGAACTCGGCTGCCTTGAGCTGCTCACCGAGATCCCCGACATGGACATCCGCGGCGGCTTGTGGCGAGAGCGCCTGACCGACCACATGGACCCGGCGGAGCTCGAAACGCTCGTTCCGTCGGCAGCCGTCTACAAGTTCGGCGTCGACGAGATCGACCTGGCGATCAACCTCGCCCGCGCCCGTGCCCGGCAGCGCAATCCCAAGAAAGGCCGCGTCGCGATCGCCGATATCGAAAAGAGCTGCAGGCAGGTCGCCGCGTCGCGCCTCGCGGGACTCGCCACCCGCGTCAACGTTCGCGGCACCTGGGAGACCACCGTGCTGCTCGAAGAGACGCGCGACGTGCTCCACGAGATGGTCGCTTTCGGCAAGTACGCCGGCACCGTGCTCGACGACCAGGGTTACGGTCGCGCGATGGGCTATGGGCGCGCTTTGACCGCGCTTTTCTCCGGACCATCCGGCACCGGCAAGACGCTCTGCGCCGGGCTTGTGGCGCGCGATCTCGGCCTCGAGCTGTTTCGCGTCGACCTCGCCTCGGTCGTCAGCAAGTACATCGGCGAGACCGAAGAGCGCCTCGCGCAGCTCTTCGACGCCAGCCAGGACGCGGGCATCGCGCTGCTGTTTGATGAGGCCGATTCGTTGTTCGCCAAGCGCACCGACGTCAGCAGCTCGGTCGATCGCTACGCCAACCTCGAGGTCAACTACCTGCTCCAACGCCTCGAAGAGCACGAAGGCCTGGTGATCCTGACCACCAACTACCCCGACAGCATCGACACCGCTTTCATGCGCCGAATTCGCTTCAAGCCCGAGTTCCCGGCGCCCGAGGTCGACGAACGCGAACGCCTGTGGCGCGTCATGATTCCCGAAACCGCGCCCCAGCAAGCCGAGTTGAAGCTGCGTTTCGTCGCCGAAGACTTCGAGCTGACCGGCGGTCAGATCCAAAACGCGGTCATTCGCGCGGCGGTGTGGGCCACCGGTTCCGACGAGCTGCTGAGCTACGATTTGCTCAATAAATCCGCGGAACGTGAATACAAGGACATCGGCCGCATCGTGCGCGAGTACAACGACGACGAAGAGGCCGACACCGTCATCATGCCCGGACCCTGACGTGCGATCGTCACTTGAGCGCGGCTTTCATGCGCACGAGCAGCGGCCCGATCGCGGGGTCGGCGCCGTATTGTCTGCCGGCGGCCTTGAACTCGGCGGCGTCACTGCAGCCATGAGCCTCAAAGGCGGCATTTTGGATCGCTGTGGGCAGCTGCATCATCGTCGCCACGTCACCCGAGCCCTGCGCGGCGGCGAATTTGGCCTGGAAGTCGGCGTCTTCGAAGCCGGTGACGATGTCTTCAACGATGGCGGCAAAGGTGGCTTTGTCCATGGGGGCCTCAGCGGTGGCAAGCAACACGGTGACAATCGATCCTGTGCTACGATGTTCGAACGTGTCGCGGGAGTGGATGCGCAAGCCTTACTCGGGTCGTCTTCGTGCTCAAGAGCAAAGCTGCTCTTTTCATGACAGCCCTGTCGCGACGGCTACCATCGGCTCGTGCATCGCGGCTTGGGGTGCATCGTCTGTTTTGGGGGCGCGTTGACACGGTTTTCGTGCGTCCATACGCTGGCACGTCACTTTCTGTGCGTCTGTGAAGAGCGTCTGTCTATGGGTGAAATGAGCGTCAAGGGTGCTCCAGGCGTACGGGTTGGTCGTTCCTTTGCTGCGATCGCGGTCGCAGCATTGGTCGCGTCGCTGTTCGTTGGTGGCTGCAGTGCGCCGCCCGCCAAGCAGGTCGTCCTCAAGGGCACGGAGCGGCAATCCGCCACGCATTACTACCCCGAGTCCTTGCGCCTCGCCGCGCGTGCTCGGGTCCAGGCCAGGGCCGGAGATGACGCTCTCGCCGCCGAGTATTTCCGCGGCGCCTACCACGCGCATCCCGAGATCAGCTACCTGCTTGCCTATGCGCGAGCGAGCGAACGAGCCCGCTTCTTCGCCGAGTCTCGCGCCGCTTACCGCGATGCGTTGACGCACGATCTGCCCAAGGAGAGCCGGCGCCAGGTCAAAGCCGAGATCGAGCGCTTGAACACGCTTGTCCCCAAGGGCGAGGTGGCCGTCACGCTGCAGGTCCGTCCACGATCGGCGCACGCTTTGCTCGAAAGGGCTGCCGGCACGCGGGCTGGACGCAAGATCAAGCCGTACAGCCGTATCGTGATGGGGGACGCCAAGGTCTTCCTCAAACCTGGCACCTACGAAGTCCACGTCACGGCCAATCACTTCCAGGCCCAGCTGCGCTCGTTCAAGGTCAGCCCCGGCGAGGGCGACAGCTCGCACGGTCAGCTCGTCGCGATCACGCTCAAGCCCGACGTCAAGGTGCCGCTCGCGTTGGCGGGTGGCGGTGACGTCGGTAGCAAGCAGCGGCCCAAGCTCGCGACCCAGGCCAGCGCTGGCCAGGCGGATCCGGGTAAGAACACGGGCAAGGGTCCCGAGAAGACCGCTGGCAAAGATGACGATGACGATGATGACGACGAAGACGACGAACCTGTGAAGATCGCGGGCGCCGGCGGTGGCGACGACGATGACGACGACGCGGGAGCCGACGCTCAAACCGAAGAGTCCGCGGGGTCTGGCGGCGGCAGCGCGCTGCACAAATACGGTCCCGTCGCGACAACCGCGCTGGGCGTGCTCGGTCTGGTCGGTGGTGGCGCCCTCTGGTACCTCGCGCTCGACGAAAAATCCCTCGCTGAAGCAGTGCCCGCAAGCGCCAAGAACCGCGAGGAGCTGTTCACCTATCACAGCGATCGCGCAGCCACCTTCTGGAGCGGACGCGTCATCGCACTCGGCGTTGGTGGAGCGCTGGCCGTCGCCGGAACAATCTGGTGGGCCGCGGCGCCCAAGACGACCGCTCAGGGTCCCCAACGCAAGCAGGATCGCAGCCTCGCCTTGACGCTGCGCCCATCGAAAATCCAATTCTCCGGCAGCTCGCTTGCGGCGACCTGGCGATTCTGAGGGCCGTTGATGAACCCAGCGTCCGTCTTGATGCGCGCCGATTGCAGCGATCGGCGCATCGCCAAATTGCTCGCCATCACCTTGGCGTTGCTCGTCAGCGGATGTGCGCTTGAGATCAACAAGCCGTGGCCCGACGGCATCGATCCATGCGACCCGAATCCCTGTGAAAAGAACGGCGCCTGCGCCTCGTGGACGGGAACGTGCACCGCGTCCGGCGACGGCAAGGCGTACACATGCAGCGACTGGAAGGCCAGCGGTACGGCGCCCAAGGATAAAGACGGCAGGCCGCTGACGGCGCCGGCTGCCTTTGAAGCGGTCGAGACCAAGTGCGACGGCATCGACAACGACTGCGACGGCGAGACCGACGAGAGCACGGTCGGCAATCCGATCACCGATTGTGGGGCCGAGGGCGTGTGCAAGGATCAGCCGGCCGCGATGGCGTGCGTCGGCGGCAAATGGTCGTGTGACTACTCGGCATTGCCCGCGTTCGAAGCGTCTGAAACGACGTGCGACGGCAAAGACAACGACTGCGACGGCGAGGTCGATGAGACCGCGCGCGCCGACGCGACCACGTGCCGACGCATGGGTGTTTGCGCTGGATTGCCGGCTCCCAAGTGCGTGTCGGGCAAGTGGGCGTGCGGCTACGAGACGGCTGACGGCTACGAGGCGGTCGAGACGAGCTGCGACGGCAAGGACAACGATTGCGATGGCGCGGTGGACACCAAGCTCGGGTTGAAGGCGCTCGCTGATGGCGGCACATGCAAGACCGCCGGCGTCTGTGGGGCTGCCGCCAACATCGTGTGCAAGCTCGGCGTCGCGGTGTGTGACTACGCGGGCGCGACCGGGTTTGAGGCGTCCGAGATCTCGTGTGACGGCAAGGACAACGACTGCGACGGCAAGACCGACAACCTCGCCGGCACCGATGTCGCGCTGTCCGACGCCTCGTCCACCGGCTGCAAGGAAGACGGCGTGTGCCAGGTCAGCAAGACGTCGATCATCCGCACGTGCCAAGGTGGCGCGTGGGCCTGCGATTACGCGGCGGTTCCGTATTTCGAGGTGACCGAGACCCTGTGCGACGGCCGCGACAACGACTGCGACGGCACGGTCGATGGTGACCTGGCGGCTCCGAAGGTCTCACCCTGCGGCGACAAAGGCGTCTGTGGCGGCGGCAAGGCCGTATGCGCGTCCGGCCTGTGGCAGTGCGATTACAGCGCGTTGACCAAGAACGGCGGCTACGAGGCGTTCGAGGGCAAGTGCGACGGCAAAGACAACGACTGCAACGGCAAAACCGACGAAAACGTGACGCTATCGGCCAATGGTTGCTCGACCAAGGGGGTGTGCGCGGTCGGTGCGCAGGTCAAGTGCGACGGCGGCAAAGCGACGTGTGACTTCAGCGCGGTGCCTTCGTACGAAGCCGCTTCCGAGACGAGCTGCGACGGCAAAGACAACGACTGCGATGGCGAGATCGACGAGGGCGGGCTCGATGCGTCCAAGAGCGGCTGCCAGCTGGGTTTGTGCGCCGGCAAGGCGACCGCGATCTGCACCGGCGGCGCGTGGAAGTGCGACGTCAGCAAGGTCACCGGCTACGAGGCCAAGGAGCTGTCGTGCGACGGCAAAGACAACGATTGCGACGGCAAGACCGATGAGAAGGACGATCTTGATCTGAGCGGCCTCAAGTGCCCGTTGAGCCTGGGCGTGTGCGGAACGGATAAGCAGGTCACCTGCGCCAAGGGCAAGGCCGAGTGCAGCTACGGCAAGGCGTATGAGAAGAAGGAAGCGACCTGCGACGGCAAGGACAACGACTGCGACGGGCAGACCGATCATCGCCTCTGCCCGGCGGGCAAGACGTGCACCGTGGATACCAACTGCGACAAGGGGTCGTGCGCGACGGTTCGAGGCGGCTCGGGCAAGCAGTGCACGGCGAAGTTTGGCCAGTGCGCGACGGCGGATGCTGGCGGCAAGGTGACCTACAGCGACAACCTCGCCGCGTCGTGTGTGGGAACAGGGTCGCGCATCGTCTGCAACGCGGGGTCGTGGAGCCAGCCGACCGCGTGTCCCAAGACGACGCCCGCTTGCTTCAACGGCAAGTGTCAGCTGTGTGTGCCTGGCGCCAAGACGTGCGATCCCAGCAACCCCAGCGATGTCGTGCAGTGCGATGCATCCGGCAGCAAGACGACCAAGCTCAAGACGTGCGCGACCGGAAAGTGCGTGGGCGCCGGCCTCTGCGTTGCCAAGGGTGTGATCGCCGTCAGCGATACCTCCGACCCGATCACGAGGCTCGCTGCCACCGAGGTCGCTTCGAGTGGGTTCGTCGTCGCCTGGATCGGCAAAGAGGCGTTTGGCAACGCCGTGAAGGCGCGCGGATTCGACGGTGAGGGCAAGGCCAAGGCCAAGTCCTTCGCGGTGAGCGACGACAAGACCCGACCCAACAACGAGTCGGAACTTGCCGCGGGGCGTAACGGCGATCGGTACGCCATCGCATGGACGACCAGTGGCGATGCGCAGGTTCGGATCTACGACGGGGTTGGCCACAAGCTGCTCGCTGGCGCGACGCTCAAGATCGACGGGCTGACCGACGGCACCGGGATCGCCGTCGCGCCAAGTGGTGATGGCTTCGTCGTCGCGTGGTCGGCCAGCGGCGATGCGAGCAGCAACGCGGGCGTGTTCGCCGGTCGCGTCGACAAAAACGGCAAGGCGGTCGGCAAGCCATGGACCGTCAACAGCGGCGCTGAAAGCAACACGGAACACCAGCCGGCCATCGCCGTGAACACCGACGGCACGTTTGTCATCGTGTGGGGCGTGGCCGTTCAGTTCGCCGGTGATCCCCACATCGCAGGGCGCGTCTATGACAAGTCCGCCAAGGCGCTGACCGGCGTGGTCGAGCTACGCAAGGACTCCGCGGTCACGGGACATCCCTCCGTCGCATGGTCCGCCGGTTCGGTCGTGGTTGCGTTCAGCGTGTCCAGCGTCGGCGGCAACGTCGAGATCGGCGTCTGGGACAACAAGCTCAAGCTCAAGAAGGGCCAGGTCGTCGCCCATGCCACCACCGGTTCGGCCCAGGGGCGACCGAAGCTCAGCGTCAACAGCATCGGCGGCCTCGTGATGGCGTTTGAGACCAACAACCTCGCCGCGGGCAGCGATCTCGACGTCGCCGTTCGTGGATTCGATGCGGCCGCCACGCCCGGCGCCAAAGAGGTGAGCGGTGGCGGCGATGGCAAGGGCCTGCAGGACCGGCCCGGCCTGATCGCGTTCGCCGACAGCCGCGAGCTCGTGATCTGGCGACACCGCGCGACCGCGACCGACAAGGGTGTCGTGCAAGCGCAGTTCCGCTGAGCCGCCCCCGGCGCATTCCGTCACATACCGTCAAGGGAGAAGCCGATGACCGACTTTGTACCGGGACCCGCCGAGCGGGTGCCCGAGCCGCGTCCGTCCGTCGATTACGCCGCCGTCAAGAGCGTGCACCTGATGGGCATCGGCGGCTCGGCGATGGGCAACTTCGCTGGCATGTTGCAGGCGCGGGGGCTCGAAGTGCGGGGCAGCGATGCGGGCGTGTTCGACCCGATGCGCGCCAACTTGCTCGACTGGAAGATCCCGTTCGCGGAAGGCTACGACGGCGCCAACCTCGATTGGGGTGACGGCCGCCGCCCGGACATGGTCATCGTCGGCAACGTCATCCGGCGCGATAACCCCGAGGCCATCGCGATGCGGGAGCTGGAGCTGCCGTACGCGTCATTTCCCGAGGCGCTTGGCGAATGGCTGCTCGCGGAGCGCACACCCGTCGTCGTATGCGGAACCCACGGCAAGACCACCACGACATCCGTGCTCGCCTGGCTGCTTGAGGCGACCGGCAACAACCCGGGCCTGCTCGTCGGCGGCGTGCCCACCAACCTTGGTCGCAGCTTTCAGCAAGGCACCGGCGCCTGCTTTGTCATCGAGGGCGACGAGTACGACACCGCCTACTACGACAAGCGCCCCAAGTTTGTGCACTACCGGCCTCATCACGCGATCTTGACCAGCGTCGAGTTCGATCACGCCGACATCTACCCCGACTTTCCGGCTGTTTCGCGCGCCTTCCGCTTGCTGGCGTCTCTGGTTCACCCCGAAGGACAGCTCTGCGCCTGGGGCGAAGACTCCCGCGTCACCGATGTCCTCGACGCCTGTCGCGGTCGGGTTGTTCGTTACGGTTTCGACGCGGATAAATACGAGCTCGACGCGGTCGCAACGATCGTCTCGATCGGCCCGCACGGCGCCACTTTTGATCTGCACAAGGACGGCGGGTTCGTCGGCCGCTTCGACAGCCCGATGGCCGGCCGCCACAACGTCCTCAACGTGACGGCGGCGCTCCTCACAGTGTTGGATCTGGGCGTCTCGGTGACCGCCGCCAACGACGCGCTCAAGGCGTTCAAGGGCGTCAAGAAGCGCCAGGAGTTGCGGGGTACCGTGGCCGACATCGACGTGCTCGATGATTACGCTCACCACCCGACAGCCGTCAAAGAGACCGTCGCCGCCATTCGCGGGCGCTATCCGGGCCGCAAGCTCTGGGCGCTCTTCGAGGCCGAATCGAACACGAGCCGGCGCAAGGTCTTCCAGGACATGTACATCGACGCTTTCGCCGAATCCGGGGCCGACACCGTTGTCTTCTGCAGCCCGCTGCGCAAAGCCGGCGATCCGCTCGCCACCAAGGAGCTGCTCGATGTCGCCACGCTCTGCGACGCCATCAGCGAACACGGCGTGCCCGCGCGGTACATCCCCGACGTCGATGATATCGTCAACCTCGTCGCCCGTGACGCCAATCCCGGCGACGTGGTGCTCGGCATGAGCGGCCGCAACTTCCGCGGACTCCACGGCAAGTTGCTCGATGCTTTGCAGGCGCGCTTCGGTTGAACTGCAGGCCCGATTGGAAGTCGCTGACTGAGCGATAACCCGGGTCCGGGCCACCC
>CAZLMW010000052.1:0-3068 GCA_964560875.1 uncultured Enterobacteriaceae bacterium
GACGGTGCGTTGCACCTTCCTCGGTTCCTCAGGCAGCCCGACTCAAACGATCCGCGCCCGTCGGTGGCTCCCCGGATCCCGTTCGGGATCCGGTCGGCGGGTCCGCTACGCAGCCACGCCTACTAGATAGTGCTGGACCTGCATTGCTGTGGCTCGGCGGGAGATCGCTTGGCAATCCGGCTCCCGGCGACTACAACGCGCGCCGATTGGAGCCGCTCATGAACACCCGCACCGTCCGCCCAACCCACTTTTTGCTGGCCGCTCGTATGCGTCGCGCCACCGCCTTGTTCCGCGTGGGCGTCAGCGCAGTCGTGCTTGCGACGTTCGCGATGACCACGACCGGATGCGGCGAAAAGAAGAAGAAGAAGAAGGTACAAAACCTCTTCTCGCACAAGCCCAAGCCGATCGACTACTCGTCCATCAAGGTCGACAAGCCGAAGATCGAGGCGCCCAGGCCCAAGGCGGACACCTGGGCGGCGCACATGAAAGACGCCGTCGCCGCGATTCAAAAAGACCTGCAACGCTGCCGCAACGAATTCATGGTGCCGTTTCAGTTCCGGAAGATGCGCCGCCGCAACGTGGAGTGGCTCAAGCTCAGCGTGATGGACGCCGTGTGCCGCGATGGCGACCGTACCCGCAAACAACGGGGCCCCTGGCGTCGCGTGTCGTGGCTCGCCAAGGAGCATATCGGCAAGCGCCCGAAGCTGGACCGCTACATCGCGCTGGCCGCCGACCATGTCGAGCACGCCCGCATGGTGTCGCTGATGGCCAAGAAGATCGGCGCGCCGAAGATCGAGCTCATCACCGCGACTGCGAAGACGTCCCGCGACCGCGTGATCACGGCCGGCATGGAGCTCGACCGGCTCGCCGGTGAGATCGCGGGTTGGTCTGACGACCTCGCCCCGTTGGACGCGCCCTCCGAGGTGGCCAAGGCGATCGACAAGGACGCGTTCACCAAGTCCCTCGAGCAGCACTACACGCCATTTCTCGACGACACACTCGGCGCATACGACCGGTTCGCGAGCGAAAGCTGGCAGTACCCGAACATGATCAAGTTCAAGAGCCTGCGCCTGTGGGCCGAGGTGTTGACCAAGTACCTGCAGACCGACCGCGCGCGGATCGACAAGGTCACGGGCGTCGACGACAAGTCCAAGGCGCAGCTGACCGCCTACCTCGCCGCGGTCGAGACGGTCGTCAAGGCGTGGACCGGCTCGTACAAGCGCTACATGAAGAACAAGGGTGACACGTGGACCGATGTCGACCCCTTCCGTCCGCCGCTCGCCAAGGCCTGGATCGCCTGGTCCAAGGCGCACGACGGGCTCTACGGAACGAGCAAGGAGAAAGCCAACAAGGCGTCGTACAAGGCGTGGAAGAGGGCCGATCGCAAACGTCGCCGCGGCAAGAAATGAAGCCAGCTCGGGCCCCCATGACATCGGCGCGCACGTTCTCGGCGGCCCTCCTGGGCGCGGCGGTGGTAGCTCTTTGTGCCGCGCCTGCCAGCGCGCAGATCGTCAACGTGCAGAACCTGGCAGGCAAAGCGGTCGACGAGGGGCTGAGCGGGTCTGTGTCACTGCGTTTTGACCTGCGCATGGGCAATACCCAGATCCTGATGAGCTCGGCCGGGCTCACGACGTTCTACAAGATGGGCGACGACATCATCCTGTTCACGGCGCGCGGCGCGTACGGGCTCAAGGGCACACCAAACGGATGGAATGACGAGCCCTACATCGAGCGAATCTTCGAACACGTGCGCTACCGCCGCGAGCTCAACGACACCGTCAGCGTCGAGGCGTTCGGGCAACACGAATACGATCGCTGGCGACGGCTGCGGATTCGGACGTTGGCGGGCGCCGGGCCGCGCTTTGATGTCCCGGTTAGCGAGACCGCCCACGCCGCTTTCGGGATCGCCTACATGTTCCAGGGCGAGGAGCTGCTCAAGCCCAAACCGGGCGATATCGAAGGGTTCTACGCCGAACACCGGCTGTCCTCGTATATCACCGGGAGCATGAAGCTCACCGACAACGCGGCCATCTCGGGCACGATCTACGCGCAGCCACGGCTGGACGATTGGTCGGATATCCGTTCGTTGATCGACGGCGTGCTTACCGTGGCGCTGACCAGGAAGCTGGGGCTTTCGGTCAAGTGCGTGTTGGCGCTGGATAGCCGGCCGCCCGAGTACGTGCGCGGCTACGATCTGAACACGCGGATTGGCTTCTCCTACGCCATCTGAGCGACCCGAACAGCTCCTTCAAGGCCTGGGCGTGGGCCATTTGCCCTTGCTCGTCGGCTTGGCCAGCGCCAGCTCCAACATCCGTTCGAAGTGATCGCGAGACACCTCGCGCGCGCCAAAAGACGCAAGCAGCTCGGTCGGCACCTGGCAGTCGATGAAGTCGAACTCCCAGGCGTTCAGCGTCGTCACGAGGGTCACGAACGCCGCCTTGGAGGCGTTGTTGGCCATGGCGAACATGCTCTCGCCGAAGAATGCGCCGCCCAGCGAGACCCCGTACAGGCCGCCGACAAGTTCGTCGTCACGCCACGTCTCGACGGAATGCGCGAAACCAAGCTGGTGAAGCTCACGATACGCAGCCGCCATCGCGCCTGTGATCCAGGTCCCGTCCTGGTCGGGGCGATGGATCGTTGCGCACGCGTCGATCACGCGGTCGAAAGCGGTGTCGAAGGTGACGCGATACGCGTTGCGACGCAGGGCTTTTCGGGTCGAGCGATTGACGCGCAGCGCCTCGACGGGGAGCACGGTGCGCTCAAGCGGGGCGTGCCACAGGATCGGGTCGCCTTCGTTAAACCACGGGAAGATGCCCATCGAATACGCGATCAGCAGGCGGTTGGGGTCGAGGTCACCGCCCACGGCGAGCAGCCCGGACGGCTCGGAGAGTCCGGTCGGCGGGAATACATGCTCATCGATCAGGCGAAATATGGGCATCGACCAACATCTGCGGGCGGCGTCCGAGAAGCCCTCGGTCACGCGGTCGCCATCCTACCTGCTGTCGCGGGCCGGCCGTAGCCTGTAGGCTCACGCTCCTCTCGGTCGCTCGTGATGGCCGGTGAAGTCG
>CAZLMW010000052.1:3168-52911 GCA_964560875.1 uncultured Enterobacteriaceae bacterium
ACCCGAACGACCCGAACGACCCGAACGACCCGAACGACCCGAACGACCCGAACGACCCGAACGAAGAGCCGGAGAAGCATGACTGAGCAAACGAAATCCCCGCTGCATCGCTGGCAGGGCACCGAATCGTATCTCGCTGACGACACGCTCAAAGCCGCGGTCAATGTTGCCGTCGCGCTGCAACGTCCGCTGCTCGTCAAAGGAGAGCCCGGCACCGGCAAAACGCTGCTGGCCCACGCGATCGCGGAAGGCCTGGGGATGACGCTGCGGACCTGGCACGTCAAGAGCACAACGCGCGCCCAAGACGGCTTGTACGTGTACGACGCCGTCGCGCGACTTCACGACAGCCGCTTTGAAGACAAAGACGTCCGCGACATCTCGCAGTACATCAAGCTCGGGCCGCTCGGCGAGGCGTTCGACGACAAGACGCGGTCGGTGTTGCTGATCGACGAGATCGACAAGGCCGACATCGAGTTCCCCAACGACCTGCTGCACGAGCTCGACGCGATGCGGTTTCGAATCTCCGAGACCGGCCGCCAGGTTGAGGCCACCGAGCGCCCGATCGTGGTGATCACGTCCAACGCCGAAAAGGAGCTGCCCGACGCATTCCTGCGCCGCTGCGTGTTCCACTACATCGACTTCCCCGGCGAGCAGCTGCTCGGCGACATCTGCAAGGTTCACCACCCCGAGGTCGACGACAAACTCCTCGCGGCGGCGCTGCGCCGATTCCTTCGGTTGCGGGCCGTCAAAGACATGCGCAAGCGCCCCTCCACCTCCGAGTTGATCGACTGGCTCGCGGCGCTGCGGTTGGCTGGTATCGATCCCGAGAAGCTCGAAGGGCTGCCGTTCCAGGGGGTGCTGGTCAAGGACGAGTCCGACGCTGGCCGTGTGCACGACGACGCGCAGAAAGAGACGCGCCGTAACCGCTTCAAAGGCTGGTCGTAGACGGTCACAGGTACGGATCCACAAAGGAGCGACGCACGTGTTCTTGGGTTTTCATTCGCTGCTGCGCCAGGTCGGTCTCAAGGTCGGGCTGACCGAGTGGCTCGCGTTGCTCAAGGCGCTCGACGTCGACCAGGTCGAGCCGTCGCTGGCCAGCTTCTACAACGTGGCGCGGGCGCTCGTGTGCAGGGATGAGGGCGACTTCGACCGCTTCGACCTCGCGTTCGCCGCCTATTTCAAAGAGGCCGAGCTGCCCGACAAGCTGAAGAAAGACCTGCTCGAGTGGCTGGAGGGACCGATCAAGCGCCCTGCCCTCGACCCCGAGGAGATCGCGCGGCTCAAGTCGATGAGCCTCGAGGAGCTTCGGAAGCTGTTCGAAGAGCGGCTTCGCGAGCAAACCGAACGCCACGACGGCGGCGACTATTGGATCGGCACGGGCGGACGCAGCCCATTTGGCCAAGGCGGCGCCCATCCGTCCGGTATGCGGGTCGGTGAAGGCGCGAGTGGACGCGGCAGCGCGATCGCTGGTGCGCGGGCGCGACGCTTCCGAAACTACCGGGCCGACCGCGTGCTCGACACACGTGCCCTGGCGGTCGCCATCCGTCGTTTGCGCCGCCTCGAACGGAAATCGCGCCGCCTCGAGCTCGACATCGACGAGACCATCCGCCGCACCGCCAACAACGCCGGGGATCTGGAGGTCGTCGAGCGCCCCGAACGCCGCAACCAGGCCCGCGTGATCCTGATGATGGACACCGGCGGGTCGATGGAGCCGCATACCAAGCTGGTGGAGTCGTTCTTTTCGGCGCTGAAGAAGGCCGGCGGGCTGCGCGACGTCGAAAACTACTTCTTCCACAACTGCGTCTACAACGTCGTCTACAGCGATATCGCGCGCTACGACGAGGTCGAGTTCGACAAGCTGGTCAAGAGCGTGCCACCCAACACGCACCTGTTCATGGTCGGCGACGCTTGGATGGGTCCGTACGAGCTGTTTGCGTCCCACGGGAGCATCGAGATGGCGACCTCGGATCCAGTGCCCGGGATCGAGCGGCTCGAGCGGCTGGCCAAGGCGTATGAAAAGCGTGTGTGGCTCAACCCGATCCCGGACAACTATTGGCACGCCGAGACCATCGCGGCCGTCGGCGAGCAGTTTCCGATGTTCCCGATGACGGTCGACGGAATCGTTTCGGCGGTGTCATGGTTGTTGGGCAAGGGCGACAAGCGAAAATACGGTCCGACCCCGATGTGGGGCTCAGCAGTCGCGCGATCGCGGTGAACGCAGAGAATCGAGGTGACGATGGTGAGCGGTTTTCGGATGCCGGTGTTGGCGCTGTTGGTCGGCGCGTTGTTCGTCGGCGTGGCAGCAACCAACCCGGCGGCGGTCACGGCCGCAACGCAGCAAGCTCAAGGCGGGACAAAGGCGCCGGGAGATGCCGCCAAAAAGGCTGACCAACCTGTTGAGAAAGCGGCTGAAAAAGCGGCGAATCCCGCGATTGGCTCGGCCGTGGTACAGGTCAAAACAGCGGTATCGGCCGATCCAGACGACCCCAGCGGCAACGACATCAACCTGTACACGCGCAGCAAGATAATCGACGGCAAGACGGTCTGGATCCGCGTCCGTACCGCCGACGCCGACCGCGCTGGCAAGGCGATGGACGAGGCCTTCGAAGAGGTCGCGCGCATCGGCCGCAAATTCCGTCCGACCGGCATCATGAGCGAGATCGGGCGCATCAATCTTTTCGCCGGGCGCGAAGAGGTTATCGTCAGCAGCGAGACGTACACGATGCTAACGCTCGCGCTAAAGCTCTGCCGGCAGACGCAGCGAGGGTTCGACCCCACGATGCGCAGCTTCGACTACCTGTGGGCCTTTTCGCGGCGCCCGTTCGTGCCCCCGCTCGATGACGAGGTCGCGGCTCGACTCGCGATAACCGGCTGCGATGCGCTGATCCTCAAGCCCAATCGCTCGGTTCGAATTGCGCGCCCCGGGGTGCGGATCACGGTCGCGCCGCTCATCGCCGGACACGCGCTACAGCGCCTCGCCCGGATCGTGGAGTCACACGGGATCACGGCATATCGGCTGCGCATCGGGCGCGATCAATACGCGATGGGCAGCAATGGAACACGCCACTGGTACACGTCGGTCGCGCATCCCGACGAACCCGAAACCGAGCTCGCGCAGGTCTACGTCGGCAGCCACGGCGTCGCCACCCGCTCGATCCACGAACAGGCCGTGATTTGGCACGGCAAGCGCTTTCACAACGTGCTCAGCTCGTCCACAGGCAAGCCGGCCACCGGGGTCGTACAGGCGACCGTGGTCAGCCCAAATGCGGTCACAGCCGACGCCGTCAGCCACGCGCTGCTTGCCCTCGGACCGAAGAAAGGTATCGCGATGATCAGCGGGCTCAGCACCGACGTCGAAGCGTTCGTGATCGACAACAAGGGCACGATTCACGCCACGGCTGGCATGTCCAGGATCGCGCCGAAGCTCCCGTCGCGCGTCAAACTGATGCGCTGAGAACCCGCAACGATCTCAGTGAACGTTCCAGCGCGGATCGTCGTCGTCGTCTTGTCCTTTGCCACCGTCGATGACGCGAAACTTGCGGCGCTTCTTGGCCTGCCGCGTTGCCTTCCAATGCAGCAAGCGGGTTCGAAGCAGCCGCGGGCGTAGATAGCCGTTGAGCAGCAGCCACGCGGTCGCGAGGCCGCCGAGGTGAGCGGCGATGGCGATATTGGAGCCGGTCGCGACGAGAACCACGTCGATGGCGACCGCGGCCGGGACGACCCAGCGCGCCTTGACCGGAATGACGAAGAACAGCAGCAGCTTCTGTTCGGGGAACAGCCACGACCACGCACCGACCACGCCCATCACGGCCGCGGACGCGCCGACAAGCTGAACGGGGTCGCCCATGACGCCGTAGACCACGGCCCCGGCGATGCCTCCGCCGACGATGCAGGCGAGCCAAAAACGGACGAATCCAGCCGTTCCCCAGCGGCGCTCCATGATGGGGCCGAGAAAGAACAGCGCGAGCATGTTGAAGAGCACGTGGCCGATGCTGTCGAGCTCGTGGAGGAAGCCGTAGGTGACCAGCGTCCACAGCTTCAGCGACGCCAGATTGGCGATCGAGAGCGCGAGGATGTCGTTGTAGACGTACTCGAGCGCGTTGCCGTTGCCGACGATGCCGAAGAGCACCTGCACTGCGAGGTTGATGCCGATGATCGAAACGACAGCGATTCCATAGCGGTCGGCGAGGCGTGCGATGGCGGTGGCTGGTTTGACCGAGTTGGACTGGCGGGGCATCGTCGCGCGCTCTCAAACACGTGGGCTGGAGCATAGCCCGCGAGTCGGCAAGGTAGGGGGGCCGGTGGTCGCGCGCAAGGAGCGGCCCCACCCTCGCAGGAGACGCGCGTGTCCTACGGCCCTGGTCATCGCCCAGTCCAAGCACCGTTGTGGACCGCCGCGCAGACCGCCGAGGATCTCCTCTCGTTGGTCGAAGACGCCATCGTGGCTGGTTGGTCTATCGACGAAATCGTCGATACGTTGACAATTCAAGGGCTCGACCAGGCCACATCGACGGCGCTTCTCGACGAAACACGGGACGCTGCCCAAGCGGCGGGTCGGCTCGACAATCCGCCCGACGAGTCGGCGAGCGCGCAGACGTTTATCGACCTGACACCGAGCGTGCGCTGGATTCGCGCGCCGGGCGATCCGCTCACGATCGACGACGACCGGGTCGAAATGCTGGCCAAGGCGCTCGCCAAAGCGGGACTGAGCGCTTCAACCGCCAACGCCATCGCGAGCGAAATCGCGGCGCACGAACGCTTGCTGCTCGACGTCTATCGGACGCGCATGCGGCGGCTCGCGGTGCAAGGGATGGTCGCAGGCGGCCTGTTCACGTCGTTCTTCGTGTGGGCGGCCGTGGTCGGGGGCGGAACGGCGTACTGGCACCTGCTGACCGCGTCGCTGACGAGCCTGCTGACGATCTACAGCATCGTCCTGTACCGCAACGGGCGGCCGCCCAAGATCCGCTGAGAGTCGATGCCGAGCGGCGTGCGGGAAGCCAAACGCATCGCTGAAGTCGCCGGCATCAAGTCCTGACTCGCGCCAAACGCACGCCTGAATCGGTGACCGACACAACTCGACGCGACTTCATCAGACGCCTATTCTCCGCTCATGCACGCGTTGCTTGAGCTGTTCAGCGTGAGCGTCAACGTCGCGGATAAAGCGTGGCGAATCGTCGTGCCTGAGAGCCTTCGCGAGGCGGTCGTCGACCACGACGGCGCGCTGCTTGCCACGGTTGCTGACGCGCTCGAACGCGAACTCACCGTCATCGGGCGTGGGCCTTATCGCACCGGGATCGACGCGGCGTCGGTGCTTTTCGGTCTTGTTGTCGACCCCAACCAGGGCCTGCTTCGGCTCGGTTCACCGACGTTTGCCAGCGAGCGTTTCCTGGCAGCGATCACCGGTGTGCCCGCAGATTTCGCCGCGTTCGGACAAGCGTGGGTGGCGGCCGATCCGCACGCAGCGCCCTTCGATATCGACCAGGTGGCTGGCCTCGCGGTCACATCGGGACTGATCGACAACGGCGTTCTGCGGCACCTGGATGCGATCGAGACGCGAACCCGGCAGCTGGCCATCGAGGTCGCCGCCAAGATGTCGGACTACCGCGCGCCGATCCTCGAATCGCTGAGCCAGGTCGGGCTCGGTCTGCAGGCCGACTACGCGGTCTTACGCGTGCATGCCCTGCGATTCGTCGCGCTCTTGCCCTCGCTCGATCACGACCACGAAGGCATCGAGGTCCAGCGCCTCTTGGCGGAGATGCTGCGCCGCGTGGCCGACGATTCCGATCGCGCCGCCCGTGCTGGCAAGTCCGGTGAGCTGGGCCCCCTGCCCGGCTGGATGCAGACAGCGTGCCGTGCTGGAGCGGCCGCGGTGCCACACATCCCAGCTGCGTGGGTCGCCGGGTTGACCCGAACGGTCGTCAAGCGACTGGCCGGCATCTTCATCGCCGGTGAGACCATCGACCAGGCGCGTGACGCCCTCGACGCCCTCGCCAGCACCGGACGTTCTGCGACGCTCGATCAGCTTGGCGAGCTCGTCATCAGCGAAACAGAGGCGGACAGCTACCTCGACCGCGTGCTTGAGCTCGTCAACGGCTCCGCGGCCCGTCACGGCGGGGCCCGAAACGACGCGAATGTTCCGCTTGGCCACGTGTCGGTGAAGGTCAGCGCGCTGTGTGCTCACTTCGACCCGGACGACGTCGAAGGGACCTGGCGCCACGTTGGATCCCGGTTGCTGGCGATCTTCGGCGCCGCGCACGACGGCGGGGTGTTCATCCAGCTCGACGCCGAGCACTACGCCGTTCGCAACCTGACGTTCGAGATGATGAAGCGCGCCCTCCGCGCCGACGAACGGCTGTGGCAGTGGCCAGACATCGGCATCGTGGTGCAGGCGTACCTTGTCGATTCACATGAGCACCTGGCCGATGTGCTCGCGTTCTGTCGCGAACGTGGCGTCGTGATGCCGATCCGCCTCGTCAAGGGCGCCTACTGGGACGAAGAGACGACCGGGGCCGACGCGCATGGGTTCGACGCGCCGCAGTTCATGAACAAGTGCGAGACGGATATCTGTTTTCGGCGCTTGTCGGTGGCGATCCTGCAAGCAGGAAAGGTGGCGCAGCTCTGCATCGGCAGCCACAACCTGCGCGACCACTGTTTCGCGCGGGCGGTACGTGAAATCGCCTACCCGGATGCGCCCGATGTCGAGCACCAGGCGCTGCACCGCACATATGAGGCGCTAAGCACCGGCATGGCGCGCGCCGGATGGGCGGTCCGCAACTACATCCCGGTCGGTTCGTTGCTCGTCGGCATGGCTTACCTCGTGCGCCGGGTCATGGAGAACAGCTCGCAGGTGGGTGTCCTGACCATGGCGCGTAAGGGGATCGACCTCACCACGACGCTGACCACGCCAAGGCGCGTGCTGGGCCAGCTCGCCGTGAACCGAGAGGCGGCCCGACGCGAAACGTCCAGCTGCCCCGACCCGCTTGAGTTCGTCAACGTCGCCCCCGCTCGTCTGTATCGCCCCGGTCATCGAGACGCCTTCGACACGGCGCTGGAGACGTTCGCGGCAAAATCGCTACCGTTCGCCCCCAAGTCGTGGTGTTCCGGGGAGGATTTGCCGGTCACATCGCCTTCAACCGGGCGCGAGATTGGACGCATCGCGAGCGCCGCACCTTCGGATGTTGACCGCGCCGTCAGTTCCGCTGCCGCCGCCCTGCCCGCCTGGGCTGAAACCGATGTCGGCAAGCGCGCCGGGCACCTTTGTCTCGCCGCTGAGCTGATGCGGGTTCGACGGCTCGAATACGCCGCGCTCGTCGCGTTCGAAGCCGGAAAGGCCCGCGCCGAAGCGCTCGGAGATGTCGACGAAGCGATCGATTTTCTGCAGTTCTACGGGCGCGAGGCGCTGCGACGCGAACGTTCACAAGGCGATGCATCGCGCCAATGGCATCCGCGCGGAGTCGTCGCCGTCGTCGCTCCGTGGAATTTCCCACTGGCCATCCCCGCTGGCATGGCGACCGCCGCGCTTGTCGCCGGCAATACCGTGATCCTCAAGTCCGCTGAGCAGACCCCGCTCATCGCGCAGGCGCTGACCGATCTCCTTCATGAATCGGGTGTCCCGGCCGACGCTTTCATTCACCTGCCCGGCGGAGGGCCCGAAGTTGGCGCGCCGCTGGTCCGCCATCCCCGCGTCGCCGGCTGCGTATTCACCGGCAGCAAGGCCGTCGGAACGATGATCCATCGGCAGTTGGCGACCCAACCCGGCGCCGTCGATGCCGACGATGGCCGCCTCGTCATCACCGAAATGGGCGGCAAGAACGCGGTTGTCGTGACAGCCAACGCCGACCTCGATGAAGCTGTCAGCGGTTGCCTGTACGCGGCGTTTGGGCACGCCGGTCAGAAGTGTTCCGCAGCGTCGCGCGTCCTGGTGGATGAGCGCGTCGCCGACATCTTCGCGAGCCGCTTCGCAGGCGCGATCGCCAACCTCGAGGTGGGTGACGCCATCGCGCACGGGACATACGTCAACGCGGTGATCTCGGCTGAAGACGCCGATCGCCTCCGCAAATCCGCGCAGGACGCCGCCCAAGAGTGTGGTCGCGTCGGAGGACGGGTCCTCGCCGATCGCACCGCCGAGTTCATCGACCAGCCGGGCAACCTGGTCGGTCCCGCGGCCTTCCTGCTCCCCGCCAGCGCCGCTCAGCAGCCCGAATCGGTGGCGCAACGCGAGCTCTTCGGCCCGATCGTGCACGTGATTCCATACACATCGCTCGACGAGGCCGTGGCGCTGTTCAACGGCACCGAATACGCGCTCACCGGCGGCATCTACGCGCAATCCGGCGACGACGTGGACTGGCTCGTGGCACGCCTGGCTTGCGGCAACCTGTACGTGAACCGACCCAACACCGCCGCGCGCGTTGCCATCGAGCCGTTTGGGGGCTTCCGGATGTCGGGGACCGGACCCAAGGCAGGCGGGCGCCATTATCTCGACGCGTTCTATCGGCCCGCTTTCCCGACCGGCCCCGTGACCGTGCCCGCGCCGGTAGAAGGCGGTGGCGAGGCACAAGCCCATATCACGGTCCGGGCGTCTGCTCGTGCTCCAAACCCGTCCGCTGGGCGACTGGCTGTGGCGCGACTCGTGGCGGCCGCCGACGCACTTCGCGGCTCGCTCGATCACCGCGCGTTCGAAGTCTTGCAGGATTGCGGTGCCGACCTGCTCAAGCGCGCGCCTGTCTTCGCGGCAGAGCTCGTCGCCACGCGGTCCATTCCGGGCCAGGAAACCGACAACCACCACGATTTCGCCCGCGGTCCCGTCGTCGCCCTGGTCGCCGCCGACGCTGTTCGCCCGCACGCCCTTGCCCACGTGCTCGCCGCCCTTGCTTGTGGCAACGCGGCCCGTGTCATCGCCGTTTCAGACGCCATCGGGCCGTGGTCCGCGCTCGGGACCGCTGCGACCCACGCCGGTATCTCGCCGGACTTGTTCGAGCTGATCGAGGTGACAACGCACGAGGCCGCCGTATCCGCGATCCACTCGTTTCCGGCGGCAACCGTGGTTTGCGACGGGGCTGTGCATCGATGGCACGAGGTGATCGAAGCCGCGGGAGGGCCCCGATCGAGCGCTAACCTGTGGGCGATTTACGACGAGCCACGCGGACCAGCCACCGACGACATCGACGGTCTACTGCGCTGCCACTCGGTGGTGCGAACGGTCGCCGTCAACACGATGCGCCACGGCGCCCCGCTTTCACTGGATTGAAGCGTTTGCGAGCAACGCGGCGACTCTTCAGGCGTATCGCTTACGGCGCCACCAGACGAGCGCGGCCATCGCCAGCGCGACCAACCACATCGAACCGGGCGAGCCGCTGCGCTGCACCGAACAGGTCGACGAGCGTGCAGGCGGTGTCGTTCCCACGCCCGGGCTGAGGTTGGAGCCGCCGCTGCTCGACGAACCACCTGCATCGATGCCAACGGGCCCCGCATCGGGCGGGTTGTTGTTGCCGTTGGTCACCGGAGTTTTCGCGCACACACCGATCTCGCCGCCGAGCGAATGGCAATACAGTCCGGTGCCGCATGAGCCGTCTTTGCCCGCGCACGGCTGAATGCATCGCTTGCCGCCACCGACGTCGGGATCGGCGGCGCACAACAGGGTCGCGCACTCCACGTCTTCGGCGCATACCTCGCCGATAGGCTTGCTGCCGGGTTTGGAACAACGGCCCTTTCGCTTACCGGTCTGCAAGCGCAGACACCCGGCTTCGGCGGCGGGACATCCGACCGGTCCGGCCACGACATCGCAATCCGCGAGGCACACGCCAACCGGGCACAGACCCGACTTGCACTGACTCCCGGCGGTGCAGGGATCCCCCGCGCCGAGGCACGCGACGGGCTTGCCGTGGAAACACTGCGGCCCCTTGCCCTTGTCGTGACACTCCATACCGCAGGGGCAGGTCAGCGGGTCGGTGGGCTTGCACGTCTGGGTGCAGAATTGTTTGCCGCCGTCGATGACGCATTGGCCGCTGACGCACTCCTTGCCGAGCTTGCAGGTCGCGCCGGTGGGATACGTCTCCTGCCCGGGCAAGCAGCCCTGGTAGCCGCCGCCCTGGTCGACACACTTGAAGTTGGCGTCGCAGGTCCCCGGGCCCGTGCACGTGGCGCGGCAGTACGCTGCGGTCGCCTTGGCGTTTTCTTTCATGCAGATGTTCGAGTCGCATTCCTCGGGCGCATAGCACTCGTCGCCGGTCTTCTTCTTCGGCCCCGGACCGCCGCTGCCGGGCTTGGGCACACAGACGCCGAACGACTTGCCCGGAATGGACTGGCAGTTTTCCTTGTCGAGATCGCATTTGAGCGCGGGTTTGGACGGCGCGCAGGTGTCTCGGCAGAAGCTGTGGTGACAGTAGTTGGATTTGCAGTGGTAGGAGAGCAGACAGGGTTCAGCCGCTTTCTTCGGCACACCGTCCCACTTCGCCGTGAGCGGAAGACACCAGCCCTGGTTGCCGCTCGATTGGGCCTTGGCGCAGAAGAACGCCGAGCCGCATGACGTGCCGCTGACCAGGCACTGCTTGCTGCACAAGGACAACGTCGCGTTGAGGGGAACGCACTCCAGGCCGCTGACGCAGTCGTTTTTCGACGAGCACTGACCGCCCATGTTGGTCGTGCCGCCCTTGGGAGGCGCGCCCCAGTAGCACTTGCCGGACTGACATTTCAGCTTGGCGGCGTAGTACTCCTTTCCGGTCTGCTTGTTCTTGTGGTTGATGTACGGGCAGTCGGCGTTGCTGTAGCACTTGTACGAACCGCCGGTCGGGTTCAGGTAGCAAATCGCCTTCTTGTCGTCCGCGTTGAGTGACGCGCTCTTGCCGTTGGGCATCACGTTGGGCGCCATCGTGGGCGGGTCCGCATTGCTCCAACCGCCGAGCATGTGGTTGATGCCGATGAAGTGGCCAATCTCGTGGATCGCGACGCTCTTGATGTGCTGGACCTTCGACTTCTTGGTGGCTTCGTACGGGTCGTTGGTCCATTTGTGCATGTAGCCGTTCATCGCGATGTCACTCTCGACAATCTGGCCGGCCCAGTTGGTGATCGCGACAGTCACGCCAAGCACGTAAAGGCCATGTTTCCACTGCGCATTCTCAATCCAGACGAACTCGCTACGCTTGTTGTATTTGCCGGTGATAGGCAAGACCGACGTATTCATCGCCGCGGGGCAATCGGCGTCCTTGGTGCAGGACTTGCCCTTGTTGAACAGGCACTTCTTCAGCGCGGTGTTGCAGTGGTAACCCTCGCTGAACGTCAGCGAACCACACGGCACGTTCTGCCAGTCTTTGAACGACTTGCGGACCTCGTCCAGCGACGCCTTCGCCGACATGTCGGTGGAGCCGTTGGGGTGCAGGTAGTAGGTGACGTTCTGCTTCTTCCAGCGCTTGATGACCTTGCTGTTGCTGTTGATCGTCGTCACCGCGAAAGCGAAACACAACGAAGGCACCAGGACGGCGGTGGCCAGGGTTGCGGTGGCGGCGATGGCGCGCGCACGAAAGCGACTGGCCGCGGCGGCGGTCATCGTGGTCATCGGTCCCTCCAGGGGAGCGGTGCGGGGGTGCCGAAGGAGTCTTCGGCAGAGGTTCTAGCGGCGCTTGTGAACGGTGCGGGGCATCGCTTTACCGGCGGGTGCCTTTCGGGCGGCGCGGGCCTGGGCGGCGACGTAACCGCGGATCTCCTTGCGGAGCTCAGCGAGCGGCTGCTTGGTCACGTGGGCGACGGGGTTGCCGGGGATAGCTGTGCGGGCGCCGTGATGGCCGTGGCCTTGCACCGACACGAGGCGGCCGGTCTTGGGATCTTTGCGAACGACGTGGGCGCCGCGCATGTCGCGGGAGACGAACTTGCGGCCCTTGGCGTCGGTCGTGACGTGGAACTTGCCCTGCGGCGCGCCGGTCAGGGTGTGGCCAGTGCTGTGGCGCTCAAGGAGAATCACGGTCTCCTCTCCAGCGTGGAAGGTCGGCATGCCGGGCACGCTCATCGTCATCCCGTCCTTGGTCGTGCCGCCGACGAGACGCCACTTGAACTGCTTGCCGATCTTGCGGGCGTCGCCCTTGAGCGCGTCGGTCACGTTGAGCGTGAACTCGGTCCAGACGCCGCGGCCCTGGCGGCGCATGTCGAGCACTTCCACCTTCGCGATGCGGCCGTGCAGCACGTATTCGGACGTCTTGACCAGCTCGGAGAGCGGCGCCTGGATGATGGTCATCGCGCTCGCGGCCATGGGCATAGCGACGACGACGGCGGCCAGGGCAGCGATGACGAGGGGCAATCGGCGGGTCGACGTGGCGGGTTGGGTGAACATCGAAGGCTCCGTGTTGTAGGCGCGGTCGCGGGTCTTGCGCGGGGCCTGTTCAAGGCTGTTTTCGAACGCGTGAACCGGCTTTCGCACCGGCGCGGGGAAATTATCAGAGCGGTCGACGCACCGACAAGGACGATCGCCTCGGCGTGCGCCGCCTCCAAGGGTACGTATTCCCGACTACAATTCTTCAGAGGGGGACAGGCGCCGGTTTTCCGGGGAGCGTCGATGCGTTGATGTTTGCACCGATGCACAGTCGCTTGGCTATTTCAACGCACGTCAGTTGATCGCGCCCGCCTGCCGACCGAGCCGGAACTTCATCGCGAGTGTCTGCTGCTCGGCCAGCAGCCCCGCCGCGTCCTGGACCGCACCCTTGAGCCGCTCTCGCTGTTCACCACGGCTGTCGTTGGCCAACGCCTTGGACGCGCAGTTGAGGGCCTCGGCGAAATTGCCGGTCTGACGATGCACCAGGTACAGACCGAACCATCCGCGCCAGTGCTCGGGGTTGTTCTTGACGGCGTTGTTGTACGCGAAGAGCGCCGAATCACCGTCGCCTCGGTGTGCGGCGATGTCACCAAGTACATTCCATGCCAAGGGGTTATACCAAGGATTGATACGTATCGCTTCACGCGAGAACATCTCGGCCAGCTCCACGTGTTCGAAGCGCCGCAAAGCGACCTCGGCGGCCTCGGTCAGCAGCGCCCAGTTGTCACGCTCGAGCATGAGGGCGTTGCGATAGTGCTCCATCACGTCCTGCAGGCCGCTCTTGGGCGTGCGGGCCTCGTTCATCTTCTTTTCGAGCGTCGCAAACGCTTTGCGCTCGAACTGCTTGAGGAACGCGGCCCGGGTCTTGGGGAGCGCAGCGCGCGCGACGAGCCTGTTCTTGATCGGCGCCTCTCCTTCGCCCTCGGGAATGCTCACGGTGGCCGCACAGCCGCCCTGGTCGAGGGGCAGCGCGTACATCGTGTCGAACGCGAAGTGGTTGAGCCCGGTGGCGGTTGCGGCGCCGTAGTGTTGGTACAGATGGCTCCGGTTGGCGTTGGACGCGGTCGCGGGCCCGTAGTCACGGAAAAGGACCATGCCATCGTCCTGGAGCAGCTCGAGCATCAGGCGGAGGGAGACGGTCGCGCCGCTGCTGTGGAGCACCCAGGTCTTCCTCTCCTCGCCCGGCTTGAGCGGCCCATTTTGCTCCGCGTTGATGTTGGCGGCGATGCGCTCGACCTCGGCGAACCCCTCGTACTGGTCGGCGGTGACTTCGGCGAGGGTGAGGTCGAGGTCGAACAGCGGATACAGGTGGACGATGCCCATCGCGGCGCCGAAATCGCCGCTCCCGAGGACGGTTCGCAGACCATCGAGGGTCAGGTTCGTAAATTTGGAGAGAGAGTCGGCCTGTCGCAGGACCGTGCGGGCCATGACGATGCCCCAACGCCGCGTGATGTTGCCGTCATCGTCGGCCTTTTCGGCGAGGTGGAGCACGTTGGACGGCAGCAGGGACAGCAGGTAGGCGTTGAACAGCGCGCGGAGCTTTCCGGTGAGATCGATGACCTCCTCGGTGTCGATGCGCCGGAGCACGCTGGGGCGCATCGCGTCGACGAGTCCGAGGACAACGACGTCCTTGTGGCGTTCGAAGACGGCGTTGTCGCGTGCGTCCGTCACCATTTTCGGAGTGGCGTCGGTGGCGTACCAGGTCAGCCGGTCGTACCAGTCTTTTTCACCCGCGGTGCACAGCGCCTTGAAGCGATCGAGCAGCTGCAGCGAGGCCAACCCCAGGCCCATGGCGATCTCGAGACAGACGATGTCGTCGCCGAGCGTCCCGGCCTCCTCGGCCTCGCCGCAGTGGGCATAAAACACCTCCGCGGCGCGATACGCGCTCATGCCGCCCTGGTTGATGAGGTTGGGGACCTCGTTTGTGGTGAACGCTTGCGCGCCGCGCTGCTGAAACGCGACCTGGCCGAGCTGGTAGTCGAGGCAATGGCTCAACGGCGTCCAATCTTGCAGGACGGGCACGGCGCTTTCGGCGTTGGGGTGTCCGGCGGGAAGCTGGGCGGAGGGGGCAGCGACCGCCTTGACGTCGACCGGTTCCGCGGGGGGCGCGCTCGGTTGTGCTGCTGGATCGCTCGCTTTGGCGTTCTTCTTGTTGGCCGCGCGCTTGGCCGGCTTGGTGCGGGCCTTGGCTTTCTTGCGGGTCGCCATCTGCTCTCCGGGGTTTGAGTGCCGCCGAAGATAGACAGCGTGCGCGCCTTTGACCACCATGGGCGCCATGCCGGATCCGCAGCCTTCAGGGGTGCTGCTCGTCAACCTGGGCACGCCCGACTCAACGTCGGTGCCAGATGTCCGGCGCTACCTTCGCCAGTTTCTGTCCGACCCGCGGGTGATCGACATCCACCCGGTCACCCGCTGGCTCCTGCTCAACCTCATCGTGTTGCCGCGGCGGCCGGCCAACAGCGCCCACGCCTACGAACAGATCTGGATGGAAGAAGGCTCGCCGCTGCTCGTTCACGGCAACGCGCTACGCAAGGCGGTCGCTTCCCGACTTGGGGACGAAGCCGATGTGCGCCTCGCGATGCGCTATGGAAAGCCGTCGATCGGCGACGGGCTCGACGGTCTGGTGCGAGACGGCATCGATCGGGTGCTTGTCGTCCCGATGTGGCCCCACTACGCGTCCGCGACAATCGGCTCCACGGTGCAAGCGGCCATGGAGCACGCGGCCCGGATGTGGAACACGCCGCAGCTCGCGTTCACCAGCGAATTCTACGACGATCCGGGCTACATCGAGGCGCTTGCAGAGAGGTCAGCGAAGGTTGTCGAAGACGCCGACCACGTCGTGATCGCCTACCACGGGTTGCCGCAAAGACAGGTGCGAAAATCCGACATGTCGGGCGCCCATTGCCTCGCCACGCCCAACTGCTGCGACGCGATTGGGCTGGCCAACCGGCGCTGCTATCGCGCCCAGTGCCACGCTACTTCGCGCCGCCTCATCGAGGCGCTCGGGTTGCCGGCCGACAAGGTCACGACGGCGTTTCAGAGCCAGTTTGGACGCGACCCGTGGATCCAGCCGTACGCCGACGAGGCGATCAACGCCCTCGCTACGAAGGGCTACAAGAAGGTCGCCGTCATCGAGCCCGGGTTCGTCGCGGACTGCCTCGAGACGCTCGAAGAGATCGGCGTCCGCGCGGCCGAAGATTTCATGTCAAACGGCGGCGACGAGCTGCTGCTGGCCCCGTGTCTCAACGCCACGGAGCTGTGGGCCGACGCAGTCGCGCGGATGGTGCGAGATGGATCACCCTGGCTCCGTTCCGCCGCGACCGACTGAAGCCAACCAGCCTTCGGAGATCGCCTCGGCCAGCTGGGCGACGGCGACAACGTCCTCGCGATCGACGTGGCGGGCCGCCTGACCACGGCGTTCACCGTCGCGACGAGTTCCGACACGGTCCAGGAAGATTGCGAGATCGCGGCCGAACAACCCCTCGTCACGACGGGCACGTGGCATCGAGAATTGCCGATCGCCGCTGCGCGCGAGGAGCTCGTAACCGCGCACGTATTCGGGACGTCTCTCTTCGGTTACGACAATGCGCTCGTCGGCCAAACCGCGAAGGAAGGCGTCGAGGCGGTATCCCTGCGCCGAAGCCGTTCCCTTCACCGAAACCAGCCGCAGCGGTCCGAACGAGTCCTGCAGGAGATGAAGGCGCCCGACGGCGAGCTGGCCGACCCGACCCGCTTCGATCTCATCGGCGACCCAGCGATACGCGCCGCCGCGAAATCGTGACTCGACCCGCAATCCGCGGCTCCCTGCCCCGCCGGCCCAGTCCCGCCATTGCGCGTATCCGGCGGTCAACAGGCCGATCACCTCGACATGCAGAATGCGCCGATGGGCGGTGGCGAGCTCGTGGAGCTGACGGCACGAGCGGGCGCTCAGGGCAAGCGGAAACTCCACCGCGACGTCTTTGCCCGCTTGCAGGGCGTCCGAGGTGAGCTCGGCATGACGCGCGTTTTCGGCGCACACGATCACGGCATCGACGTTGTTGTCGGCGATAAGTGTCGACGCGCAACCGCTGCGCAGCGACTCGCAACCGGCCAACACAGCGCGATTCGTCGCCCCGATGGCGGCAATTCGTGCGCGGCCAGCACGACCTGTTCCCAGCACGGCGATTCGGACGGGCGAGGAGGGCTGTGACAACGGTAACAACATGCGGCAATCTGTCCCGCGTTGACAATGACGACACGAACGTCCAACGACCAGCCTACGATGTCCGTGCTGCTCGTCGAAAGCAGTGACGGCGCGGCAGAGTATGTCGAGTCCGCGCTCGCTGGCCAGACCGGTGGCGTCTTCCGCCTGCACCGCGTCGCTGTTCTCACCGACGCGCAGGACTGGCTCGACGACCACGACTACCCAGACCTCGTGCTGCTCAACGCCGCACTTCCCGATGCTCCCGGCCTCGTCGGGCTCGACCGCATCAAGCAACGACACCCCGCTATCACCCTCGTGCTGCTAGGCGCCAAGGTGAAGCAGGAGTTCGCGACGGAGGCGATCGCGCGGGGCGCGGCCGACATGATCGACGGCAATGCGGTCCCAGCGTGGCGGCTCAAGGCGCTCATCGCCGCTGCGGTGACACTCGGGCGGGCGACCAAGCAAGCGACCGACCTGGAACGTCGCCTCGAAAACCTGCGCCTGGCCCACGACGTCACCGCAACCCTGGATCCAAGCTCGGGGATGCTCAACGAGCTCGGGCTCAGGCAGGCGCACGACCGGATCATCGCGCGGGTGCGCCGCGGCGGGCTGGGGGCCCATGCGGTGCTCGTCGCCCAGCTCAACAAAGACCAGCTGCGGCGTCGCTACGGACAAGTGATCGCAAATATGGCGACGGGCCAGGCGCGGGCGGCGATCGAGAACGCTGTGCGCGGCACCGACGCCGCGGGACGTCTCGAAACCGATGAATTGTTGGTCCTGCTGCCCGGCACGCGGCTGCCCGAAGCTTTTGAGATCGCGCGTCGACTCTCCGCGGGGATCGCGTCCATCGATCTTGGCCAGGGGCGCAAAGGCGGCGGAATCGAGGCGGCCGTAGCGGTCGTGCCACTGACCTTGACCACCCCCTTTAGCGAACGGGTCGATCGCCTTCGCGCCATCTGTCGGCGGCGCGACAAAGGCACGTCGACGGTGCGCTTGTGGTCGGGGACGCACGACTCATGTGACCTGACGGCGACCATCAAGTCGCTCCGCTCGGGTCACGGATTCCAAGCGATTCGCCAAGCCATCGTCGATCTGAAGACCCGCGAACCGATCGGCTACGAGTTTTTCGCGCGAACCGTCCATCCCGGCGCCGAAACCCCCGAACGCTTCCTGACCGCCGCGCTTGAGGCAGGCATCGCCGACGTTGTCGACGTGCATTGCCTGGCAGCGACGTTGCGACAATGCGCGTCGTTGGACCCCGAGATCACCGGCCACATCAACGTCCTGCCCGCGACGATCATGCGCGTGCCGCCCGACCGGTTGATCGGTCTACTCCGCCGCGCGCAAAGCTCGCAGACCGGCCAGATCGCGCGCCACAAGAACCGCAAGCTCTGCATCGAGATCAGCGAAAAACACCTTCCCAACGACGTTGGCCCGGTCGTCGGCGCGCTCAAGCCGATCCGGGAGGCCGGAATCCGCATCGCGCTCGACGACAGCCGCCTGACGTTACCTTCGGTTGAGCACATCGTTCGGCTGCGACCCGACGTCGTGAAGATCGACGCAAGCATGGTGCTCGGTATGGCTCACGACGCGGCGATGCGGCACGCGGTCAAACGCCTACGCGCCATCGCCCGAACCGTCGGCGCGACGACGATCGCTGAAGGGGTCGAAACCGACGAGGACCTTGAGGCCGTGGTCCGCTGTGGCATCTCCGCAGCGCAGGGCCACAGGTTCGGTTCGCCCGCGTAAAAAGCGTCAAGTTGAGCGGCAACCAAGGAATCGATCGTTTGATCGATTACGAGGTTCGCGCTTTCCGATTCCCTTGCCGCGTTCTGCCGTGGCCCCGGGCGCTACCGTTTCGCGTTATGCTCACCGGGCCATCACGCCCCGGAAGACGCCGTTCTTTCAATTCATCAACTCGTGAACAAGAGCCATTGGCTTTGTCTATGATTAGAATTTCAAAGGATATATCAGACCATTCAGTTGTTCACAGTCGCGTGAACTTGACGAACATAAAGACCCCTCAAGGGGGCGGCCGGCGACCCAGCAAACCAGCGGTCAGACCGTCGGTCTGTATGTCAAGCGGAGCACGGCTTTTTCTGCTCGCCGGGATCGCGACGCTGTTTGCGGTGATTCAGTCCGCGACGGCGACGGCCGCAAATGGCTCTGACGCGGGCGGGAATTCGGCGGACGCCGGTACGGTGACAGTCGATGGCCACGGCTCTGCAACCCCAGCTGGCGACGCTGCCCCCGATCCTGACCCGAGCGGCGCGACCACGGGCGTCGCCGCCCTGCCCCACCCCGACGATGCGGCGGCCCTTGCCAGTGACTCGACCGCAAGCGACCTACCCGCTGCGGCGTCCCTGGCTATCGCTGTCACGCCCGAAAGCGCCGTCGCGCCGGTTCTCGCCAACCCGATCGCCGCACCGGTCGTCGCTTCAACCGGTCTGTTGGCCAGCCCCGAGGAACAGAAGCGGGCGACCGAAGAGAAGCTCGCCGCTGAGCTCGCCGAGAAAGAGGCGCGGCGGGCGGAGGAACGTGCGCAGAAGGCCCACGAGGCCGCTGTCCTCGCGGCGCGACGAGCCCACACGGTTGCCGAACGCGCGATCGCCAGCGGTGTGGCCGAGATCGAGGCAGCGCGCGTACATGCTGCTGGAGTAGGCCGCGAACTGGCGCGCATCCGAGCCGACGCGGCGCGCCTCGCCCACCAACGGATCACAGCCGAGTCCGACTTCTACAGTCGTGCGACCGACAAGAGCATGCTCGGAGAGGCGGTCGTCGAATTGTATCGCGAGGTCGACCGGGCGCTTGTGTCGGCCCATCGCGAGATGTCGCGTGCCTTCGCCGCCGACCCCGAGTCAACGCGCCTCAAACCGCTGCGCCTCAAGGCGCCACCACGTCCGTCCGATCCCCGGCTTGCCGCCGGATACGAGAAGCTCAACCAATCGCTCAAGCGGCTGCGGGACCAGCGATCGCAGCTGCGCCGCATCGAAAAGCGCATCGCACAGGGCCGGCTCACCGATTCGGCGCGCACGGTCTTGCGGCTTGGACGGATCCGATCCCTGATCATCGAGAGGATGGCAAGCACCGACCGTGAAGCGCTGGCCGGATTTGGACACGCGGGGCTACGCGCGGCCCGTCGCGAGCTCAACCACACGCGCCTCGTGCTGCTTTGGACGCCCACTGCCTGGCGCCGAATGCTGTCCACGTCGGACGAAGCTGGCGACGCCGATCTCGGCAGCACCACGTTTGCGATCGGCGAATTGCTGGTGCTCCTGATTCTCTATCTCGTCGCGCGCCAACGGTGGCGTCCGTGGCTGGCAGCGGTCGCCCCCGTGCTGAATACGGAGGTCCACAACCTCGCGCTGCGGCAGCTCATGGTGGCGCTGCTGCGGGTGTTTGGTGCGCTCGGAGGCGAGCTCATCCTGCTGTTTTTCGTGCACGCGGTCGGCAACCTCCTGGTCGACGACTCCACGCCGCCAGAGCTCGCCGCCCTGTACGCCGTCATCGTCACCTACGCTTGGTATCGGCTGATCCTGCAGGCAGCGCACCGCTATCTGCGAAGCGCCGCTCAGATGCGAGGTGTCGAACTCTCCGACAGGGCCGAGGCGCGCATCATCTGGTCGCTGCGGCTCGCGGGACGCTATTCGTTCGCGGTGGTAGCGGCGGTCGTGTTTATCGACCACGTGGTCGGCGCCGGCTTCCTCGCGACCTGGATCCGGCGCGCTTTCTGGGGCGGTTTCGCGATCATCGTGTTCATGTTGCTGCGACGGTGGCGCACCAGCATCACCAGCTCCTACGTCAAACACTTCCCACAAGGCCGGCTCGCAGATCTCGTCCGCGCAACCAAGGGGCGCTCCGCCGGAACCATCGTCGCCCTCGCCGCGTTTGGTTACGTCGCCGTCCGCGGGATCACGCTCTACCTCCGCGATGTCGCGATGCGGTTCGAGCACACGCGCCGCGCGCTGGCCTATCTCTTCCGCCGTCGACTTGAACGTCACGCCGACAAGCTCGGTACCGGCGAAACCAAGCTCACGGATCTGCCCGAACGCGTCGTCTTGGCGTTCAGCGAACCGTGCGCCAGGGGAATCGAGCTCGTGGAGGGGATGCCCGGACTCGAAGATGCGCTCCACGCGGTACGTCTGTGGCTCGACGGCGACACCGCGCCCGACATGCTCGTGACCGGCCCACATGGCGGCGGGCGAACAACCTGGCTCGACGCGGTCGAAGCTCGGGCGACGGCGCTGGTGACCGCCCCAGACGAGCTGCAGATCACGCGCATCGAAGTTCAACGACGCATCACATCGGAGGCGGCGATCTGTCGACTTGTCTGCGGCGCGCTGGAGCTACCCGAATCGACGCGCGCTGAGGAGATTATCAAGCAGCTTCGCGAGGGCCCCAAGCGCCTCATCCTCCTCGACGACGCACAGATGATGGTGCTGCGATCGATGGACGGACTGGCGGGGCTCCGATGCCTCGCCGAGCTTGTCGTCGGGTCGATGGAAAACGTCATGTGGGTGTGCACATGCACCACGCCGGCCTGGCGTTTCGCGACGAGCGTCATGAGGGGCCGAAACGTGTTCACGCGCGTCATCGACATCGGCTCGTGGAGCGAAGAACGCATCCGAGACCTGGTGCGCGGCCGCATGGAATGGGCAGGCGCCGACGTGCGCTACAACGACCTCGTCATCGACCAGTTGGAAGCCGGCCTGAGCGAGGGATTGCGGGCCGCCGAGCGCTTCCATCGCATGCTGTGGGACCAAGCCGATGGCAACCCGCGCGAGGCGATGAGGCTCTGGCTGCGTTCGCTCATTCCCGGCGAAAACGGCGTGCTCCGCGTGCGACTCTTCAACGCGGCCGACCCCGATCAACTGGAAGAACTTGGCGAACTTTCACGCTTTGTTCTCGCGGCGATCGTCCAACACGACTACCTGACCGTCGACGAGGCGGCCCGCGTGCTCAACGAGCCGGCGCGGGACTGCCGCATGACGCTGACCTGGCTGGCGTCCCGGGCGTATGTGCGGGCCGAAAATGGCCGCTACGAGGTGACAGGCGATTGGCGCAGCGCCGCGCTCCGTTATCTGCGGCGCAAACACCTGGCCTACGACTGATTCTCCGCCGCAACACGTCGACACCACGAGCAAACCGAGGCACACATGGAAGGCAGCGCAAACATCATCCAGTTCATCCGCGTCGGCGGGCTCTTAACGTCGGTCATTATTTTCATCGTCGCGTGGTTCGTGGCGCGGATGATCTCCCAGAGCGCTGCCCAGCTCGGCGAACGGTTCACCGATCGGCGGTTACAGCTGCAACAAGTCGGCACGTTCCTGCGGTTCTTCGTCTACCTGGTGGCGATCGTCGCGAGCGTCGTGGCGTCGGTCCAGCTCAACAACGAGATGCTGCTGGCCCTCGGCGGCACGATCGCGGTCACCGTCGGGTTCGCCCTCAAGGACCTCACCGCTTCGGTGCTCGCCGGCTTGACCATCCTCGTGGACCGACCGTTCCAGGTGGGCGATCGCGTGTCTTTCGGCGGCTACTACGGCGAGATCTCCGCGATCGGGCTGCGGTCGGTGAGACTTGTCACGCTCGACGACAACCTCGTCACGATCCCCAACAACAAGTTCCTCACCGAAGCGGTGTCATGTGGCAACGCCGGCGCGCTCGATATGCTCGTGCAGACCGATTTCTACGTGCGCTACAACCAGGACATCCAGCGCGCCCGGCAGGTGGTGATCGACGCGATTACGACGTCGCGATTCGCTTACCTCGACAAGCCGTGGGCGGTGCTCGTCAACCAGGTCGTGCACGAGGGCTACTTCGCCATCCGCCTGCGCGCGAAGGTCTACGTGCTCGACATCCAGTACGAAAAGGCGCTCGAAACCGACGTGACGATCCGCGTGATCGAGGGGTTCCGCGCCGCGAAGGTGTTGCCGCCGCTGGTCTATGAAGGCAGCCACAGGCTCAGCGAGACGGCCGCGGCGTGACGCCAACGAGGGTTCAGCCGGCCGCGGGTTGGATGTACGGCGTTTGCTCGGGGTTGATATCGGGTTCGACGCCGATATCGAGCTCCGCGAGACCGTAGCGAGCGGTTCGCAGCACGCGCATGAATCGGTCGCGCGTGGATTCGCCGGGCTCGTTGACCGTGGCTTCCATCAGGGTCGCGGCGTAGCGCTCGAGCACAGTCATCGGCACCGACGAGTCGATGCCAAGCTCGTCCATCATCAAGCGCAGGGCCCGTGTCTGCTTCATCCGGCCCTGGTCAGCGAGCATCCTGGGCGGCAATCCGAGCGTCTCGAGATCGCGCATGATCGCGACGTTTCCGCCGACTTCGAGCGACAGCAGCCACGCCTGGAACGCGAACAACTCGGCGCGCTGGCGGATGTTCATCTGGCGGATCAAGGTCGGCATGTACTTGACGCCGAGCGCCACGTGGCGGGCTTCATCGCGCTCGTAGTACGGCATCAGCGCGGACAAGACCGGTTCGATGTTCGACTTGCGGACGACGTGGAAGATCGACAGCGCGACGGGTTCGACCATCAACTGCATTCCGAGCAGCTTCTTGGCGAGGTGGTCGGCACCCATGACGTCCGACAGCAACCTCTCGGTCCACGGATCGACCCGGTCGGGCATCGCGCCGAGCGCCACGAGGTAGTCGTGCATGACGTAGAAGTGGCGGGCTTCGTCGAACGCTTGGCTGGTCGCCGCCATCTTCGCTTCGAGCGGCTCAAGGGCCTCGGCCAGCTGCGTGCTGACCTTCCAGGCCGCGAGCTCCCCCCACATGATGATCGCGAAGAGCCTGCCGAGCGCATCGCGACGTTTGGCGTCGAGCTTGGGCGCCCCATGCTCTTCGAAAAGGGCGTCGAGAACGCCGCGACCATCCCACGAGAACTGCTGTCCCTTGTGATAGATGCGCTCAAGCGAGCGGGCGCTGCGGGCCTCCAGGTCGAATCGGCCGGGCACAAACATGTCGTACGGCAACGGTGTCGTGCCCCGTCCGATGGCCTTTTTCAGCATTCCTTTCAGCATGTCAGCCCCCGATGCAGCGGTAAGGGTTGGGCCCAACCAGTGTATCGCATCCGCACGGCCCGCGGGCACCTCGACTTGCCGATCGCGGCGTGGGATACCGATTGAACCGACCCGCAGAAGACCTTGAGCGAGGCCGCCATGGCGACTGAATACGCTACCAACACCATCGACATTCCCCTGCCGCCCGTTGCGGCGGTGACCGGGGGCACCGGTTTCATCGGATCGCAGGTTGTCCGCCTGCTGCACAACGCGGGAGTCGAAGTCCGCGTGCTCACGATCCCGGGCGACCCTGCGACGTTGTTGGCCGACCTCCCGATCGCGCGAATCGGCGGCGATATCGCTTCTGGCGCTGGTCTCGAGCAGCTGATGCGCGGCGCCGATGCGGTCTTCCACCTCGCCGCGATCTACGCCTTGTGGCTGCCCAATCGAAGCCGCATGTTCGAAGTCAACGTCGGGGGCACGCGCAACATCATGGCCGCCGCGCGCCGAGCGGGGATCAAGCGGGTCGTCCACACGAGTTCGATCGCGGCCGTCGGCTACCGAAACGGCAAAGCGGTCAGCGACGAAACCGATAGCTTCAACGACTGGGAGCTCGCAGACGACTACGTGCTCAGCAAATACATCTCCGAGGTGGAGGCGCTCGCCGCCAATGGCGACGGGCTCGACGTCGTCGTGGTCAATCCCGCGTTTCCGCTTGGGCACGGGGATATTGGTCCGACACCCACCGGCCGGATCGTGCGCGAGACCCTCCGTGGACGCCTGCCCTTTGCGGTCAAAGGCGGCCTCAATGTGGTGGACGTGCGAGACGTCGCGGCCGGACACGTGCTGGCGTGGCGACATGGACGTGCCGGGCAGCGCTACATCCTCGGCGGCGACAACGTCAGCAATCGCGAGCTTTCATCGATGATTTGTAAGCTGGGTGGCCGCTCCGAGCCGCGCTTCGTGATGCCCACAACGCCGCTGCGATTCGCCGGCCAATTGTCCGAGAGCGTCGCGCAGCGGGTGACGCACCGGGCGCCCATGCTGACGGAGCGGTCGGTCGCCTACACCGCCGGGCGCCACCTCTTTTTCGATGTCAGCAAGGCGCGCGACGAGCTCGGCTATGCACCAAAACCTGCGTCCGAAGCCATCGCCGCGTCGGTCGCGTGGTTCGTAGGCGGTTGACAGCACCACCGACGCTCCCATGATTGCGGATCCCGGGTCGCGCATTCGAGCCGACCACGACGCGTCGTCACGCACTACCGGCGACACGTGAGCTTCGAGTCCGCCTATGCACCTGTTCACCATCTCACCGCGCGCCATCCAATCGAAGGTGCGCGCCCTTTCGATCGCCGCGCTCGTCGTTGTCGCTGCCTGCGTGGCTCCCCGCGACGACAACAAGACGCTGGCCTGCGCTGCCAACGCGCAGTGCCCGGCCAATGGCAAGTGGTACTGCGACACCGAGAAGAAAGAATGCGTGCTCTGCCAAGGGGCTTGCCCGGGGACCGAGGCGACGCCAACGGCTGACACAACGACGGACGCGGGCACGACGGACACGACGACGGCCACGGACACAGGTGCAGTCGACACGAGCTCGACGACAGACGGCGCAACGACGGACACCGGGACGATGGACACGGTCACAGAAGACACCGGCATAGAAGACACGGGCACACCGGACACCGGCGCAGATGTGGGCGCCACAGACACGGGGCCGGCGGTCGAGACCTGCAAGGACTGGTGTGGCAAGTCAGATCCGGCCCCCGGAACAAGCTGCTACTGCGACACGACGTGCTTGACGTGGGACGACTGCTGCCCCGATTTCAAGCAGCTCTGCCCGAGCCAGGCCAACCCCGACGCCGACTCGACCGAAGACACCGCCGACGCGACGTCCGCACCGGCCGACGCGACAACGACGAGCAATTGAGCAGCCCCACGAGCATGCCGGACACGCCCATGACCCATCGCAACGGCTACCGAACCGACGGCACATCTGCGGTCGAATTCGTCGCCGTGCAGGCCGATCCGCGCACCGCCGAGGGCAGTCACATCGACCCCGCGCTCGCCAACCGACTGATGATCGACGTCATCCACGACGGCGATTGGATCCCCGACGAGTTCCTTGTCGACAGCGACGGCGAACCGATCCCCGACGAAGCGTTCATCGGCGAACACTGGGACGAGCGCGACTGGGGCGCCTGCATGGTGGCCGAAGGGCTGTGCCGCAAGCTGGGCATTCCGGGCTATCACCGCATCAACATCGCGCGCGTCATCATGGATTTCGGCCGTTTTCCAGGGCTGACACGCCAGGATGCAGGGCACCTCGACCGCTTCGCGCTGAACTACCCCTTCTCCGAGATGTTGGGCTTCCGTCAACAGCGCGCCGTGCTCGAGCGCTACTACGACGAGATCTCGGCGCACTTCGAGAGCGCGGTTTCGACCTCGATTACCAAGATCGCCATCCACACCTACGACTTGCGCAACGACAGCGGCACCGTGCGGCCTGAAATCAGCGTGCTAACCCGCTCAACCAGCTACCAACACGAGTCGGAGATGCCGTTTGGCGTATTCGACCCGATGTATCCCGATGTCCTGGCCGAGTACACGGCTGATCGGGTGCTGCGCGACCGCATCTCGCTGACCTTCGAAAAGGCTGGCTACACCGTCGCGCACAACTATCCGTACACGCTGCCCGATGGCTCCATCGAGGTGCGGGCGCAGGTTTGGTCGTTCTTTGTGTTCCTGCGACGACGATTCATCGAAGAGTTCCCCGACTGCCAGGGCGCTCCCGGGTTCGAGATGGTCTGGCGCATGTTGCTGGACACAAACTTGCGATCCGCCGAATCCGAAGCGTTGCGCAGCTACCTGTTCATGTTCCGGCGCGTTTCAGCCGAGGCGGACATCGCGTTTTCAGCGGCGAGGACGGCATACGAGCGCGTGTTCAACTTCTTGCGCGCTACCTATGACGACCTGGTCACCGAGTTTCGGCTTTCGGCCGAGCGGATGAGCACCTTGGGAATCGAGGTCCGAAAAGACCTGGTCTACGACTTTGATAACGAGCGCATCCCGACAAACCCCAATCCGGAAGGCGCTGACGCCGCGGCGACCGTGCTGGCCCGCGCGATCCACACCTATTTCGCCGAAGACCGACCGACCAAGGTGCCGCCGCGCGAATTCCACTTCCACGGCCACGATCCGTGATGGCGCCAACACCCTTGCCGATCAGGATTTTGGCGGGGGCAGCGCGTCGACCGTTCCGCCGAGCTCCGTGATTGTCTGGGCGACGCAGCGGGCGACCTGGGCCGCGAGATCGGTGCAAAAAGCGTGGCGCTGCGGCCCCTTGAAGATCGGAAAACGGCCGGTGAGATCGTTGCAGACGACCGATTCCTGGCCGGTGAGTGATTCGATGTCGCGCCAAAGCTGTCGATAACGAGCGGCTGCCCGGCGCAGGTCATCCGTGGCGGGCGCCGTTGGGTCGGGGTCGCCGAACACCTCCCCGAGAACGAGCAAGCCGGCCTGGATCGCGCCGCATGTCCCGTGTCCCGTGAGGCCGCCGCGTCGCAGTGCCTGGTAAGGCGCGGTCTTCTTGCCGAACGTCTCGGCCAGGGCGATGCCACATGACCGGTGCGCGACATCGACGCCATCGTAGAGGAGCCGGCACCGCTGTTCGGCCCATGCGATGACGGCGAGGTCGTCTGCGGAGTCGGGCGGTTTGGACATGATTGCGGGAGATGATTGCGGGAGATGATTGCAGGACGTGGCGTGAGTCAGGCGGCTTCAGGCTGTTCGATGACGGCGTTTGATCCGTTGGGCAGGCCGTGGCGTTCGACGATCGCTGCGCCTACCGCGTCGCCCCACACGTTGACCATCGTACGGAAGCGGTCGAGCAACCAATCGACGGCGAGGATGAGTCCGACACCTTCGAGCGGAAGGTCGACCGCGCGCAGGACCATGACCATCGTGACGAGACCGGCCTCGGGGATTCCCGCGGCGCCGATCGCGGCAAGCGTGGCGGTGATGACGATGAGGATCTGCTGGCCGAAGCTGAGCTCGATGCCAAGCGCCTGCGCGATGAAGATGACGGCGACGGCCTCGTACAGGGCGGTTCCGTCCATGTTGATCGTCGCGCCCATGGGAACGACGAATTGGGCGGCGCGGGAATCTACGTTGTTGTTTTGCTCCACCGATTCGAGCGTGAGAGGCAACGTGGCGGCCGATGAAGAGGTGGAAAAAGCCGTAAGCAGCGCGCCGCCCATGCCGCGGGCGTAGCGCAGCGGATTGCGCTTGGCGAAGACGAAGAGCATGACCGGCAAGACGATCACCGCGTGGGTGGCCAGGCCGATCAGGACCGTGGCCATGTACATCCCGACCGCGCTGAGCTGCTCGTAGAACCCGTCCATGCCGGCTTCGGCGACGGCCTTTCCAAAGCGCCCTGCCACGAGGCCGAAGATGCCGACCGGCGCGAGCCACATGATGAGGTGGACGGTGCGCATCATCGCCTCGTTGCCCGACTCACAGAAGTCGAGCATCGGCCTGCCTTTCGCGCCCATCGTCGAGAGCACGCCGCCCAGGACAAGCGAAAAGACGATGAGCGGCAGCATCTGCATGTCGGCCATCGAGCCGATGATGTTGTCGCTGACGAACCCGAGGATGATGTCGGACAACCCCATGTCTTCTTTCGCGGCGACCTTGGCGGGAACCTCGAGACCGGTGGTCGTCATGCCGACACCGGGCTGCATCGCGTTGACGAGGAGCGAGCCGAGCACGACCGCGATCGTCGTCGTGACGGTGTAGTAAGCGACCGTGATGCCGCCGATGAGCCCGAGTTTACGCACGTCGCCCAGGCCCGCGATTCCGGCGATCATGGCGAACATGACGAGCGGCACGATGACCATCTTGAGCGTCTTGAGGAAGAACTCGCCGACCCAATAGACCGACGCCATCACGCCCTCGAAGGCGAAAACGGACGCAAAAGCCGCAATGATGGCGATGACGATGGCGATGAGCAGGCGGTTCATAGCGACGTTGTAGATCGCCAGTCGGCGGGGGACAAACGTGGATCACACCTGGGCCGAGCTTGCGTTGGTTGCGGCGGTAGGGTTGGTCGCGGGGTTTGTCAACGTCGCGGCCGGTGGCGGTTCGTTGCTGGCGATCCCTGCGCTCATCTTCATCGGGCTGCCGGCAACCGTAGCGAACGGGACGATCCGCATCGCCGTCATCGTCCAGACCGGCACGGCAGTTTTCCGGTACGCACGGGCGCGAAGGCTCGAGCTTAGGACCGTCAAAAAGACCGTGTTTCCGGCGTTGATCGGCGCAGGGATTGGCGCGTGGGCGGCGACGTGGATCTCCGACGGAGGGTTCAAGCACGTGCTGGTCGGGGTGATCCTGGTCGCGACCGGAGCGCTCGTGATTCAGCCGCTTCTGCCGGCGTCCTGGCGGCTGAAAGAGGTCACAAAGAGGCCGGATTGGCTCGTCGCGTTGTTGATGATTGGGGTTGGCCTGTACGGCGGCTTTATCCAGGCGGGTGTCGGTTTCTTGCTGATCGCGGTGTTGGTGATGGGCGCCGGGTTGCCCCTCGTCGAGGCAAATATCGTCAAAGTTGCCGTGGTTTTGGCGTACACGCCGATCGCGCTGGGGCTGTTCATCGCAAACGACAAGGTCGATTTGCAGGCAGGGGCGTCGCTGGCGGCGGGCCAAGCTGTCGGGGCATGGGTGAGCGCGGGATTGACGCTGAATAAGGGCGCGCGGTTCATCCGGATCGTGTTAGCGGTGATGCTTGTGGCCGCGACGGTCAAGCTGCTGCTGGGATGACGTTCACTGCACGACTCCGTGCAGGTACCAGCGGCGTCGGATGCGGTCGTAGTAGACCCACAAGATGTCGCCACGCTGGGTTTCGGCGTACTGGTATTCGCGATGAACTTCGCGCCGCCACCAGCCGCCAGACACCAGGTAGGGCCCGCTTGAGCGCACGACTGAACCGTATTCGAGGCCGTTGATCAGCCACCCATCATCGCGCACATGACGCGACTGCGGCGGTAGCGCGACAGGTCTGGGAAAGATCCGCCGTACGAGACAGCGTTCGTCGAGCGAGCGGCGATCATCGAGTCGCACCGGACGAACCGCACGTTCGGGGAGCTGGTCGATCGGCACCCACGAATAGCTCGCCTGGGGCAAATGGCCGTCCTTGAGCTTGGCGCACAAGACCGCGTCGTCTCCCAGTTCTGCCCGCAAGCGAGCAAGCGCGGCATGAGCGGCTTTTCGATCGCGGCGCGGGCGATCGAAATACATCCGCAGCTGGTCGCTCGTCGCGTCGGTCGTTTCGGCCGCGACGGTGATATCGAGCACCTCGGACGACAGCTCGATCGCGTCGAGACGCAAGCGTACGAGGTCGAGCACAACAGGCTCTTGCAAGGTTGGCGCGGCGGGTTTGATGGTGTGCTGAGCGATCGCGCCATCGTCCTGCTTGAGTGTGAACGTCAGCGACGTCAGCACCTCGTGACGATTGGCGATCTGCGCGAAGAGTTCGCCCAGCAGCCGCTTGATGACAAAGAGCAGCACGCTCGCCTTCTTGGCGCCGTGGTCGAGGTGAAGTGTCCGCTCGATCGCTTCGACAGCAGCTTTGGGCCTCATGCGGGGTTTCGCATCGCCGCGTGCGAGGCGCCAAAGACGCGCTGCTTCAGGTCCAAATCGCCGCATGACGCCCGATGACGGCAGCTCAAGCAGGTCGCCAACAGTGCTGATTCCAAGCCGCGTGAGTCCGTCGCGCGCTTTCGCTTCCAACCCCAGCCGTGTGAGGGGGACCTTGACCGACAGCCTCCTCTCGGCGAGCTGATCACCGATCACCAACAATCGTCGTCGCCCGCGCACACGAGTTCGCGCCACGGCGTAGGTCAGAAAACGCGAAAAACCGACGACGACCGTGGCGTCCCAGCCGTCTTCGAGCAGCTTGTCGGTGAGCGCAGCACCCCATTGAGGGAGCGAGGTCCAGAGCCGATCGAGCCCGCGCGCGTCAAGCCAGAAGACCCCGGGTTCATCGCGACAAGGCTCGACATTGGGGCTGAAGGTGCGCAGGACTTCGGCGATCTCGGACACCGCCTCCTCGATCACGGTGTCATCGATAACGGCCGCTCGTAGCCCGGGAGCCAACGACAACCCGGCGGCATAGCGCATACCCGGGAGCACCTGGAACGCGCGAGCTCGTTCATCGATCTGGAGGATCACACCCTGGGGCCGATCCTCAGCGACTACTGCACAAGGAAACCCCGCAAACTCGGGATGTTTACGAAGCAAGAGCTGGAGCGGGAGGCTCGGCAGGTCAACGCAGGCCAGGCGGTCCACGGTGGTGCTCCTCGTGGCGCCAGCCAGGTCCGCGGCGCTTGTCCTTGATGACGCTGACCTCGCAGTCAAAGCCCGCCTCGAACGTTCCGGGCTCAAAACGTGAACGACCGCTCGTCCCCGACTTCTGCTTGGGCTTTCTGACGGCCGAACACCGCAACGAGACAAGTGAGCTCAGCGACGGGACATGCGCTTTTTTTGAGGTCAAGCAGACGACAGCGGCTTCGTGTTTCTGTGCGAGCTTGACCAACCGCGCCTGCAGGCCGAGCGAGATATCAAAGCTGCGCTCGAGATCGAGCACGACGACCCCGAAAGCGCCGGATCGAAGGAGCTTGTCCGCCGCGGTCGCCGCGACAACACCATCATTTGCACGGATCACGACGAGCGACTCGAGGTCAACGCCACCAGCGGCTGCGTCAGGTGGGTAAAACGTGCTTTTCGACGCGTTCACCCACGCGACGGGCTCACCTTCTTGCTGCGCTGCGACGACGAGGCCGAAGACCATGGTGAGCGCTGACGAGGCGCCCAGCCCTGAGATCTCGACCAGGCGACCGACGAGCTCGGCTCGGGTCCATGGGTCGGAGACCGGAGCCTCGATCTCGGGCTGAACCACGCGCAACAACGGCACTACATTTGCCATCACACTCCTGCTCTCCGTCGCCGCTTTTTCGATCGATTACCGGGGGCAACACCTGCGGTCCGTCACCGCTCGATCCAATGTCTCAATCTCGTGGGCTCAATCTCGCTACAAGAAGCGACGTACTTCGACGACACGCCCGAGGATCTGGAGCGCTTCCTGGTCGGGGATGATCGGCTCGAAGGCGGGGTTTTCGGGGTGCAACTCGACGCATCCGTCTCGGAATCGGAGCCGCTTGACCGTCGCTTCATCATCGACGAGCGCGACAACGATCTGCCCGTCTTCTGCTTCGGGCTGGCGGCGCACAATCACGATATCGTCGGGCAGAATCCCCGCGTCGATCATGCTTTCGCCGCGCACGTACAAGCTGAAAAGCTCGTCGTTTGTACCGCCGGCGACCTGGATGTAGCCGTCTGGATCTTCGATCGCCGCGGTCAGCGCGCCGGCCTGGACCCGTCCGAGCAATGGAACCATGCGCATCGGTGCGAGGGTCGCCAGCTCGGGCAGCCTGTAGCCGCGCGAACGCCCCCTCTCGCCGCTTCGCACCTGCTGCAAGCGCCCCTCTTCGACCAGCTTTTCGAGGTGAAATTGTGCGGTCTGGGCGGCCGAGAAACCAAAGGCGTCGCGCACTTCGCGCACGGTCGGCGCGTGCCCTGCCATGAGCTTGTCGCGCATCCAGGCGAAGATGCGTTCGCGCGTTTGGCCTCGTGGAGTTCGTCCCATGCCCCCATTGTAAGACAGCTGTCTGTCAATTCAAGGACAACGCCACCCCACACCGCTGATCGTGAGTCAGCCTGTGTCACACTGACGGGCTAGCACGGACAATCAAGGTTGGGCACCTCGATGCCTTGTGACTCGCGCAGGACCGGTCCAACCGGCTGCAACAGGCCGTCTGCGCTGATGAATTCGTGCGTGCCGTCGCCGTCGAGGTCAGTTGCGAGGCGGGGCACGAAGAATCGGCCGGGCGCGCGATCGTCGGTCATCAACACGAGGCTCGGCTTGTCATCCGTGCCCTTGACGCGCCAGATCGCCCAATACTCGCCGATGAAGTCGCCACAACCATCGCCCGCGTGGGCCGAGACAGCGACGTATTTGGTCAAGCCGTCCTTGGAACCCAGCACCTGGATGCTCGGCGCGGACTTGTTGAAGCGGTCCCAGTGTTCAGCCCGCGGCAGCTTGGTCATCTCGAGGTAGCTCTTTTGGATCTCCCTGTATCCCTTGAGCTTGCGGAAGGCTCTCTGCGCGGCTCGAATCAGCAAGGGAGAGGGCGTCACCGGCCCCAGGATCGTCGGCTCCGGCGCGCTTGCATCGTGCGCCCACACCGCACCGCGACAGATATTGGCCTTGACCGGTTTGATGCGCCCGACCACCAATCGGCCTGTGTCTCCAAGGCTCCAGGCTTCTTTGGCGATCGTCTGACTCGGCAGCGGTCGCCCGCCCTCTTCGCCTCGCCAGTAGCCGATCGTCGAAAAGTGCGGCGTGACCCGGCCCATCACCACGAGCTTGTCGACGACACCGCGGCAAACCTGGCCCGACGGACCGTTGAGGCGCAGCTCGAGGCCCTTGATCTTGGCGATCTCGGCGGGGAGCTTCGCCGCATTGACGTCGCGCACCGTGACCGCGTGCGGGCTCATCGAGAGAACCTTGGGTCTGCCGGCCGCCCACGCGGAGTCGACATTCCGTGACAGCACCACATACGCGTGCTCTTCGCTGTGCACGATGAACCCGAAGGTGCGCGCCGACAGCGGCTTGGCCTTGGCTTCTCCTGCCGCGAGTTCCGATCGCAGCATCTCTTCACGAGCGAGTCTGAGCCCGTTCGGCGTCTTGATGATGACCAGCTGCTTGGGCCCGACATCCTTGTACGACCCGGACGCCCAGGCTTGTTCGAAGCTGATCACGGCGGATTCAGCGGTCGCCGACATCTCCATGCGGGCGGCTTCGACTTTCATCGCCTTGGCGAACATCCGCTTGCGATCGCGCAACCATCCTTCGCGCTTGAACGAGCGGGTGCGCGCTCCCGAACGCTTGATGCCGACGAATCGCTCGGCGTAGAGCTTGGAATAGGCGTCGAAGTCACCGTCGTTTTGGGCGCTCAACCACGCGCTGAAGACGGCCTGGAGGTCGGCAGCGGCGATCGCGGGCACCACCCGGGCTACGTCGACGGTCACGGCAGCTGGCGGGGGTGCGGGCTTAGCGGCTGGCTCGGCGTTTTTCCCCGTCTTGTCGGCCTTGTTTGCAGCCGCAGGTGCCTGTGCGCCCTTGTTTTCGGCCTTCTTGGCGGTGTTGTCCGCTGCAGCCCCGGCGCCTTCGGTGTTCTTTGCCGGGGCGCTCGCTTTCTTGCCGCATCCGGATGCAACCAACGCTACAAGGGCCGCGCAACCGATCGCTGCCCGCCACGCTGTCTTCGAACCTGCCATGCCAACTCCTTGAGCGCCGACCACTCATGACGGCGGTCGATCGTCCGCAGGCTGCCACGGCGTGGACTCTGCGGCCAAGCGACCTACAATCCGCGCCATGAACGACCTCGCTGATGCCGCCAAAACGCTCGCTGACGATTCTTTCTTCCGCGGCTGCTCCGAACACTTCGAATCGCTCCAGGCGCTCATCTGCGGCGCCATCGCGGACGAGGACGGAGGGGCGCGCTTTTCGGTGGACGAATGGCAACGCCCGCACGGCGGTCCCGGGGCGATCCTGGGCGGTCGCGGACGCACCCGAATCCTCGAAGGAGGCCATGTATTCGAGCGCGCCGGGGTCGGTTTTTCGCTCGTCTACGGCCAGTTCAGCGATGAATTCGCGGCGCGGCTGCCCGTCGGTCACGGACGCTTATTCGCCGCAACCGGGGTGTCCCTCGTCTTCCACCCGCGCAATCCCCATGTGCCGACCGTGCACATGAACTACAGGCGTCTCACACGCGGGGGCACGGGCTGGTTTGGCGGCGGAGCGGATTTGACGCCCTACTACCTCGACGAAGACGACGCGCGGCACTTTCATGTCACGCACAAGTCCGCTTGCGATCGGCACGCGACAATCGCCGACTACGCCGAGATGAAAGCCGCCTGCGACGCGTATTTCCACAACACCCACCGCGGCGAGGCGCGTGGGATCGGCGGCACATTCTTCGACTACATCACCGACGACGCACACGACCGCGACGATACGTTTTCGTTCATCAAAGACGCCGGCCAGGCCTTCATCGACGGCTACCTGCCCATCGTGCGACGCAACAAGACCCGCCGCTGGACCGACGAAGAGCGCAACTGGCAGCTGATCCGGCGCGGCCGCTATGTCGAGTTCAACCTGATCCACGACCGGGGTACGACATTTGGTCTCAAGACCGGCGGCCGCACCGAGTCGATCTTGATGTCGATGCCGCCGTTGGTGTCCTGGGCCTATCGCCACGAGCCCGCGCCCGGATCCCGCGAAGCTGAGCTTGTCGACGTGCTCAAGTCGCCACGCCAATGGGTCTGAGGACGCGCAACATCAGCCGTCTGAGGCCGAATCACCGTCCCTGAGCATCCACAGCTCGAGGCGGAATTCGGTCCACTCTCCGACACGTGAGCGCACCGAAGCGATCCCGCGATGGGCCGCAGCGACCGCCTTGACGAGCGATAGTCCCAGGCCGGTGCCCTTTTTCGACCCGCCGCGCGTCGTAAAAAACCGATCGAAGACGTGCTCGAGGTCCTTTTCGGCGATTCCGGGGCCGGTGTCGTGAACGCGAATCGCGACGCGCTCGTCGGTGTGCTCAGCTTCGATGTGTTCGACGCGCACCGATACCGAACCGGGCTCTCCGCATTCTGCCCCGGTGTTAAACGACGCCGCGTTGAGGACGAGGTTGCGGATCGCCGTTTCGAGGCCGCCTGCTACCCCGTAGACGATCGCAGGTCCGTCGGTCGCGAAGTGGAACTGCACCTGGCTCCAGCGTTCATCGAGTTGCGCGCTCTCGACCACGCCGCGGGCAAGCTCGGATACATCAACGGGGCCCCAATTCTCGCCGGTCATCCCCGCCTCGGCGCGCGCAAGCTCCAAGAGCTGGGTCACAAGCCGATCGAGCCGACCGCTTGAACGCTGCAGGATTCCGGCGAGTCGCCTGGCGCGCTTTTCGTCGACGGCGCCGCGATCGAGGGCCTCTGCAGCGGCGCGGATGGCGGCGACAGGGTTCTTGAACTCGTGTGCGAGGTCCGCGGCGAAGTCGACGTTGGCCCGGTTGCGCTCTTCAAGCTGGACGAGCAGCGCGTTGAAGGCGGCCGCGAGGTTGCCGAATTCGTCGGTCCGGCGGATGTCGAGCGCGTCCTGGTCACCGGTGTCGACGGTGCGCGCGAGGACCTGGCGGCGGAGATCTTCGATGGGAAGGACCATGCGCCAACCGAGCCACCATCCGACGATGATGGCGACGGGGATGACCGCGATGGTAAGGCGCAACAGCTCGCCAGGTGGGGTGTCGAAGCCGGTAGCCGCCGTGACAAACAGGACGGGCAGAAAAACGACGCCGATCGTGACCAGGATGGCGCGAATTCGCAGCGAGCGGGCGCGCTGAACGGCCGGAATCTCGGCGACGATGCGCAGCGGAGGGGGTAGTTCAGGAAAACGGGGTCGTTGCGGTTTGGGTGCGCTGCCGTCGCTTTCAGACATCGGCCTTCCACCGATAGCCGGCGCCAATCACGGTCTCGATGCAGGCGAACTGGTTGTCGATCTGCTCGAATTTGCGGCGCAGACGACGGACGTAGGTGTCGATGATGCGCTGGGCCACTACCGAGTCATCGCCGCGAATGAGATCCATCAAGCGGTCGCGCGACATGACGATTCCGGGCCGGCGCGCGAACGCTTCGAGCATCCGGAATTCGGTGACGGTGACGACGATCGCCGTGCTGAGCCAGAGCACTTCGAGGCGCTCGCGGTCGAGGGTCAGGTTGCCCAGCTCCACGCGCGATTCATCGGTCTCCGAAGCGCCTTCGCCACGCCGCCGGGCCTCCCGCCGCAGCAGGGACGCCACGCGAGCGAGCAAGACGCGTGTGGAAAAGGGTTTGGCCACGTAGTCGTCGGCGCCGAGTTCGAGACCGAGCGCTTCGTCGACCTCGTTGTCGCGCGACGTCAACAGGATGATCGGGGTGCTGTTGCCTTCGTCGCGCAGCCGCTTGCACAGCGAGAAGCCGTCGAGGCCGGGCATGTTCACGTCGGAGATGATTAGCGCCGGTTCGGTCCGCAGGACCTGGCCCATGCCGGTGATTCCGTCCGATGCGGTCTCGACATCGTGGCCCGCGTCTTCGAGAGACATGGCGAGAACGTCGAGGAGTTCCGCGTCGTCGTCGATAATGAGAACTGTCGCCATGGGACCGAGCGTATCACCCGTGGAGACCCGACCAAAAGCCGCGCGACGGCGATTTTTGGCCGGGGTCTCCGCGATGACTGGCCGCTATTTCTTCGTGAAGACATAGGCCTGCGTGAAGCTCGCCGGCGATGACAATGCGGGGAGGCCACGGATCCGGCGGAACTTCGTCTCGATGCAGCGGGCGAACTCGCCGGAAGCGCCGACGATGCGAACCGACGTGACGGTGCCGGCCGTGCCGACGACGAAACTCACCCGCACTTTGCCCCCGAGCGACGGATCGGACCGAAGCGCGGATTCGTAGCAGCGTCGGACCGCGGCGTTCTTGCGACGAAGCACGCGGGCAACCTGGTCCTTGTTGCCGCCGCTGCCGGACAGGGGCTCGCTCAGGCCAACTTTGACACGGACGATCTTCTCTTTGCGCACGCGCGAGACTTTCGTCGCACTGCGCGAGCGCTTGTCGAACGCCCGACGTCGCGTGGCAACCTTCTCCAAACGCAGGCCTGAGCCGGTGCCCACGAGCTTTGTGGCGCCAGGATCGCCGGGTGTATCGCCGGACTCCGAAGCGTTGCCGTTGAACGCCCTTGCGACGACTGTGTCGCCCGAATCGTCGTCCGTTGCTGCAAACAAGCGTGTAGCACCCTGCCCTTTGAACGCGCCGGCGATGGTGCGCTTGGCGACGCGCTCAGCGACGGGTCGAAGGTTGCGCTTGCGATCCGTTTCGTCGGCCGAGTCGGTGGCGGTCGATTTGGGCTGCTTGCGAACCCGCTTGGTGGGCCTCTTGACGGGCTCGATGGGCTTGCTGTCGACGTCCGGCTCGACGGGCTTGGCGGCGGGCTTGATCGGGGGCGGCGCCTCCTTCTCGATCGGGTCGACTGGGATATACACCGGACCACGATCCGGCTCTTCCGGAGCGCGGGCATCCCGCAGGTAATCACCGGTCTGTGCCTGGAACAGCACGGTCTGGGTCGCGAGGCTGCCCACGAGCAGGATCGACAGCGCCAGGCACGCAGACCACACGGGATCAGCGACGGCGGATGCCACGAAGCGCTTGATGAGGCCCTGGCCGGGCATCATGGGGACGCGGATCCGCCGGCGGATCACCTGGAAGAGCACCGTATAGGGCCCGAGGACGACACGGCCGCGGCTACCCATCGGCACATGCACGGTTGCGGCCCCGTTTTGAGCCAGCGCATGTCCACGGCGGACGAGCTCGGGCAGAAACCGCGGTGTGTCGGTGCCACGCGCAAGGCAAAAGCGCATGTCTGCGGGCAGCTGCACGGTCGCGGTGCCGTCGTGATGGCGTGTGAAGCGCACGGTTGGGCCGCTGTAGTCGTCGTCCAGGACGATGTCGTCTTTGCGGTCGCGACCGATGCGGACGTTTTCATCGGTTGAGAACGCCTGGTCGCTGATCAAGCGATTGTCGTGCACGAGCCCGATGCGCAGGACCGTGTCTCGGTGCTCGATGATGCGTTCGATTTCGACCGCTCCGCGCGGACGGTTGGGGTTGGTGAACATGGCTGCCTCCTTGGGGCGCCGACTCGCTGGTCGGGCAGGTAGAACGGGAAAGCCCGCGTCATCGAGGTGGACGCGCGAGACGCACCGCCGGTCTGCTTCCGATTTGCGAAGAACCATGTGCACAGCCCGCAAACCGCTGCGGAGGCGGCCATCGCGGGGTGGCCGTCGAAGAATCTTTTTTGCGTCGTAGATCGAACCTCGCCGACGCGCGTCAACCTCCTCTGACAGCGCTTTTCGGCCACGCCGAGGCCCCGTCCCCAGCGCCGTCCTGTACCCGCTCACGGAGCCAAGTCCGCCATGATCGCCAACACCCGCCCCAGCAAAACAAGCCAAACAAGCCAAACAAGCCAAACAAGCCAAACAAGCCAAACAAGCCAAACAAGCAAAACAAGCAAAACAAGCCGAACAAGCCCAACAAGCCGAACAAGCCCGGGCAAAACCAAGTCCATCCTGACGATGAGCCTGCACGCCGCAGGCCTGCTCGCAATCGTCGCAGTCACCGCTACAAGCGGGTGCGGCGCGCACGACACGTACGTCAAAGCCGATGACGCCGCGCTCGGCCGTGTCGTCATCTACCGCAACGGAATCGCCTACTTCGAGCGCCGCGCCCGCACCGAGGGCCGCACGCTCGCCATCGCCGTGCCCGAGAACAAGGTCAATGACTTCCTCAAGTCGCTGACCGTGACCGACGCCAAGACGGGGGAGACGCTCCCGGTCTCCTTCCCGACCCGCAAACGCAGCGGCCGCGGCACAGTCGCCATGACGATTCAGCTCCCCTCGGCGAAAACTCGCGACCTGGTCCTGAGCTACATCACCGACGCGCCCGCGTGGAAGTCGACGTATCGCGTGGTGGTCAACAACAAGGGCAAAGTGCAGCTGCAAGGGTGGGCCATCGTCGACAATACGAGCGGCGAAGACTGGCGCCAGGTGAAGGTCGGCGTCGGCTCCTCATCAGCGCTGTCATTTCGCTACGACCTGCGTACGGTGCGGCGCGTGTATCGCGAGATGTTGCGGTCCCGTCAGCGCTTCGCCCATGCGCCCCCGACCGGCGGAGCGGTCCATCGCACCACAGTCAAGAACGGCCGCGTCGTCATGAACCTCGACGACGCGCACATCCCGCGGCCAGCCGGTCACCCGGAAAAAGAGGTCGCCGCCGCCGAACGCGTGCGGTCCCGTGGCGGACTCGGAAGGTTCCTTCCTTTCGCCACCAGCAAAGCAGCGAAGAGCGCCGATAAGGACTCCGAGGAGGTGAAGAAACGCAAGATCCGCTACGACCGCGCACGCCGACAGTGGGCCCGAAGCCAGGCGCGGGGAAGCCAGCAGGTCAAGTCGATCGCCAAGCGCCTCGCGAAATCGAGTCAGCCGGTGGTTATCGAGGGCTACGCCCGCTCCGGGGAGGCCGCGCCGACCGCTCGAGCTCGCGACCGCGCCAACACGCTCCGCAACGCGCTGATCCGGGAAGGCGTCGCCCCCGCGCGCATCAAGATCGCCGCAAAGGGCGTCGTCCGAGGCCACGGTGCCGGTGTTGCCGTCGTGCTCAAGAAACCCGCCGCAGGAGCGAAGCGGGCCGCCGTCATGTCGGACGAACCCGTCGGTGAGAGCCACTTCGAGTCGAAGCTGCCGATGACCGTCGCCAAGGGCACCAGCGCCATGGTCAGCGTCGTCACCAAGGGCACGGCGGGCGAGATCGTCTACCTCTTCGATCCGGATACCCGCCGCGGCAACCGTCGGTTCGCGTTCAAGGCCGTGCGCTTCGCAAACCCAACCGATTCGACCCTCGACGCCGGCCCAATGACCGTCTACGGCGAGAAGCGCTTCATCGGCGAAGGCATGACATCGGCCATCCCGCCCAAGTCCAACGCCATCGTGCCGTTCGCGATGGACCGCCAGGTTCGCGTGGAACGCAGCCGGGAGTTCGATGACCGCATCGCCAAGCTGCTCGAGGTCAAGCGGGGCATCCTGACGGCGAAGGTCAACCACGTGCGCCGCACGCGCTTTGTGATGAACAACCGCTCGGGTCGCTCGCTGAAGCTCTTCGTCCGCCACACCGTCGGCAAGGGCTGGAAGCTCGCCAAGCACCCAAAGATCTTCGAGAAGCTGGGCGAAACGCATCTGTTCACCATGACGCTCGAGCCGCACGAGCACCGCCAACTCGTGCTCGAAGAGACGACGCCCTTGCAGCGCAGCATCGACCTCCGTTCCGCCCGCGGCATCTCACTGATGCGCCGCTACATCGCCGAAAACGGCAAAATGGGCCCGTTTGGGCGCCAGCTCGTTGGCATCCTGGCCGAGTACAAGCGCATCGGACACCTCGGCGAGGTCGTCAACCACCTCCGCCAGCGCAACGTCGAGTACCGCACGCGCATGGATGAGCTCCACGGCCAGATCGCGAGCCTGAAGATGGTCCGGGCCGGCTCCACGCTGCTGCGCCACCTGCAAAAGAAGATGCGCGAGATGAGCAACGCGGTGCAGAAGACCACGATCAAGGTCGTGAACACCGAAGAGCAGCTGATGCTGTCGCGGATTCGTTTCCACGACGGCGTGAGCGAGCTGCTGCTTCCGGCCAAGCGCGCGGCCAGCGGTGACGACAACGACAACCAGACATCGCCCGAAAAGGCGACCAAGACGACCGGCGTTTAGCCCGGCCTTGTCATCACGGATGGAAGGTATGGCGTTCAAGGTGCAAGTCATGTGGTGAATGCGAGGTGCAGGAGTGGCAGCGTCACTTCAAACCGAGGATTCGCCGCAGGACGCCGCAGATTGGACGTCAGACCGACCGACGAGGTGACAAAGACGGGTTTAGCTGCAATTCGGTTCGGGTGGGCTCGGACCGAAAACTACAGGTGCAGGACAGGCTGCGCCGGTTTGTGACCCCCTCTCGTTGCCTCCCAGCGAGAGGGGGTCGTCATTTAAGCCCGGTGAAGTGTGGACCGGGCCAAGTGGGATGCTTACAGCTTGGCGGCAAATGCGAGGCGTTCGGCCCGGAACAGCATGGCCCAGCCGGCGCCTTCTCCTCCCATCTCTCGCTGCCAGTCGGTGTTGCTGCCGTCCGCCATCAGACCAAACCCATGCCGACGCAACATCGCGCGCACGTCTGCCGGACGCATCCCGCCGACGAGAGGCTCGGAGATGGTCGCGAACACACGGTGTACGATCCGATTTCCGCGCGTCAGGCCGATGGGCTCGGGCAGCATGTACGTCATGGCGAGGCGACTGTCGGGTGCGCTCAGCGACGAGATGGTGGCAAGCGTCGCTTCGGTGGCTTCTCGCGCGAGGTACATCGTCACGCCTTCCCAGATCCAAAATGTCGGGATGGTCGGGTCGAAGCCGCATTCGACGAGGCGATCGCCCATGGATTCCTGTTCGAAGTCGACGGCGACGTACCGGATGTCGCGGCAACGGGCCGGTAATTGGGCAGCTTTGCGCCGTTTGTAGGCCTGCGACGCGGGATGGTCGATCTCAAACGCCACGACGTCTGCGAGCTCATCGAAACGATAGGGCCGAGCATCGAGTCCGGCCCCGACGACCACAAGTTGCCGATTGCCCTGCTGGATTCCCTGCAGCATCAACGCGTCGATCGTGGCCGTGCGCAGCCGCATGTGATCGACCAAACCTGCCGAGATCGCGCGGCGTGCGACGGTCGACATGAAAGCACCGAGACGGCCGGGTGACGATGCGGCGAGCGAACGGGTGTAGGCCCTCGGTATCAAGCGCGCGGTGACGTCATCGTCGAGTCCACTGGCAGCGCGCGCCCATGCCACAACGGCAGCGGTGGTTGAGGGTCGGTTTTCGCGCATTCAGACCTCAAGAGCTGGCAGGGATTGGGCCGGTCTCGCGCCTTCGGGAGCGGACACACAGTGAAGACCGAGGCCGCCCAGCGTGTGATGGCAGCGGATCGACTCGAAGCCACCGTCGGCGAAGAGCTGCTCGACGAGCGAGACGTTGAGGCGCCCGGCAGCGGCCGACGCGACCCGCCAAAGCACCATGGACAGCGCGAAGCGGAAGGCCTGGTACCAGCGCCCGGCGGCGAGGTTTCGTTCGGACCACGCGTGACGACCTGCGGCGACGATCGAGCCCTCACGGCGGGGCTCCATCAGGATCACGGCGCCGTTGGGCCGGAGGACGCGTCGCATCTCGCGCAGGACGCCGAGACGATCGGGCACCAGGTAGAGGAACGAGTGGCCCACGGCGAGATCGAACGAGTCGTCGTCGAAATCCATAGCCGTCGCGTCCGCGACGTGGAACTCGATGTTGGGCAAGTGGCTGTAGGCACGGTCATGCCAGCGGCGAGCGCGGCCGATCATCAAACGGGCGTTGTCGATCCCGACAATGTGCGACTGCGGGCCGAGTCTTTCGGCAAGGACGAACGAACTGACGCCCGGTCCGCAGCCGAGGTCGAGCACGCGAAGCGGGCCGTGATCGGCCGGAAGATGGTCGAGAAGGCGCGCGATCTGTTCGCGCCAGAGGGCTTGGGCGGTGAGCCAGTCGTAGGCCCAGGCGCCCACATCAAAGACGGGCAAGCGCGTATTCATGGGCCGCGCGAGATACCACGGAGCGCGAGGATCTGCCACGGACGAGACGCCGCGCGCACCGATGCAAGGTTGGGGGCGGGAATAGACTCACGCTGTTTTTGGTTTTGCGCGGGACACCCCGTCGCTACCCTTGAACCGGCCGGACCTCAGCGTTCCGGTCGCTCCGGAGGCCGCCATGCATCGCTTTCCCGTCACCGTCCTGGCCCTGCTGCTCACGACGTGCCAACCGTCCGATGGCTACGTCGCCGATGTCGACCAGGGCCCGGATGCGGCGGCATTGCTGGCGATCAACCTCGACGATGCCTTCACAGTCCCAGCGGCGGCGATGCCGTCCGACCGTGAGCCAGGCGCCGAATCGACTCCACTCGAAGCCACCGGGGCGGAGCTGCTGATCGACGGCAAGCGCGTGGCGCGCATCGAGGTCCCAAGCGACGGGGCGATGTTCGAAGGCCACGCCGCCTGGCAGGTGCCGCCCGGTCAGGATGTGACGGTTGAAGTCGAGCTGGTCGGCCGCGGTCAACACGTTCGCAGCAAGCCGCTGACGGTCCGCGCCGATGCAGACAGCGTGATCCAGGTCAAAGCGAGTCGCGGAGAGGACGGCAAGCTGAATGTCGCTGTCGAAAACGTCGCCCAGCTCGCCACCGAGGACGGTGCTAGCGTCGATTACGCGAAAACGAATCTTCCGCAGGCCCGCCTGCCCAGCCTCGGAGCAGGACCCGCCCGCGCCCTGTTCGCGATGCTCCGCGACCCACAGGTCGCTGTCGTCACGCCTGAAGCTGCCCACCCGGATCCGCAAAACCACGTCGGACCACTCGTCGCATTCGCGCCGATCCGCGAGGTCGAACAGCGCCGAAAGCCCACGACCGAGCGCCCCGCGCCCGAAGCCACTACCCAGGCAACCCGAGCAGCCGTCGAGCAACGCAAGCCGCACGAAACCGAGGCGGACTCACCGGCCGCAACGCCGTCAAAGGCCGTCCCTGCGCACATCCGCTACTACTCGTACTGCACCTGCGGCAAGCCGGTCACCAACCGCTACTACCTGCTCAGCGGCGAGCGCGCCGGCGAGCCCATTCGGGTCAGCGGACACACCGATTGGTTTGGCATGTTGCTGGTTCGCGACGTGGATTCAGCGTCCGCCTTCTTCGGCAAGGGCCAGCGTGCTCGCAAACGCCACTACAACTTCGTTCCCGGCACAGAGCAGACCCGCCACAACATACTCGACGCGCTCAAACACGCCGATCCCAACGACATCCTGACCGCCCTGCTCGACCTGCGGACAGAGCCCGTGCCCGCCGCCAAAGACGCCCTCGTGGCCATGCTCGACCGCGACAACGAGGTGATCTGGCGAAACGCTGCTGTGACCCTCTCGTACTTCGATGACGTCGACGACATCGTCGCTCGGTATGTGGCCGAGCTCAGCCAACTGGGTCCCAACACCGAAAAAGCAGCCTTCATCCTCGGCGCGCTGCGACGACCGTCTGCCCTGGCCGCGCTCGACATCGCGCTGAAGTCCGAGAACGCTGAACTGCGACGCATCGGAGCATGGTCTGTCGGATTCATCGCACACGAGGCCGGCCGGTCACTGCTCGTGAACATGCTCGCCGATCCGAACCCGCAAGTTCGCGCCGAGATCGCGCTCGCTCTTGGCCGAATCGGACCCCGCGACGCCGCTGGCAACAACGTTGACGAAACGCTCGAAGCGCTTGAGGCGCTGATGGGCGATGCCGACCGTTCGGTGATGCAGCGCGCCGAAGAAGCCGTCGTGCGTCCGTGAGCAAGACAGACCTGCGGGCGTTGACCGGCGGCTCACGCGTCCTTTCGTGGGCCGGTGACCAAACCCGCGACCCAGACCGATAGCAACGGCAGCACCCTCTCTCGCTTCATCGGGGTGTTCGGCTACACCCGCCGCGCGATCGATCTCGTCTGGCAGACCAACCGGACGCTGACCTTCGCGTTGCTCGGCTTGACCATCGTCGGCGGCTTGCTGCCACCAGCGCTAGCATGGGTCGCACAGCTCATCATTGACGCCGTTCTCAAGGCCGCTGACACAGGCGCCGAGGCCGATCGCTGGACCGCGCTGACCTGGGTCGGTGTCGAAGGCGGGCTGATCGTGATTCTCGCCGGTGTGCAGCGCGCGATCGATGTGTGCAACTCGCTGCTCCGCGCTCAGCTCGGCCACCGCGTTAACGTCCTCATCCTCGAAAAGGCGCTCACGCTGCAGCTCGCCGACTTCGAAGACGCCGAATTCTACGACTCGATGACCCGGGCGCGTCGGGAGGCCAGCCATCGGCCCCTCTCGCTCGTTCGCCGCAGCTTCGGCCTGACCCAAAACGCGATCTCGCTGCTGTCCTACGCAGGTCTGCTCGTTGCGCTTTCGCCGTGGGCGGTCGTCATCCTCGCCGTCGCCGCCATCCCATCGTTCGTGGCCGAGACGCGATTCGCCGGCCAGGCGTTCCGGCTGTTTTCGTGGCGGGCACCCGAGACCCGCCAACGCGCCTATCTCGAGATGCTGATCGCCCGCGAGGACCACGCCAAAGAGGTCAAGCTGTTCGACCTCGGCCGCGTCTTTCTCGACCGCTACGAGGCCATCTTCAACACCGTCTACGGCGAAGACCGCGACCTGACGCTGCGGCGTGGATTCTGGGGGTTCGTGCTCGGGCTGCTGGGCACTTCGGCCTTGTACGGCGCGTACATCTGGATCGCGCTGCGCACCATCGCCGGCAATCTGACGCTCGGACAAATGGCGATGTACCTGGCCGTGTTCAAGCAGGGACAGGCAGCGTTTTCGGCGATCCTGAGCGCGGTCGGCGGCATGTATGAAGACAACCTGTACCTGTCCAATCTCTATGCGTTTCTCGAGCGCGACGTGACGCCACGTATCGAGGGTGCGACCAGCGGCCCGGACCCCAAAGACGGCGTGCGCTTCATCGATGTCAGCTTCACGTATCCCGGGGCCGAGACGCCCGCGCTCGACCGCATCAACCTGCACATCGAGCCCGGCAAACGCCTCGCGCTTGTGGGTCACAACGGCAGCGGAAAGACGACGCTGATCAAGCTCTTGTCACGTCTGTACAAGCCGACAGGCGGGCGGATCACGCTGGATGGCTTGGACCTTGAAGAGTGGGACGAGAACGCCCTGCGACGGCGAATCGGTGTCATCTTCCAAGACTTTGTTCGCTACCAGCTCAAGGTCGGGGAGAACATCGGGGCCGGGGATGCACCGCGCATCGACGACGAGGACGGTTGGAGCGAAGCCGCACGAAAAGGCATGGCAGCGCCGTTCATCGATGGCTTCGGTGACGGCTACCAGACTCAGCTGGGCCGGTGGTTCAAGAACGGCCGCGAATTGAGCCTCGGCCAGTGGCAGAAGGTGGCGCTATCGCGCGCGTTCATGCGCCGCGACGCCGATATCCTGGTGCTCGACGAACCCACCGCTGCGATGGACGCTGAAGCCGAAGCCGAGATTTTTCACCGCCTGTCCGAGCTGACCGACGAACAGATGGCCATCCTGATCAGCCATCGCTTCTCAACTGTGCGCATGGCCGACGATATCGTTGTCCTGGACGCCGGCCGCATCGCCGAAAGGGGCGACCACGCGGCGTTGATGGCAAACGCAGGCATCTACGCGCACCTGTTTACGCTGCAGGCAGAGGGCTATCGGTAGCGGCTGCGGGACTCGCTACTCGGCCTTGGTGACTTCGAGCGAAGCCGTGATGCCGTAGTGATCCGAGATGTCGTGCTGCTCGTCCTTGCCGCCGACCTTGATGGTGACTTTGCCGTCGAGCACACGCTTGGCCGACGATTTGGTCCATTCACCCATCGTCATGACGTGGTCGATTACCGCGGCTTCACCGCCCTTGTCCGCGCCGCCCGAGACCAGCGTGTTGCTGCTGCAGAAGGTGCACGTGGCGCCATTGACCGCATACGTTGGGGCGAACCCACCCGCGATGAGCTTGTCGTAGTTCTTCGGAAGCTCCGCGACGATGCCGGGGTCGAGCTTGGGTCCGGTGTTCATGTCGCCCAGGAGCACGACGCGCCCGCTCTTGCCCTTGCCGCGCTTGACGATCTCGTCGATCTGCTTGGACTGCTCGGCTTCCCAACTGCCCTTGTCCGGGTAGTCGATCGCGCTCAAGTTGGCGGTCAAGTGCGTGCACATCACGTGGACGCTGCCGATCGGGGACGGCGCATCGATGTCGGCGGTGAGCAGGCCGCGACGGGTCAAGACGCTCTTGAGCTCGACGTGCGCGGCGTTCTTGAGGGGAATTCGCGAGAGCAGCATCAGGCCGTTGTAGCCGCCGTACGAGTACTTGCCGCCCGCTTTCGTGCAGATACCAACGATGGTGTCGAGGGGCTTGCCGAGGTTGCTGGCCAGGCACACGCTGCAGGTGCTGGCGATGGAGTCGAACTCCTTTTGGCACTTGCCGGTCACGCACGCCGCGAGCTCGCCGACGGTCGATTTCGCGCAGTGTTTCTGAGCGCACGGTAGCAGCTTGTCGGTGTCGCCTTTGGTGCACGCGATCGGCAGACCTGTGACGTCTTCCGGTGTCTTCTTGTAATGCACGTCGCTGAAACCGGCGGCTTTTGCAGCGGTCTCGACGGCGGCGATGTCTTCGTCCGTCCACACTTCCTGCAGACAAACGACGTCCGAGTTCAGGCCCGCGATGGCCTTGACGGCGTCCGCTTGGCGCTCCTTGGCATAGGGCACAAAGCCATACGCGAGGCCCGCGTTGTACGTCGTGGCCTCAAGATTCGCGCTCTCCTCCGACTCGCTTCCGCAGGCCGCCATGGCCAGCGAACAGCCAACAACGGCTGCCGTCGCGATCGCCGCGGCGCTGAAAACGTTCCTCGAATTGCCAGTCAAAAGCCGGTGCCCTACCATCGCATCCTCCATTTCGCAGCCCGAAACCACCAGCACACGGACGGAGGCCCGATGGCCGGCACCACCGATCAGCGGATTCCCAAGCAGCGTTCTGAGGCAAGCTTCAAGGATTTCAAGCCAGCATACAACGCACTCCAGGCGACCGCGGAAGCGAATCGATGCCTGTATTGCGAAGATGCGCCTTGCATCACCGCTTGCCCGACCGGGATCAACATCCCTGAATTCATTCGTAAAATCAGCACAGAGAATGTGCGAGGTTCGGCGAAGACGATCTTCGATAGCAATATCCTCGGCATGTCATGCGCCCGCGTGTGTCCGGTTGAGGTTCTTTGCGTCGGCGCGTGCGTCTTCAACCACATGGAAAGGCCGCCGATCCAAATCGGCAAGCTCCAGCGCTATTCGACCGACAAGGCGTACGACGAGGGCTGGCAGTTCTACGAAGCGGGCCCGGACACAGGCAAATCGGTGGCGCTCGTGGGCGGCGGTCCGGCATCCCTGGCTTGCGCGCACGAGCTGCGGCGACTCGGGCACGCGTGCACGATCTACGACAAGCGCGAAGTGCTCGGCGGCCTCAACACGTACGGCGTCGCGCCCTACAAGATGAAGAGCGATCGCGCGGACGAAGAGGTCGAATGGCTGCTCGGCATCGGCGGGATCGAGCTGCAGAAGTCGACAACGGTCGGCTACGAAGGCGACGGCTGCGACATCACGTGGGCCGAGTTGGAGGCCAAATACGACGCCGTCTTCATCGGCATTGGCCTCGGTGACGATCGGTTCTTGGACGTCCCGGGCGGCGATCTCGACGGCGTCCATGGCGGCGTCGATTTCATCGAATGCATGAAGCTCGGCCACGTCGATCTCAGCCAGTTCGAGAGCGCGACTGTCATCGGTGGCGGCAACACGGCCTTGGACTGCGTTCGCGCGCTCAAAGGGCTGAACATCCCCAACGTGACGATGATCTACCGCGGTTCCGAAGCGCGGATGAGCGGCTACCAGCACGAATGGAAGGCCGCGAAAGTTGAGGGCGCCCAGGCCGTTTGGCACGCCCAGCCGATCGCCTATCTCGGTGAAGAGGGCAAGGTCCAAAGCGTGCACTGCGCGCGCCTCGGCGCCGACAAGAAGCCCGTGCCGGATGCCGACTTTACGGTGCCGGCTCAGCTCGTGTTGCTCGCGATCGGACAAGGCAAGCTCGGCGAACTGGTCGGCGGCCTCGAAGGCGTGGAGACCGAGTGGGGTGTCGTCAAGGTCGACGCTGACCAAGCGACCGGACGAAAGGGCTACTGGGCTGGCGGTGACTGCGCCAATGGCGGCAAAGAAGTCGTCAACGCGGTCGCGGAAGGACGCGACGCTGCCCGGGCCATCGATACATACCTGAAGGGAGAGTGAACGATGCCTTTGGATAGCAAGAAGCGCATCTCGCCGAGCCTGCATACCAACTGTGCCGGGATCGAATCGCCCAACCCGTTCTGGCTCGCCAGCGCACCGCCCGCCAACTCCGGCGAACAGGTGCAACGCGCGTTCGACGCGGGCTGGGGCGGGGCCGTGTGGAAAACGCTCGGCACGCCGATTCAAAACGTATCGAGCCGTTTTGGCGCCGTGCACTACCGCGGAACCAAGGCCATCGGGTTCAACAACATCGAGCTGATCACCGACCGACCGCTCGACGTGAACTTCCGCGAGATCTACGAGACCAAGAAGAAGTACCCCAATCACGCTGTGATCGTGTCGCTGATGGTCGAGACCGAAGAAGAGTGGAAAGACATCATCAAGCGCAGCATTGACGCCGGCGCCGATGGCCTGGAGCTCAACTTCGGCTGTCCGCACGGCATGTGTGAGCGCGGCATGGGCTCAGCGGTGGGACAAGAGCCCAGGGTCAACGAGCGAATCACGTCGTGGGCGGTGCACTACTCAAGCGTCCCGGTGCTCGTGAAGCTCACGCCCAACGTCGGCGACATCGTGCCCCACGGCCTCGCCGCCCAGCGTGGCGGCGCGCACGGCGTGTCTCTGATCAATACGATCAAGAGCATCATCGG
>CAZLMW010000053.1:0-5722 GCA_964560875.1 uncultured Enterobacteriaceae bacterium
CGACCACCCCGCCGACATCGGGATGCAGAGGGTGATCGTTCAACCAGTCCCTGATGTACGTGTTGGCCCAGGTCCGGGACGCCATCGTCCTCGACGTGATCACCGAACAGGAGATGAACCCGGAGCCCATCTGCGTGACCACCTGATTGGCGACGAAGATCGGATCGTCATCCTTGCTATGGACGATCTCGGTCAGCGTGCCCCTGCGGGCCAGCAGCTTATGGAGTGGGGCGATGAAAGGTGAGCTGGTCTGCCCGCAGGGAGCAACTGCCCCAGGACCTACTTCTCCTGGGGAGTGAGAGCCCATTCCCGCCTGCGGCGATGAGTCATCGCTCCGCTTATGACTACTAAGACCGACAGACCCTGCGGAAGCCGGGTCAAGAGCGGGAGCAACGAGGGCCTGGAGGCCCTGTCCCTGCTGGGCTTCGGCCCGCACGAGGTACAGGTCATCGAGAGGGTGTCCCAGCGGCAGGGGGGTATCGAACTTCCCGGCAACGGGCGCAGAACCTCTCCAAGAAGCCATCGGAAGCCCGGCGATGTCACCGGCGGCGCGCCGGTGATCGAATCGGGAACGAGGCTCCCACCGTGCGGGCTTGGCCACGATGTCCAGGCTGTGGTCGTAGATGATGTCGGTGAGCACCTGATCGAGGGCACGCTGGCCGTCAGCCTCCTCGAAGGGCAACTGGCTGGTCCTACGACGGAGCCGGGCTTCGAGCTTCCAGGTGCCCGCCGTCGCCCCGTTCGCCACTTGGTACAGGACGACGTTCGCGTGTGCTCGTGCCCTCGTCCTGATGGTGACGGGGACGCCCAGCTCGCCGGGCCGGACGAGGCACGCCTTCCCCCACGTCCGCTCGTCGTGGTCGCGCTCGCCCCGGACAGGTTCTTCCCGGAGGCCGAGGGCGGGGGCGAGGCGGAAGGCGTCCCGTGCGCTGATGCAGGCGAAGCGCTCCAGCTTCCGGAAGTAGGCGATTCTCCACTGCCCAGGTTCAAGGCCGAGCACGGTGCCCATCAGAGTCGGGATGTCGGAACGCCTCACCGTCTCGATGTCGATGGCCCACGCCTCTGGCCCGTGCTGGAGGTCGAGGCTGGCGATGGCGGTGTCCCACCGCCTGTTGCGCCTGCCGATCCCGGAGCTGCGGGACGCTCGCTGCCCGGTGAGCCAGGCGGACGACCGAAGCTGCCACCGTGGCCCGCCCCGTGGCTTGCTACGCACCCACCCACAGTGCCGAGGGCTCCAATCCAGCCGCCGCAGGACAGAGTCGTCGTTGGCGTCGCCTACCAGCAAGATGCGGGCAGACAGACCGTGCGTGTAGAGGCCCGGAGTCATGGGCGAGGCGAAATCGCCGGGCTGACCCTCGCGTCGGCCTCTGCCCACTCGACCACGAGCATCCTGATCAGCGCGGACATCGGGACGGCGTTTGCGGCGGCGACCCGCTTGAGCTTGTCGTAGGCGACGGTCGGCAAGCGCACGTTCAGGCGGACCAGGGACTGATTGTCGTTCGGCATCATCACGGCTCCTTCACGGCGTCACCACGACGCCTCACCTGCGATACTCGATAGCCGAAAAAACGGCCCCCCCGCCTGTCCGGTTTTTCGGGCGGTGGTTTGGCTATGAGCCGGATCGAGAAGGAGGCCGAAGACCATGAACCACCGTCACGACCTGCCCACGGCCAGCGTCGGCCTGCCGGTCGAGCCAGCGGCTACCTTCGACCTGCTCTCCGACGTGCTGCTGGGACTGGTGGCCCATGCAGCGCATGACGACGGCTACCGGGACGCCCTCGCCGGGCGCACCATCGCCCTCATCGATGAGCTGGCCGACCGCCTGCGGGATGTCGAACGTGGCTGGCCGACGTGGTCGGGGTGGGCGTCCCTGACCGTGCCCGACTCGGACTTCACGCCCCGATCCCCGGGGCGGGCCGGGTCACAGTAGGACGTGGCTCCCGCCGTGTTCGGCCAGCCAGCTCTTCCTCTGCTCGTACTCGGCCAGGTCCGTGCGACACGCTGCCAGAATTCGGGAGTGCGTTGCGGCTCGTCCAGTAGCCCGGAGTGCACTCAGCCGTCGAGGTCTGCTTCCTCATCCGGATCTGCGAGAGTAGGCATGAGGGCGAAGAACCTCTGCGCCTTCTCCAGCGTTGCTTCAAGGTCATCGACTCGGAACACTTCGGTGTGCAGCCGTTCGCAACCGTTCGAGAGACAGTCGATGGCCGCTTGCTCCCACGTTCGACGGCACGGCCACGTCCTCACGACGGCGGCGAATGGGGCAGAGCAACGGTGCTGTCGGAGCCGCTGCTCGATCGCAATCGTGAACCCGAGCTTCAAACGGGTCGGGTCAAGGTCCGGTTCGAGCTGGATGACGTAGAAGAAGCCGGTGTTCTCCCCGAGCCAGCTTTCTGTCAGCCCGTCGGCGTTCGTGATGGCAGTGCCGTCCAGCGTCTCACGGAGGCGGTTCGCATCTTCCCCCGAGACGAATGAGACGGCTTGCCCGCCTCTGCCAGCGTCCTTCCGCTTGGTGGCCTTGACGCCAAGCCGACGCAGCGCCTTGAAGACTGTCTGCTTGCGGACACCAAGCTCGTCGGCAAGGTCTATGACCGAAACGAGCCCGGTGGCCCCTCGGGTAGGCATGATTCGTCCCTCTCCTTCCGCACTCTCGGGGAAACGACGCAGAGCCCGAGAGTCAGGGCTGAGACTACGGAGTCACCGATACCTCGTAAACCCCACCCGGAAGGCATCCAACGCCCAAAGACGCTTCACTCGCCGCCCCTTCCCGGTATGTCGGGGTGGCTTGTCCCCCGATGGCTCAGAGACAGGGGGCGTGGCGTAGTCGATCCGCATACTCGACCCGGAGGACAAGCAGTGGTCAACAGCGAAGACCGAGGAGCCGCCAAGCCCTTCAAGGACGACATCGACTACCTCCAGGACGAGGCCCGGTGGGTTCACGCACGAGCACGGCACCTCGGAGCCGTCGCAGCGGCGAGGGCTGACGCCGAGGACGAGCACGTCTCGGGCCTGTCCTTGGCGGGGGAGGACCGGCTGGACCACGAGGCACGAGCCAAGATCGCCCGGCTTGCAGCGACGGAGGACAACCTGCGCTCCGAGATCGATGCTCGGTTGGCTGCCAGCCGGGACGCCGATGTGCTGCTTGGCCTCGACCGGCTCTGCAACCGGCACGACCTCGATCAGATCGACCGCCACCTCCTGCTTTTGACGATGCTGCCTGCGATGGGCCTGGAGCTGGCCGAACTACTCGGCGGCGTTGGCACCTTCGGCTTCTCCATCTGCTCGATCACGCCGGAGCTGACCGCCGTCGTCCTCCAGATGGACCTCGCCGGACGCATCGACCTGCGGCAGCGCCTTCAGCCGGACGGCAAGCTCGTCAAGGCGGTGCTGGTGGAGGTCGAGGACCGACCCACCGACCGGGTGCAGGACTTCTGGACGAACGGCGTGTTCATCACGGAGTCGGCCTTCACCGTGATCACGGGTGTCGATGGTCCGGCGGTGCCGGGCCGCTGCGCCGCCTGCGGGCATACGGCCTCATAGCCCCGCCCAGGGACCATCTCCAATTCAGCAGACCTTCGGCCGTGGCCCCACGCCCCGGGACGCTGTACAGGTTGTACAGGTTTCGGGCCTGAAGTGGCCCGATTTGGCTGTACAACCGCCTCGGCCTGCCACGCAACTACCCGAAATAACTCGGCTCGTTCCCCGGCTTCCACTTGATGTTGCATCCGATCGACGGAATCTGCGGCGACGGGGCATCCGCGCCGGCAACGATGGCGTCGAGCGCCGCGCGCAGGTCCGAGCCAGTGGGCGTGCCACTATTGGGCCGGGTCTCATCGAATTGGCCGCGGTAGGCGAGCGCACCGGTGGCGTCGAAGATGTAGAAATCGGGCGTGCAAGCCGCTTTGAATGCCTCGGCGACCGTCTGATCCGCGTCGTACAGGTAGGGGAACGTGTAGCCGAATGTGGCCGCGTCTTCGACCATGAGCTCGGGGCTGTCAGCCGGATACCGCTCCACGTCGTTGCTCGCGATGGCGACCATCGACGCACCCTTTGCCTGCGCGTCCCGGCCGAACGCTGCGAGCTCGGTTTTCAGGTGCTTCACGAACGGGCAATGGTTGCTCAGGAAGGCCACCACGAGCGGGCGGCCAGCCGCGATCGAGTCGCGCGAAAAGACGTTGCCCGCCCCGTCTGGGAGACGAAAGTCCGGGCACCGGGTGCCAAGTGGGAGCATCGTCGAATTCACCGCGACCATCATCGCCTCCTTGTAGACCTTCGCCTTGCCGTGATGGGGCGAATCGCGTACCGTACTGCGCCGCGTTTGGGGGCCGCCACGTTGCCGGCATCGGCGACGAGTCGCAAGGCCCTGAATGCCTCGACCGCGCGATCGATTCCAAATCGGTTCCGAGCTCGAACGTTTCAACGCCCTCACGGCGCGACGAATTGCAACCACCTGTGGGCCATCGGAAAGGCGCCTGCGGACAAGAACGCCTGCGGGCAGACAGGAAGGAAACACATGGCAAAGGAAGAGGGACTTGTCGTCGAGGGCACAGTGGTTGAACCGCTGCGCAACGCGATGTTTCGAGTCGAGCTGCCCAACGGTCACCGCGTGCTCGCCCACGTCTCCGGCAAGATGCGCAAGTACTTCATCCGCATCCTGCCCGGCGACAAAGTGACCGTAGAGTTGTCGCCGTACGACCTCACCCGCGGACGCATCACCTACCGCGCTCGCTAGCGCATGGTCTGTCCACCCGGTGCCTCGATCCGTTGATGGCGCCGCGCATGTCCGGCCCCACGGATCGCGCTCCCTTCGCGCTCCCTTCGCGCTCCCTTCGCGCATCCAACGCCGTTGACGGCGGCTCTCTCGAGCCCTTTACGAATTGAATGCCAGCTTCTACGTTGAAGCATCGGCAAACGAATGGATCGGTCGCCGCGCCCCACGACTGCGAACCTGGGCGTGGGCGGCGATACGCATCGCGTCCGAAGGAGATCACATGGACACCCACGCTCGCTCGCAGCGCTCGAAAACCGCGACCCGAATCGCGCTCATCGTGGCCGCCGCGGTCGCCGTATCAACGCTGACCACCCCCGACGCCGCCTACGCCAGTGGCAAGGGCAAATGGGAGTTCGTGTCGTCCAACAACGGCGTGCGCGTCTACCGTAAGCAGGTCCCGGGCAGCAGCGTGATGGCCTTCCGCGGCGTGATGACCGCGAATATCCACATCGGCAAGGTCATCAGCACCTACGCAAACACGAACCTGCGCAAGGACTGGGTCGATCGCTGGGACGCCGACGCAGAGCTCGATGTTCGCAGCGCAACCGAGCGTACGTTCTGGATCAAGTTCGGCTTGCCGTGGCCGGTCACCGACCGCGACTATGTGCTGCACCTCAAGGCCAACTTCAACTTCGACAAGAAGGTCTTCACAGCGCGCCTGAACTCGGTTCGCCATCCCAAGAAGCCCAAGCTCGATTGCTGTGTGCGCGGCAAGGCTTTTGGCACGTACTACAAGTTCACGGCGATCCCGGGCACCAACAAGACCAAGCTTTTCGTCGAGGTGCACACAGACCCGCGGGGCATGCTTCCGTCGTGGCTGGTCAACCTCATCCAGAAGGACTGGCCGCGCAAGACGCTGGTTAGCCTGGTCAAGCGCTCGCGTCGTGGGGACATCAAGGTCCACCCGGCCGTTGCGAACTGGCATGACGCCCCGGCGCCCGCAGCTCCTCCCGC
>CAZLMW010000053.1:5822-52649 GCA_964560875.1 uncultured Enterobacteriaceae bacterium
CCCGCAGCTCCTCCCGCTGCACCCGCGCCGCCCGCGACCGGACCGACGCAGGCCAAATAGCCGGGGAGTTTTCGCTGTGCGCATCGTTGCCAGGCGCTTCTCAACGTGAATCTGTATCGAACGCTGGTGCTCAGTGCGGTGTCGGTCGCGCTTCCCCTCGCATGCGTCGCGTGCGGGGGAAGCGGCGTCGACGTCATGAGCTCGGCGTCCAAACGCGCCAAGAACTCGAGAAAGGGAGCGGTGGCTGGGAGCGGCGCGTCAACGCTTCGTGCGTTGCCAGCGGATCCGGAACCGAATCTGACCCGCGCACAGGAACTGATCAGCGACCTCGATGCGATCCGAACCCGCGTCATCGCGATGCAGACCTGGCTGGCTCGAAACCGGGAATCCCAACACGTCGAGGCGACACGGCAGCGAATTCGTCACTATATGTATGTCTACTTGATGCCTGATAAGTGGTGTTCGACGCCCGCTCGCTGCAAGAACCTGAACGCGCAACGGAAAGCTTCCTACGAGCGATTCCTGCAGACCCAGGCCGGCTCACCCTGGGAAACGCCTGTAACGGCGGCGCTGGCCGAACTGCGTGCCCCTCCCGCCAGCCCCTCGCTTGCCAAGGCCCGGATCGGGGTCGACGGCGCGTATGACGAGGTCGCCAAGCGCATGATGGCGTGGTATTCGGCTCGAAATGACAAAGCACGGCAGAGCGCCATCGGCGAGGCACACAAGGCGTGGTTGAGCGGCCATCACAAGCGGTTCGAAGCCACGGTCGCGACGCTGGGACCGGCCGAACAAAAACGACTTCGCGCCTACCGTCGAGCGCGCCTGGTGCCAGCGCTGGGTCGCATGGATTACCTGCTGAAGAAGCGTTGAATCGACGGCTGTCAGCCCGATCCATCCCCGCGCACCCCCGCCCGCCAGTGAAATGCGCCCCAGTGAAATTCGCCCCAGTGAAATTCGCACTGGTGATGATCGCTCTGCTGGCCGCTTCGGGGTGTGAGCAAAAGAAGCGGTCCCCCCGCGTGCAGTGGCGCACCTGCCAACTCGACAAGGTCTCGAGGTCGGCGCAGTGCACGACAATCAAAGTCCCGATCGAACACCCAACCGAAGCCGCCACGGGCACACCCAACAACAGAACTGGCGAGCAGGGCGGCGCGTCCAAGGTTCGCCGGCAGTTGGAGATTCACGTCGCTGTGGTCAAAGCGGTCGCAGCCGAAGCACGCCCCGATCCCCTCTATTTCATCGCCGGAGGCCCCGGTCAGGGGGCAAGCCGCGTCGCGTTTTCGGCGCTGCCAGCGCTCGGACGCATTCGGCGCCACCGCGACATTGTTTTCGTTGACGTGCGCGGGACTGGACGGTCGGGGCCGCTGGACTGCGAGCTGTTCGACTACGACAAACGCCTCGACGAGCTGTTTGCCGACGATTGGCCGGCTGACGACCTGCGCAAGTGCCTCGACAAACACGCGGGGACGCAGCTTCGGGCCTATCGCACGGCCGCAATCGTGGACGATCTTGACCTGGTCGCCAGTCGCCTGGGCCACGACAAAGTCAACGTCTATGGGATCTCGTACGGCACACGCGCCGCGCTCGCTTGGATGCAGCGTCATCCCGCTCGTATTCGCGCGGCGATCCTCGATGGTGTGGCGCCGCCCCAGATGACCTTGTTCACCACGTTCGCGCGCGATGCCCAGGACGCGTTCGACCGCCTCGCCGAAGACTGCAGCGCCAACGCCCCGTGCCGGGAGGCTTTCGGTGACGTCCAGGTCACCTTCAAGAAGCTGCTCGACGGCATCCCCGGCGGCGGAAAGAAGGTCCCGATCACGCATCCGCGCACCGGCCGCCCCGACACGGTGCACGTCACCAAGCTCGGCGTCGCCGCGGCCATTCGTGGCTTGCTCTACAGCGCGGATCTCCAGGCGCTCATCCCGCTGTCGATCGCTGACGCGGCTGCAGGGGACTTCACGCCGCTGGTCACCCAGACTCTCACCCTGGGCGAGGGCGCCGCGAAGACGTCGAGCTTCGGGCTGCTGTTCACCATCACCTGTGCGGAGGACGTTCATCGTTTCACCGCGGCCGATCTCGCGCGCGAAGCTTCCGGCACATTCCTCGGCGCGGCCATCGCTGAGCAGATGCAGCGCGGTTGCGCAATCTGGTCCAAGGAAACGGACGAAACGACGTGGCGAAACTTCAAACCGATGCCGATACCAACGTTGCTGCTCTCCGGCCGCCTCGATCCCGTCACCCCGCCGCGTTGGGGCGAATTGGCTGCCAAGTCCCTGTCCGTGTCGCGCCATGTTGTCGTGCCAGGCGCCGCTCACGGCAGTCATTCGACCGGATGTGTACCGCGGCTGATGGGCGAGTTCCTCGAGAGGCCGGATCCGGCCGACCTCGACGCCAAATGCGCCCATGAATCGGTGCGCCCGCCCTTCTTCCTTCGCCGCACGGGGCCGCAACCGTGATTGAGCTCGCTGGCCTTTGCCGCCGATTTGGAGACGTCGTCGCCGTTGACGATGTTTCGCTGCGCTGCGAAGACGGCGAGGTCACTGGCTTGCTCGGACCCAATGGCGCCGGCAAGACGACGGTTTTGCGTCTGTTGGGGGGCCTTCTCACGCCGGACTCCGGACACGCTGCCGTGGATGGGCTTCGCATCGCCGACGGTCCTTTCGAAGCGCGCCGTGGCCTCGCCATGCTGCCGGACGCACGCGGGCTCTATCCGCGCCTCACGGCCCGCGAACACGTGGCGTACTTCGCCCGCCTTCACGGCGTCGACGACGCGACGACCAACCTCCGCCTGGCACGCCTCGCGGCCGACATCGACATGAACGACTTGCTCGACCGTCGCGTGTCCGGCTTCTCCCAGGGCGAGCGCATGAAGGTGCTGCTGGCCCGCGCGCTTGTTCACGAGCCACGCAATGTCGTGCTCGACGAACCGACAAACGGCCTCGATGTCATGAGCCGCCGAGCCGTCCGCGAGCTCTTGTTGCGACTGCGAGACGAGGGACGTTGCGTGCTCCTGTCCAGCCACGTGATGCAAGAGATGGCCGCGCTCTGTGACCGTATCTATGTGATGGCGCGCGGCACCATCGTCGCCGAGGGGACCCGCGAAGAGCTGCTTGACATGAGCGCAGCAACGGACCTCGAAGACGCGTTCGTCAAGCTGGTTTCCGGCCCGATCCCGACCGATGACGAGCCGCTCCCGCGCCATGACCCGGAGCCGCCCGCCCCATGAACCCGCAGCTGCGCGCCGTCGTGAACAAGGAGCTGATCGACGCTTTCCGCGATCGTCGGGCGCTTTTGAGCGCGCTGCTCTTTCCGTTGCTCGGTCCCGTCTTGCTCGCGGGGATGTTCGCTGGGATCGAGCACAGCATCGGCGGTGAGGATCGCGTCAGCCTTCCGACCTCTGGTGCCGCAAACGCCCCCGGTCTTGTTCGCTTCCTGGACGAGCACGGGGTCGATGTCACGGCCGCTCCCGCCGACTCCGTCGCGGCGGTCAAATCCCGCGAGTCCGCGGTCGTGATGCACGTGCCCGCCAACTTCGCCCGCGACTTCGAAGCGGGCCGCCCCGCCCATGTGACGTTGGTGTTGGACCGCTCGCGCACCTCATCGAGCAGCAAACGACGTCGTGTCCGTCGGCTCATCAACGCGTACGGCGCCCGCATCGCCAGCTTTCGTCTCATGGCCCGCGGCGTGAGCCCCGATGTCGTCACCCCAATCGCTGTCGAAACAGTCGATCTGGCCACGCCCAAGGGTCACTCGGCCAATCTGCTTCACGTCGTGTCACTGTTCGTCATCCTCGCGGTCTTCATCGGCAGCATGCAGGTCGCCATCGACACCACGGCAGGCGAGCGTGAACGCGGCTCACTCGAAGCCCTGCTGCTCAATCCCGTGTCCCGCTTCACGCTTGTTGTCGGCAAATGGCTGGTCGCGCTCATCTTTGGGTCCGCGAGCGCCGCCATTACCCTCACGCTGACCGCGTTTGTGCTCCCCCAGGTGCCGCTTGAGAACATCGGCATCGCCTTTCGGATCGGCTGGTTCGAGGTTGGCATCATGTTCATCATTGTTCTGCCGTTAGCCCCCTTCGCCGCGTCGTTGCAGCTCGTAGGCGCCACGTTCGCCCGCAGCTTCAAGGAGGCCCAAACCTACCTCTCACTGCTCCTCTTCGTGCCCATGCTCCCCGGCTTCGCGGCCCAGGTGCTCGGCTTTTCCACCAAATGGTGGATGATCCCGATCCCGGCGTTGGGCCAGCAAGCGCTCATGGGTGACCTGTTGCGTGGCGACGACGTTCCCTTTGGTTTGCTGCTCCTCGCGGCCGCGTCGTCGGTCTTACTCGCCCTCCTCCTGCTCCGACTCTGCGCCCGGTTGTTCGAGCGCGAGGGCATTATCTTCGCCGGCCAATAGGCGACAACCGTCCCCCCGATGCTTGATCCCGCCCGCGACCGCCAACTCAGCCGTGTGTTGCTGGCCGCCGTCGTCGTCCTGTCGGTCGCGTTGTCCGTTTTCCAAATCAACAACGACGACGCGGGCTTTCACACCGCTACCGGCCGCTGGATCCGCGCGACCGGAGAGGTCCCGCTCACCAACCCGTTCAGCTACGCCGAAGACGGACATGTTTGGACCCAGCACCAGTGGCTGCCTGCCGTCGCGATCTCGTCGGTCGTCGATGCGTTCGGCGCCAAGGGCCTCATCATCGCCAAAGCCGCATTCGTCGGCTTCATGGTCGGATTGATCGCGTTGTTCATCGCCGGACAGGGCCTGCCGGCACCGTGGGGGGCCGCGCCGCTTATCATCTTCGTCAACGCCGGCGCGTTTCGTTTCAAAGAGCGGCCGCTGCTCGTCTCCGTCCTGGTGCTCGCTTTGGTGGTTGGACTGCTCAGCAGATGGCGGGCCGGCGGGTTCCGAAATCGGCGCCTGGCCGTCGTCGCCGCGCTGCTTCCCGTCCTATGCATTCACCTGCACGCTGGCGGTATATACGCGATGTTGGTCTGGTTTGCCCTTGCGGCGGCTGTGGTCGCCAAGCGCCTATCGCCGCTGTTTCGCGGCACTGATGAGGCGCCTCCCGACGACAAGACCGTCGTGCTCGTCGTAGCCCTGCTGTTTGGTGTCGTGGCGCTTTCGGCGGCGTCGCTTGCCCTTTTCGCGCCGAGCGGAATCGACGTATTGCTCCTGCCATTCTCGTTCGGCTCGCACGGCTACTGGAACGCCCATCTCGCGGAGTTTCGGCCCTTGAAGCTGGTCGCGTGGGCCCACATGCAGTGGTACGCCGTGGCCCTGGTCGGCGTCGGCGCGATCGTGGGACTTGTGCGACGTCGCCTCTTCGAAGCGTTTGTGCTGCTGGGTTTCGGCTACCTGGGCGTGCGCCACCAGCGTCTTGTCCTGCCGATGGCGATGGCGGCCGCGCCGGCGTTTGCAGCCATCCTCTCGGACGCGCGCATCAAGACCTGGCTGGCCGGGCGCACCCCGCGACTCGCAGCCGCCACCGTGGCCCTCCTCGTGGCGTCCATCGGGTACGCCGATCACGCTGCATGGCATCGAATGGGCCTGGGAATCGATGGCTTCGACCACCGCCGCCACCCGATCGAGCTGTTTGAAAAAGCCGCCCCCTTGCCCGGTGAGACCTTCATCAGCGACGGCCTGTCGGGCGTGTGGCTTTGGCGCAACTTCCGCGGACTGCCGCCGGCGGGCGCGACCAACGGTGTCGACCAGCGACGCGTGCTCGTTCACAACTGCCTCGAATGCTACGAGGAGAGCACCTACATCGATGTGTACCAGCGGATCCGCTACGGCCAACCGGGCTGGAAGGACGAGGTCTCTCGACTGGGAATCCGGTCGTTCTTCATCAAGCACACGAGCGCCGGCGAGCGTCGCTTCCAGGCCGGAAGACCCAACATCCGTCAGCACCTGTTCGCCGATCCCGACTGGCTGCTGGTCGACTTCGATGACGTCGCCGCGCTCTGGATCCATCGGGCCGCGACTTCGACCGACGCATCGTATCTCGCCGACTTTCCGGTCGATCCGGACACCGGCTTTTCGCGCCGCACCGCGCCGTGGCCCGAGGTCGCCAGCGCACTGAATTCGCACGCTGACAGCCACCCCAAAACGACACGTTCGCTGGTCATCTTGGCCCACCGCGCCGCCTCCGTCGGCGACAGAAAGACCCTCGCATACGCCGTCGACGAGGCCGTCAAGCGGGGGGCGAGCGATCGCGTGGTCGCCGAGCTGATGGGCGTGATGAAGCGATTCGTGGCGGGCGCGAGAAGACCTGCCGCACCGCCAAAATAGAACGCCACAATCCGCGGTGGATCCCTGTAATTCAAGCTAGTTCGGCTTCTTCATGCCCCAGACGCCACCCTTCGCCCCGGCGGCCCCGCGACACAGCCAGAACACCGACTCGCCATCGACGGCCAGGTCCCATGGTTGCGGCAACTTGGCGGCGATCTTCTCGGGTTCACCGCCACCTTTGCCGAGCCGGAACAGTCCACCGTCCGAGAAGCTTTCGCCCGCGGTTCCGCGCGACACCCACCAGATGTGTTTATCGTCCACGGCGATCGCCATCGGCACGTCCTGCCCATCGGCGAGCACGACCGGGATTCCGCCACCGCCCGGCGCGCGCATGATGGTTCCGCCCTTGACGTTGGCCGCGATGCCGTCCTCGTTGGTCCAGTAGAGGAAGTCTTCATTAAACGCCAACGACAGCGCCCCTGTCTTGGTGTGCACCAGGGCTTTGGGCGTGCCGCTTCCGTCCTTGGCCACGCGCCAAACCGCGGGACCCTGCCGCGTGGTCCAGTAAACCCAATCGCCTTCGGCCACGATGCCGGTCGGCTCCTTTTGGTATTGCGCCAGGTCGGTAACTTCGGCCTCTTTCGGGTCGAGCTTGCGGATAAGACCGGTGTAGGTCGGCCCCTGCGTCGTTCCGGTTGTGAAGTACGCCGCGCCGTCGTCGGCGGTCATGTTGCGGATCATCTGGACCGACATCATCGGTTTGACAGTCGCAGCCGTGCCGCTCGGGCTGCCGTCCAGCGGGATCTTGCGGATGTAGTACAGCTTCTTGCCGCGCGCCCCAAAGAGCACCGTGTCCTTCAGCACGGTGAGGTCCCACGGCAAGTTACCGCCCGGCTCTTTGCCGAGCTCCTTGGCGCCGCCCTTCTTGCCGAGCTGCCACACGCTCTTGGCGTTCGCGTTGGTCCAGTAGACGTTGTCCTTGTCGGTCGCCATGTAGAGCGCACCGTCGGATTCGACCAGCTTGTGCGGTTTGTCGGTCAGCGCGGGCGTCGATGTGCCACCAGCGTCCCCGACCGATCCGCCCGCGTCGGCTCGCCCGCCCGATGACGAACTCGACGACCCGCCCGAGGAGCTCCCCGACGTGCCGCTCGACGAGCCACCGCTCGAAGACGTGCCAACAGACGTCGCGTCATCCACGGAAACGCCGCTGTTTGGCCCGGACGCGAGCTCGTCTTCGCACCCGGACAAAGCGCCAGCAGCGAGCCCCATCGAAGCCGCGATGACCACGAAACCCACCCACCGCGGGGCTGATCCGTCGCCGGGCATTCGATCGAAACAAGGACGCATCATCGGCCCGCTATTTCGCCCAGCACGCGTAGTTGTGGTGCCAGATCCAGTTGGGTTTGCCGTCGGCGTCGTCATCGAACCCGACCGTGAGCAGGTTGCCGGGTGTGTCCCAGGTCCGCGTCTGGATCTCGTTGGGCTGATCGTCGGCGTCTTCATCGATCTCGGTCTTCACCAGCCGGCCCTTGGCGTCGTACGAGTGCTTGATCGTCTTGTCGGGCAAGCTTGCGGTCGATGTGTAGATATCCCGTTTGATCACGTTGCCGTTGTCGTCGAGCGAATCCACGATGACCTTGTCCGGCTCGCTGTTGCCTTCGGTCTGGTGCTCTTCGGTGCGTTGTTTGTTGCCCGGCTTCCAGATGACGTAGCTCTTGCCCTTGGTGGTGCCGGTGACCTTTCCGTCGTCGTCGGTCTCGTCCAACTCCCACAGGCAGATGTGCGCGCTCAATTTGCCGCCGGGGTTATTGTATTCGACGGTGCACGTGGCGCGGGTCCAGCCGGTCTTGTTGCCGACCTTTTTCGCGAGCCGCCCCTTCGCGTCGTACTCGTAGGCCCATTCGAAGTTCGGCTCGTCCGACGACGTCTCGAATTTCTCCTTGAGCAGCTTGTCGTTGCCGCCGTACGTCCACTCGTGCGTCCAGCGCGTGGCGTTGACAGATTCGGCGAAATCCGCCGTCTTTTCGAGCACGAGGCGCTTCTTGCTGTCCCAGGTGCGGGTGACATAGCCCTTGTGGAGCTTGCCTTTGCTGTCGGTGAAGTCGGTCGTGCAAGGACCGGGGTGTTTGACCGTCTCTTCGGGCTGCTTGGTCTCGGTGCCGCCGCCGTCGACGCCGTCCTTCTTATCGTCGCTTGTGTCGTCGCCGCCACAACCCTGGGCGGCGAGGCACACAGCGAGTAGCGCGATCGTAACAACGCGCGCGGACTCGGGCGCGGTCGCTCGCCGTGAAACCGGGCTGCGGGGGGCAAATGTCATCATGGCGTCGTCCAAACGGGCTCGAGGCGCCGCATCATGCCGCATTCGGCGCGCTGTTGTCAGGGGTCTGTGAGCCTCGGGCTGTACCACCCGCGTGGGAGGCTGTAGCCTTCGCCGCCATCCTGGAGCTGCCGATGGCCACGACCCCGAGCAAGACCCCGCCGACGCCCGCCGACACCACAACGTCAAGCGGCGCTTTCAACCCCGCCGACGCCCCCGTCTCGCGCGAGATGTTGCTGGCGTTGCCCAAGACCGATCTGCACGTCCATCTCGACGGGTCGATCCGCATCCCGACGTTGATCGACCTGGCCCGCGAATACAACGTCAAGCTGCCGAGCTACACCGAAGACGGCCTGCGCGAGCTCGTCTTCAAGGACCGCTACAACAGCCTCTCGGAGTACCTGCATGGGTTCTCCTACACCTGCAAAGTCCTGCAGTCCGAACTCGCGCTCGAACGCGCCGCCTACGAGCTCTGCCTCGACAACCAGGGCGAGGGCGTTCGCTACCTCGAGGTGCGTTTCGCCCCGCAGCTGCACGTTCACGGGCACATGAACACGATCATGGTGCTCAAGGCCGTCAACCGCGGCATGCGGCGCGCCAAGGAAGAGTTTAATCGGCGCGCGGAGATCGTCGACGGCACCGAGCCGCGCTTCGAGTACGGAATCATCGTCAGCGCGATGCGCAAGTTCACCGACGGATTCAGCGAGTATTTTGGCAACTTCGTCCGCGTCCACCGGCACAGCGACCCGACCGCGCTTTACCCGATGGCCTCTTTCGAGCTCGTGCAGGCCGCGGTTCAAGCGCGCGACCGCTACGGTCTCCCCGTCGTTGGCTTCGATCTCGCAGGCGAAGAGGCCGGCTACCCCGCTGGCATCCACAAGAAGGCGTTCGGCTACGCGCAGAAGAACTTTCTCAAGAAGACGGTGCACGCCGGCGAAGCATATGGCCCTGAGAGCATCTTCCAGGCCGTCACCGAGCTGTACGCCGACCGCATCGGTCATGGCTACTACCTGCTGGAGGCCGACGAGATCCGCGACCCCTCGATCGAAGATAAGGACGCCTATGTGCGTGCGCTCGGCGAGTACATCTCGGACCGTCGCATCACCCTCGAGGTCTGCCTGACGTCCAACTTGCAGACCAACCCGAAGATGCAGTCGCTCAAGGACCACAACCTGCGCAAGCTCCGCGATCAACGCGTGTCGGTCACGCTCTGCACCGACAACCGGACCGTCAGCAACACCACCGTCACCGACGAGTACTGGCACTCGGTCACCGAGCTCGGCATGGGGGTCAAGGACCTGAAGTCGATGATCATCTACGGCTTCAAGCGTTCGTTCTTCGCCGGCGGCTACCTCGAAAAGCGTGCCTACGTTCGGCAGGTCGTCGACTACTACGAGGCGATCGAGCGCAAATTCCTCGGCGACTCCGCGGTCTGAAGCGGTCGCTCGCAGCCACCAACACGACACATGTCCGTCTGGGTCTTCGGCTACGGGTCGCTGGTGTGGCGGCCTGCGTTTCCATTTCTTGAGCGCGTGCCAGCCCGTTTGCGTGGATGGCAACGGCGGTTTTGGCAGCACTCTCCCGATCACCGTGGCACGCCTGCCCTTCCCGGTCGCGTGGTGACGCTGCTCGCCCGGCCGGAAGCCGACGTAATCGGCGTCGCCTTTCGCATCGCAACCGACGTCGCTGAGGCGGTGTTGCCGGCGCTGGATCATCGTGAGAAGGCCGGTTACGAGCGGCACATGGTCGTGCTGAACGCGCTGGGCGACGGCCGCACGATCGACGCCATGGTCTACGTCGCGGGTCCCCAAAACGGCGACTACGCGGGCCCAGCAACGATCGCAGAGATCGCCGACCGGGTTGTCACGGCTCACGGTCCAAGCGGCGCCAATACCGAATACGTCTTGCGGCTTGATGAGGCGCTCGAGGCGCTTGGCCAGCCGGATGACCACGTACGAGCCATTGCGGGCGCCGTTCGCGATCGCGTCGCTACATCACGGCAATAGGCTGGTAACCGCCTGCACAAACTCGTGCATTCGGTAGGGCTTGGCCAGGAACGCCGCTGCCCCGAGCGCCTGCACCTGTTGCTCGGTAAAGTCGTAGCCGCTGCACATCAGTACGGGGCATGACACCCCGAGTTGTTTCATCTCGCGCAGCACGTCTTCACCCGACAGACCCGGCATCTGCATATCGAGCACGATGACGCTGACCCGGCTGGATTCATCGCGGAGCCGCTCCAGGCAGGCTTCACCGTTGTCGGCGATGAGCACCTCGCGATCGAGCCGCGACAAGGCAATGCGACCGAATTCGAGCACGGTTTCGTCGTCGTCGACGAGCAGGATGGCCTCGTTCACAGGCGCTTGATCGGCCGCGTCATCGTCGGCGTCAGCGGGGAGATTTGCGTTCATACGTGCCGGATCCTCGCAGAAAAATGATCGCTCGGCCACGGTTGCCTTGCACGTTTTCCCGGTCCACAGTGGCGCACGCGCGCAGCCGCCAAGTCTCGCGGAGAGCCCATGTTTCGCACCCGCAACGCCCGCATCTTCGGCTTCATGGGCGAGCGTGCCGCGATCGTCAACGAAGTCACCGAACGTGTGGTGGCAGACATCGCCGACGCCGCTCAACGCTCGTCGCAGAACAAGCTGGCCTATGTCCTCAACGAAGCCGCGTATTACGAGATGCAGCGGCTGCGTCGCGGCTCGTCAAAGATGGACCTGTGGCCCTACGAGTGGTGGCAAAACATCGCCCGGACCGTCGGCCGATCGTCCGATAGCGAGCGGATCCGCGTGTTGCGCGAAACCGTGCAAACGTACTCCGATGACGTCGCCGGCCAGTTCACGCCCGCCGTGTACAACTTCGCGACAAGCGTCCTTCCCGTCGGTCTCAGCGCGCTGTTCAACGCCCAGCACCTGCCGCGGTCGATCGACGACCTCGCCAGCGAGTCCATCCTGTCGCGCTTCCGCAAACTCAGCGAACGCATTGTCGTCGAAGGCGCCGTCGCGCATCTGCGCCAACTCGCCGAGATCGGGACTCTGATCGTCGTGCCCACACACTCGAGCAACCTCGACTCGATCGCGGTCGGCTGGGCGCTCGAAGAATCCGGACTACCCCCGGTGACGTACGGCGCGGGCAAGAACCTGTTCACAAACCCGCTGACCAGCTTCTTCATGCACAACCTGGGGGCGTACAAGGTCGACCGGCGCATCCAAAACGGCGTCTACAAGGCGGTGCTCAAGACCTATTCGCAGGTGTTGCTCGAGCGCGGCTACCACTCGCTGTTCTTCCCCGGCGGCACACGCTGTCGCAGCAACGTCGTCGAAAACCGGCTCAAGCTCGGCCTGCTGGGGACCGCGCTCAAGGCCTACACCCGCAACCTGCAATCGCGCCGGTCGCGGCCGAAGATCTTCATCTGCCCGCTGACCATCAACTACCACCTGGTGCTCGAAGCCGAGACGTTGATCAGCGAGCACCTCAGGCGCGACGGCGGCGCGCGCTACATCATCGAAGACGACGAATTTGCAGACGTTTCACGCATCGTATCGTTCGCGCTCAAGACGATGAGCATGGAATACACGATGTACCTTCGCTTCGGTGAGCCGCTCGATCCGTTCGGCAATCCCGTGGACGTCGCCGGCGTCAGTCGCGATCCGCACGAGCGAGCGATCGACATCGAACGGTACCTATGGGTCAACGGTGAGGTCCGGCAAGACGCCGCGCGCGACCGCGAGTACACCCAGGAATGCGGGCGGGCGGTGGCGCGGTCCTATCGGCGCAACACCGTCGTTCAATCGAGCAGCTTCCTCGCCTTCGCTTTGTGGGGCGCCTTGCGCGACCAGTATCCGGGCTTTGACCTGTACCGCCTGCTGCGCGTGGCGCGCGGCGAATTGGTTCCCACCGAGGGCGTCATGCGTCGCGCGGACCGGCTGCGTCTACGGCTGCAGGAGCTGGCTCGCGAGCGTCGGATTTGCCTGTCACACAGCGTGGAACGCATGGGCACCGAGGAGCTCGTCAAGTACGGCGCCAAGGTGCTCGGCATGTATCACACCACAGCACCCGTGGAGCGCGCCGCGAACGGTCTCGTCATCAACCAGACCGAGCTGCTCCTGTTTTACGCCAACCGCCTCGATGGCTTCGGATTGGACAGCTGCGTCCGCGAATCCGGGGAGGCCACGCGATGAAACAGGTCCCCGCAATCGCGATCCTGGGCGCAGGCCGGTGGGGCATCACCCTCGCCCATGTCGCGGCATCCAACGGCGCCAACGTGGTGCTTTGGGACCGCGACGGCCGTCGTGCCTCCAGCCTCCAGCGTCGTCGTTCGTCTAAGAAACTGTTGCCCGAGCTTGAGCGAATTCACGATGGCGTCACTGTCACCAGCGACGCATCCCAGGCATGTGACGCCAGCGATACGCTCATGCTCGCGTGCCCCGCAGGCGACGTGCGGACGATTCTGCGCGCGGCGGGTGATGCAGTGGACGGCCACCACGCGATTGTCCACGCGGTCCGCGGCGCAGAAGGCAAGAGCCTCGCGTTTCCCAGTCGGGTCGTGCGGCAAGAGACATGCGTGCAGAAAACCGGCGCGTTGCTCGGTCCAATCGTGGTTGATGACCTGCTCGCCGGTCGACCGAATGCTGCGGTTGTGGCGAGTCGCTTTCCCAGCGTGAGGGAGTCGGTCCAGGCCGCCTTCGCGAGCGATGCGCTGCGCGTCTATACCAGCGATGACCTTGTCGGTGTTGAGGTCGCCGCGGCGGGAGCTTCCGTCGGCGCGATCGCGATCGGTCTGTGCCTGCAACTTGAGCTTGGACCTGCCACGTTGGCCGCGTTCATCACCCGCGGCACCGCTGAACTCGCCCGCGTTGTACGGGCGGCAGGCGGCAAGTCGGACACGGCGTTTGGCCTCGCCGGTCTAGGCGACCTCGTTGCGCGCCGTGAATCGGAGAGTCGCGAGGTCCTCGCTGGCCGCATGCTCGCGCAGGGCAAGGTCGCCGCCGAGATCGAAAAGGAACTGGGCCAGCTCGATGCCGTCGCCGCCGCGACCACGTTCGCAGAGCTGGCAGCCAACCGTGGAATCGACGCGCACCTGACCAAAGCGGTCGGCGCGATGCTGTCCGGTAAGGCCACGCCGCAACAGGCGATCGGCGCCCTGATGACGCTGCCGCAGATGCACGAAGGCTGAACCGGCTCGATCCTCAACGCTTGCTGGAGCGGACCTGCAATCGGGACAACGCGGGCTCCAGTCGGCGCGCCACTTCGCGGGCCTGTTCGGTTGTTGCGACCAGGTCTTGGCGGATCTCGAGCTCAAGATAGATGACCCCGTGCGCGTTTCCGTGTCGGCTCGCTGCGAAAATGAGCCCTGTTCGGCCCGAATACGGTTCGTTGAGCGCGACTTTGAAGCCTGCGTCGTCCAGGTGCCCGGCAAACCGCCCCGCAACAGCGTCGTGAGCGTCGAAGAGCACGCCCATTTCCATGTCGCGGATGTCGTCTCCGAGCTGCGGCGTGAAGCTGTGCACCGAAAACAAGACGACGTCTCCGCCCGCGTCGATTCGTTCGCCGCATAACAAGTCGATCGCGCGATGATACGGCTCGTAATATGTCTGGATGCGTCGTTCGACCTCGGCGTTGTCGATGCCGTCGTTGAAGCTCAGCGGCGTTCCTTCGACGCGACGCCGGATCAATTCGCCGTGATCCGTTGGACGATTGGCGTCGATCACCAGTCGCGAAAACCGCGACATGATCGCGCAACAGCCCTTGAGTCGCACCAACTCCCGGGCGACTTCAGCCGCGCCGATATCCCATCCCCAGTGCGCGCCGAGAGCGTACGAATCGTCGTCTACGGTGGTGAGCGGCGGCGGGACACGATTGCTGGCATGTTCGCAGGTGATGACCAGCTGTTCGAGGTGGTGCGGGTCGCCGAACACCTCGTACGCATCACGAACCAGCGTTGGAATCGACGTGTCCGCAGTCATCGCGCGCACCTTAGCAGAGTGGACCCACGCGGGCATCATCCCGGCCGTCATTCAGTGGCCAAATCAACCGCGCCTCGCTACCTTGCACGCAACCCCACATTCGCAGCGTGACATGACGTCCATAGCCCCGAATTCCGGCCCATCCACGCCCGCTGAGACGCCATCCAGGCCGCCTGAGTCGAGGGCGAACCCGGCGGACGCTGGCAAGTCGGCCGCGCCGAACAAGAACACCGGCGGCTTCATCGTCAGCCGCACGTACGACTACATCTTCTTCATCTTTTCACCGCTGATCGCGATGGCCATCGGCTTTGTGGCGTTTTCCGATCCCGCCTTCAATCCGCAGGTCACCTTCGAGTCGCTAAATCCGCGCTTCAAGCAGCAGTTTCTGCTCTTTTTCATCGCGGTGTTCACCCACGCGCACCTGGTCATCGTCTTCTTCCGCAGCCACGGCAACGCCAAGATCTTCGCCCTGCATCCGATCCGGTTCCGTGTCGTTCCCGTCGCCTTGCTGTTCGGCATGCTCACCTGGCACAGGCTGTTCATCGCCGTGAGCGTCCTCGTGGTGTGGTGGGACGTCTATCACTCCGCGCTTCAGACGTTCGGCCTCGCGCGCATCTACGACATGCGCCACGGCAACAAGCCGACAGCGGGACGCCGCGCCGATTACCTGTTGAACCTGCTCATTTACATCGGCCCGATCTTCGCCGGCGTCAACCTGGTGTTGCACGAACACGCCCGCCATTTCAGCGCGTTCCAGCGCGTGGGCAGCGACTCACTGGCTTCGCTGGGCCAAATCCTCACCACGCGCCAGGACGAACTGCGCCTCGCCGTGTTCGCAACCGCCGCGGTCATTCTCATCCTGTATGTCCGCGAGTTCGCGCGGCTGATCCGCTTCGAGGGCTACCGGATTCCGACTCCGAAGGCGCTCTTGCTCCTGTCTACGGCTATTTGCTCCGTCACCGCATGGGGGCTGCTGTCGATCGGCGAAGCCTTCTTTATGATGAACTTCTTCCACGCGCTGCAGTACTTCGCGATCGTCTGGTGGAGCGAGAAGAAGACCATCGTGTCGCTGTTTGGGCTCAGCCGGCTGCAGCTTCCGTTGCGCAACGTCTTGGCGCTGCTGTTGCTGGTCCTTCCCGCGGTCGCCTACGGCGTTTGGTCAACGGTCAAGCCGGGCGTCGCGATCGGCGTGGTCGCGTTCAGCCACGTCGTGTCGATCATGCATTTTTGGTACGACGGCTTCATCTGGAGCGTGCGCAAGAAGCAGGTCTAACCGGTGCTAAGCCTAATGCCGGTCACTTAGGCTGGAACATATTGAAAACATGATGGAATGGCACAGCGCCATCCTCTCTGCCTGCCAACGCAGGGGGAGATGGGCCGAAGGCTCAGAGGGGGGTGATCCGAACAGCCGCCGAAGGCGTCCTTTTTCAGACGTCGATTATGGAAAACCGTCTGGAAACAGGATGTTATATGTGCCGACGCCGATGGATTGTGCGCCTGCGGCGCGCGGTCATTCTTGCTCCTCTCTGGCCCTTCGGGCCCTCTCTCCTCGCGCTGGCGAGGAGAGAGGAAACCCAAGACGACCGTTGCACCCAAGGCGACCGACGCCGTGCAAAGCACTGAGAATCATAGCCTTACACCCTAAGTGACCGGCGTTGGTGCTAAGCCGTGCCAAGCCGTGCTCAGCTGCACGCAGGTCAAGCGACGCCCATGCTCTTGAACGTCTGCTGAGCGCACAGCGAATCCTCGGCCAGCTGCTCGCGAAGCTGCTTGACGCGCGCCAGGTCCCCATCGTCGGCGGCGATCTCGAGCGATTTGCACGCATGGGCAATCGCGGCCGCCCCAACGTAGCGTGACGCGCCCTTGATGTGGTGCGCGACGCGCTTGATGCCACCGAAATCGGTGTCCGTGATGGCCTTTTCGAGCGACTCGATGCGCCCCGGCAGGTCGGCCAGGAAGATGCCCACAACCTCGGTGACAAACGAGTCGTCGTCGGCGATGGCGCGGAGCTGCGCGAGCGATTCGATGTCGACAGCCGGCAGCTCGTCATTGTGCGCGGCGAGGTCCTCGGCTTGCACGGCCTCGGCGGCTTGAACCTGCTCTTCGGACCGCGCGATGTGCAGCGCTAACGCTGCACCGAGCGTCTCCCGATCCACGGGCTTGCTGACGTACTCGTCCATGCCCGACTCGAGCACCCTGGCCCGGTCACCACGCATCGCGTTGGCCGTGAGCGCGATGATCGGCAGCCGCACGCCTTTCGGTTCGGCCGCCCGGATGCGCCGCGCCGCTTCCATGCCGTCGAGCACCGGCATCATGCAGTCCATCAGCACGGCCGCGTACCGCTTGGTTCGGAGCGCGTCGATGGCCTGTTGACCGTTGTTGACGACATCACATCGATACCCCAGCCGCTTCAGCATCGCCCGCGTGACGACCTGGTTGACGTGGTTATCTTCGGCGACGAGCACCCACGGCCGGTCCTCTGTCTCGTCGATATCGCCAAAGGGGGCCCCGGCGCCGTTGCCGCCGAGCGTGCTGAGCACCAGTGGCTTGGTCTCCGCGCCGATCTCGCGCATCTCCCGCTCGACCTTGGCTTCTTCGCCATCGATCGGCACGAGGGTGTCGAGGATCCAGTCGATCTGTTGCGGCGCTGGCGGACGGTCAACAACGGCGTGAAAACCAGCCCCGAGCAGCTTCTGACCGAGGTCGTCAACGGCCCCGCCATCCGAGATCGCGACCCGCGACTGCTCGGTGGCGTCTGGCCCGAAGATCCAACAGTTCAGCTGCGTCCAACTCTGCCGTCGACCGGTAGGAATCGCGATCATGTCGGCGTTGATCACCAGCATGTCGAAGCGCTTGGAGAGCATCGCGACGGAAGCCTCGGCGGCGTTTTGTTTGCCTTCGACGCGATAACCGCGACGCCTGATCTGGCCCATGATCGCCCGCCTCTCGACGGAATCGGGCTCGACGAGCAGGACGTTCGGCACCCCGTCCACGCGTTTGGTCGTGGGCAAAGACGACGTGCGCATCATGGCGGTGGCCTTGCGCCAGCCGATGGAGAGCTGCCGTTTGCGCCGCCCTGACAGCACATTGAAGATCGCCGCGTAGAGCTGCGCGTCGCGCAACGGCTTGGTGAGGTAAGACGAGACGCGTGCGCCCTTGGTCTGTGCGGCGTCGGTCGTGTCGCCGACTGTCGACATGAGCACGATGCGCGTTAGCTGTAGGCGACGATCCGAGCGGATCGACCACAACAAGTCGACGCCATCAACGCCCGGCAGCGTCTTGTCCACCAAGATCAGGTCGTAGGGTCGTCGGTCGTCGATAGCAGCGTCGATCTTCGCGAGCGCCGACCGCGCGTCATGGGCCTCGTCAGCCGCGATGCCCCACGATGTCAGCCTTCGTCGCAGCTGATCCCGAACCGGCGCGACGTCGTCGACAACCAACACGCGGCGGCCCGAAACCATGGCGACGTTGGCGGTGTCGTGTGTCGGGCGCTTGTTGGATCGCTGCAGCGTCACTTCGAAGTGGAACGTCGTGCCGACGCCGGTTTCGCTCGTGTAATCCAAGCTGGCGCCCATTAGATCGGCCAGCAGCTTGCAGATGGCCAGCCCAAGTCCGGTGCCGCCGAAGCGTCGGGTTGTCGATGCATCGACCTGCGAGAAGCTGTCGAACAGCTTGGCGCGCGCGCTGTCGGGGATGCCGATGCCGGTGTCTTCGATCTCGTACCGCACGACGACCGGATCGTTGCGGCGACCGGCGGAAATGAGCCTGGCGGACAAGCGTACGTACCCGGTCTCGGTGAACTTGACGGCGTTGCCCGCGAGGTTGGTAAGGATCTGCCGCAGCCGCGCCGGATCTCCGACGAGGGCGTGGGGCAGGGCGGGGTCGATGTCGACGATCAGCTCGACGCTTTTTTCCTGGGCCCCGGCCGCGAGCAGCATCGCGATGCCTTCGAGGTGGTCGCGCACCGCGTAGTCGATCTCTTCGAGCTCGTATTTGCCGGCCTCGATCTTCGAAAAGTCGAGGATGTCGTTGATCAGAGAGAGCAGGGCGTTGGCTGATGAACGCGCGGTCGCTGCGTAGTCCCGTTGCAGGGCGTCGAGCTCGCCGTCGATGAGCAGATCGAGCATGCCGACCACGCCGTTCATGGGCGTGCGGATCTCGTGGCTCATGTTGGCGAGGAACTCGGACTTCGCTTCCTGCGCGCGGCGTGCGTCGTCGGCGTCGCTGCGGGCCTCGGCGAGCTCGCGTTCGCGCATCTTCTCTTCGGTGAGGTCGCGAACAACGAGCAGCGCGCCGGTCAGTTCGTTGTCTTTTTGTACCGGTGTGATGACGAATTGAACGGGCGCCGCGCGCCCATCCCAGCACTTGAACGTCCCGTCCTGGCACGAGAGCTCCTCGCCGGCCAGGAGCAGGTCCGCGATCTCCTGCCCGTCGCACAGGTTCTCGGGAATCGCGTTGCCGTCGTACAGCCAGACGATGTCGAAGAGATTGCGATCCCGTAGCTGCCGCACGGACGAGCCGAACAGCTTCTCGCCCGCGCTATTGACGAATTGGATGCGCATTTTCCTGTCGATCTGGCAAAGCGCGTCGGACAAAGCGTCGACGACGGCCCGCAGGTTGTCGCGTTCGTTGCGAGCGCGGGTGCCGGCGGACTCGCGGCGTTCAGGGACCCGATCCAACCCGCTTATGCGGCGCGCGGGCGAGGAATCACGGCGTCGGTTCGCATAGGGTAGTTCCTGGTCGAGAACATACCGTTCCAGACGGGCGACGAATTCCTGCCAATCGGACTCCGTTGGCGGCAAATCGCGGCGAGGAAGTCCCAAGCGTGAGAGGCGATGGGCGAGGATGTCGCTGCGGCTGTGCAACCGGCCTCCGGCGTGGCCTGAGTAAGACGTAGGGGACGTTATAAACCCCGCGCAGGCCGGGTAACAAGCGCGAACCCGAACGCGAACACCCACTCGCTCCTCGGGCCTCCTCAACGCCCGCTGATCGGCGCCCCTCTCGGGGTGAGGGCGCCGCTCATCCGGCGCCGAGGAGGCGACCATGAACGCAGCGACCACACGATTCGCGCACCACAAGCTCCACGTCTGGCACCACGCCAGGGATCTCGCAGGCCATGGCAGGCGGCTGGCGGGGAGCATCCCGCGAGGCGACCGCGACCTGGCCGATCAGCTGCGGCGGTCGGCAACGGCGCCGACGCTGCTGATCGGTGACGGGGCCAACCGACTCAACGCAGGCGAGACGCGGCAGCGCTTCAACGAGGCGCGGGGCGAAGCGTGCGAGGCGGCGGTGGCGGTGGAGCTGGCCGCGGCGCCTGGTCTGGTGCCTGCCGTCGAAGCCCAACCGCTGCTGGCGGCGGCCGACAACGTCGCAGCCATGCTCGCGGGCCTGGTTCGCAAGCACAGCGGCGCCGCGTGAGGGTGTGAGTTCGGGTTCGGGTTCGGGTCGCTCGGACTCGGCCCATCGCTCAGTCAGTGACTTCCAATCGGGCCTGGACGATGAAGCCCGCGACTTTGTGACGCTTGGCCCCCGCTTTGTTCGGTGCTCTATTTGTCGAGCAGCGTCATGTACGCGGAGCCACCGTCGACGGCCTTGCTGCCCTGCGGTGTTCCGTAATATCCGCCGGCGCCGATGATGACCTTTCCGCCGACGTTTGCCCCGGCCACCGAGTAGCCGATCGCGCCCCCGCTCCGGTAGGTCTCGCCAGCGATCGCGCCCCACGGCTGCTGCGCCAGCGACGTCTTGGTGCCCTTCATGACGCGGTAGACCTGGGCGCCGCCCGACCGGTCTTTGCCGAACACGTTGCCGAACGGGAACCCGACGATGACGGCCGCGCGCCCATCGGCTTCAAAACCGGGGATCAGCGAGACCGAATAGCCAAATTGGCCGCCCGGCACCGTCCCTGCGACGTTGAGCTTGCCGGCCTTGGGGTCGGACATCGGGAACTTGGCAAGCGGCGCTGCCGCGTTGACCACCGTCTTTGGCGTCAGCGTCTTGATGTATTTCGCGGTGACGACCCACGCGGCGCCCGTGCCTTGACCGGCCACCACGTGGTTGTAGCCGCCGATCACGAGATCGTTGAGCTTGTCGCCATCGACGTCCCCGCCACTGGCCACCGAGATCCCGGCCCGCGCGTTGTTCGACCCGGAGAGAAGCACGACCTCGCGCGGCGTCTTCGATTTGCACTTGGCACCCCACCCGAAGATGACGCGCACCGTGCCCTGGTTGGACAGGCCGAGGTCCTCTGCGTCGGCCCCGACGGCGAACTCAGCGCACTTGTCGCCGTCGATATCGCCGATCATCGCGACCGATCGCCCCACGTAGTCGTTGGACTTCACGCCGACGAACATATGGTCGGGTTTGCACACGATGCCGATGCCCTTGGCCGGCGCTTTGCGGCCCCACGCCACGGCCCACCCGCCCGCATTGCTCCGTCCAGATGCGTCCCAGGCATACGAGCCCATCACGATGTCATCGAGCCCGTCCCCGTTGATGTCGCCCATTCCCGGCTTCTGCGCGCCGCCCACAGCCATGATGTAGTCGTACGTCTGGACGCCGAGAATCATCCACACGGGCGTCTTCGAGAGCTTCTTGCCGCCCTTGAAGATGTAGACCGCGCCGACATCGCCGCCATAACTGCCGCACTTGGGTTTGGACGCGTAGCCGCTGCCCCATGCGCTGTGACGGTCCTCGTTGCGCGCAACCACGGCGTAGTCCTGGATGCCGTCACCGTCGAAGTCGCCCGCGCCATCTGCGTCCCAGCCGAGCAGCTCGCCGCCGGTGTGACCATAGAACTTGTGGATCGCCAGCGCCGGGGTCTGGGACGTGCCTACAGTCGCGCCCGACAGCACCCAGCTCGACCCTGCGGTTGTGCTGGTGAACACCCATTTGCCGGCGACCTTCTCGGCCCCCTCGGAGTACGGCGCGGTCACCACGAAGTCGGTTTTTCCGTCCTGGTTGACGTCCCCGATCGCGGCCATGGCGTGCCCGATGCGCGACCCGGACGGCCGCGTCACATACTCGAGCGGTTGCGGCGAAAACGGCTTGGCGCCGCTGACGAAATAAGGCCGCCCGTGGTTCATGCCGACCGTGTCTTCGTGGCTCGCGTAAACGACCAGGTCCGGGCTGCCGTCTTTGTCCACGTCGCCGACAGTCGACACGCCCGCGCCAAACCAGTCACCGCCGCGCACGCCGGGGATCGCCAGCGACGGCTTTGTATCGGGGAACTTGCCCTTGCGGCCCTTGAAGATGGCGACGACGCCGGTGCCGCTGGGCTTGCCCTTGATCTCGTCGGCGACATTGGACGCGATGATCTCGGAGATCCCATCGCCATCGAGGTCCTGCGCGTGCACGTTGCGGCCGTAATAGTCCCAGCTGTTGTCGCCGAGCAGCTTCCACTGCGCCGCCAGGTAGCTGGTCTTCTTCGTCGCCGGTTTGTTGCCAATGCCGGTCAACTTGTAGGCGAACACACCGCCCGCGTTGGTCTGCTTCTTGCCGCCGGGATAGGTGTCGAGCCCGTAGTAGCCGACGACGAGATCGGCCCGCTTGTCCCCGTCGAAATCGCCCATGCCGATGGCGCGACCGAATTGGCCACCTTTTTCCTTCTTATCGGTGCCCGTGATCATGTGCACGGCCGACCCGGTCAGCCCGCCAGCGCTGCTCTTGGTCGCCGCCACACCTTTGTAGATGAAGACCGCGCCGTCGTTGTTTGCGTTGCCCCGATAGTGCAGCGAGCCGGCCGCGAGATCGCACAGTCCGTCGCCGTCGATGTCGCCCGCGGCGAGCGACCAGCCCATACGCAGGTTCTTGACCTTCTTGGGTTTTCCTGCCGCGTCGAGGTCGGTGCCAAAACGCCGGATTTCCGGCTTGTCGGCGAACCCGTCCTTGCCGCCGAGGAACACGAAGACGCCACCTTCATCGGTGATGGTGGGGCTCTTGGTTCGGTCCTCGCCATACGGCGCGCCGACCGCGAGATCGAGCCGCTTGTCGCCGTTGAAGTCGCAGAGCGCGACGCTGTAGCCGAACTGGTCGTAGCTGTAGAGGCCGGACAGCACCTTCGAGGCGGTCTTCTCGAACTTGCCCGTCTTCAGGCCCTTGTGGATGTGAACGCCACCGTTGTTGATCGTCCCGACATCCGACACCGGGTTGCCGACAATGAGATCCACGCGCCCGTCACCGTCGACGTCGCCTACCGCAAGCGACGTTCCATAGCGCCCATCGCGCTCGGTGCCGTGCAGGATTTGTACCGGTTTGGGGCCCATGCCTTTCTTGCTGCCGTGGTAGACGAGCACGATGCCGTCGTTCCACGCGGTGTAGTCGCCCTCGCTGATGCCGACGACCGCATCGGGGTATCCGTCGTCGTTGATGTCGCCCGTGCCGCGCACGACCGCCCAGCCGAAGCCATCGCCGACCGAGGGCTGTTCGGGGTCAAACGCGCGGATCGAACGGGCCTTGATGACCGTCTTCTGGCCGGTGAATTCGTCGGTGAGCGTCACGCCGCTGTAGCCGGGCTTGACCGCGGTCAGCTTGCCGTCCTTGGTCGAAAACGCTGTACCGGACGCGGCGATCTTGACCGAGCCGGAGCCGCCGATGACGTTGGGCGTGAAGGTCGAGCCGACCGGGATGCTGATCCGTGCCGGTCGCGCGAACATGCTGGAGCCGGCCTTGACCGTGACTTTGACGGTGCGCAGCTGACCGGTCGCGCTGTCCTTTGCGTCGATGATGTCCGTGCCGGCTTTCTTGCCAGCCACGTAGGAGCCCGCGGCCGAGAGCGTGCCGCCCGAAGCGTTGGTCTTGAACGAGAACTTCGCAGCGCCCGACCCGCCCTTGACCTGGAACGTGAACTTCGTGCCCGGCGAAACCGTGGCGAGCGACGGCTTGATGCTCATGTCCGCGACGACGGACACCTTGGCCTGCGCGACACCGACACAGCCGAGATCCGTGAGCTCGACGACGTCCTGGACACCGGACTTCTCGCCGCTGAGGTAGGCGCCGTTGAACGCGTTGAGGATGGCTCCCGAGGCGTTCTTCACGAGCTTGTAGCGGTACTGACCTGTGCCGCCGATACCCTTGAAGGTGTGCAGATCGAACGGCAGGATCTTCAGCGTGCCCGGCGACAGCTTGAGAGGTGGATCGCACACGGGCGGGCCGGCATCGACCGGCGGAACATCGTCTGGACCGGCGTCTTCGGGACCGGCGTCTTCGGGGCCTGCATCCGTGGAACCGGCGTCGGGCGTACCCGTGTCGGGTGTGCTGTCCGAATCCGCAACCGTTGTCGTGTCTTTGGCCGAGCCGGCATCGACCGGACCGGGGTTGGTGTCTTTCGCAGCCGTCGTATCGACGCTCGTCGTCGTGTCCAAGGTCCCCGAGCCGGCGTCCGTGGGCGAACTCGTGTCGTTCGTTGACGACGTATCCGCCTGTCCGCCAGCGTCCACACCCGCATCGGTTTGCGGGACGATCGTCTTGGGCGTAGTCCCCGAGTCGTCTTCCCCGCAGCCGACAGCCACCAGGCAAAACAACGCAGGCAGAGCCACCGCGACACGCATCTTCATGAGCCAGGGTCCTTTCCGCAGTTGACGCCATTGGGCGGCGCGCGGAGCATTGGGGCCGTCATCATTCCCGGGCGGGAGCCATCCGCCAAGGCCCTTTACAATCCATGCAGAGCACCCCCCGCCCGCGGCCAGGTATCGGACACCGCCGTTTCGTCCCCTCCGTCCGCGCTGCCACCGTCGCCCTGGGCGCGCTCGTCGCGGCTTGCGGCGCAGACCCCGCACCATCCACAGCTCAGGACACCGGCGGCGGCGTCTTTCAGCAGGACAGCGGCGCGAAGCTCGACAGTGGAGCTGCCGACACCGGCACCGCGGTGGACGCCGGGACGTCCGCCGTGGACGCCGGCACAGCTGCGGTCGATACCGCCGAGGCATCCGACGCGGACCCAAACTCGCCTGACACCGCCTCGCCTGACACCTCCTCCGCCGACACGTCCTCGCCCGTCGATTCGGCAACGGTCACCGCCGACGCGGGGTCTGCAGACGCCGGCCCAACCGGCCTCGTGGCTGCTCCGGTCAAGCCGGGCGGCGACGTGAAAGCCATCGTCACGACCATCGCCAAGCAGAAGCCCACGTGGGTGCGCCCCGACGGTGAAAACGTCTTTCTCTGGGGCGATAAGGGCCTGGCGCACATCAAGCCGGCCTCGGACGAAACCATCGTTATCAATGGCGCCACCGGCAAACCGCACGACGTAGCCAAGATCGGCAAGGTCACCCTCATCGCGACAAGCACCGGCCTGTGGGTGCTCGACAAAGACAAGGCGAAGGCCTCGCCCCTGACCGCCGCCATCGCCGGCAAGGCCAAGCTCGCGTTCACCGACCTGCACGTCGTGGGCGACAAGGACCCGGTGCTGTGGATCGTCGCCGGCAACAAGCTGACGCGCTACGGCGGCGGCAAACTCAACACGATCACGATCCCCAAGCTCGACGTGACCGGCGCCAAGCTCGCCTGGGGTCCCAAGGTCAACGGCAAGGCGGCGCTGTGGCTGGCCGCGAAAGATCGTGTCGCCGGCATCGTGATCAACGGCTCCAAGGTCGAAGCGTGGGTGGAAGTCAAAGACCGCCCAGTCGCCGATCTCGCGGTCGACAAGAGCGGCCGCGTCTGGGTTGCCAGCGACGGCGAATGCCTCGTGCGCGACGGCAACGGCGCATGGATCGCGTGGAAGTTCCCGTCAAAGGTCACGCACATGTACGCGGCCAGCGAGAGCGCCGAGGTCTTCGTCCGTACCGCCAAAGCGTGGTGGGTCAACGCGAAGGGCAGCTTCCACAAGCTCACGCAGATGCCGGCAACAACGGCCGCAGCGGCGGACAAGGATCGCGTCCTCATCGGCACCAAGAGCACGGTCGCGTGGCTCACGACGACGCCGCCGCCCGAAAAGCCGAAGACCACATGGACCAAGCACGTCCAGCCGATCTACTCGAACAGCTGCGCGCTCTGTCACAGCGACAAGGGCGTGAACACGAAACTATACAAATCAAGCCAGTGGAAATCGCGGATCGATGATATTATCAAGCTCGTCGTCAAGGGCGGTATGCCGTTGTCCCCGAAGCAGCCGCTGACGCCCCTTGAAATCGCCGCAATCAAGAACTGGAAAAAGGACGGCTTCATCGAGTGACGCAACGGGCGCCTGTGCCCGCTCCGCTCATGTTGCCCGCCACCTCTGAGGAGAGCGCGATGCGAACCACCTCAGTCGCCGCCCCTATCGCCGCTGCGTTGCTCATTGCCGCCGCTTCGGCCTGGGCTGCACCACCCAAAGCCGCCATCTGTCCGGTCGATGACCCGACCATGGACCGCTACGAATTCCTGCGGTCGGCGAGCTTGGAGGTGCGCGGCAACGTGCCCACGGTCGCCGAGTACAAGACGCTCGATAAGTCCAAAGACGTACCGATGTCGACGCTGGACAGCTGGCTCAAGAGCGACGCATTCGCGCAACAGGCGGTGCGCGTTCACCGCAGTTTGTTCTGGAACAGCATCGAGAACGTCCGTCCGTTCGGCGCGAACACCTCCTTGCGCTACGACAAGAAGATGAAGCTGTGGTGGCGCAGCGGCGGCGCGTTTTCGTTCAAGCAGCGCGGCAACCGCGTGCCCTGCCTGGACAAGCCAGTCGCCTACGACAAGGACGGCAAGATCGTCTACTGGGACCAGGCCGACGGCACCAAGCGTGAGGGCTGGGTCAAGGTCAAGCCGTACTGGAACCTGGCATCCGAGGTGAAGGTCTGCGCCGGCGACGCCCAGGCCGGCACGGTGTCGCCCAACGGCACCAAGTGCGACCAGATCGGCTACGCATTCGACCCGAGCTGCGGCTGCGGCCCCAACCTTCGCTGGTGCACGTACGGCACCGTCCAGCTGACCCTCGTTCGCTCGTGGGCCAAGGCGATGGACCTGCAGATTCGCGACATCATCAAGGAAAACCGGCCCTACACCGACCTCTTTTCGGAGAAGGTCGCGTACGTGAACGGACCGATCGTCTTCTTCTGGAAGTACCAGACGGCAGTCGCCAATCGGCTGCGCTTCAACCCGGCGCCGCTCGACCACGCGCAGCTGCCGTACTTGAAGTGGAGCGACGTCGACAAGTGGGTCAAGGTCAAGCTCGGCCCCGAACACGCTGGCGTCCTCACCAGCCCGGCCTTCCTGCTGCGCTTTCAGACCAACCGCGCGCGGGCCAATCGCTACTACAACACGTTCCTCTGCCAGCCCTTCCAGCCGCCCGAGAGCGGCATCCCGGTCGCAGCGGAAGAGGCGCTCAAGGAGCCCAACCTGCAAAAGCGCCCCGGCTGCAAGTACTGCCATGCGTTGCTCGAGCCTGTCGCCTCGTTCTGGGGCCGCTGGACCGAGCAGGGCGTCGGCTTCCTCAACCCGAACAACTACCCCGCGTACTCCAAGAAGTGTGAGCAGTGCGCCAAGACCGGATCGGGATGCACGACCGTCTGCAAGCGTTACTACTTCACCAAGGCGCTGAGCGAGCCGGAAAAGGACTTCCTTGGCGTACTCAACGGATACGTCTTCCTGCAGAAAGTCCACGAAAAGCACGTCAAATACGGTCCGCGCCTGATGGCGATGGAGACGTTCGCTGACGGTCGCCTGCCCGAGTGCATGGCCGCGACGACAGCGGCTCGGATGCTCGGTCGCAAGCTGAAGCCTGATGAGCGTTCCTGGGCCAAGAAGCTGTCGGTCGAGTTTGCGCAGTCCGGCTACAGCTACCGCGCGCTCGTCAAATCTATCCTGACCAGCAAGGTGTTTCGGAGGGTCCGATGAACCGTACATTCTTCGATTTCGCCGCGCGTCAGTGGCCCGGTCGTTTGGTGTTGATGGCCGGCGCAGCTGCGTTGGTCATGTCCGGCTGCGCCCAGTCCGCGCCGGATGAAGCCGCGCCGCAGACCGTACCGACCAACACCGATCCGCAGGTCAACACCAACAAGGATCCCGGCAAGACGACCGCGACCGACGACGGCCCGCAGAGCTACAAGCCCAATGTCGACCCGCGCACCGGTGAGATGGACAAAGGCACCCAAGTCGGCCTCCGCCCCAAGGAAGAGCCCAAAGTCGACCCCGATCCGGTGGAGCCCAAGCCCGAAGAGCCCAAGCCGATCGACGGCAAGCTCGGGGGCGGTGTCGACGTCGACCTGACACCGCAAGAAGAGGCGCCGTCACGGGCTCGTCGCCGCATGAACATCGACCAGTTGAACATGGCCGTTCGCCGCGTGTCGGGCGGTATCGCCTGGACGGCCGGCAAGGGCATCTCGGGCAAGAGCGCTGGCAGCGACAACTTCGTGGTGCTCGCGCGCACCCTCGGCAAGCCGAACTACACCGACCTGACCTCGGAAGACCTGTCGCCAGGTGCCCTCTTCCAGAAGTTCCTCGGCGACGCGGCGTCATCGGTATGCAAGAAGATGATCGAGCGCGACGGCAAGGAGAAGACCGCCACCAAGCGAATCCTGCTGCGCCATGTTGGCCACGCCGACACGGTCACGAGCAACCCGATGGGGGTCAATAAGAACCTGTCCGCGCTGCTCTTGCGCTTCCACGGCCGCAACCTCGCGCCCTCGAGCAAACAGCTTGAGACCTGGCGCTTCCTGTTCCAATCCGCAACCAAGCTCAGCAAGTCACCGCTGATGGGCTGGCGTGCCGTTTGCGTGGGGCTGATTCAGCACCCGCGCTTCTACACGTACTAGGAGGTCACGATGAGCAACGACCTGCTGCGACGCGAATTCCTGCTACGAGCCCTGCAAGGCGGCATCGCCCTCGGTGGCGCGACCGCCGTTTCGAGCTTCGACCCGATGGCATCCCTGGCCTGGGCCACGGCGCCTGGCGATGGCACCGTCAAGGCGCCGTCGACCAAGGATCGGTACTACATTTTCTGCTACTTCAGCGGCGGCTGGGACACCATGCTGTCCCTCGATCCGAAAGATCCCAAGAAGTTCACGACCGCCAACATTGCCAAGACGCGTATCGAGCCGAACTACGACGGTCTGGACGACGACGCGCCACCCAACGGCGGCAAGCTGGTGCAGGTCAAGGGCAACAACGGCAAACCCGACCAGCTCGGCTGGTACATCGGCGACCTGGCCAAGCACTGGGACAAGATGGCGGTCATCCGCGGCATGAGCATGGACACGCTCACGCACGAGGCTGGAAGGCGCCGTTTTATCACCGGAAGGCCGCCAAGTGGGCTGCTGGCGCGCGGTTCATCCGGCGCGACTTGGCTCGCTTCGTTGCTCGGCGTGAAGGAGACGATTCCCAACCTCGCCGTCCGCGTCGAGACGTACAACGCGGGGCTCCCCAAGTACGCGACCGGTCTGAAGGCCGGCAGCGTTCCGGACCTCGTTCGCGCCCTCAAGGCCGACTCATCCGCGCTCCCAGCCAACATCCAGAAGCTCATCGACAACATGCTCGCCCAGGAAGCGGCCTGCATGCACGCCGCCCATTCGCCGATGTGGCAGACCGCGGAGGCCTCGCGCCAGAAGTCGGTCGAGATGGTCGGCAGCGGCCTCGACAAGACCTTCGCGTTCTCCTCGAACACACCCGCGATGGCCAAACTGCGCGCCCACTACGGCATCAAGCAGTACGGCAGCAGCGCGACGACCTCGCACGAAGCGCAGGCCGCGATGGCGGTGACCGCGTTGACGAGCGGCGTGAGCCGATGTGTCAGCATCCAGGCGACGTCCGGGCTGGACACGCACTTCGACGACTGGGCCGACGACCAGGGACCGCGGCAGCTGCGCGGCTTCAACAACGTCGCCCGCATGGTTGAAGACCTGAGCAAGCGCCCCTATCCCGGTGGCGGCACCTGGATGGACAAGACGGTCATCGTCGGATTCTCCGAGTTCTCGCGCACCTCGCTCATGAACAGCCGCGGCGGTCGCGATCACGCGCTCACCAACGCGTGTTTCGTCCTCGGCGCCGGCATCAAGGGCGGCCAGGTAATCGGCAAATCGCACGACATCGGCCTCGCCCCCGTGCCCTGCAATCTGGCGACAGGTCTGCCCGATAATTCCAACGGCGAAGTCATCAAACCCGAGCACGTCTACCGTTCGCTGCTCTGGGATCTCGGCATCACATACGACATTGCCGACCTCCGCGTGCCCGCAATCAAGGCGCTGCTGAAGAAGGGCTCGTGAGATTGCAGCGCGTCTGCTCGCTCGAAACGACGGCGTGAACCGTTGTAAAAACATCCCATATTGTGGCGCATGGCCGCGATTTGCGGTTGTTGGCGGCCCACGTGTCTCGTAGGTTGTAAGTGCCCTTGGTGGGCCCGGAGCAACCATGCGTGTCAAACCTCTCCGATCCCTTCGTGGTATCGCGTTAAGCGCCACGACTTTCTCGCTCGTCGTGGCGATGTCCGCGTGCGGCAACGATGGCACCGTCGACGGGCCGCAGAACAACGCGGCTGACGCCACCGATGATTCGTCTTCCAGCGGTGGCTCATCGTCGGGCGGCGCTTCCTCGGGCGGATCATCGGGCGGCGGGGTTTGCGGTGACGGCACATGCGGGGCGGGTGAGTCCCAGTCCAATTGCCCCCTCGACTGCAAGGGCGGCGGGTCCACGGGCCCCATCGGCTGCATGGAAAAGAGCTGCGAAGCGAACCTGAAGTCCTGCAAGGAAGAAGGCGACTGCACCAAGTGGCTGACCTGCGTTGGCGGCTGCAAGACGACGGCGTGCATCGGCGAGTGCACCCTGTTCGCCCCGAAAATCACCGAGCGCATCCAGCGCCTGGCCAACTGCGCCAAGAAAGCGGAATGCTTCAGCGGGGGCGGCAACCCCGGCAAACCGGTGTGTGGTGACGGCAAATGCGAGCCGCCGGAGAACCCGAACACCTGCTTCGCTGACTGCAAGAACGATCCCACCGAGTTTTGCGGCGACGGCATCTGCAGCAACTCTGAAAACCCGAACACCTGCCCGAAAGACTGCGGAAAACCCGGCCCGTTCTGTGGCAACGGCAAGTGCGAGGCGCCGCAGGAGAGCTCGAAGAACTGCTCGAAGGACTGCAAGCCGCCCGTCCAAAACCCTGTTCAGTGTGCGTCCAGCAAGTGCAAAGCCCAGTTTGGAGCCTGCGTCGCCAACCCGGGTTGCGCCAAGGTGGTGCAGTGCCTGAGCCAGTGCAAAGACGACAAGTGCTACGAAAACTGCGCCAAGTCCGCGCAGAACGACGCGGTGACGATGAAGGTGTTTGGGCCGCTCGCCGACTGCGCTCAGAAGCAGGGATGCGGCACGAAGGCGCCTCAGCCGGTATGCGGCAATGGCAACTGCGAACAGGGTGAAAACCAGCTCAACTGCAGCAAAGACTGCAAGCCGCCGAGCAACCCGGTGTGCGGCGATGGCAAATGCCACAAGCCCGAGACCGACAAGACCTGCGCGAAGGACTGCGGCGAACCCAACGCCGGCGAGATCCTCAAGTGCATCCAGGGCAAGTGCAAGAACCAGTGGAATAACTGCGCGAAGAACTCGGCCTGCGCCGGCGTCCTCAAGTGTCTGCAGGGCTGCAACGACAACGGCAACTGCATGGAGAAGTGCATCGACAACGTCGGCCAAAAGGGCTGGCAGACGTTCATGCCGTTGATGCAGTGTGGCCAGAAGAGCGGGTGCATCCCCGACGACGGCGGCAAGTGCGGTGACGGCAAGTGCGGCGACGGCGAGAACGGCAAGAACTGTCCCCAGGATTGCGGTGGCACCAAGCCGGGCAGCTGCGCCAACTCGTGTGGCGGCAAGTCCAAGACCGGCAGCTGCTTCTGCGACAAGATCTGCGAGAAACAGGGCGACTGCTGCGGCGACTTCAAGAAGGTCTGCGGCGACGGTGGCGGCAAGGACGTCTGCGGCGACGGCAAGTGCACCGGCAAAGAGAACGCGCTCACCTGCCCGAAGGACTGCAAGACCGATCAGAAGCCGGTTTGCGGCAACGGCAAGTGCGAGCCCCCGTTCGAAAACACGAAGAACTGCGCAAAGGACTGCAAGACGGACACCAAGCCGGTCTGCGGCAACGGCAAATGCGAAAAGCCCGGCGAAGACGCCATCACGTGCCCGAAGGACTGCACCAAGCAGGGCGGAACGTGCAAAGACAAGTGCTCGGGCAAGTCGGGCAACTGCTGGTGCGACAAGCAGTGTGTCCAGATGGGCGATTGCTGCACCGACTACGCGAAGTACTGCCAGGGGCCGACCGTTGTTTGCGGCGATGGCAAGTGCCAGGGCCCGTTTGAGAACGCCAAGAACTGCCCCAAAGACTGCAAGAGCGACACCAAGCCAGTCTGCGGCAACGGCAAATGCGAACCGCCGACCGAGACCGCGCAGAGCTGCCCGAAGGACTGCCAGACTTCGACCGTCGTGTGTGGCGATGGCAAGTGCCAGGCGCCGTTCGAGAACGCGCAGAACTGCCCGAAGGACTGCCAGACGTCGACCGTCGTTTGCGGTGACGGCAAGTGCCAGGCCCCGTTCGAGAACGCGGCCAATTGCGCCAAGGACTGCAAGACCGACGGGCCGAAGAAGTGCGCGACCATCAAGGACTGCGACGCCGGCCAGATCTGCTGCAACAAGGGCACGCTCGGCAAGGTCTGCGTCAAGGCCGGCACGTGTGGATAGTTCGACCTCGCCGACCTACGCATCCAGCCGCTGGACACGCGGCAACTTCTGGTTTCCCGATCGGGTTACGCTGCGCGACGACGCGGTTGTGTTCCGAAAACGGCGCTTGATCGGCGGCGATGAAGAGAGCATTCGCTACGAGCAAATCAGCTCGGTGAGCGTGGTGCGGCGGTTGTTGTTCGCGGACCTGTTGCTCGAGACGACCGGGGGCAGTGAGCCCGTCTTCCTCAACGGTTTGTGGACCGGCGACGCGGAGTCAGCCAAGCGGGCCCTGGACGCCCGTTTGCACCATCGCCAAGTTTCGCACGAAGACCAGGTGGTTGCGCTGCTGGAACGCCAAAACGCGCTGTTGGAGCGTCAGACCACGCTGCTCGAGAAGCTCGCGGGTCGATCCAGCGAACGGTAGTCGCCTCCAACCCGTGCGACTAGGCGTTGCGTTTCATGGCTCCGAGCCGGGCAAGAATCAGGCTCAGCTCGTGGGGACGGATGTTGATGCCATGCTCGGTCACGCGTCCGTAGAGCACAGCGGTGGGCACGCTGCGGCCCGGAAACTCAAGCTCGCAGCGGTACAGCTCGTACAGGACGATGCGTTCGATGCGGTTGAGGCCGTCGCGCACATCGGGCAAGACGTCGAGCGGATCGCGATGGCCGCGGGGTGGTCGAGTGGGCACGGGCCCCTCCCAGTTACTTCTCAGGAATCAGTTGCCTCATCCTACGCGATTTCGGGGCACGCGCGCACGTGATCGGCGAATCGCTGCTTCATAAAATCGGCGAACACGGCGACCTTCGCCGGCAAGTGTCGGCGCGATGGATAGACCAACCAGACGGCGCCCGATGCAGGGGCGACCCAGTCGGGCAGGATGTGCTGGATTCGGCCGTGACCCTCGCTCACAGCGGACAGCATCGCGGGAATGATCGCGAGGCCGACGCCCGCTTCGACCGCGGCGATGAGGCTGCCGAAGTCATTGAGCACGAGGCTGACATTCATCGTCACTTCGCGCTCACCGGCCGGACCGCTCAGGCGCCATTTTTCGGGGTTGGGCTGCGACGCGAACCCCACCGCGAGGTGGTCCGCGAGGTCGTCGATGGTTGTGGGTACCCCGCGATTGGCGAGGTAGTCCGGGCTGGCGAAGATGCCGTTGCCGACGCTGTCCAGCAGCTTGCGGGCGATAAGGGTTGAATCGGGCAGCGACCCTGGGCGGATCGCGACGTCGAACCCTTCGTCAACGAGGTTGACGACGCGCTGGGTGAACAGGCACTCCAACTTCACCTTCGGATAGAGCGCCAGAAATTCGGCGACCAGCGGCATCGCCATGCGGCCCATGTCGGCTGGTGCCGTGATGCGCAGGGTGCCCGATGGTTCGGATTGCAGCTCTGTAACGGCGCGTTCGGCGTCTTCGATGTCGTCGGTCACGCGGCGAACATGCTCGTAGAAGATGCGTCCGGCGTCGGTGAGGCTGTGCGCGCGTGTCGTCCGTTGCAGCAGCAAGACGCCCAACCGTTCCTCGAGGCGTGAGACACGGCGGCTGATCGAGGATGTTGGCAGGTCGAGCAGTTTGCCTGCGCCGGTGAAGCTGCCCGCTTCGACGACGCGCGAGAACACGAAGATGTCGTTGAGGTCACGTTGCATCGCTTCTCCCGTCCGAATCCGGAGTATTGTTGTCCTGTGGACAATAATGTTGCGTTGAAATCCTATCTTGTGTCAAACCAGCAATAATCTAGGGTGATGGATGTCCGGCGCACCTACCCCTTCAACGGCGCCACTTTCGGAGGACATCATGGCAACATCCGCTACCAAAGAGACCAAGCTTGTTACGTTTTCGCGCCTTGGCCTTGGGCTCATCTTCGTCGTCTTCGGACTCAACGGCTTCTTGAACTTCCTGCCCATGCCACCGCCAGAGGGCGTGATGGCGACGTTCATGGGCGGCCTGGCGGCGACCGGCTACTTCTTCCCGCTGCTCAAGGGAACCGAGGTCCTCGTCGGTGTCGCGTTGCTGAGCGGGCGATTTGTGCCCCTGGCGCTCACCGTGCTTGCCCCCATCACGGTGAACATCCTCGCGCTGCACCTCTTCGTTGCGCCCGAAGGCCTGCCCATCGCGCTCGTCGTCACCGCGCTCAACGTTGGTCTCGCCATCGCCTACCGGCAGGCCTATGCCGGGCTGCTTGATTCCAGCGGCACGCGTTCGAGCACCCAGCACGCTGTGCGGCAGTCTGCGACCGCGGCCTGAGCAACGACCTGGGCAACGACCGCTACAAGCGCCATCGCTGCGCCCCTGAAACCCCTTAGGGGGAGGGGAGCCAGCGGTGGCGTTCGTACGTTTTGACGGCGAAACGACCGGCCTTGGTGGCGCGGTAGCGACGCGTGAACTCCAGCAAATGGTCCGGCATTTCATCGTCGGTGGGCATCCGCGCGCCGTAGTTCCTGGGCAGGATGAGCGGCGCGGATAGGGACGCCAGCGTCAGATCTGCGGCTGTGAACCTGTCGCCGAAGAGGAACTCGCTGTCGTCATCCGGGACCACGGTGTCGAGCCACGCCAGCTCCGATTCGACGCGTTCAGCCGCGCGGTCTCGCGACTCATCGGTGACGTTCAAGATGCGCCGCAATCCAAGCGCGATAAGCGGGAACATCGGACGGACCGCCAGGCGCTGCCAACCGGGTGCGTGACCATCGTTGAACACCAGGGCAGGGCGCCCCCATCGCAAGAAGTGCCAGTAAGCGAGTCGTCTGCCTTCGATTGCGAACCGATGGTCCACGCGCTTTTCGAACGCTTCGATCTCCGCGCGGAGGGCGGGATCGTCCCGATAGAGTCGGTTGCCGTCGCGCTCGCGGACGAATCGACCAGTTGCGGACTACTTGATCAAGCAGGCGCCCTTCTTGCACTTGCCCACGACCTGGCAAACGTTGCCGTCGGTCTTGTCGCTGTACTTGCACACGCCGTTGGACGGCTTGCAGCTGTCGATTGTGCACTCGTTGCCGTCGTTGCAGTCCTTCGAGGAGCCTGAGCACTTCTGGTCGAGGCACCGGTCGCCGAGCGTGCAGGCGTTGCCGTCGTCGCAGCTGGTGCCATCGGCGGTCTTGTTGTGTACGCACTTGCCCGTGGACGGGTCGCAGTTGTCGGTTGTGCAGGTGTTGCCGTCGCTGCAGCCAGGCGCCGGGCCGGGCTTGCATTTGCCGCTGCTGCACTTGTCGTTGAGCGTGCAGAGGTTGCCGTCGTCGCACTCGCCGTCGCTGACCTTGCTGAACGTGCACTTGCCGGTCTTGGCGTCGCACGAATCGACGGTGCACTGCTGGGTGTCGAAGCAATCCTTGCTGCTGCCCGACACACATACGCCGTTTTGGCATTTGTCCTTTAGGGTGCAGAGGTTGCCGTCGCTGCAGGGAGCGCCTGATGCCGCCTTGTGCGTGCATCCACCGGCCTTTGTGCAGCTGTCGGCGGTGCAGTTGTTGCCGTCGTCGCAGCTGTTGCCCTTCTTGCCCAGGCATTTGCCGTTCTTGCAGATGTCCTGTTCGGTGCACGAGTCGCCGTCGTTGCATTTTTGGTTGTCGACCGGCTTGAACGTGCAGCCGACGAGCGGGAAGCAGGTGTCTGTGGTGCACGGGTTGCTGTCGTCGCAGGTCTTGGCCTTGCCGTTCTTGCAGCTGCCCTTGTCGCACGTCGTGTCGGTCGTGCAGACGTTGTCATCGTCGCACTTGGCGCCCTGTGCCATCGGGGTGCCGAAGCAGCCGTTGGTCTTGTGGCAGTTGTCGGCCGTGCACGGGTTGCCGTCGTCGCACTTGATCTGCGACTTGCCGACGCACTTGCCGCCGCTGCAGTGATCGCCGGCGGTGCACACGCTTCCGTCGTTGCACGAGTTGGTGGCGGCCACGTGCGCGCAGCCGGTCTTGGTGTCGCATGCGTCGTTGGTGCAGGCGTTGTCGTCATCGCAGTTGTCGGGCGAGCCGCCGAGGCAGAAGCCGAAGATGCAGCCGTCGTCCCTGGTGCAGGCGTTGCCGTCATCGCACGCGGGCGATTCGCCCTTCTTGAACCAGCTGAGGTCGACGCGCCAGAGCAGCCCGGCCGCGTTGGTCTTGGCCGTGTCGCCGACCTTGCCGATGTTGTGCACGGCGCAAACCAGCTTGTTGGTGCCCGCTTTCATGCCGGCGGTCAGGTTCAAAGTGGTCGCCTTTGTGTACGCGTCGGCGTTCTTGTCGCTGACACCGACCAGCTTGCCGTTGAGGAAGCACTCGAACGCGTTATCGGCGGCGATCTGCAGCGATCCACGCAGCGTTTCGACCCCGGCGGGAACGTCGAATTCACGCTGGAAGTAGGCCGTCTCGGTCTTGGTCGGGTCGGCCAGGGTCGCGGAGTGCCAGATCCATTCGGCGCCGGGAATCGACGTCCAGGTCGACAGCCCGTTGGTGAACTTGACCGCGTTCTTCAGGTTGATCGGCACCGGCAGGCCGCTGGTTCCGACCGTCTTTTGCGTGGTCACCTTGGTCGAAGTGGACGACTTGTAGCTCTTCTTCTGCTTGGCGCCGAACTTCTTGGCGTCGTTGCTGCACCCGCCGATGGGCTTGCACGAGTCGTCGGTGCACAGGTTGCCGTCGTCGCAGTTGTTGACCTTCTTGCTCTCGCACTTGGTGCCGTTGCAGGCGTCGTCGAGCGTGCAGGCGTTGCCGTCGTCGCACTTGCTGCCGCCCGAAGCGGTGTGCGTGCAGCCGTTGGCCGCGTCACATTTGTCCACGGTGCAAGAGTTGCCGTCGTTGCAGTTGAGCCCGTTGCTGCCGGTGCACTGACCGAGCTCACAGATATCGAGCGCGGTGCACTTGTTGTTGTCGTCGCAGGTGATCTTGGCGAGCTTGAAGTCGAGGTCGAGCCCCCACAGGATTCCGGCCGGGTTCGTCTTGGCGTCGGTGCCGCTCTTGCCCTTGTTGGTCACGGCGCAGTCCAGGACGTTGTCGCCGACGACCACATCGCTGCCGATGTCCTTGCTGTAGATGAAGTCCGGCGTCGACCCCGAGCTCACCTTCTTGCCGTTGAGCGTGCACTCGAATTTGTCGTCCGCCGCGACCTTCAGCGTGGCCTTGATGGCGGTTGAGCCGGTCGGGATCTTGAACTCGCGCAGGAACCGCACCGTGGTATCGGCGGTGGTGTCCTTGGGCGTCTTGGTGCGCCAGATCCACAGCGAACCGGCGAGCTTGCTGTTCCACTTGCCGTGTGACGTGTCGGCCGGCACCGCGTGCTCAATATCCTCGGGCACCGTCTTGCCGCCGAACACCTTGGTCTTGGTGTACGTCTTGGTCTGCACGTCGCTGGTCAGGTTGAGCTTCGCGTCGCTGGTGCCCTGCGCGACGACTTGCTTGCAGCCGTCCTTCTTGTCGCACGAATCGGTGGTGCAGACGTTCTTGTCGTCGCAGGACAGCGGGCCGTCGACCTTGCACTTGCCCGCGACGCAGTGATCGCCCTTGGTGCAGGCGTCCCCGTCTGTGCAGGTGCCGTTGAAGTTGACGTTCTGGCAGCCGGTCTGCGGGTGACAGCTATCGGTCGTGCATTCGTTGCCGTCGTCGCACTTGTTGAGGCCGGTGCTGTGGCATTTGCCGTTCTTGCACGCGTCGGGATTGGTGCAGACGTTGTTGTCGTTGCACGGCTTGTCGCCGACATCGGTGTACTTGCAGCCGACACTGCCCTCGCATTTGTCGGTCGTGCACTCGTTGTTGTCGTTGCAGACGGTCGGCTTGCCGGCCTGGCACTTGCCCTTGCTGCAGGAGTCGCCGGTGGTGCACGGCTCGTTGTCCGAGCAGGCGAGCGTGTCGTCGTTGACGTTCTGGCAGCCCTTGGACGGGTGGCAGCTGTCCTTGGTGCACTGGTAGCCGTCGTTGCAGTTGAGCGGGTTGAATCCGGTGCACTTGCCGCCGCTGCAGCGGTCGGTGAGCGTGCAGACGTTACCGTCGTTGCAGCCGGCCTTGTTGAACGTGAACTTGCACCCGGTCTTGCTGTTGCAGGTGTCGGTCGTGCACGCGTTGCCGTCGTTGCAGGACTTGCTGCCCGCGCCCCTGCACTTGCCGGTCTTGCACGAATCGCCCGTGGTGCAGGCGTTGCCGTCGTTGCACGGGATCGGGCCGCGGAACTTGTGCTGGCAGCCCTTCTTGGCGTTGCAGCTGTCGAGCGTGCAGACGTTGCCGTCGCTGCAGCTGATCTTGTTGCCGAAGCATTTGCCGTTGCGGCAGACGTCGCCGACCTTGCCGGTGTGCTTGGCGTACCACCAGTCGCGGGTGCACTTGTTGTTGTCGTCACACGGCTTGTAGGGGAGCACGGGCATAGCTTTGTACGCGCACTTGCCGGTCGCCTTGTTGCAGGTGTCGGCCGTGCAGAGGTTGCCGTCGTCGCACTTGGTGAACGTCTTGGCCACGCACTTGCCCTTCGCGCAGGCGTCGCCGGTGGAGCACTTGTCGCCGTCGTTGCAGGACAGGCCGTCGGTGCCGGGCGTGTACTCGCACTGGCCGGTCGTCTTGTTGCAGACATCGGCGGTGCAGACGTTCTTGTCGTCGCACGGCTTGTTGTCCTTGGGCACGCACTGGCCGACCTTGCAGATGTCTTCGAGGGTGCAGGCGTTGCCGTCGTTGCACTTGCCGTTTTCGTTGGTCGGCGTGTAGTCGCACTTGCCGGTCGCCACGTTGCATTTGCCGGTCTTGCAAGCGCCGCCGTCGAAGCAACCTTGGACCGCGCCGGGCTGGCACTTGCCGCTGAGGCAATAGTCGCCGTTTGAGCACTGGTTGCCGTCGTCGCAGCCGAGCCCGTCGAACCCGGGCTTGGCGATGCATTTGCCGGTTTTCTTGTCGCAGGCGTCGATGGTGCACGGGTTGCCGTCGCTGCACGGAGGCTTGGTCCCGGTTGGCTGACAGCCGCCGCCGACGCAGACATCCCCGGTGGTGCACGCGTTGCTGTCGGTGCAGGCGGGGCCGCTCACCGGCGAGAACTGGCAGTTGCCGGTCACGGGGTTGCACTTGTCGGCGGTGCAGGGGTCGGAATCCTTGCACTTGGTCACCGGCTTGCCCGACTTGCACGCGCCGGCCACGCAGAAATCGTTGACCGTGCAGTGATCGCCGTCGAAGCAGCCGGCCGTGTTGTTGGTGTTGCTGCAGCCCTTGTCCTTGTCGCACTTGTCATCGGTGCACGGGTTGAAGTCGTCGCACTTGACGTTATTGCCGGGCTTGCAGACGCCCTTGTGGCAGGAGTCGCCGTTGGTGCAGACCGACCCGTCCGCGTCGCAGGGGATGCCGTCCTTGGTCGGTGTGGCCTCGCAGACGCCGTTTTTGGGCGCGCATGAGAACTTGGCGCAGGCGGTGTCCTTGCTCTTGTCGCAGACCGCGATGGTCGATGAGTTCACCGAGCACTTGTTGACGCCCTTTTCGCAGAACAGCGTGCCGTTGCAGAGGTTGCCGTCTTCCTTGCTGGCGCAGTCGGCGTCCTTGGTGCACTCGCAGGCGTTTTTGCCGCCGACGCACTTGCCGGCCGTGCACGTATCGGTGGCGGTGCACTTGTTGCCGTCGTCGCAGCTCGCCGCGTTGTTCTTGTGTGCGCATTTGCCGCTCACCGGGTCGCACGAATCGTCGGTGCAAGGGTTGTTGTCGTCGCAGTACAACGGCGGACCGGACTTGCACACGCCCTTGGCGCACTCATCGCCCTGCGTGCACTTGTCGGCGTCCTGGCAGAGCACGCCGGCCGGGGTGTCCTTGTGCGCGCACTTGCCGGACGCGGGATCGCACGAATCGACCGTGCAGCCATTGCCGTCGGAGCAGGCGGTCGCGGCGTGCGGAATGCCGACGCATTTGCCATCAGCGCACGTGTCTTTGTCGGTGCAGGGGTTGGCGTCGTCGCACGGCGCGGTGTTGTTCACGAACAAGCACTGGCCCGACTTCGCGTCGCAGGAGTCGGTCGTGCAGGCGAGGCTGTCGTCGCAGAGCTTCTTCTTGCCGGACAGGCACTTACCGCCCACGCACGCGTCGCCGAGGGTGCACTTGTTGCCGTCTTCGCACGTCGCGCCCGAGTTGTTGGCGAAAACGCACTTGCCCGTGTGCTTGTCGCAGGCATCGACCGTGCACGGCTCGCTGTCATCGCAGTCGGTCTTGGCGCCCTTGCACTTGCCGTCGTGGGTGCACTTGTCGTTGGCGGTGCAGGCGTCGCCGTCGTCGCAGGACAGGTCGCCGGGGTTGATGTTGTGCTGGCAGTCACCGCTTTCGTTGCAGGTGTCGACCGTGCAGACCTTGCCGTCGTCGCAGTGCTTCTTCGCGCCCGACTTGCACTTGCCGCCGTGGCAGAAATCGCCCGCAGTGCAGCCGTCGCCGTCGTCACACACGTCGACAACCCACGTGAGCGTGCAGCCCTTGCTCAGGTCCGAGACGAGCGCCGGATCGCAGAAGTTCTTGGTGCAGGGGTCGCCGTCGTCGCAATCGACCGGATCGGCCGACTTGCATTTGCCGTTCTTGCAGGCGTCGCCGGGGGTGCAGAGGTCGCCGTCCTCGCAGGGCTGGGCGTTGTTTGAGTTCGTGCAGCCCGCGATCGGATCGCAGGCGTCGTCGGTGCACGGGTTGCCGTCATCGCAGTCGAGCTTCTTGCCTGGCACACACTTGCCCTCGTCGCATTCGTCGTCCTTGGTGCAGACGGTGCCGTCGGTGCAGGGCCCTTTCTGCTTCTCGTTGACGCAGCCGCCGGTCGCCTGGTCGCACGAATCCTTGGTGCAGGGGCTGCCGTCGTCGCACGCCTTGGTGGTGCCTTTCTGGCACGCGCCGTTGTTGCAGACGTCGCCTGTCGTGCACAGGTCGTTGTCATCGCACGGGATGTTGATGTTGACCGGCGTGCAGCCCTGCGAGCCGTTGACCGCGAGCTTGGGGTCGCAGACATCATCGGTGCATGGGTTGCCGTCGTCGCAGAAGGTCTCGTCGGTCTTGCCGTCGCAGTCGTTGTCTTCGCCGTCGCAGATTTCCTTGGCGGGAACGCAGGTCGGTTTGGCCGACGGCACGCACACGAAGATCGCCTTGTCGGCGGTGCTGAAGTTCTTGCACTCCCAGTCGTCGGGGCACTTGTCGCCGCATGGCTTGCCGCAGACCTTGTTGCCGTCAGGGCCTTCGATGCAGACGCCCGATTCGCAATCGCTGTCTTTGTTGCACGGGCAATCGTCGGTCGCCTTGCAGATCGACCCTGTTGCGCCTCCGCCCGAGCTGCCAGCGGACGACGACACGCTTCCGCCGTCTGGGTCATCGCTGCAACCGGTCGTGGCGCCCATCGCGACGGCCAAAGCGATGATGCAGAACCATTGACCGAGCCGCATCAGGCGACCGCCGGTGACGAAACCGCCAGCGGCTTGGGGGCAAACTAGCGTAGCAAGCACGTTGATCATGTCAGCTCCGGGGTACGGTGCGGCTTCGACTACACGCTCTTTTCGCGCGTGTTCTGCGGAGCAGGGCGCAAAAAAAGAGCGCACCGAGGGGCAAGGTAATAGTACCGAGCGCCGCGTTCGGACGAAAGCGCGGTTTCCCGATGCAAAGCCGCAAAGCCCGCATTCCTCGGGATCGTTTGTAAGGATTCGGCCGGCAGGCGTGCAGGACTACGCAGCAGTCGTGCGTTCGCCTGTCAGCAGATGACGTCGTCGGGATTCAGCAGCAGGTACGCTTCTGCGACCGTCTTGCCGGTGTCCTCGTGCGTCAAACGCAGGCCGTATTCGTCACCGAAGACGAGCGACGACGTGCCCGCGCCGGAATCTTCGACCAGGACATGGAATACGCCGAGGTCACGGCCGTCGCTGCCGGGCGATGTAACCAGCCACTCGCCTTCCTCGCCGTCATCCGTCTCGTACACGACGGCGCGCACGCGTTCGGGCGACGACTCGGCCTTGTAGCGCAATGACGCCCCATCCGGAATGTCGTCGTGGGGCTCGACGTAGACGTCGACGAAGCTGTTGTCTTCAAAGCTGCTCTTGTACATGTCGCCCTCGCTACCATCCGCAGGTGCGACCCTTGTTTTGGGTCTGCAACCATTCGTGCAAGGGTGCGAAATAGTCCAAGATGGCCCGCGCGTCCATCTTCTTCTCACCGGTAAGCGCCGCGAGCGCCTCCGGCCATGGCTTGGACAGCCCCATTTTCATCATCTCGTTGAGCTTCTTGCCGGCCTCTTTGCTGCCGTAGATCGAGCACGTGTGCAGCGGTCCTTTGTGTCCGGCGATTTTGCAGAGCGCGCGGTGGAACTGGAACTGCAGGATGTGGGCAAGGAAGTAGCGGATGTACGGCACATTGCCGGCGACGTGGTACTTCGCGCCCGGGTCGAATTGCTTCTCAGTGCGGGCTTCAGGCGGCTTGATGCCCTGGTATTTGTGGCGCAGCTTCCACCACGCCGCGTTGTAGTTGTCGGCCTTGATTTCGCCGCTGAATACGCCCCATCGCCACCGATCGATCATCACGCCGAAGGGCAGGAACGCGACTTTCTCGAGCGCCCTTTGCATCAGCGGGTTGAGGCCACCGTCCTCGTCGGACTCGCGCATGCCGATCTTCTTGAGGTAGCTCGGCGTGACCGACAACGCGATCGTGTCGCCCAGCGCTTCGTGGAACCCGTCGTTGGCGCTGTTTGTGAACAACGCGGGCTGCTCCTTGTAGGCGCGCTGGTAGTAGTTGTGGCCGAGCTCGTGGTGGATCGTCGTGAAGTCCTCTTCGTTGATCTCAATGCACATCTTGATGCGCAGATCGTCGAGCCAATCGATATCCCACGCGCTCGCATGACAGACGACTTCGCGGCCCTGCGGACGCGTGAACATCGACCGCTCCCAAAACGTCTTGGGCAGGGCGTCCAGACCGAGCGAGGTAAAGAATTTCTCGGCGATTCGCACCATCTCCTTTTCGTCGACCTTCTTGGCCTTGAGCGCCGCGGCGAGGTCGAATGGCTTGTCTTTTTCGGGCATCAGCATCGGCGCGAGGTACGACCAGTCCTGGGCCCACATGTTGCCCAGCAGGTGAGCGGGAATCGGGCCGGCGGCTGGCACGACGTCTTCGCCGTATTTCTCGGTCAGCCGGGCGCGCACGTGGCAGTGCAGCTGTTCGTAGAGCGGCCGGACCTGGTCCCACAGTCGATCGATCTCCTTGGCGAAGTCGTCAGGCGCCATGTCGTAGTTGCTGCGCCACATCGAGCCGACGTCGGCAAACCCCATGCTCTTGGCGCCCTTGTTGGCCAGCTCGACATAGCGTTTGTACTGAGCGCGCATCGGCGGGCTGATGCTGCGCCATCCCTTCCACACCGCGCGGAGGCGTTTTTCGTCCCCGCCCTTCGCGAGCTCTTGCGAAAGCGCGCCGAGGCTCAGGCACTTCTGCTCGATCTTGGCGTCACCATCCGGCGGGCCTTTGGCGCCTTCAGGGAGCGGTTGGGGCTCGCACCATTTGCCCTTGCCGTACATGCCTTCCATCGACGATGCGATGCTGGCGAGCTCTTCGCGCTCTTTTTCGGTGGTGGGCGCGGGCAGCGTGAGGGCCTGGCGAAGCAGGTGGAACTTGCGCTTGAGCGTGTCGTCGACTTTGACGTCCTTGAACTTCTGCGCGTCGCGCGCTTTGTCGGCGACGAGGTTCATCACGGCCACTTCGCTGCGGGCGGCGAGGATCTCGGTGTCGTGGGTGATGTGCGTCGCTTTGACCCACGATGCGCGCTCGCGGTCGATCCAGCGCTGCAGCAGCTCCTTTTCGACGCCGGCCATAAACGCGGCGGCGTCGGCGGCGGTCGGGGCCTTGGGCTTGCTCGGTTCAGCGGCGGCTGCGGTCGGTGCGGCGGCGGGCGCAGGCTTGGGCTTTTGCCCGCATCCGACGGCGACGAACGCGAACAAGGCGGTGCCGACCGCGGCGAGTATTTCGGATCGGAAAGTCGCCGCGGTGAAGAGTTTTGAGCGGGTCATGGGGAGTCTCCGGCCTTGAGGTTGGCCCAGTGAAGCAGCAGGTCGCGCATCCGATTAAACTCGATCACCTTGTCCATGAACGTGACATCGGCGAAGCCGCTCAGGCGGTCTTCCATCGCGCTGGCGTCGAGCGTTGAGCAGATGATGACCGGGCCGACGTAGCCGCCGTCTCGCAGCCGAGTCAACGTCTCCACGCCGTCGATGCCCGGCATCAGCAGGTCGAGAATCACCGCGTCGGGTGGGTCGCTTGGGTCGTAGGCGCCGAGCATCGCCTCGCCGCTTTCGTAGGCTTCGTTGTCGCAGCCGGCCCGGGTGCACACCATCTGCACAAGCATGCGAATGGCGGGTTCGTCATCAACGATCGCGACCACGAAGCGTTCGTGGCGGTCGTCGCTTTGCTCGGGGTCGGGTGTTGGCGCCACGACAAGCTCGACCGAACCGCTCGGACGGCGCCGCGGGGCAACGTCTTCGAGATCATCGCGGGTGATGACAAAGTCCGTGTCGATGAGCTGCAGGGTGCGAAACCGGTCTCCCGTTCGGCCGCGATGGCGCAGGTCGACCGACGGCAGCGCGTCCCCGAGGTGCGCTTCGGCCCACGCCTTGGTGACGTTGGGTTGCACCCGGTCCAGTTCGCGGAGCACCGCGCGCATCGAAGAAGGCCGCTCATCCCGGTTCTTGGCGAGCATGCGGCCGATCAGCGAGTCGAGCTCGCGCGGAATCCAGTCGCATCCTGTCATCGTCGAAGCGTTGGGCGCGGGCACCAGCACCTGCATCCGCAGCAGCTCGTTGACCGAATCGGGCCGGAACGGATAGCGGCCTGTGAACAGCTCGAATAACAGGATGCCGAAGCTGTAGATGTCGGTGCGCGGATCCAGCGGTTTGCCGCGGATCTGCTCGGGGCTCATCGTGTAGGGGGTGCCGGCGACGGACGGCGACCGTTTGCCTTTCTTGCGCGAGCCGGCGACCTGGTGCAGCACCATTGAGACGCCGAAATCGAGCACGCGAACGGTCCACCCGAACGCCGAGTCTCCATCTTCAGCCAGGAAGATATTCTCCGGCTTGACGTCGCGATGGATGATGCCTTTTTCGTGGATCGCGGCGAGCGCCCGCCCCGTTTGGCGCGCGACCTGGAGGATCTCAAGGATCGTGAGCTGCGCGCCCTTGGCGATTCGCTCCGCGAGGTCGACTCCCGTGAGCATCCGCATCGCTGCGTAGTGGCCGACGTTGTCGCAATAGCCTGCGTCGTAAATCTCGATGATGTTGGGATGATCGATCTCGGCGATCGCGTCGATCTCGCGTTTGAAACCCTCGATTTGGCCGGAACCCTCGAGCATATCGTCGGCCAGGAGCTTGACGGCGACCTCGCGGCGCATCAGCTCGTGACGACCGCGATAGACCTCGCCCATGCCGCCGACAGCGATGCGTTCCAACAGCCGATAGCGGCCGTCGAGCAACGTGCCGGAATGGTCGGTGGGGATGAGGCCAGCAGTGGCCGATTTGGTGGGTTTGTCGGTCGAGCTGGGCACCTGCGGCTCCCAAGGGGACAACGGATATAACAGAAAGGACTGTGCCTTGCAGCCGCGCACAACGCTTCATGGACGCCAACCGCACGCATGGGGCATGGTCTTGCCGCCTGTCCCCTCCGGTCGCAGATCGCGGCCCTTCGATCCCGATGCTGGAGCTCCCGATGACCGTTCATCTCCGCGCATTCGCGTGCGCCCTCGTGATTTGCCTCCTCGGCGCCATCCCCGCGGCCAACGCCGGCCCCAAACGCGCTATCAAGAAGCTCGCTGTTCGCCACTTCAGCGTCGAATCGCGCGACGCACGCGTCATCGCGACCGCGTCGTCCCCCGACAAGAAACGCGCCGCGCTGGTTCGCTTGCAGAACAACGACGTGCCCGTGTGCCACCTGCTGCTCATCAGCGGCAAACGGAAGCTCAAGCTCGACAAGGCGATCCGCCTCTCGGTTTGTGCGGCCTACGACAAGGACGCGCGCGCCGCCAAACTCAAGCGTGTGCCGTTGACGACTCATCGCGACGCCTGGCGCGTGTTCGTCCTCTCAAAGCGCGTGGATGCGATGGCCAAGGGGCTGGAAACGCGCCGTTTTTGGGGCCTCTACACGAACGCGGGCAGCCTTTCGAGCACGGTCTTCGAGCGCACGTCGACCTCCTTCAAGAGCAAAGCCAACCGCGCCGTGAACCAGGCTGAGATCTGCGACGCGCCGGTGTTTTCTGTGGCCGACGCGCCGACCACGCTGACGATGAACTGCAAGACCGAGGCGATGTTGGGCGGCTACATCAAGCGCAACACCGCCACGTTCAAGTACGGGTGGATGGGCGGCCGTTTCATCCTGAAATAAGTCGCGCGCAAAAAGACAACGACCCCCGCGCAATGCGGAGGTCGCTGTGGTCGGCTGGAGGGGAGTTTCGCCGACGAGTGAGGCCTGTGACTCAGGCTTTGCAGGGGGCCTTTCCGTCGCTTCCGCCGCTGTTGCCGCTGCCACCGCTGCCGCCGCTGCCCGAATCGCCGTCGTCGTTGGGCGTGTAGTTGCTGCAGGTGCACGTCGTGGTGCAGGTGCAGTTGTCATCGATGCAGGTGCAGGTCTTGGTGGTCTTGCAACCCTTGGCCGCGCACGGGTTGGTGTTGCCGCAGGTGTTGGCCGAGTTGCCGTTGCCGCAGGCGGACTTCTTGGTCTGCGAGCCGCACTTGTTGTTGGCGTAGGGGCAGGTGGACTTCTTGTCGGCCGGGCACGTTCCGTTGCTTCCGCTGCTTCCGTTGCTTCCGTTGCTTCCGTTGCTTCCGTTG
>CAZLMW010000054.1:0-51348 GCA_964560875.1 uncultured Enterobacteriaceae bacterium
GCGGTGGGAACGCGGACAACCTCGATTTCTTCGTCTGCTTCGAGCGCTTGGCCCACGTGTTCCAAGCCTGTCGCGACATAGCCGACCATCCGCTCATCCGAGCTTCCCGGAGCGGCGTAAAAGGCCATCAGTCTTTGCAGCGATGACGCCCGATAGCCCGTTTCTTCGGTGAATTCGCGGGCCGCGGCAGCCGTGGGGTCCTCACCGCGGGTCATCGTCCCGGCCGGAAGCTCAAGCAACACCTTGCCGACCGTCCACCGGCGATTCCGGATCAGGATCACGTGGCCATCATCGACACCGAGAATCACAACGGATCCAGGATGTTCGACCAACCCACGCTCGATACGGGATCCGTCGGACCCGGCGATGGTCGCGACCACAAAGCGCATCCTGGCGCTGTCGTATAGCGGCTCACTTTTGCGAACACGCGGGTCAGAGTCGATCGGCATCTGGTGTCTCGAGGGTACCCGGCTTTGCCATCAAAGGCGCGGCTACTCCATCGGACGGCCGAAGTGCTGCGAGACCTGCACGCCAGCTGACTTCAACAACCCGGTTGGCAACGTACCGCCCACACACACCACCACCTCGTCGTTGGCGATCTCGGTGCCACATTCCTTGAGGACGATCGTGCCGTCGGTGATCTCGCCGATGTTCTTCTTGAGGTGCAGCTTGATGGTCCCGGCCCCGGCAAGCTCCGCGATGCGCTGCTGGTTGCGCTTTTTGGCGCGGTCAAAGCTGTCCCGACGGTAGATCAGGTGCACTTCCTCGGCGCCTGCCTCGACCAACGAGAGCACCGATTCAAGCGCCGAGTCACCGCCGCCGGTCACCGCCATCTTGCGGCCCGCGAACTGGTCGGGTTCGAGCAGCGAGTACATCACCTTGGCCGACTCTTCACCGGGCACGCCAAGTTTTCGGGGCGTGCCGCGCCGTCCGACAGCCAGCAACACGCGCCGCGCGAGCACGTCATCGCCGCCCTTGACGACAACCCGAAAGCCCTTGCCCTCGCCGAGGGACTCGCAGTTGTCGACTTTGACGCCGGTACGCACCTCGTAGCCCGTCTTGGCCCGCACGTCGTCCCACAGCTCGACCAGCTCTTCCTTGGTGACGTCCCACATGCGCACCTTGCCGTAGATGGGCAGGTGCATCGGTTCGGTCATCACCAGCTTCCGCCTGGGGTAGTGATTGACGGCGCCGCCGCTGGCTTTTTCCTGTTCCAGGGTCACGTACGTCATGCCGCGCTCGATGCAGCCGAGCGATGCCGCGATTCCAGCCGGTCCGGCGCCGACGATGCAGACGTCCACCATGCCATCGGGCAGCGATCCCTTGTCGGATTTACGCTGCTTGGCCAGGTGCGCCATCGCTTGGTTTGCCTGGCGGACCGCGTTGCGAATCAGGCCCATGCCGGTCAGCTCGCCGATGAGGTAGATGCCGGGCACCGACGACTCGAAGTGCTGGCTCACCTCGGGGATATCGACGCCGCGTTTGAAGTTGCCGAAGACGAGCGTGATCGCCTGCACCGGGCAGCCGCGGTAGCACTCGCCGTGACCGACGCAGAGGCTCGGTTCGGTCAGTCGGGAGCGCGCGTCGAGCATCGAGAGGATGTCGCCCTCGGGACAGGCCTGCACGCACGAGCCGCTGCCCATGCACACGTTTGGATCGATATAGGGGTGCAGCGTGGGCGGCGGCGCGGGAGGCGGATCGTCGGACGCCTCTTGCTTGACCTTGGGGCGACGGCGTTTGCGGCGGAAGTCGATCTCAAGCGCGACGGCGAGCAGGAAAGGAGACAGCGCGGCGAGCCCCCATGGCCAGAGCGGGTCGGGGAGGTTCCAGCCAAATCCCACCTCGAAGGCGCTGCGGATGTGCGCGTAGGCCGTGTAAGCCATGACGAGCGCAAAGAAGAGATGGATGTTGCGCCACGACCGAAGGATGCGGCTCGTCGCGCCCGCGAGCTGGTAGGCCTGTCCGCTGTGCAGCGCTTCACGCGCGTCGCTTTCGATGGATTCAAGGGCCGCGCCCGACCATTCGCCCTTGAGCGCGTCGAGATGTTTGGACAGCGCGACGGACGCCGAAACTCGCCGGAGAGGTTCGCCCGGAATGCGCAGCAACGCCTTGATGAGGTTTCGCTCTGGCTTGACGTTGACCTGCGATTTCTCTGTGATTTCGGTAACGAGGGGATGATCGGCGCCAAGCTGGTCGCGCAGGGCTCGCAAGCTCTGTTCTGTTCGCCCGTGAAGGCCTTTGGGCTCCTCTTCGCCCGTCGCGGTGTGGGGCACGAGCGCATAGATGTAGCGGCCGATGATGCCGGTGACGACGAGGACGATGACCGCGTAGGCCGAGAACTTGGCCGCTTCCGAGCGAATCTCGAACGTGGCATGCAACGCGATAAGACCGCCGCCAAGCAGCCCGAACAGCATGTGGGCCGTCATCCACGATCGCAGGTGGCCCAGCTTGCGAAGCACCCGCATCCGCCGCCGGACGGCGTACAGCAGGTTGAGGAAGAAGAAGACGACCGCCGTTGTGCCCAGCCAGCGGCCGATGGTGCCGCCCGATTTCAGGTCGTCGTAGCGATCGTGGTCGATGCGGGCGTCGATCGGCAGCTCGTAGAAGTCCTGGTACCACGTGTAGACGAGGACCAGGACCGCGGTCGCGACGAACAGCGCGCCGAGATCGACCATCGCGCGGACTTTGCGGGTTTGGGCGCGGCTCATGGCAGGCTCCGGCGGACCAACAGTGCGGCGTCGTAGAAGTTGACGCGTTCATCGCCGTAGAAGGACTCCATCTGCAGCGCTCGGTCGGCTCCGATGGTGGCGGTAACGGTCCAGGGCGGTCCAAACCAGTCGGCGGACAGGCGCGCTCGGACTCGGGTGGCTTCGGCGTCGACCGGCCAGACGCGCGAGTTGGTGCCGGACAGGCGCATGCCCAGTCCCAGCGATCGATTCACCCGGTAGCGGCCGCCCGCGAACAAGCTGCTGCGGTCGATGTGCCCGTTGCGTTGTTCGGAGCTTGTTTCGGCCTTCTCGATGGTCTGGACGAGCCCCATTTGGTGGGATCCACCCGCGTAGATCGACCAATCGGTGCCAGCAAAACCGCCGCTCAGTCCGGCACCCACGCGCCCACCGTCGAAGCGATCATCGGCGTCGGCCCACCCGCCAAAGAGCATCGGGCTCAGCCACGGTCCGTCCGCCCTGCGCCAGTCGAGGGAAACGACGGCGTTGTGACGGTCGGAGAGGATGAGCGCGTCGGTCGGCATCGTCGCGAGGACCTCGTTCCAAGCCTGGGTTGCGTAGTAGCTGTAGCGCACACGAGCGACGGCGTCGGCGAATCGTTGGCTGGTGAAGCCGAGCCAGGCGCGGTGCAGGCGTATGGGTGAGCTGTTGAAGCGGCTGTACCCGGTCGGCAAGTCGGGTTGGCCGAGCGCCAAATCGAGGTCGGCGTTGATGGTGCCAAAACCGCGTTGATGGTGCACGCGGACGCCGAATAGCTGCCGGTCGAGCCCGCCGTCGTAGAGGCTGCCGCTGTAGCCAAAGGTCGCGTGCGTATCGATGCCGCCCGCGCTGGATTCGTAGCCCACCGCCGCGCCGAATCGTTGCACTCCCGCGACGAGGCGCGAGCTCACGATGTCGGGACCGAGACCGCCGTACGCCGACACGCGGATCGCGTCGCCGACCCTGAATCCAACCGCGGCGCCGTCGACGGTCTGCCAACCCGAACCGTCCGCGACCTGGATACGTCCGCCGCGCGCGTTCCATGACCGATTTGCCGAACGCTGCGTGCCGAATTCGAGGCGCCGGATCTCGAGCAACCTGCGCGCCCGCTGGCCTCCCTGGTCCGTGCCGATGGTGTCGACGTAGACGGAGAGGTCGTGCGCATAGGCGATCGGCAAACCGAAAAGACGTGGCGCTTCGAGCCGACTGCCGAGCCGCATCTGCAGCCACGTCTGCCTGGGCAACGCACGGCGCACCGCGATCCCGATGAGGCGGATATCCCCGCGAACCTTATCGCCCCCGGCCGCATGGGCGCTGACGCCTCGCCACTTGACCAACTCACGCGGCTTGGAGCGCACGATGACCCAATCGCCGCCTTGCAGGGCAACGACCACTTCACGCGCTTTTTCGATCTGCCAGTCGCGCCCCGTCCGATCAAATTTTGGCGGCGCAGCGGCGACTTTTCCGTCCTTGGTCTGCTTGTAGACGGCCAGTTTTGTGCCGACCCGCACCCGCGCCCTGCGCGCGACCTTGATGAGCGCCCGGTTGTCGTACACAGCGAGAACCTGCAGCGACTTTCCCGACTTGCCCGAGCGCTTGAGCAACCCGCCCGCAGCGACCCGCTCACCCTTGGCGAGCTCCACGTACGCGGTTCCGTACGGCGCGTTCTTCGTCGGCCCCGTCACTGCTTTGACGACAGCCGCGTCGACTCGTCCAGCCGCGCATAGACCAACCACACCGGCGAGCAGCAAGGTCGCGGCGGCGAGAACAGGTCGGGCGAAGAAGCGGCGCATGGGTCGTGGCAGGTCCTAGAGTTTTCCGGTGGGGTGGCAGCTCTTGCAAGCCGTGTTCTTGTACTGGAAGCCGCCGATATGTTTGTGCAAGGCCTCGGTGCGGGTCTTCTCGTGCGTGCCGTCGTGACAGCCGGTGCACTCGAACTTGCCGCCGCCGATGCCCTGGGTGTGACAGCTGCTGCACTGGCCGCCGCCCGCGAACTTGCGGTGTGGTCCGGACTGCAGGGCGAACCACTTCTCGTGGAACCCGGGGCGCAGGAATTTCCAGCCGAATGATTGGTGGCAGTTGTCGCAGGTGTCGCCGAAGCCGAGCGCCTTGTGGTTGGGATAGGCCTTGTCGCGCGCCGGTTGGTGGCAGCCGATGCAAAAACGGCTCTGGTCGCTGAACTTGCCGGTCGTGTGGCAGGTCTTGCAGGCGGTGATCTCGGCGTGGCGACCGAGCAGCGGCCACCAGATGCTGTGGTCGACGCGGGCAGGCGACCAGGCGAACGTCGAGTGGCATTGGTTGCAGCCGGTGCTCAGCTGGTCGTGCGGGAAATAGCCGACGGCGAGCGCGGTCTTCTTGTGGCAGCCATCGCACGTGGCCGGGGTGCCTCGGTAGGTGTCGCGACCGCGCCGGGTGTGACAGGAACGGCAGGCGACGAACGTGTGCGCGCCGGTGAGCGGAAAGCGCGTCGCGTCGTGTTTGGGAAAGCGCCGGGGTCGATTCCAGGTGGTCGTGGTGTGGCAGTCCTCGCAACGTTTGCCGAGCTCGCCGCGGTGGGCATCAAGGCCGTTGCTGTCGGTGTGACAGGCGACGCATTCCCGGGGGACCTTGCCGGCGCGCCGGTGCGGTTTGTGACAGCCGACGCAGGGCGCCGTCTTGTGCGCTCCGAACAGCGGCACACCGGTCTTTCGGTGGTCGAACGTGATGCGCTTGGGGATCGCCGACCAGCCCGCCGTCGTGTGGCAAACGTGACACTGCCACGTCATCTTGGTCTTGCTGGCTGCGGCCTTCTTCGCCGTCTTGGGGCCCGACTTGGCGGCCTTCTTGGGCGTGGGGCTGGCCTTTTTCACCACGACGGATGTCTTCTTGTGCGCTGGATCGGACTTTTCGGCCACTGGATTTGCCTTCTTCGGCGTCGCTCCATGCGCGGTCCCCGTCGCACACAACAGCAACGCGCTCAACGCCATCCAAAACGGGGCCTTGCACCCGTTCATCGAGCGCCAATCACCACCATAAACCGCGGACATGCGCCTCATTTCTTGTCCGCGTGGGGGTTGAAGTGACAGGTCTCGCACGCCGCCTGGCCGAGCCGATAGACAACGACCTTTTCCGCCTTGCCCGACGTTCCCTGGATCGCGACGGGGCGGTGGCAGCTCTTGCAGTCGACCTGGGCGTGTTTGCCGGCGAGTGAAAAGCGCGTCTTCTTGGCGTGATCGAACGACTCGATGGAAAACCCTTTGCGCACGGTGTGGCAATCGCTGCAGGTCTTCTCGGGGCCGTTGCTGCGGAACTGCCGCGCGTGCGGATCGGAGTGGCAATCGGCGCAGAGCTTGGAGGTACCCGTAAACCGCACCGGCCCCGGGTCGTCGGCGGCTTGTTTGGCGGCCGCAAGCGTATGGCCCGGACGCGTATGACACTGGCTACACTTGGCGTCCTTGTGCGCGCCCTGCAACGGGAATCGCGACGCCTGGTGGTTGAACTGCAGATCGGCGAACTTGGTCTCCTGGTGACATTCCCAGCACTCGAGCGATGGCTTGCGGCGGTCGAATTGGCCTCCATGTGGCCGGCCGTGACAGCCCGTGCACCGGCTATCGATCCCGATCAGCTGGGCGATCGTCTTCTTGTCGTCGTCGGCGCGCTCGGTCTTGGGGTGGCAGGCCCCGCATGGCACAACGCGGTGGGCATAACGCAGCGCGAAACGGGTCTGTTTGTGGCTATCGAGGTCGAAGCTGGCCGGCGCAAAACCGCTTTCGCTGTGGCAGGTCTCGCACGTATCGCCGCCTTTGACCGACTTGAAGTCGCCGTGCGGGTCGTAGTGGCAATCGGTGCACTTTTCGCCGCGGGTAGCGCGGAACCGGTATTCGTAATCTCCCGACGGGGCGTGGCACTTGGTGCACTTGATACGGCGGTGCCGACCCCGCAGCCGGAACCCGGTGAGCTTGTGGTTGAAGCGTTTGCTGTCGATGTCGCGAAACCGCGTCTCCTTGTGGCACTCGGCGCACTTATCGCCGAGGCGCTTTTTGTGCGCGTCCTTGTGACATGAACCGCACGTCGCCTTGAGCCCCGTGAACGCGGCCAATCGCTTGGCGGGCGTGGCTGCCTTCTTCTTGCGCTTGGTGTGGCACTTCTCGCAGGCCAGCTTCTCGTGGCTGTGGCGCAGCGGCAGGGCCAACTTCTTGTGCAAGCGCATCGCGGCGGCGCGCGTCACCTTGTCGAAGCCCTTGATGGTGTGGCAGTCCTTGCAGTCGATGCCGCGGCTGTGATTCTTGACCGGCTCGCTGTGACAATCGTTGCAGGCCGCGAACTTGAGGCCGCGATACTTGCCCTTGGTGCCGGTGCCCTTGTGGCAGTCCTTGCAAGCGACGTCTTTGTGTTTGCCGCGCAGCTTGAACTTGGCCTTGTCGTGGTTGAACCGGGTCGCGGGCGCGAACGCTTTTTCGATGTGACAGCTCTTGCAGTCGCCGCCGAGCGTCGGCTTGTGCGGATCGGTGTGGCAGCTCTTGCACGCCTGTTGCAGCCCCATCCATCGGCCCGGTTTCTTATGGCAGTTCGCGCACTGCAGCTTGGTGTGTTTGCCGACGAGCTTGAAGCCGGTCTTGCGGTGGTCAAAGTGCGCTTCGGGGCGCCAGCGGATCATCCGAAAGTCGCGGCCGCGGTGGTCGCGGTGGCACTTCGCGCAGGGTTTGCCCGACGCCCTGGTCATCTTCCAGTGGTATTTGCTCTGCTTGGCTTCCTTGTGGCAGTCGAGGCACTTGTCGTCGGTGACGCCTTTTTGGGGCGTGTGGCACTTGGTGCACTTGCCTTTACCTTCGAGCTTGCTGTGACTGCGCGCCAGCGGACCGGGCGACGTGGACAGCGCGGCGGCGTCACCGGCACCGAGCGAGACCATCATCATCGCAAGGCCCACCACATACCGTGCGATGACGGCGCAGCGATACGATGGAAAGCGACGTGGTCCGGGGCCAGGCAGCACAAGCGGTCCATGGCCACGCACAGGACGAGGCCGGCGCGTGGTGGCGGTGATAATGGGGACTTGAGGCCTCCGAGTGTTGCGCCCCGGCCGTTTCTGGGCAAGTGCACGTGTCGGATCGTTGCGGTAAAGTGCGCCGCCTCGCTTCTTCGCCTCCGGAGCTGTCATGACCGCCGAAAACGCCCCCGCCGAGCTGCTCGTCCGCGCTCGCGAATTTGCCGCTGACGATCCCGACGAAGCGACGCGCGCGGAGCTCCAAACCCTCATCGCCCGCTGCGAAGACGGCCACCCCGACGCGCTCGAAGAGTTGGCCGACCGCTTCGACGGCGATCTGCGCTTTGGAACCGCTGGACTGCGCGGCAGCATCGGCCCCGGCAGCAATCGCATGAACCGCGTCGTCGTGATGCGGGCCGCGTGGGGTCTCGGTCGCTACCTGCGCGACGGCGCCGGCGGAGATGGCGCGCTGTACACAAACGGCGTGGTGGTCGGTTACGACGGTCGCCATTTCAGTCGCCGGTTCGCGGAGGACACCACGGCAGTCCTCGTCGGGCTCGGAATTCCCGTGCATTTGTTCGACGACGTGCAGCCGACACCGGTCTGCGCGTTCGCGATCCGCCACCTCCAGGCCGCCGCCGGGGTCGTCGTCACCGCCAGCCACAACCCGCCCCAAGACAGCGGCTTCAAGGTCTTCCTGTCGCGCGGCAGCCAGATCATCCCGCCCCATGACGGCGGCATCGCGGCCTGCATCGATAAGGCCCCACCGATCGCCCAAATGCAGCGCCCAAGCCCGTTTGAGCAGGCCCAGCAGGGTCTTCGCAAGCCGCCCGGCCACGGTGTCATCAGCGCGTATCTCGAGGGCGTTTCCAGCGCGTCGCTTCACCCCGGCGCGGTCGCTGAAAACCCGCTCTGCGTCGTGCACACCGCGATGCACGGTGTCGGCCACCGGCTGCTTGTGCGCGCCTTGCGACGGGCCGGCCTCGAGGGTTTGTGCTCCGTCTCCGAGCAGACCGAACCCGATGGCGCGTTCCCGACCGTGGCGTTTCCCAATCCCGAGGAAGACGGCGCCATGGATCGCGCTTTCGCCCGCGCCGACGAGGTGAGCGCTGAGCTCCTGCTCGCCAACGACCCGGACGCCGATCGGCTCGCAGTTGGTGTGCCTGAGGGCGACGGCTATCGGATGCTCTCGGGCAACGAGATCGGCTGGTTGCTCGGCAATGACGCGCTCGAACACAGCGACGTCGGGGACAAGGAGAAGCTCGCGGTCACCACCATCGTTTCGTCACCCCTGCTCGGCCGAATCGCCGCGAACAACGGCGCGCATTTCCGGCAGACGCTGACCGGCTTCAAGTGGCTCGCCCAGGCCGGGTTCGAGGGGGAAACGGTCGGGCAGCGCTTCGTCATGGGCTACGAGGAGGCGATCGGCTACTCGGTCGGCGACCTGGTGCGCGACAAGGACGGGGTTTCGGCGGCCGTGCGCATGGTGGAGCTCGCCGCGTGGCTCAAAGGCCAGGGCAAGACGCTGCTCGACCAACTCGACACGATCGCGGTCAACCACGGTATGGCTGTCGGTGCGCAGTGGTCGGTGCGTTTGCCCGGCGCGACCGGAAAAGCCCTGATCGACGCGGCGATGGAGAAGCTGCGCAATGAGCCGCCCGCGGAGCTCGGCGGTGTCGCCATCACGACCCGCTACGATGTGCAGGACGGGTCGGCGTGGTCAGCGGAAGGTGAGGCCGACCCGCTCAACCTGCCGGCATCCAACGTCCTGGTCTTGCACGACGCCAACGGCGCGCGGCTCATCGTCCGACCCAGCGGTACGGAGCCAAAAATCAAGTTCTACGCCGACAGCATCGCCGACGTGCAGGGTGCCGACGAGCTCGCCGACGCCCGGACCGAGCACGCCGAGCGGCTCGCAAAACTGCGCGCATCCGTCATGGCACACCTCGGCCTGTAGCTGACGCCGCCACGCGCCTTATTTCGAAGCCCGGCCAAGCGCGATCAACGCCGCCGCGGGGTATTCGGTCTGCACGATGTCGCAGCCGTCGCTCCACATCTTCAGGTAGCCCTTGGGTTGGTGGCCGACGAGGTTTTCGAGGGCGTCGACGTTCCAGCCGTTGGCGAACACCTTGGCGTTGGCCGCGTGAATCGTGGCGGCGAGCATGGGCGCTTCGGCGACCGGGATCTCGATCACCTCCGGCGCCCGCTTCGGGAACAGTCCGAGCACGCATGGATCGCGACGCTCACAGCGACGACTACGAGCACGCGGGACACGGACATCAGTGGATCGCGTCCGCGACGTTGGCCGCTTCGGCATGCTGCGAGGCGAGGCTGCCTTCTTCGTAGTCGAGGACCCCGGCGGCTTCTTGCTCGTCGAGCCACGCGCGGATGGCGGCATAGTCGACATGGGGCGGCACATCGAAGGCGGCCAGCGCGGCGATATACGACCGTTCGAAAGCGCACCCGAGCGTCACGAGCTTTTCGATGAACCCGGGCAGCGCGGCGGCTTCTGCGGCGATGACCCGCACGGTGCTGTGTCCACTGCCAGCCTGGACACCGGCGAATTGGTGGCAGCCCGCGTCGTCCTCCGCGACCGCGACGAGGTCCTGGTAGGCAACACCGATCGCGAAAAAGGGCACGTTGTCGAGCCGAGCGGTGCCGTCGCCGTTGTCGATCGCCCAAACCGCTTCGACGGCAACAGGCGGCCAGCCTTCGTCGACATCGAGCGGAAAATGGACGTGAATGTGATCGTCGGTCGGTTTGGCACCGGCTTGCATGACGTCTTCTGGCTCGTTCATCGGCGCATCATCGACGGGTGTGGCGGCCATCGCAAGCGCTCATCGGTCACGGCTGGTTCCGCCCCGAACGCGCGGCGCGGACGGCAATGTCTGGCATTTTCACGCTCGCCACGTACAAACAGGGCATGGAGCGACGCGAGCTTCCCCACGGCCCACCCCCGCATCGACGCCACACTTCCAGCGGTGCGCCTGGCGGTATGGGCGGCGCGGACATCTCGATGGCCATCTCGCTGTCTCGTTGGCAGCCGCGCGACGACTTGTATCGCTATCCACAGCTGTTCGCGGGGAGCTGCCTGCTCAGCGGAATCGGCCTGTTCCTGAGCCACGCCTGGAACCTGCCGGAGAAGGGCCTGGTTTCGGTGTTCCTGGCGGCGGCGGCGCTGACCACATGGTTTCGCTACCTGCTGGCTGAGAACCGCGACGCGATCTGGCTGGCTCGACAGCGGCCACGGGACGTCAACCTGCGCACTGCCGGCAGCGTCCTCGCGATGTTCATGGGGGTTGTCGCGGCGTTTGCGGTCGCTGCAGCGCTGCTTGGCGAGGACCAGACCCGCGGGGGGTTTGGCTTCATCTTCGCGTCGGCAGCCGTCGGCGACGGGACGATCCTGGACCGCCAGTTCGCCGACTTCGACGGCGTGCTGCGCCACAACCTGCAGGTGCTCGTCGCGTTCTTCTGTCTGGCCTTCGTCTACCACGCGTACGGGGCGCTGCTGACCATCGCGTGGAACGCGTGCGCATGGTCTCTCGTGCTTGTTGTGCTTGTCGCGCGGGGGGCTGCGGTCACCGACGTGTCACCCGCGCTCTTCGTCACTGTCGCAACGGCAGCCGTTCTGCCGCACCTGGTCTTGGAGGCCGCCGGCTACGTGTCCGCCACGCTCGCCTCGGTCTTCATCTCGCGCGCGGTCTTCAAGTACGGGGTGTCCGACCCGAGAACCCGGCAAGTCCTGGTCGCCGGCGGCAAGCTCCTGGCGACGGCAACCGTGATGCTGATCGTGGCAGCGTGGGTCGAATCGACGTTACCGCGATGGGCGCTCGCGCAACTTGCGAACTGAACCCGGTCCAGTGTCTCGTTGCAGGGGAAACGATCAGTTGACGACAACGAGATACAGCCGCGCAGCGGAGGTTGGGGTGAGGCACGAAAACCACGCTTTTCGGGCCGAGGGGCCTCCCCTGCGAGGCCCCTTGCAAATGAAAGCTAGTGGTCCGACGTCAGGCCGGCAACTCATCAAGACTCCTGAAACGGACCACTAGTATCGACGAACCGGGCGGTAGTCGCCGAACGCGCTGGTCGCCGAGTAGCGGGCGATACGCGGGGCTGGTTTGAGCTTGAGGCGGCGGCGATTGCGGCGTTGCACGGCGCGTTTGCGGGCGATGTTGCGTTTCCACTGGCGCAGGCGCGTGAGGCCGTGCGGCGTGCCGTGGCAGCGCTGGCGACCGCGGATGAGCGGGCCTCGATTGATGCGCAGCCACGCGAGCCGAAACGCTTCGAGTTCGCTTTGGATGTTGGGGCAGCGGCGGCGAAGTCGGCGACCTTCGAGGCCGATTTGGACGCGGTCGAGCAGGAAACGAGCCGAGTCGACGGGATCGGTGCGATCAACGCCAAAGCGGGTGGTCCACGGCCAGAGCTGAAACATGCCGACGGCCTTGCACTCACCGTCTTTGCAGTCGCCTGAGATCTTGGCGGTGAAACCCGACTCGATGCACGCTTTGGCGACGGTCATGCCGCGGTAGACTTCGGGCACGCCGGTTGCTCGTTCGAGATCCAACATGCGCTGCAGCTGCGTCAGGTCGACCTGGTGACGACGGCTCGGTGCGAGGTTGCGGCAGCTGTAGAGGGCTTCGCGCAGCAACTCGACGTCCGTGATGCGGCCGGATTGGGCAGCGGCGGGTGCGGGCGATGCGAGGATCGCGACCAAGCACAGGGTCAGGCAGCTGATGGCGAGGGAGAGGTAGCGTGAAAGCATGATGGGTGTCGACAGGGCATCTTGGTGCGCGCCGCGATTTGGCGCGCGGAAGGGTCGGTGTCTTAGCCCGAATGCGCCGGAGCTTGCAAATCGGCCGATCCGCAAGGTGTGGAAAAGACTCGCGTTATGGAGGATAATGACCGGTAACCTCTATGTTTTTGCCCGGCGGCTGCCACGATTTGCTCCGTTGTCAAAAAAATCGCCATCCGGGACGAAAAAGGCCCATACATCGAGGATCACGGTGATTTGCGGCTCCAGACCGGCCATAATCCACCCATTCAGATCGCAAGCGAGGCGGAGATGCGCAGTTGCGCGGCTGTGAAAGGACGAATGAAGCTCAGTGCGGCGATCGTCGTGGTCCTGTCGGCGGCGGTGGCGTGCGGCAGCCAGCGCGATGGCCCAAGTCAACTCAAGGTGGGCGGCCCGACATTTGCGGGCGATTGCCCCGACGGCGTCTGTTTCGCCGGAACCGACACGCTCGATACGTCCAGCTCGGGCATCGACGACAGCGCAACCAGCAGCGGTGGTGTCGCCGACTCAAGCGGGTCGGGCCAACTCGGCGATGGCGGGGGCGTCAGCGACGTGACCGGCTCCAGCGGCGGGGCAACTTCAAGCGGCGCCGGGGACGGTAGCGCGTCGAGTTCGGGCGGAGACGGCGCGGGCGCGGGGTCCAAGGACGCCCTGATCGACGGTTCGTCGGCGTCCGACACGCCCAATTCCGGCACGTCCGGCGGCGACGCCTCCAACAACACGCAAGGTGCTGATGCCCCCAGCCCAAACGACAGCGGCTCCAACGACGGAGGTCCAAACGGTGGTCCAAATGACAGTGGCCCCCCCGACGCCGGGCCGAAAGACGCCGGACCGAAAGACGCTGGACCGAAAGACGCTGGACCGCCGCCCTGCCCAACTCCGCTCTGCGGCGTCAACTCCGTCTGCTGCAAAGCGGGCCAAAAATGCCTCGCCGGCCTCTGCGTGACGCCAAGTGGCGCGTGCAAAAGCGGCGACGACTGTCTGTCCGATCACGGCTGCCTGGCCGGGCTGTGCCTTCCCTACGGCTCACCGCCGCTGAGCAAGGCCAACGCCCTGTGCGAGGTCATCAAGCCACCCGGCGTGTTCTCGCCAACCCTGCAGTGCAAGTGGGACGCGCCACCCAAGGGCGACAAGTACCCCAAGCACAGCAACGTGCTCGGCACGCCGATCGTCATGCCGCTTGACGGCTTCTCGGACGTGGTTTCCCCCGCGATCTTGTTCGTTGGCTACGACGGTGAGGACGGCGGCAGCCCGGCATCAGCATGCGCAAGCGGCAAGTTCGGGGTGATCCGTGTCATTCGCGGGACGGATTGCAAACAGCTCGCGACGTTGGACACGGTGAAGATTCGCGCCGCGACGCCGCTGGCGGGTGCCGATCTGACCGGCGACGGCGCGCCCGAGGTCATCGCTGTGACCTGCGGGGGCGGCCTGGTGGCGTATTCGTATGCCAAGCAAACGGGTATCTGGGCGCAGCTGTGGACCTCGGCTCCGCTGCTCGGCGGTGGCATGTGGCAGGGGCCGTCGATCCACGATCTGGACGATGACGGCAAACCCGAAGTGCTGCTCGGCGGGACAGTCGTCGATCACAACGGCAAGGTCCTCGACAAGACGCTCGGAGCCTTGCCCTACAGCGTCGGCACGTTCCCCGTGGTCGCGGACGTCGACGGTGACAAGCTGCCCGAGCTCGTCGACGGCCACAGCGTGTACGAGTGGACCAAAGCCAAGAAATGGAAGCTGCAAAACAAGACCGGCCAACCGCGCGGACACGTCGCAGTCGCGGACTTCGGAACGTTCGGCAAGGACCCCAAGAAGGACGACCGCAGCAAGCTCGACGGCATCGCGGAAGTGGCGGTGGTCAGCGCCGGAAAAGCGCGGGTGCAGACCATCGCGGGGCGCGTCGTTTTCGGCCCGGTGACGCTTCCCGGCGGCGGTACAGGCGGTCCTCCCACGCTCGGCGATGTCGACAAGGACGGCCGCGTCGAGATGGCGCTCGCTGGCAAGGGTAGCTACAGCGTTTTTGATCCCGACTGCAAAGCCGGCGCGAAGAAGACCGTGTGCAGCTCGCTTGCGACCAACGGGATCTTGTGGACCCGCAAGAGCAAGGACCACAGCAGCTCCGTCACGGGCTCGTCGATCTTCGACTTCGAGGGCGACGGCAAGGCTGAAGCCGTTTACGCCGATGAGTGTTTCGCGCGGGTCTACGACGGGGTGAGCGGCGAGGTGATGTTCTCGGCCTACCACACGTCATGCACCTGGTACGAAAACCCCGTGGTGGCCGACGTCGACGGCGACTTCAAGTCCGAGCTTGTTGTGCCGAGCAACACCAACTGCGGCATGTACAACGGCTGCAAGAGCTTCAACGGCGTGCTCCCCGGCACCACACTGCCGGTCGACAAGGTCTTCAAGGGGCTGCGGTGCAAGGGCAGCAAGGACTGCGCGAGCGGCATTTGCGACGCAGGGTTTTGCCGTTGCACCAACCACAACCACTGCGGTGCAAACGTCGGCAGCAGCTACCGATGTGGTCCGATGATCGCGGGGACGCCCGGTGTCGGAAACGTCTGCCGCTCCGTGATGCTCGGCTCGTTGCGGGGCATCCAAGTATACAAGGACAGCCAGGACCGATGGGTCAACTCGCGGCCGATCTGGAACCAGCACGCGTACGCCATCACGCACGTCGGCATGGCCGGCGAGATCCCGCCAACCGGCGCCTGGTCACCCAACTGGAAGCAGCCGGACCTGAACAACTTCCGCCAAAACCAGCAGGGCGCGATGAACCCGCTGGCGGCGCCCGACTTCACGAGCCAGGCGGCGACCAACGGCGCATGCAAGGCCGGCGTGATGACGCTCAAGGCGAAGATCTGCAATCGCGGCACCAAGAACGCGGCGGCCGGGTTGGCGATCACGTTTCGCTGGGGCCCGGTCAAGGGCGGCACCATCGCGTGTGTGGTGAAGACGAAGAAGACGCTCAAGCTCGGGAGCTGCCAGGACGTCAAGTGCGACGCCAAGGTCCCGGGCAAGGGCAAGCAGCTCGTCTCGGTCAGCGTCGACGACGACGGCACCGGCAAGCAGGGGCCAAACGGCGTCGACGTCGAGTGTTTCGAGAACAACAACAGCGCGACCAAACTCATCGCCGGCTGCCCGTAGAGCCGGGATCGCTAGTTCTGGCTGTAGCCGAGGCCGAGCGTGAGGCCGTACATTCGCGAGCCGAGCCATTCGCGCATCTCGACGCCGAAGAACCACTCGTTGCTGTCGCGGTTGCGGTAGGCCGAGGGCTTGGAGCCATAGTAGACGTGGGCCTGGATGATAAACTCGTCGCAGAAAGAAAGCGTCTCGCTGCCGCGCTTACGCACGTGTTTCTCATCGCCCATCCACACCGCTTTGCCGCGCAGGACGACGCTTGTCTCACGCGTTGGGTGGGTGATGAGCAGCGATTCGGCGATCCACATCAACGTCGCTGGCGCCCGATCCTGCAGGCCGCCGTAGCCGACGCCACCGAGCACGGCGAGCCCGAACGAATCGCCCGACCAAAAGCCGAAACCGCCCGCGATACTCGCGTCGAACAAGAGCTTGGATTCGCCGTCGCCCATCTCGCCGCCCAGCTGGATGTCGAGGTCGAGGGCGATGTGGTCTTTGCGGTCGAGCGCACCTTTTTGAGCGCGCACGATGGCGAGGCCGTTTTGAGCCTTCTTGGTCTTTTCATCGAAGAAGACCTTGTGGTTGTCGTCGTAGCCCATAAGACGCAGCGAGAAGTTGCGGTGTTGGACAAGCGTGTTGCGCTTGGGCTGGCTGCGGCGCGGCACCCAACCCAGCTGGCGACAGGCGTTGCGAGCCCGCGCGTTGGCGGTGCGGAATTTCCGGTAGCAGAGGCCTTTGAGCTCGCGACAAAACGGCAGATCGGGGCGCTTCTTGCACGCGAGGATGCGGATCTTCCATTTCTGGTTTTCGGTGAGCCGAACCTTCTTACGACGTCGCGGTGTAGCGCGGCGCGCGCCGGACAGGTTCGAGCCCTGACCGCCGGTGATCGACATGCCGCCGCTGCCGCTGCTACCGAGGCCGCCAGATCCCGCGGCAGGACGAGGTCGGGCCGCTGGAGGAGCCGGTTTGGGGGCCGGCTTGCTGGTGCTCGGGGCGGTCTTGGGTCCGTAGGCCTTGCTCAACAGGGCGGCGCAGACTTTGCCGTCGTAACCTTGCCAGGAGCCCTTGGTGTCGCGGCATTTCTTCGCGCGCTTCACGCAGCCGACCGCGGACGGATTCGAAGCGCACAGACCGATGAAGATCTGGTCTTCCATCTTGATGCCGCTGTTCTTCGCGAACTGGACGCTGACCTGCTTGGCCTGCGCCGCAAATGGGGCCAACGCGATCGCCGCGATGATCGCCGTCGCCGCCGAGCCGAAAAGCCGCGCATCCCATGTCCGCGCCGATGCGCGCCGTGCCGTAGCCATCGAGTGCCTCCGCCAAGGAATCTGCGCCATCATCGACGGTCAGGCAGCGACGGACAAGCCACGCCGAGCATCGCCGCGCAGGGGCGTTCACGCGGTGGTTCAGGTCGGCGACCGTGCGCGCTATGCTCCGGGTTGGAGAACGACGGCATGATGAAGGGTTCGAAAACGACCGCGCTCACGACGATCCTCGCGCTTGGTGCCTGGGCGGCGATCGCGAGCGGATGCGGCAAGGCCCAGCCCAAGCGGCAAGAGAAGCGGACAGTGGCTCAAGCGGACAAAGCGCAGCCGCCGGTTGCGCGCTCGGAGCCCAAGGCGGCAGGCAATGTGGAGCTGGGCGACAAAGGTGTCGCTGCGACGGACAAGCCGGCACCTTTCGTCTCGGTATCGGTTGATCCTTCGGCACCGTTTTCGATCCGCGCGAGCCGGGATGGACAGCTCCCCGCAGACACGGCCACCCCGATCGTCTTCGTCATCGAATCGAGCATGGACGCGCAGTCCGTCGTGACCGAGGTACGGCCGATCGACGGCGTGACGGTGCAAGACGGCGCGCGCCGAAGCCACGGCACTATGCGCACCGGTCAGGCGGTGAAGCATCGTGTGGTCGCTACCGCACCCAAGGGGATCGCTGGCTACCTCGCGATCGACGTCGCGTGGAAGAATATCGACGGCGCTGGCAGCACGACGGCCGCGATCGCCATCGCCGCGCCCGGAGCCAAGCCGAAGAAACGCACGCTCGGCCGCATCGAAAAAGACCGCCAAGGCAACACTTATGAGGTCATGAAAGCCGAGATGCGCTGAGCCGCGCGCCGCTGTCCCGTAGACCCCATGAACAACTGGCAGACCCCTGGTATTGACGTGATCGGGCGCCACAATGGCGTCGTCGGGCAGCTTTACGACGGCAAGCGGCTGTACGCTTCGCGAGGCAATCAGCTGTTGATCCGCGGTGGTGCAGGACCGTTTGACCCCTTGACCAAGCTCTGGGCACGCGGTGCTGGAGCGGGAACGGCGCGTTTTCCATGGCTTGGCCAAGCGGCGCGGGCCGGCGTAGCAGCGGTCGTTCGAACGCCATCAGGCGCGTTCTTTGCCGTCGTTCGTGGCGCACTTTGGCGCTTCATGGACGACGTCTGGACCCGATCGTGGACGTACCCGGCGTTCCGAAAGCCCGCCCGGCGCGGTATCTGCGTCGATCGCGAAGGTCGTATCTTCGTCGCCCAGTACACCCTCAACCGGGATCGGGCGATGCCGATCGTGCTCTGGCGCAGCGATGATGACGGCCATACGTTCCACGAAGTGTACACGTTCGCACCCGGCGAGGTTCGGCACATCCACTTCGTCCAGGTCGACCCCGCCGATGGCAGCTTGTGGATGGGCACCGGCGACGGAGATGACGAGTGCCGGCTGATGCGCTCGGTCGACGGCGGGCGCACCTTCGAAACACTCGGTGCGGGCGGACAACGGTGGCGAGCCATCGCGCTCGCGTTCCTGGACGATGCGGTCGTGTGGGGGACCGATGCAGGGCGCGACGCAGGGGATTTTCGCAACCTCGCCGTGCGCTTTGACCGCAAGACGGGCCGCCTCGACGACGTGTGTCCGCTGCAGGGGCCCGTGCACGGAGTGACCGCGACCGGCGGCGGTGATGTGTGGCTCGCGACCGGCTTGGAGGGTGGCGCGAACGAAGAAGACGACCGCGTGCACGTCTGGCGCGGGGTTGGCGGCGACGATTTCTCGGAGGTCTCCAGTTTCCCGCAGGGGCCCCAGCCGCGCCGGGTGCAGTACGCCATCACCCATTTTGTCACCGGACAGCACAGCCAACCCGCTGATGCGCCGGTGTCTTTGGTGCTGCGCGGGATCCGCGGCATGGCGCTTGGCACGCTTGACGTCCGCCCACGCTGAGATGACCCGGTCGAGGATGCAACGGCCCGCTGAGAAAGACGGCCTGAACCCGGGGAGCAAGACGTGCTGACGAGCCACCGCGATCCGCGCGTGGAAACTGTTTTTGTCGGCCGCGACGCCGAGGTCGAGCGCCTGGTCGATCTGGCCTGGACCGCGCACCGGCGCCGCGCCACGATCGCCGTCGAGCTCGTCGGAGCGGCCGGTGTCGGCAAGTCGCGCCTGGTCGATACCGTGATCGCGCAGGTGAGCGCGGAGTTGCCCGACGCTCCCGTCGTGATGCGCGGCCTTTGCCCCGCAGGTGAGTTGCGTCCCCTCGGCCTCTTCGTCGACCTCGTAGACCGCCTTTCCGCCGGTCGCCCGCTGCAGCTCTGGCGACGGTTGTTGCAGTCCACGCGCAGCGCGTCCATCGCCGACCGACTCAAGCGCGCGCGGCCCGGTTTCGAGTGGCTGCGCGACGGTGCAGGCGGGCAGGATCCGGACGAAAACACGCTGCTCGCTGCCCAATCTGCGCTCACCGCTGCCGTGGCCGCGCTGACCAGCGGCACAAACCCCGGTCCGCTCGTGCTCGCGCTCGACGATGTTCAATGGCTGGACGCGGCGTCCAAGCAGGTCGGTCTCGCGCTGCTCGGCACGCGGCCTCCAGGCGGGACGTTGGTTGTCCTTGCGCGGCGTAAGAGCGGCTCGATTCCGGGGCGATGGCGGTCTCGACTGCGGCTTGAACGGATCGATCTCGAGGCACTCGGAGACACGGACGCTGTTCAGCTCGCCGGCGCGCTCATCGGGGCCACGCCGGACGACGCCACGGGCACGGCGATTGCCCATGCGGCCGCTGGCAACCCGTTCATCGTCGAGCAGATCGCGTCGTTTGCGCTGGACGTGCGCGAGCTCTCGGCGGCCAGCCGCGCCTCAACCATGGCCGAACGTCTCGCGGACCTGGGCACGGGCGACCCGGCGCGAATCGTTGCCGCCCGGCTCGACTGCCTCCCCGCCGCGACTCGGGCCGTGGTCCAGGTCTGCGCCATCGCCGGCGACCACACGCCGCTCGCCGTTATCGACAAGGTTCTCGACGCCGTCCCAAGCGCCGCGACCTCCAGCGCACGGGCGATCGACCACGCCTGTCGACGCGGCCTTCTCTATGTCAGCGAAAGCCCCGACCGACGCGTCGCGTTCAACCACGCGCTGATCCGCATGGTCGCGGCCAACGACGTCACCGACGGCACGCTCGAAGACCTGCACCGCGCCACTGCTGACGCGCTCCAGGAGCACTTTCGCGACAACTTGCGTCCCTGGCTGGCGACGATCGCCGACCACTACCACAGCGCCGGCGACGTAGCCGAGGCCCTGCGCTGGAGCCTGCACGCCGGCCGCTATGCGCTCGGATTGAGCTCGTTCGCAGAGGCCCGGCGCGACCTCCGCCGCGCGGTCGAGTTGGCCACCGACATCCACCAAAACGACAGCCTCTCCCTCGCCCTCGCCTCGCTGGCGGGCGTGCAACTGGCTCAGGGCGACTGTGCCGATGCGGTGCAGACCTGTACCCGCGCGCTCGCGACCTGCGCCGAACCGGCCGTCCGCATTCAATTGATGCACACGCACGCCCGCGCGTTGATGGAGCTTCAGAAGACAGCCGAAGCCACCGACGTTCTCGACCAGGCCGAGGCCCTCGCGGCGCAGGGCATCGACGACGCGGCATCGACCGACGACGTCGTTGCGCGCCTGCATATGCTCCGAGCCCGCATTCTTCGCCACGGTCTGGACGTCGAGGGCACGATCGACCGCCTCCAGCGCGCCGACAAACTCCTGGCAGCCGACCGCCACGGGCCGCGGTCCGAAATCCTCCTCGAGATGACCTACACAGCCGCCCAGGCTGCCGATTCGCGGATCATGGCGCAGACCTGCGAGCGCATGATCGCGTTCGCCAAGACAGCGCCCATCGGACCGCGCGCGACCGTGCTGGGCGCGATCGGCCTGCTCACCAGCGCCCATGCTGGAGACCTGCGACGATCGCGCGATGCCTACGACGAGGCCGCACGCCTGCATGCCGAGACCGGCGAACACAACCGCCTGCTGGACGCGCGAATCGGCGGCGTGATCGCCCGTGCCTACCGCGGTGAGCTGGTCGAAGCCGCTCGCATGCGCACCGGAATCATCGAGCTGGCCCGCCACGTCGACGTCGCCCGACACGCCATCAACATGAACCTCGCGTTTTCGCTCCTCGGCCTGCACCGCGGCGAGTACGACAAAGCTCTGCGCGCGATCCGCGAGGCTGTCGGCCGTATCGAACAGCTCGACGCCGCCCTCGCGCGCCACGATGGGGTCATCTTTCGTTATCTCGAAGGCCAGGCGCTCTGCGGACTTGGCCGCACCGACGAAGGCCTCGATGTGCTGGAGCGCTCAGTCGACTACTGGTACCGGTCCAACACCCTGCTGCTCTACCGACCCGAAGGCGACCTCGCGCTGGCCGAGACCTACATCGACCTGGGCCGCCACGACGACGCCACCGCGCCACTGGCCCGCGCCGACACGACCTTGCGCGACATCCCCAACGCCCAGTACCGCTCCTGGGCACACAGCCTGCACGCCGCGATCGCCCGACACCGAGGCGACCTCATCCAAGCCTCACGCCGCGTCGACGCCGCGCTCCAAGACGCCAAGCGCGCCGATAGCAGCTACCAGCAATGGCGGGCGATGGTGCAACAGGCCGAAAACCTCGTCGCCACCAGCCATCCCAGCGCCAGCGTGGTCGTACGGGCCGGGCTCGCCGCTACCAATGCCGGTCACGCGCGCGGGCTGGCCGGGCGTTTCTGGGCGCTTCAGCAACAACTCAAGGCCTGAAGACCGCCGTTGCGCCGTCGTGTTTCGGCCCAAGGTGCCTATTGTTCTTGCGCGTTCAGGCTGCGGGCAGGCCGGGGTCGACGCCGGATAGCTCCACCGAAACGTCCCAGAACCGCTTGGCGAGCTCGGGATCAAGGCTGCGCTTGTTGGCTTTGACCTTCACCGCTGGCCCGGCGAGCTCCATGAGCCCCCGCGGACCGAAGTAGCTGCCACCGTCCACGTCGGGCAACGTCGCCGCCATCAAGGTGGGCCAGGCTCCGGCGGCCGCCGAGTTGATGAGCAACCGACCGATCGGCATCAGGTATTTGCGCGTCATGGCGCCCATATGACGCATCAGCTCGGTGTCGGAACCGCCCGGATGCGCGGCGACCGCGAGGGTCTTGCGTCCTGCTGCTTTGAGACGCCGATCCAACTCGTGGACGTGGAGCAGGTTGGCGAGCTTGCTCATCGCGTACTGGGCCGTGGCGTTGTAGCCCTTCTCCGCGTTGAGGTTGTCAAAGTCGATGGTGCCGACCTTGTGCATGTTGCTGCTGGTGTTGATGACGCGCGCGCCGGGTGTCTCCTCGAGCTTGTCGAGCAGCAGACCCGTGAGCGCGAAGACGCCGATGTGATTGACGCCAAACTGCGACTCAAACCCATCTTTGGTCGTGCCGAAGGGCGGGATCATGATGCCGGCGTTGTTGACCAGCAGGTCCAACCTTTGCTCGCGCGACACGGCATCGGCTGCAGCCCGCACGGACGCGAGGTCGGCCTGGTCGAGATCGATGATCCCCACATCGGCGCCGCTGTGTTCAGCCACGATCTTATCGCGGGCGGCTTCGGCTTTGTTTCGCGAACGGCAGCCGAGCAAGACCCGCGCGCCTTTGCCTGCCAAGACCAGGGCAGCTTCAAACCCGATACCGGTGTTGGCGCCGGTGACGAGCGCGGTGCGCCCCGACTGATCGGGAACATCCTGGGCGGTAAAACCTTTCACGGCGGGGTCCGGAGCGAGAGGGAGGTGACCCGTCGAGGGTCTCGGGCCCGCGGAAGGAGCCGGCTATGGAGGCGAGAGACTACGGTCCGCAGCAGAGCGCGCGATCGGGGCAGCAGTCCTTGAACGTCTTGCAAGACGTGTCGCACTGGCACTTGGCGCCGCTGACGTACTTGCCGCATTTGCCCTTGCAGGACAAGGCGGGAACGGCGCCGCAGCCTTTGCATTTGCCGCAGTCCTTGACGCAGTTGAAGCAGTCTTCCTTGCCCTTATCGCACTTGCCGTCGCCGCAGAACGGCTCCTTGCAGCCGGCGACCTTTGTGTGGCTGCAGGTTCCGCCGGGGCCGCTGCACTTGTCGGTGCTGCACTTGGCCTTGTCGTCGCAGTCGGCGTCTTTCATGCAGCAGCCTGGCTTCTTGACGAGCTGGCACTTGCCGTACTTGCAGTCGCCCTGCAGGCAGAGGTTGGAGCTCTTGCAATCGGCGTTGTTCTTGCAGCAGATGTACTGGTAGTCGCACTTGCCGCCGCTGCAGAAGCCCTTGGTGCACTGCATGTAGTAGGGGTTGCAGTGCTTGTCGGTGGTGCATGTCTTGGGCGCGCACTTGGTGCGGATGCGGACCGAGTCGATGAGGATGCCTTTGCCCGAAACCGGCTTGGACGAGTAGCCGTAGATGTAGCCGCGGATGCGGATCTGCACGTCCTGGCCGGCGAACGGGCTGATGTCCTTCTTGAACACGTATTTGCCGACCTTGTTGAGGTACTGGTAGCCCAGCGAGGTCTGCTTCTTGGCGGCGTCGTACATGTACACGTAGATGCGGTTGGTGCTGCTGAGCGTGCCGCTGCCGCCGTCGAGCTTCAGGTCGGCTGTCACGCGGATTTCGAGCTCGGCGTCCTGGCCCTTCTGCAGCTTGATGATCTCGCTGGTCGCGTAGCCGTAGCTGTACTTGGTGTGCTTCTTGAAGTCCTTGGCGCCCTTCTTGCCGAACTTGAGCGCGCCGGTGCCGTCGTGCAGCACGCCGGGGGCATAGGTCCCGTGCTCCCACACCATGTCGTACTTGGCCGCGTCGAACGTCCAACCCTTGACGTCGGTCTCGAACTCGTTGGCCCACGGAACCGGCGAGCAGCAGCCGGGAACAAGCGCCGCGTTGTGCTTGCATTTGCCCTTGTCGCAGGTGTCGAGCGTGCAGGTGTTGAAGTCGTCGCACTCGGCGTCGCCGGTGCAGCAGGTGCTCTTGAACGTGCATTCGCCGGCGGTGCAGGAGCCGACGAGGCAGGGATCTTCGCTGGTGCACTCGGTGTCGGATTTGCAGCACGTGTTGGTGTGCTGGCACTGCGCGCCGGATTTCGGGCAGTGGTCGACGGTGCAGGGGTTCTTGTCGTCGCAGTCGGCGGTCGACTTGCAGCAGCCGGGCTTGGCGCTGTGCGTGCACTTGCCGCCCTTGCCCGAGCAGATGTCGACGGTGCAGGCCTTGCCGTCGTTGCAGTCCGCGGCGCTGTTGCAGCACTCCTTCTTGACCGCGTAGCTGCACACCGGGTTGCCGCCCTTGGCTTTGGGCGCGCAGGTATCGGTGGAGCAGGCGTTGCCGTCGTTGCAGTCGGACGTCGACCCGCAGCAGCCGGTCTTCATCGCGATGTCGTCGATGTAGGCGCCCTCGAACGCGTTGACCATGCCGTCGATGCTGTCGAACGTGAACACGATTTTGACCGTCTTACCCGCGTAGGCCTTGAGCGGCACGGTCACGTTCTTCCAGATGTTGAACGTGGAGTTGCCGATCGACTTGCTGTGCCAAACCTGCTTGGTCTTGCCGCCTTCGGTGATCTCGACCTTGAGGTAGTCGTAGTCGTCGGACTCTTCGGTCGCCAGCCACAGCCAGAAAGACAGCTCCGGGTCGGCGTCCTTGTAGCTCGGGACCAACATGTCGGCGGTGGTCGCGCTTGCTTTGACATGTTTGTCGTTGGCGTAGACGTGGGTCTTGGGGTCGCCGAAGTAGAGGCTGGTGGAGCCGGACACGCTGCGCTTGGAGCTCAACGTCCACAGGATGCCGCCTTTGCTCAGGTCTTCGGTCTTGATGCCGTGGGTGTCGCCATTGATGTTCAGCATCTTGGCGATCGAGGTGAGCGACGACTGGCTGATCGACGGGTTGCAGCGCAGGCACTTGGACACGTTGCCGTTCATGCCTTCGCCGTAGCAGCCGACCTTGTCGCCGGGCAGCTCGACCAGGCACGTCTTGTCGTAGGGGATGAACGTGCACTTGCCGCTCGCGCAGGCGCCCTTGGCGCAGGGGATCGAGCAATCTTTGTCGGTTTTGCAGGCGGCCGAGTGCTCGCTGTACTTGTCGACGTTGATCGGGCCGGCGTCCATGGGGCCGCTGCTGCTGCCGCCAGCGTCGACGGGTCCGCTGGAACTGCCGGTGTCGACCGCGCCGCTGGAGCTACCGGTGTCGACCGCGCCGCTGGAGCTACCGGTATCGACCGCGCCCGACGAGCTGCCCGAATCGACGGTGCCGCTGCTGCTGGCCGAATCAACGGTGCCGCCGCTGCTGCCGGTGTCGTCGTTGGCGCTGCCTGCGTCGGCGATGCCGCTGCTGCTGCCGGTGTCGACCGCGCCGCTGCTGCTGCCCGAATCGACGCCGCTATCGACCTGACCGCCGCCGGTATCTTCGTCGGTTGTACCGCTGGTTTCACCGCTACCGCACGCGACGGTCATCGCCGTGATCGCGGCAAGCACGCCGGCACGATAGGTCAAGGTCTTGAGATCGTTACGAATCGACATCGTCGCTCCGAAGCTGTGTTGGTTCTTGCTGCCGATCAGCGGGCGCAAGGCAACGCCATCCTGCCTGAATAGCGCGGCGTCTTCATCGACTTTACGAAGTTTTATGGGATCGGCGCGCCGGTCTGGAAGGTCTTGTCAGCGGGTCGCGGCCGACGGCACGGGCTTCGCAGGCGCAACGGTTGTTCCTTGCAACAGTGCGTTGCGATCGACAACGCGGCCACGGTGGATGACGGCCACGATCGATGTAGTCGCGTCGATGGTGGCGATCGGATCACGGGCTAGGATGACGAGGCTGGCTTCATCGCCCACCTGCGTGCCAAATTTCCGGCCAAGAAAGCGACCCGGCTCGATCGAGGCCGCGTGCAAGATCGCCCACGTCGGGATGCCGGCGGCGCCAAACAGGGCCATCTCGCGGTGCAGTGAAAAGCCTTGGAAGACCCCGAAATTGCCTGAATCCGAGCCGGTCATCAGCGCGACTCCACCTTTGTGCAACACTGCAAGTTGCCGCGCGTAGTCGCCGGTGTGTGGCCCCTGGTACTTCATCCAGAAGGCCGCCTTGGGCACAAATCCCTTGGTCTTGCGGTAGTCGGCGCGGAGTTTGGGCGTGGTCACGGCCTGGAGCAGCGGGTGGGCGAGCACCCCCGGTTTGGCGAGCACGTTGGGCAGGTCGACCTGGACCGGCTGGGTCGGGATCGAACGGACTCCCTTTCGTTTCCACGCAGCGACGAGAGCAGGCGTGATGTTGTCTTCGTCCCACAGGTGCGTGATCGCGTCGGCCCCAACGGCGACGGCGTCGGCGGCGTCCTTCCACGTGCCGATGTGGACAACCACCTTGAGCTTGCGCCGGTGCGCTTCGTCGACGATCGCGGCGAGCACGTCGCGCGGCATGTTCATGTAGCTGCCGGTGTGGTCGTAGAGCACTTTGACGACGTCGGCGCGCAGCTTGGCGAGGGCCTCGACGTGGCGGCGGCCATCGGTCGGTGTCTGGGCGGCTCGGAACCGCTGCGGGCCATCGGCGGACCGGTCGCCGGCGGTGCGTGCGCGTTTTTTCGGGTCGGCGATATGTCCGATGACGGCCCCCGCGGCATAGAGATCGGCCCCGGGACGACCTTGCGCCCGTTGTCGGTCGCGAAACCCGAAGATCCGCTCTTCGTTGCTGCCGAGGTCGAGGAACGCGACCACGCCGCAATAGAGCATGAAGCGCGACGTCTCCCCGATGCCACAGGCGTGGTCGGGACCGTCGAGCGGCGACGGGTTGCCCCATGCATGCACGTGCATGTCGGCGAACGCGGGCACGATAAACCGCCCCGTCGCGTCGAGCCGGCGTCCCTCAAACGCGGCCGGCGGCTTCTCGGTCAGCGCCTTGATACGGCCGTCTTCGATAACGATGTGGCGCTTGGTGGCGGTGCGGGTCACCGGATCGAGCACGGTGCCGTTTTCGATCAGCAGCGGATTTCCGCCGTGATCCAACGTTTTCGTGGCGGTCCGGACCGGTTCTGGGCCCACCCTGCTGGTCTTCGCCGGGCTCGTTTTCATTGGGCCCGCGCACGCAGCGAGCACGATGAAGGCGGCGAAAGTGGCCAAGCGCCGACCACCGGCGATACGATCGGGGCGCTCCATGTATCGACCTCCCTGCCCCTGGGCCTTCCTCGTCATCGTCTTCGCGGTCGCGTTGTTGGTGCGCGTCGACGGGACCGACGTGCTGCGTGACCCGGCCAGCGGCGACGTGCGGCCGATGAGCGCGGACGCGTGGTTGTACCTGGATCGGACCGTCGCATCGTACCGCGGTTTGCACGGTGACGGGGAAGCGCTGCCTTCATGGGATCCCGACCTGAGCTGTCCAACCGGGACCGCGCCGCCGTGGCCCCACGGGCTCAATCTGCTCGGCGCGGCCGTCGCGACCGCCGTCCAAGGCAGCGACGCATCAGACGCGGAGGTTCGCACCGCCGCCAGCTGGATTCCGCCGGTCGTGGGAGCCGTCGCCTGTGTGCTGGTCTTGTTGCTCGGTGCCGCCGCGATCGACCCGATCGTGGGGTTGCTGGCCGGACTGCTGTTGGCGTTGTTGCCGATCCACGTCTGGAACACGGCGTTTTCCACCCTCGACCACCACATCTTCGCGCCGATCGTGCCCTTGTTGGCTATTTGGGGTCTCCGCGACGGGATGCGATCGGCGCGCATGGCGCCCTTCGTGTGGGCTGGAATCGCGCTTGGAGTCGGCCATTGGTGCTGGACCGAGTCGTGGTTTTGGCAAGCGGCCGTCGTCGGTGTCGGCTTCTTCGGCGCCCTCTTCGGAGCCCCCATCCGGCGCCGCTCCGTCGCGCTGAAGGGCGTCGCAATCATGGCCGTTGTCGCCGCGTTCGTGGCGCTACCGGGCATCCTTACCGCCCCCTACTATGTCCACGACCGGGTCGCCCCCCACGCGCCAAGCCGATTCTCGCTGTGGGCCAATGCCGCCGTCGCCGCCGCCGCGCTCGCCGCTTGGTTTGGACGCCGTCGCGACGACCTACCGGTCCTCGGTGCCGCTGTGATTGGAGCCGTCGTGATCGTCGCTGCGTCGTTTTCCGATCCAGCGATGCGCGCGGCCTACGAAGCGATGGCGGGATTTGCGGGCCGCGGCGGCGTTGTCGGCCTCATCGACGAAAGCAAACCGCTGCTCGCCCGCGACTTCCCCCAGCCTTTCTTGCTGCTTTCGGGCGCCATCGTCATCGCCCCCGCGCTACCGTTCGCATGGACGCGTTTGCCGGGTGAGACGCGCTGGTTGTTGGGCACATGGCTCGTTGTTTCGTTGGCCCTGTCGCTGCTCCAAAGCCGGTTCGCCCTCGTATTCGCCGTCCCCTTCTGCCTCGCGCTTGCCACCCTGCTCGTCCACGGCGTCGATGCGTCGATCGTGCCGCGCGGTCGCCTCTTGCGAATCGTTGCCGCGATCGGCGCTGCCACGGTTTTGCTGTCCTTCGCGATGCGCGGCTATTGGACCACCGACAAAGAGGTCCGCTGGCAGTTTCTCGGACAGCTCGGCGCGAAGATGGCCACAGTTTCGGCTCCTGCTGCCAGCCCGAACGACGAGAGGTCACGCCGCTGTCTGATCGGGCCCTGGAACCTCGGTCACCAGCTGCATGTGCGCGGTGGCATGTCGGTTGTCGCCCACAACTTCACCGAACACGCGGACCGTGAGGCCATCATCGACGTGGATCGGGCGCTCTTTGGTCACCTCGAGGCGTTGCCCGCGTTGTTCGAGCGTCGCCTGGTTCGCTGGTTGTGGGTCGATGCGCGCGACCATGCCGATATCGGGGCGCATCGCCAGGGCCTCGGGGGCGAAGCGGCGCCGGACCTGCGGCAGACGGCGTGGTGGCAGCTGATCCTTGGCCGCCCCAAGCACCCGTCTCTGCGCAACGCCAAGCTGGTGTGGACGTCGCCGCTCGCGGTCGAGATCACGCCACTGGGACCCGGAACCCAGCCGATCGCGGTGCCGAGAGACCGACTCTATGTCTTGGGTTCGCTGCCGTGGGCGACCGGCCGCTGAGGTATTCGGTCCGTCTCGATGAACGCGGGTCAGCTGCCGGAGGGGCCGTTGGTCGGCGGGCTCGGTGTCGCGGGCGCGGGCTTGCCCGTACGACGGGCGATTTCGCGGCGCGCTTCATCGATGCTGTTTGTGCCCAGCTGCATGGTCATTTCCACTTTGCGCGCGTCCGACACGCTGCGGCGTGAGCTCGACCGGCGTCCGTAGGTGCGCGTGTTCTGGTTGGCTTCGTGCAGGGAACGGCCGGACAGGGCTTGCTCCTTGAGGGCCAGCAGCATGGCGGAGAGGCGATTGACCACGACGTCGGCGTTGGCGGGCCGATCGAGCGGTCGCTTCTGCATCATTTCGAAGACGAGATCGGACAGTCCCATCGGAAGATCGTCGCGGTGGTCCTCGACGCGCGGGATGTCGGCGCCGCGATGGGCCAGCAAGATCGCGTGTGAGTTTTCACCGACGTAGGGCAGGCGGCCGGTCAACATCTCAAACATCACCACACCGAGCGCATAGAGATCGGTCGAGGGGCCGACGTTGCTGGCGGTGATCTGCTCGGGTGCCATGTAGTGAGGCGTCCCGACGATGATGCCCTTGCGCGCGAGCCGCTGGGTGTCTTCGCTGCCTTGAACGCGGGCCAGCGAAAAGTCGAGGAGCTTGGCGAGGATGCCGGCGTGGGTGTCGAGCAAAAAGATGTTCTCGGGCTTCACGTCGCGATGAACAACGCCGAGCCGATGGGCCGCGATCAAGGCGGACGCGACCTGGCGGCTGATCTCGAGCACCAGCTCGGCGCCCAATGGCTGGCTGCCGGTGAGCAGCTGGTCGATGCCACGGCCAACGAGCAGCTCCATGATGATGAAGATCACGCCGCCTTGTTCGATGACGTCATAGACACTGACCACGTGAGGATGGACGATCTGGGCGATCGTGCGCGCCTCGCGAAGCAGCCGCGCGCCGATATCGACGGGGGAGCGAACGTCGGTGCGGAGGATCTTGACGGCGACGTTGCGACCAAGGCGGGTGTCGAACGCGAGGTAGACTTCGGCCATGCCGCCGCGTCCGAGCGGCTCGCGGATCTGGAAGCGCCGAGCCAACACGCGCCCGGTCCATCCCTCGTTGGTAGTCATCGTCAACTCCCCGCGCCTGCCGAGATCAACCTCGCTGGCGGGCGAGGCGTGCGAAACAGCACTGGACCTGCGGCGATTCCTCTCAGGCGTCGATGGCGGGGTGCAAAGAGCGGGTTAGCTCGTCTACTAGATTGAGGGCGAATGCCGACACGCACAAGCCGCCAAAAACCCCTACATTTCCACGACGAACGTCCGCTGGGCCTTCGCGTCGCGACCGGGTGGGGTCTGCGGACCGTTGTTTTTTTCGACACTTGTTGAATTATTCACCATGACGGAATCCGTGACGATTCTGACGATGTGTCTCCAACTAAGCGAAAGGAAAGCAATACTCCGCCAGCCCGTCGCACCTGCGAGAGTTGGCATCGCCTTTGCAACCAAAGGCTCCACCCCGCGACTGTGGGGAATCCAGCCGGCGTACCCTGGCGCCGGTGCTGGCGACGAGATGTCCCCCTCGTCGCACCCAAGAACCGATTCGGAGAATCGCAATGCATCGTCTGTCCCTCCGTGGCGTCGCCCCTTCGCTGGCTTTTGTGCCGCGCGCCCTCTGCCTCACCGCCGCCGTTTCGCTGCTCGCGACCGGCTGCATGCGCCCGGTCGATGAAAACGTCGATCCATTGCCCAACGGAGTGCACACCGAGTTGCCCAAGACGGCAGCGCCCACGCTCGGCGATCTGCGACGACCGCTGCACTTCGACACGATCGCCAACGAGCCGCATGCGCGTCCCGCCAAGCACAATGGCACGTGGAAGCCGTGGACGTCGGGCCATCCGATCGTCGCACTGAAGGGCTCGATCTGGGTCATCGACCAGGACAACCGACGCATCGTGCGTATCGATCGGGCCAGCGGCACAGTCCGCGCCGATATCGCCACCGACGAGTACACCGACGCGCTCGCGCTCGACGACCAGGGGCGGTTGTTCGTGACGCTGCGTGATTCCGGTCGCCTCCTGCGCATCGAGGACGGCCTCGGCAACGGGCTGAAGCGAGAGCACTTTCACGTCGGACCTGAAGCGCGCGGCGTCGCGGTCTCACCGGACATGACCTACGTGGCTTCGATCTCAGCTGGCCACCGCCGCCTCGTCATCTTCGACGCCCACTCCGGACAGCCGGTCGCCGAAGCGCGCACCGCCGATCGTCCGCGTGCGGTCGCCATCAACGACGCCGGTCGGGTCTTTGTCGTGCATCAGCAAGACGGCGTGCGCAGCTGGGACCTCGCCGAGCTGCTCGTCGCGGGGGTGGGCTACCTCGCGCCGGTCACCGAAGACGGACGTATCGTCGACGACGCGTCCAAGGCGACCGTCTACAAGCACGTTGCGCTCGGCGGGACGCGCTTGATGCCGCGCGCCACCATCAACTCCAACAAGTCGAAACTCGGCGTCCAGGCGCAGCTCGGCAAAGACTTCCCCATCCCGCATGCCAAGACCGAACTCGCCACGCGCGCCGTGTCCATCGACGTGGATCCGGCCACCGGCACCGTCCGTTCGCCCCACGTGTACGCCAACTCCGGCACGCCGACGCAGGCGCTCCTGGCGACGCTCGCTTCGGGCCAGCCCAACGCCAACAAGAAGCAGGGTGGCGGCTACGGCGGCCAGGCCTTCTCCGGCGGTCACCGCCAGCGTCCCGTCGAGCCGTCGGTCATGCAGGTCAGCTCGAGCGGCAAGCGCATCTCTGGCGACGGCCCCTACCCGCGAGCCCGCACCCTGCAGGCCACCAGCAACGGCAACAAGTTCGTCGGCGAGGGCGCGCCGAACAACAACTTTCAAAACCCGCAGAACGCGCAGATTCCCAAGCAGGTCGGCGACACCGCGAAGAAGCCGCTCGGCGCGAAGATCACCGAGATCTTCGCGGTCCACACGCACCAGCCGATGGATGCGCGCCACCACCCGACGCACAACCTGCTCTTCGTCGTCGCCCAGGGCAGCGACATGGTGCAGGTCTTCAACACCGCGCCATACAAGACGTCGACCAAGTTCCAAGACGGCGACCTGCCGACGGTCGGCATGGTCAACACCGGTCGTGGCCCGCGCGGCATCGCCTTCTCCGAGGACGGCACCGAGGCCTACATCCTCGACGAGCACGACTTCCGCATCTCCATCGCGCAGCTCGACGGTTTGCTCAAGGCCGACAAGAAGCTGACGGCGATCACGGTGACCAACCGCATCGTGTTCGGCGCCTCGCCGCTGTCCGAGGCCGCGCAGGTCGGCCGCAGCACCTTCCACTTCGCGCGCAACCTCGCGATCTCGTCCAACAGCGACTTCGCTTGCGCCGATTGCCACGTCGATGGTGACGAGGACAAGCACACCTGGCTCGTCGTCGGCGGCTCCCGTCAAACCCCGGCGCTCGCCGGACGTCTCGCGGGCACGGCGCCGTTCAACTGGGTCGGCAGCGAAGACGAGCTCAAGGACAACATGACGCAGACCATCTCGCGCATGGGCGGCCACGGCCTCAACAAGATCGAGCTGACGGCGCTCGAAACGTTCCTGCTGACGGGTATGGAAGCGATGCCGACCAGCCCGTTCAAGCGCAAAGAAGGGCTGACGGATGCCCAAGAGCGCGGCCAGAAGATCTTCATGGACCCGAAGACGGCCTGCGCGAGCTGCCACACCCCGGGCAAATGGACGGACGGTAAACGCCACGAGGTCGGCACGTCGAACAACATCGACAAGTTCATCGAAGCCGGCGTCGCGCACATGGCCAAAGCCGGCCAGTTCCCCAAAGTCGACCTGCGCCTGAACACGCCGAGCCTCAGCGGCCTGTGGCACTCCGCGCCGTACCTGCATGACGGCAGTGCCAAGTCGCTGATGGGTGTGCTCAACAAGACGGCCAAGACCATGGGTCGCACCGACCACCTGACGGAAGCACAAAAGCGCGACCTTGTGGCCTACCTGTTGACGCTGTAGTCCGCGCTGTTGAGCGAAACATCTGCTGCTCCTATTTCGCTGCAGGCGTCGCGCCGCCGGTGGCAACGGGCAGACTCACCCTGTAGGCTTTGCGGCCGTGCAGTGCCTCTACCCCGTCATCAAACCGTACGACAGCGGCGTGCTCGGCGTCGGTGCCGGCCACGCGCTCTACTACGAACAGTGCGGCCGGCGAGATGGCGTACCCGTCGTGTTCTTGCACGGCGGCCCCGGCGGCGGTTGCCAGGCTTGGAACCGGCGAGTCTTCGACCCCGACCACTACCGAATCATCCTGTTCGACCAGCGCGGCTGCGGTCGGAGCACGCCACACGGCAGCCTCAAGGCCAACACGACCTGGGATCTCGTCGACGACCTCGAGCGCATCCGCAAGCACCTCGGTATCGAGCGCTGGCTGCTTTTCGGCGGCTCGTGGGGCTCCACTCTCGCCGTCGCCTATGCCGAACAGAACGCGCCGCGGGTGCTGGGCATGGTCCTTCGCGGCGTCTTCCTGGCGCGCCGCAGCGAGCTGGACTGGTTTTACAAAGACGGCACCAATCGGCTCTTTCCAGGGGCGTGGGAGCGCTTTTCGCGACGCATCCCGGTCGAGGAAAGGCACGACATGCTGGCCGCCTACTACAAGCGGCTGGCCGGCAACGACGACGACGCGCGCCTCGAACACGCGGTCGCGTGGACACGGTGGGAGTTCGCGACGAGCCGCCTGCGCGACGATCCGTCCGATCGCGAACAGATCGACCCCCATTTCGCGCACGCTTTCGCCCGCATCGAGAGCCACTACTTCGTGCATGGCGCGTGGCTGAGACCGCACGACCGACTGCTGCGCGACGCGGGCAACCTGGCCGGCATTCCCGGGATCATTGTGCAGGGACGTTACGACGCGATCTGCCCGCCCTCGACCGCCTACGCGTTGGCTTCGAGATGGCCCACCGCCGAGCTCAAGATCGTGCCGGACGCCGGTCACAGCGCGCTGGAGTTGGGCATCTTGCCGCGCTTGGTGGCAGCGATGGACCAGTTTCGCGCGATCCAAGCGGGCTGAGTCTCGGGCCCAACTCAGGTTGGCATCGCCGTCCAAGCCCAGGTCAACAAGCCACAAGCAAGCACCGCGCCGCCGCCGAGCATCACCGTGCTCACAGTCATGGAGTGTTCTCAGGGCGCGGCTGGCGGGGCGACGGTGGCGAGCTCGGTGAAGACTTGGGTCGCCGCCTGGTCGAGCACCTCGCCGTGGTCGGCCCCATCCACGGGCACGAACGCCTTGGGTTTGTGGGCTTTTTCGTGGACTTCTTCGCCCATTCGGAAGGGGATCCGGCGGTCTGCGCGACCGTGCGCGACGACCAAGGGCAGCTCCATCGCGACGACGTTGCCAAGGTTGTCCAAGGTCACGTCTGAAACCCAATCGGACGGCACGGTGATCGGCCCGCTGCCTTCGATCATCGCCGCCATCGATGAAAACGGAGACTCGAGCACGAGGGCGACCGGCTTGGGCACCTTCTCGGTGGTCTTGGCAGAGCGAGGCGCGAACCGCCGGGCGGTGGCCGACCCGATGCCGCTGCCCAGTGAAAACCCCCAAATCACCAGGCGCTTGGGGTCGATGTCCGCGCGCTTGGCGAGGGTCCGGTAGGCGGCCCGACCGTCCATGAGAAGCCCCTCCTCGTCCGGGTCGCCCTCGCTCTTGCCGAAGCCTCGGTAGTCGAGCACGGCGACGTTGTATCCGCGCGACCACAGCAGCATCGCAAAGCGCCAGAAGTTATCGACGTGGCCTCCCTGACCGTGCATGTAGAGCACTGTGGGGTGCTTGGCTGGCTCGGCCTGGGTGGCGAGAACCATCACGATCTCGGTGCCGTCTTCGCTGTCGAACGCGATCTCGTGGACCTGTTCGTCGGGCGCCTTGTTGTGCGGCAGCTCGTACGAGTCCGCGGCGATCGGCACGTACAGTAGCCAACGATCCATCGAGCAGCCGCCGCAAAACGTCCCGATCACTGCAGCCGACATCAGCGATAGCAGCACGCCGGACGACCCGGATGAGCGCACGTTGGTCATTTGGTCACCCGCGGGGAGGGAGAGACGGTTGCCGGTGCAGATCGCGGTCTGGCGCGTGTCGCTCGTTCGCCGCGCATCGTGATGCCAAAGCCGGTCCACAACACGCCTCCAGGCCAGGATTGTTCGTAGGGTTGGGTCCAGTGAAGGAACGACTTGTTCAACGCGGCGGCCCCGATCTCAAACGAGAGCTGCACGCGTGGCCCGGCATCGACCTGGACCCCGATCATCGCGGAAGGAACCCAGCTCATGTCCACGATCACGACGTTGTTTTCGATGACGAGGTAGGGCCGCAACCAACGCACGGGTTCGCTGTGGATCAGCACCGTCGCGCCAACCCCGCCGCGCACCGCGTTTGCCGGTCGCTCCAACAAGCGGGACGCCTTCACCAACAGCCCGCCGTTTGCCTGCACGTGCCAGCCCGGTCGCCAACCCGAGGCCGCGTGGCCGTGATAGATGCCCGCCGCTTCGAGGCCGATGACGCCAAAGGGCAACGGCGCTCCATGCAAACGCAACGCGGCTTCGGTGGTTTCGGATGTGCCGTAGCGCGCGCCGACGACGATATCGGTCGCCGGAAAGCGCACGTTTCCGCTGCCCAGCCACGTGCCCGGGGTCGAGAGCTCCCAGGCGACTTCGCCCTTGTCGAGAGGAACCAGGGGTCGAGCCGTCGCACAGCCGCTCGCAAACCCGGCCATGGCGATGAAAGACGCACCGATCAGCGCGATTTGTGGGCGCGACGAGGCCCGTTCAACAGCCTGCTGTGGGCACGTGACGGTCATGGGCGCCGGCTCTTTTCGGGTGCCGCCTTTCCGTATTGACCGCGGCCACCAGCGGCGACCTTTCGCAGCATGGCCTCGCTGATGGCGCGTTCGTGGAGGTTTCCGCAGGGCGCTTCGCCTCGAAAATGGGCGATCCAGCAAGCCGCCTCGTCGATGAACGCGAACGGCTCGCACTGCATTGGATTGTCATCGCAGGACACCGATCCGTCGTCGCGCGCCACCACGCCGGGCGTTCGGTTTGTGCTGTGCTCGTGCAGATCACCGCCGAAGAAGCTGCCCTTGTCGGCGATCGGCAGGGCGATGATGACGATGACGAGCCACGCAGCGACGTGCTTGAGGTTGTGGCGCCGATCCAGGGCGGCGAGCTTGGGCAGGCGGCCACCGAGCTGGTCAAAGAGGGGCGCGAACCCGTTGGCGATCGGCACGGCGAGCACCTTTCCGTAGTAATCGGAGGCGCCGAGGATCATCAGCACCTCTCCGGCCAGCCCGGTCGCGACGCCCATGAAGAGGCCGAACAGCACCTGGCCGCGCGGTGTCTTGGGGCTGGTTGCTGGGTCGGTGATGAGCAGCACGAGAACGAGCGCGACCGGGGCCCACAGCGGCTCGAATGGACCGCCACCGAGGCCGAGGTGCGGCATGATGGTCAGCAGGTGGATCTGCAGTGTCATGCCGAGCCAGGCGGCGATCGTCATCAGCACGACGGGAACGCGGGTTTGCGCGATCAGGGCCGCGATCACGAGCACTTCGGTCATGTTTGGCGGCACCGAGAAGGCGTGCGCGATCTCGCCGTCGGAAAGGCTCGGAAACGCGATGGTGAGCAAACCGAGCACCGCCAGGCCGACGCCCGACGGGTTGAAGATGTGGCGGCCGCGGCTGCGCACGAACGTCTTGGACAGCATCGCGACGACGACGGCCACGGCCATGATGTGCCAGCGCTCGGGTGGGAAGAGCACGAACAGACCGCTGCTCAGCACCACGGGCATCGGCGCGAACGACAGGACGTAGCGTTTGCGGACGGCGAGCTGGAGGACGGCATCGAGGAGGTAGGCGACGCCAAGCAGCCAGACCAGCACCGGCAGACGCTCGGTCAGCTCCCGCCAGTACAGGCCCCAATACGTGTAGATGCAGCACTGGATGAGCACCGGCAGGACGTGGGTGCGCTTGACCTGCCAGCCCACACGCGAATCGCCGAATGTGCCTTCGAAGACACCTGGCGCGGCGGCGGTGGGGCTCGACATCGGGGCGGTCTCCTCGTGTATCTATACGCAAATTCGGGGGCTTCCGCCATGTTCCACTACTTGAGCAAGAACTTGGCCTCGAGCGTCTTGTGGATCTGCTTTTCGAGCCGGTCGAAGAGGTTCTTCACGAGGTTTCCGCGGACTTTGGGACCGCTCTTGGCGCGGGCGAGCCAGTTGGCGACGATCTTGGCGTTATCGAGGTCCACGACGGTCACCTGGGCCCAGAGTTCGCCGGGGAAGAAGAGGCCGCTGCGGCGCTTGATCAGCATCTGGGCGTTCTTGTCGACCAGCTTCGACACCGGGCTGCCGGTGCGCTTGGAGCCTTCGACGACATCGGTTGTCGGCTTGAGCAGCTTGAGCTCGTCGACCCAGAGGACGTAGCGGTATTTCGCGCAGCCGGTGTAGTGCTTGATGAGCGAGACGGGCTGGGCCTTGCGCGGCCAGCGGCCCTGGATCCAATCGACGCCGTTGCGGAGGTCGTTGGTGGTGATGCCGGTCTTGTTGCCGTCGCGGATCTTGTGGAGCCGGTCTCGTTGTGCCCCTGCGCCCTTGCGCATCTCGGAAGCGCCGACGATCGCAGCGTTGACGGCGGGGTTGTCGAAACCGAAGACGGCGGGCGGGTTGAGGGCGCTCGGGGTAACCGGAGTGCTCAGCCCGGCGGCACGGGCTTTCCAGGCGGCGTTGAGGCGGTCGGCGCAGGGTTTGGCGGCGGCTTCAACCTCTTTCTTGCCGGGACCGCACGCGGTGCACAGGGCGACGAGCGCGATGAACGCAGCGACTGTCAAGAAGCGGAACATGGGCATGGGGCTCCGGCGTTGGGGGTTCGCGATTTCGGGGTGGCAACGACTCTGGCAGATGATGCGGTTGTCGCCAATGGGTGCCGCGCCGCTGATGCTGTGCTCGGCTGCGCTTGCGGCGTCGATCGCGGCTCGCCAAGATGCTGGCATGTTCGCCGAGCCCCCTGAAGAGTTGACCGAGGCGCAAGTCGTCGAAATCGGTGCCGAACTGAGGGCGCTGCGCGACGAGCTGTCCGCCGCATTTACAGATGGGGCCGAGCACGCCAAGCCGGTCGATCTGGACTCGCCGATCGGACGCGTATCGCGCATCGACGCGATCCAGATGCAGCAGATGGCCAAAGAGAGCCAATACCGACTGCGCGACCGGTTGATCGCCGTGAAAGCTGCGATCGAACGGCTCGAAGATGACGATTACGGGTTTTGCATCGTGTGCGACGACCCGATCGGCTACGCGCGACTCAAGGTGGCGCCCGAGAGCGTGGCGTGCATTCGATGCAAGACCCTCCGCGAGCGGGACGGGTAGAGCGCCGAAAGTCGGCGTCGTACACGTTGACAACGTCCCGGGCAGCCGCCACCCTCCGCGCCTAGAACACGTTCTAAAACCGCGCGCTACTCTGCAAAAAGACAACTCTTCGGCGCACAACGCGACCGCTCAGCGGCCTGAATTCGCTGGCGGAGAGGCGCGCGGCCCAACTTTGGACCTGGAGCTTGAGATGACCTTCCGCATCGACAACGTGCAGCACTACTTCGACACCCTCGGCGACCGCTTCAACGCGGCTGGCGCCAAGAACGTCTCCTGCATCTACCAATTCGAGCTGGCCGGCGATGACGGTGGCACGTGGCACGCGACCATCGCGGACCAGGCGATCTCGGTGACCGAAGGCGCGCACGAAAAGCCCACGACCACGCTGCGCATGAAAGCCGACGAGTTCGTCAAGATGACCAACGGCGATATCAACGGCCAGATGGCCTACATGTCGGGCAAGCTCAAGATCGCGGGCAACCTGCAGATGGCCATGAAAATGCGCGCCATCTTGCCGCAAGCCAAATAGCTCGACCGATTCAAGACAGTTTTCGCCAACGCTGCCGGCCCGCGTGGTCGCAGCGGGATTGTGCAGCCGCGGTTTGGCCTTGGTGCTGGTAGCGGCCGCCCCGGTGCGCGAGAGGATCGCATGACCGATTTGCCGACCTATGGCCTCTTCGTCGACGGCGCCCAATGTCCCGCCGAGAGCGGCGCAACGTATCCGAGCATCGACCCCGCCACAGAGCAGCCGTGGGCCCATTTCGCGGCCGCCGGGACCCCAGACGTGCAGCGAGCCGTCGATTCAGCGCGCCGGGTTCATCGCGAAGGGACGTGGTGCAACCTGCCCGCCAGCGAGCGCGCGGCTGTCCTGCGAACCGCCGCGGACGCCTTTGTCGAACAGCAGGAGACGATCGCCGGGCTCGAAATCCGCGACGGTGGCTCGACGATGCGCAAGGCGAACACCGCCGATGTCAGCGCGGCGTCGATGGTTTTTCATTACTACGCCAATGCGATCGAAGCCCAGGAGCAGGAGGTCGACGCCACCGGCGCGATGCCGGTGCCCAGCCGCAACTTGCTGCGCCGTGAGCCGATCGGAGTCGCCGCCGCCATCGTGCCGTTCAACTTCCCGTTCGCCGCGTCCGCTTGGAAGCTTGCGCCCGCCCTCGCCGCCGGCTGCCCGGTGATCCTCAAACCGTCGCCATACACGCCTGCCAGCGCCATCAAGCTCGCCGAAATCCTGACCGAGTCGGGCATCCCTGCCGGAGTCCTCGCGGTGCTGACCGGGCCCGACCCGGAGTTGGGTGCAGCGCTCGTCGAGCATCCCGGCGTCGACAAGGTCGCGTTCACGGGTTCGACCAACGTCGGCAAGCTCGTGATGAAATCGGCCGCAGACACGGTCAAAGAGGTCACGCTGGAGCTCGGCGGCAAAGCGGCGAACATCATCTGCGCGGACGCCAATCTTGATGGAGCCGTGCCCGGGGCGCTCTTCGGCTGCTTCTTTCACAGCGGCCAGGTCTGCCAGTCCGGCACCCGCGTCCTCGTTCCGCGGTCCATTCACGACGAATTCGTGGCGCGCATGGTCCAAACCGCCCAGACGCTCGTCGTCGGTCCGCCCGAAGACTTCATGACCACGGTCGGACCCCTCATCAGCGCCCGCCAACGCGACAATGCCCAGCGCTACGTCGACCTCGCGATCGAAGAAGGCGCGACTGTTGCATGCGGTGGAAAGCGACCCGAGCACCTCGACCGGGGCTTCTACTTCGAGCCGACGATCCTGACCGGCGTAACCAACGACATGCGCGTGGCCCGCGAGGAGATCTTCGGACCGGTGATGTGCGTGATCGCCTACGACGACGAGGACGAAGCGGTCGCTATGGCCAACGACAGCGAATATGGCCTGTCCGCCGCTGTCTGGACCGGCGACACCGAAAAGGGCCTGCAGATGGCGCGGCGGCTCGAAGCGGGCACGGTCTGGGTCAACGATTTTCACCTGCTGATGCCCGAATACGAGTTCGGCGGCTACAAGCAGTCAGGCATCGGGCGCGAGCTCGGCGACTCCGGCCTGGCCGCTTACCAGCAGATCAAACACATCCATGTTGGCGAGCCCGATGGCCCCGACATGAAGTACTACCTCTCGATGCTCATCGACGGCTGAATCGTGTCTGTGACCTCCATGCCTGCTTCCGACGCGGTCCTCACCGCGCCCTACACGCTCGCCTATCCGTACAAGCGAAGCCTCGGCGCCGTGCTCTCGGCCTTCTTCACCGCCTTGCGCGACGGCCAACTCCTCGGCGCAAAGACAAGCACGGGCGACGTGATTTGCCCGCCCACCGAATACGCACCCTGGACCGGCGAGGCGACACGCGAGCTCGTACCCGTCGGACCCGGCGGCGAGGTTACGGCCTGGACGTGGGTCGAACAGCCCGGCGACAAGCACCCGCTCGACCACCCATTCGCCTTCGCGCTGATTCGGCTTGAAGGCGCGACGTCGACCACGCTCCACGTCGTGGATACAGGCGATGAAAGGGCCATGAAGACGGGCATGCGAGTGACCGCGCTCTGGGCCACCGATCGGACCGGGACCATGCGCGATATCGCGGCGTTTGTGCCCGGAGATGAAGCGCTGCCGGTGCCGGATCGACCCGCGCACGACGAGGCGAAAGGCCCTGAAAAACCGGTTCGCAAGCTGATCACGCCGATCCGACTCGACTACACCATCGCGGCTGGGGTCGGGCAGACGGTCTTCCTCAAGGCCCTGATGCAGCGCAAACTGCTCGGTTCCGTCGACCCGGAAAGCGGCGAAGTGTACGTGCCGATGCGGCATAGCAGCCCGATCAACGGCAAGCGCTGTTTGCAGACCCGGGAGGTCGCGCACGAGGGCTCCGTCCTGACGTTTTGCGTGGTGCGAATCCCGTTTGAGGGCCAGCGCATTCCGCCGCCCTATGTGTGCGCCCAGGTGCTGCTCGACGGGGCAAACACGCCGCTTTTTCACCTCGTCGGGGGCTGCGACGTCGACGATGTGCACACCGGAATGCGCGTAAGAGCCGAGTGGGTGGAGGACGACGAGCTCGCGCCCACGCTCGAGTCGATCAAGTGGTTTGCGCCGGTCGCGGGGGAGGCGGGCGATGCGTGATATCGCGGTCATCAGCGGCGCGGCGATCCACGAGGAGCTGGCCGAACGCGACGAGGTGGAGCTGATCCATGCCGTCGTCTCGCAGGCGCTGGCGGGTGCGGGTCCGGCGGCGGACCGTATCGGTTTTGTGTGCTCGGGCTCGTGCGACATGCTGATCGGCCGGCCGTTTTCGTTCGTCCAGGGCCTCGATGGCATCGCCGCGTGGCCGCCGATTCGCGAGTCGCACGTCGAGATGGATGGCGCCTGGGCGTTGTACGAAGCTTGGACGCGGCTGCAGCTTGGCGACATCGACGCGGCGCTTGTTTACGGCTTTGGCCGGGCAAGCGCGGGCTCGCTCAAGGACGTGTCGGTGCTGCAACTGGACCCCTACACGTTGGCGCCGCTGTGGCCGGACTCGGATGTACTTGCCGGTCTGCAGGTGAGCGCGATGCAAAACAGCGGCCGTTTCGGAGACATGGCGTCCGTTTCGCCGCTGCCCGTGACCGATGGCGCGGCGGCTGTGGTGTTGGCGGCGGGTGACCTGGTGCGGCAATGCTGCGACCGGCCGGCGTGGATCGAGGCGATCGATCACCGCATCGAGCCGGCGGAGCTCGGTGTCCGCAACCTCGCGACGTCGCGCAGCACACGGGTTTGCGTCAAGGCGATGGACGTCGCCTGGGACACTATCGACTGCGCGGCGCTGCATACCCGCTACGAACATGAGCGGTTGCTGCTGATGGAAACGGTCCTCGAAGAAGGCGCCGCGTCGATCCTGCCCGCCACGAATACGCCGATGGTCACGGGGCTCTCCAACATCGCCGAGATCGCCGAACGCATCACTGACGGTCGCTCCGATCGCGGCGTTGCCCACGCGACGAGCGGCCCGTGCTTGCAACAAAACCTGCTGTGCGTGCTCGCGGCAGACGACTACGAAGGGGCCGCGTAGATGGCGCGCAAAGCAACCCAGCCCGACCGACCGTGCGCCGTCATCGGCGTTGGCCAGACGCGCCATGCCGCCGTTCGCAAGGACGTCAACATCCCCGGTTTGGTCCGAGAAGCCGCGCTCTTCGCGCTCGAAGACGCCGGCCTCACCTTCGCCGATATCGACGCCGTGGTCCTCGGCAAAGCGCCCGACACCTTCGAAGGCGTCATGCAGCCCGAGCTGACCCTGGCCGGCGCGCTTGGAGCGGCCGACAAACCCATCCTGCGTGTCCACACCGCGGGCAGCGTGGGCGGTTCGACCGCCGTTGTCGCCAGCTACCTCGTACGTTCGGGGCAATACGAACGGGTTCTCGCGGTCGCCTACCAAAAGCAGTCCGAGTCCAACGCGATGTGGGCCCTGTCGCCCAAGTATCCGTTCTTGCCGCCATCGGTCGCCGGCGCCGGCGGGTATTTCGCGCCGCTCATCCGCCGCTACATCGAACGCACCGAGGCACCTGACCACATCGGCCTGAAGGTCGCCGTGAAAGACCGGCTCAACGCGCTCAAGAACCCCAACGCCCACCTGCAGATCCCGGGCATCAACGAAGCCATGGTGCGCGACTCGCCGATGCTTTGGGATCCGATCCGCTACCTCGAGACGTGTCCCAGCTCCGACGGCGCCGGCGCCATCGTCCTCGCCAGTGAAGAGGCCGCCGCCAAGGCCCCAGGTCCGCCCGCATGGGTGCTCGCAACCGGCATTCGCACCGAGCCGATCATCCGCCCCGACCGCGACGACGTGGACCCGCTCGCCGGCGCTAACTGTGGCCAAGAGCTGTACCGCAAAGCCGGGATCGAAAACCCGCGCGACGAGATCGACGTGGCCGAGCTGTACGTACCGTTTTCCTGGTACGAGCCGATGTGGCTGGAAAACCTCGACCTCTGCGACCGCGGCGACGGTTGGAAGATGGTCGATCGGGGCGACACCGAGCTCGGCGGGCGGCTGCCGGTCAATCCGTCCGGCGGTGTGCTGTCGTCCAACCCAATCGGCGCGTCCGGAATGTTGCGCTTCCTCGAGGCGGCTCAGCAGGTCCGCGGCAAGGCAGGAGATCACCAGGTCGAAGGCGCCAAGAAAGCCCTCGGTCACGCATACGGCGGCGGTTCGCAGTTCTTCGCGATGTGGATCGTCGGCGCCGAACCCAACTAACCATGGACCAGGGGGTCTGACCCTTACATATTACACTTTAGCGCCTCCGACTGAGCAGTCGCGCGTTTGCGCGAGGGACGGATCGAACAGCACGCTGAATTAATATGTAATATGTAAGGGTCAGACCCCGTTATTGGGCGTGATTCATTACCCGGTCACGACCGCCATCAGGGGTCTGGGCAAGCGGACATGCCGAAGGCTGTCCTGGCGCGCAGTGGTGCTTGCACCACGGAGAAACGAAACAACGCCCCCGGGTGTGATCGGCCCGGACAGCGACAGCTGACCGGGTAAAAGATCACACCCCCTGTTATAACGGACGGAATACGACGATGAGTTTGACGTACAACATCGCGGATTTGTTTGAGCTTGTCGCGGACGCGGTGCCGGAGCAGTTGGCCGTGGTCTGCGGTGACGATCGGCTGACATACGGTCAATTGGACGCGGCCGCCACGAAGCTGGCGAACTACCTCGCTGCGCAAGGGGTCGGGGCCGGGGATCACATCGGGCTGCACCTGTACAACAGCGCCGAATTCGTCACCGGGTCCATCGCCGCGCTCAAGCTACGGGCCGTGCCGATCAACGTGAACTATCGGTACGTGGCGCACGAGCTTCGCTACATCTTCGAAGACGCTGAGTTGGTCGCGCTCGTGACGCAGGGCGGCTTCTTGCCGGACGTCGAAGAGGCCGCCGAAGGCAACACGAAGCTGCGCACCATCATCACCGCGCCCGATCCGGCCGATCACCCCCAAAAGCCCGAAAACTCGGCGCTTGCGACCGTTGAATTCGCAGACGCGCTCGCTGCCGGTAGCGATGAGCGCTCGTTCGGTGAGCGGTCCAATGACGACCTCTACATCATCTACACCGGCGGCACGACCGGCATGCCGCGCGGCGTGATGTGGCGGCACGAGGACCTGTTTTTTGCCGCTTTGCAGGGTGGGCGGCCCGGCGGCGACGACATCGAGGCGCCCGACGAGCTGCGACCGATCGTGGCGGCCGGCGATACGCGCATGAACATCCATGGCGCGGCGCCCCTGATTCATGGTGCCGCGCAATTGGCGACGTGGATCTGCCTGTTCACCGGCGGAACCGTGTGCCTGGTGCCGGGGCGGAGCTTCAACGCGAAGATGACGTGCGCGCTTATCGAGGCGGAGCAAGTCAACGTCGTCAACCTGGTCGGAGATGCGATGGCGCGGCCGTTTGCCGACGAGCTCGAAGCGGGCGACTACGACGCGGACTGCTTGTTTACGCTCAGCAGCGCGGGCGCGGTTTTGTCGGAGGTCGTCAAGGAGAAGCTCACCGAGTTGCTGCCTTATGCGATGGTGCTCAATAACTTCGGGTCGTCCGAGACCGGCCACCAGGGCACCGCGATGAGCACGAGGGGCGGCGCGGCCAAGTTCATCATGCACGGCCACGGCACTGCGGTCGTCGACAAGGACGGCAACGAGATCGAGCCCGGCTCCGGCAAAGTGGGCTGGTTGGCTCGCACGGGTCATATCCCGCTGGGTTACTACAAGGCGCCCGAAAAGACGGCGGCGACGTTCGTGCAACGCAACGGCAAGCGCTGGGTGATGCCCGGCGATATGGCGATCCCCAACGAGGACGGCTCGATCACGGTGCTCGGTCGCGGGTCGGTGTGTATCAATACCGGCGGCGAAAAGGTCTTCCCCGAAGAGGTCGAAGAGGCGCTCAAGAGCCACCCGACGGTGCAGGACGCCATCGTTGTTGGCGTGCCCGATGAGCGCTGGGGGCAACGGGTCGAGGCGCTGGTCCTGTTGCGCGATGGCGCCGCCGCCGACGCCGCCGCCGTCGAAGCCCAGTGCCGCAGCCGCGTGGCCGGGTACAAAGCGCCTCGCAAGCTGCATTTTGTGGCCGACTTGAACCGGCAACCATCCGGCAAACCCGACTACGGCTGGGCGCGCAAACACGCCATCGCTTTGAATGACAGCGCCGGGAATGCCAGCGCCGGGAATGCCAGCGCCGGGAATGACAGCGCCGGCGATCAAGACGCCGCCACACAGACGGCGGGAGCGTAGGTCGTGGCCATCACCAACCCGACAAGCAGCGCCGATCAGTCGCCCAACGACAAGGTCCAGACCGCGGCCGATTTCCTGTCCGCCGCGTGGGACGTGCCCGACGACCTCGATGGCCAGAGCGAGGCCTACCGGGACTGGGCCGCCAAGCGAAAGCTCGCCGCGTCCATCCATGAGCTCGCGCGCCTATGCACCGCGACCGACGCCACCGCCGATACGCTCGACGCCGTGCGCGAGATGGCCGATGCCGCGGTCGAAAAGCTCGAAAAGGCCGGCGCGCGCAGCTTTGAGGCCGCCTGGAAAGACGGCAGCTACGTCCGTGATCCGGTGCGTTGGACCGATCGCGTGTGGCTCGTGGGCGGCTCCAATCCGTCGGTACCGCGCCTCAAGCTGGCGATGGAAGACGAGGTCGCAGTTGGCGCGATCACGTTCGATGAAACGTGCGTCGGCGCACCCGGTTGGGCGCATGGCGGGATGGTCGCGGCGGCCTTCGATCAGACGTGTGGGTTCGCGCTGATCAGCAAAGGGCTGCCGATCGTGACCGCCAAGTTGACCGTCGATTATGTGCTGCCGACTCCACTCAACGTCGCCATTCGGTACAGCGCCCGCGAGACCAAGCGCGGCGATCGGACCGTGCATGTTGATGCCAAAGCTCATCGCATCGACGGCGGCGGCAACCAGACGCTGATCGGAAAGGCCAAGGCGCTCTTCGTCATCGTCAAGCCCGAAGTCTTCGAGAAGAACGCGCCTGGCCGCGGCTCGTTCGTCGACGACATCAACCAATCCCCCTGACACGCCGACAACCCGCACCAAACGCGAGACAGGCACGCCATGCATATCGACTTCACCCCCGAGCAGTACGCCCTGCGCGACGAGATCCGCGCGTACATGGCCGAGTTGCTCAACGACGAGCTCGACGATGAGCTGCACCACAGCGAAGGCGGCGGCCCCCTCTACATGGCCGCGGTACGAAAATTGGGCGCCGATGGCTGGCTGGGAATCGGCTGGCCAGCGGAGTGGGGCGGGCAACAACGCGGGCCCATCGAACAGTTCATCTTCTTCGACGAGGTCCAACGCGCGGGCTTCCCGGTGCCGATCCTGACCCTGAACACGGTCGGTCCGGCGCTCATGAATTTCGGCTCCGACGCCCAAAAACAGCGCTTTTTGCCGGCCATCGTGCGCGGCGAGTGCCATTTCTCCATCGGCTACACCGAACCGGGCGCCGGCACGGATCTGGCGTCCCTGCGCACCAAGGCCGTCCGCGAAGGCGACGAATACGTCATCTCGGGGCAGAAGATCTGGACCAGTCTCGCCGACCACGCCGACTACATGTGGCTCGCCGCGCGCACGTCCGAGCAAGCCAAGCGCCACGCCGGGATCACCATCTTCATCGTCCCGACCGACGCCGAAGGGCTGACGATCCGGCCGATGCACAACCTCGGCGGCAACAACACGCACGCCTGCTACTACGACAACGTCCGCGTGCCGGCCGATAGCGTCGTCGGCGGCGAAGGCAACGGCTGGAAGATGATCACGACGCAGCTCAACCACGAGCGCGTCGCCCTCAACGCGGTCGGACCGATCGAATACTGCGCAGAACTAACGCGCCAATGGGCAGCCGAAACACCCGCCGATGACGAGCGGATGCTGCTCGACCTGCCGTGGGTTCGCGCCAACCTCGCCGAGGTCAAAGCCCACGTGGACCTGCTGCGCTTGTGGAACATGAAACAGGCCTGGGCCATCGCCGCCGGCCGCCTTCACCCCGCGGATGCTTCGGCCATCAAGGTCTTTGGCAGCGAGTTCTACGTAAAGGGCGCCCGCCTGCTCATGGAAGTGCTCGGCGAGGCCGGGATGTTGCAGCGCGGATCGCGCGGTGCGGCGTTGCAGGGACGGCTCGAGAAGTTCTACCGCATGAGCCTTGTGCTGACGTTTGGCGGCGGCGCCAACGAGGTCCAGCGCGACATTATCTCCATGGCGGCCCTGCGCTTGCCGCGGCGTCGTTGAGGGCCCGACATGCTCCGAAGAATCCAAAAGAAAGCCACGATCGCAGGCGACCTCGCCGGCACCCAATTCCGCACGATGATGCAGCGGCAAGCCAACCAGTGGGGCGTGCTCGGATGGGTCCGATTCACCGACGACGGTGGCGCCGAAGCTGTGTTCCAGTCCGATGAGCGGACCGTCTCCGCCATGGCGCGGTGGTGCGAACGTGGCCCGATGGGCGCCCGTGTGACCGCGGTGGAGCTCGAAAAGATGGGGCTCGAGGCGTTTTCCGGGTTTGACGTACGGCTCGAAGCGGTCGCGGCACCTCCGGGTCGCACCGGCGCGCAGGACAAGAAGACGTAGTCAGCGGCCCACATCCCGGCCGAGACGACACAAGCAGGAAAGAAGCACACCAGCAGGAAAGAAGACCATGAGTTTTGCGTTTTCCGACGACCAGAAAGCCATCGCGGAGCTTGCCGGGCAGATCATCGGCGGCGCTTGCCACAAGGATGTGCTCGACAAGATCGAGGCCGGCGGCGGCTTCTTTCACGAGGCGCTATGGAGCTCGCTGGTCGAATCCGGACTGGTCGGCATCGCGGTACCCGAATCGGCGGGAGGCGGCGGACTTGGGCTGGTCGAAGCGTGCCTGCTCGCCATTGAAACCGGCAAACACGTGGCGCCGATCCCCGTCGCGGACACGATCGTCGTCGGAGCTCCCGCGCTCGCGGCCAGCGACAACCCCCAGGCCCAGGCAGCGCTGAAGAAGGTGCTCTCGGGCAAGGGCGTGATCAGCTGCGCGTGGCTCGAAAAATCCCACCGGGACGAGCGGCATCCGGGCACCCTGGCGCTGCAAACCGACGACGGCTGGCGAATCCACGGCATCAAGACCTGCGCGACCTGGTTTGACCACGCGGCGGGCGTGCTGCTAACCGCGAAAACCGACGATGCCGTGGGCCTCTTCTGGGTTGAAAAGGACGCGGACGGGCTCGCTCCCATGCCGCAAAAGGCGACCGACAATCAGCCGCTACACGCGCTCGGACTCGACGACGTCGCTGCGATCCATATCGGGGACTCCGCCGCCGCAAACGCCGCCCTCGATCGCGCCGCCCTGGCACGGTGCGCCGAACAGCTGGGGATCGCGACCATGGCGCTCAAGCTCACCGCCGACCACTGCCGCACCCGCGAGCAATTCGGCATGCCGATCGGGATGTTCCAGGCCGTGTCGCAACGAACCGGTGACATGTACATCGACACCCAGGCGATGCAGCTGACTTTCTGGCAAGCCGGGTGGCTCCTCGCGACCGGTCGAGATGCCGCAGATGCGCTCCTGGTTGCCCGCTACTGGGCGTCTGAAGCCGGCCACCGCGTCGTCGTCGCGGCCCAACACCTCCATGGCGGCACCGGCTTTGACACCGATTACCCGCTGCATCGTTGTTTTCGACGCATGCGCAGGCTCGAACTCGGCATCGGAACCGCGCGCGAGACGCTACACACGCTCGGCGAACGGATCGCTGCGGCCTGAACGCCAAATCGTGTGACCTTGGCGCTATTTCGCGGGTTCGCAGACGACGACGGGGATCTCGCGGTCGGTCCACTTGCTGTACTGCTCGTAGTCGGCGTAGCAGGCGACCATCTGGTCCCAGAGCCGAGCCCGTTCTTCGCCTTCCGCGGTGCGCGCTACGTAGTTGGCAGTTTCATCGCCGATACGCACGCTGACTTCGGCCTTGGCGACGAGGTTGAGGTACCAAAGCGGGTGGGTCGGATGCCCCGCCTTGGAGGCGATCAGCACCACGTTGTCGCCGTCCTTGGTGTAGACCAGCGGCACTGTTCGCAGCTTGCCGGACTTGCGCCCAGTCGTGGTCAACAGGCACACCTTGGCGTCGCCCATCTGGCCGCCCATCTTGCCGCCGCTCATCTTGTACACGCCGGCGTTGGCGGCCGAAAACCACTTGGCAATGCCGGTCTTCAAGATCATGTCAAAGGCCTTGGGGCGCTGTTCTTCGGGCATGGCGGGTCCTCCTCGCGGTTGATCGCGGCCGGTCGGTCGGTTGCGGTCGGGTCAGTTGGTGGCTTCGACCCAGTGGCCATCTTTGTAGACGAACGCCTTCTTGTCGGCGAGCACGCGGCGTGTGAGCTTTTTGCCCTTGCGCAGCCACTTTTCGTCGATCTTGCCGTCGCGATCTTTGTCCAAGTCGGCGCGATCCCAGCGGGCGTCCCAGTCGTCATCGAAGAGCGACGCCTTGGGCCCGTGACCAGCGAAGTAGTCGGCCATCTCGTAGTCGGTGGCCTTGTGCTCGAGCATCTCGACGGCGAGCTTGTACAGAGGTTTGCCACCGGCGGTAACTGTCGCGACGTCGGGCAGCGCCGCTTCACCGCGACCGGCCTGGACCCATTGGCGACCCGACCAGAACAACCGCCCTTCGAACTTGGTCCAACGGCCGCCTTCGAAGCGCCACACCTCGTCCTTCGTGCCGTCGCGATCCATGTCGAGCACGACCCGGTCGTAGTTGCTATCGCCGGTCTCTTCGAAGACGTCGACCTTCCACGGAAACTCCGGCCCGAGCGCGTCGATTCGTTTGCGTCCGCCGGGGGCATAGGACATCGCCACGGCGATCGCCCGCCAGTTCAGCCGCTTGAGCTTCTTGACCTCTTTGCCCTTCTCATCGCGCCTGGCCTGGAGCTGTTTTTCGCGCTCCACCGCGTTTTCTTCGGCGTGTTTGTCGACGACCGTCTTCTGCTTGCAGCCGCCAAGAGCGAGCGCGCTGCACAGGACTGCGACGCTGACGACAACCCCGGCGTTGTTCATCCGAGCACCATCCTGACCGCGCCGATCACGACCAGCAGCGCCCCGATTGCGGCCAGACCGAGCCCGCCGAGCTTCATCCACTTGGCCTGCGATTCGCCCGCGCCGACGATCTCCTCCTCGGACTTGGTGGAAAGCACGAAGGGCTTGTCCTTGTCCGTCGGTTTGTGCAGCGCTTTGCCGTCGCTGGTGTCCGAGAATTCGCCGAGCGCATACACCTGGTCGCCGAGGCCGAGCACCTCTTCGCGATACCGATAACCCTTAACCCGGTAGGTGCGGGATATCGCGCGGCCGGGCCCGATGTGGAAGGACAACGCGCCAAAGCTCGCGGACCGACCGTTTGAAACGGCGTCCGCAGGCTCGAATTTGTCGACAACCGTGCGCAACGTGAGCGCCGCGCCGCTGGGCCGGACCTGGATCCGCCCGGTGCCATCGTCTATGTAGAAGGGCGCCTCGAGCTTGCTGGAGTTGACCTGGTCGCGTTTGCTGACCCAGCGTTCGGTGCGGTTGCCCTCGCTGTCTTCTTCCACCTCGAGCTGTTCGTACTCGCGATCGACGCTGGTCCGCGTGATCGCTGCCGACTCACCGCTCAACTCGCCGGTCACGGGCCGATCGCAGCCGACCTTGCCCTTGATTTCGACGAATTCGCGCAGCTCGCTGGGACCGCCGCCGAGGTCACCGCTGACCTCCTTCGCCAACGCGAACAGGTCGCCGACCTTGGACGTGTCGGTCATCTTCATGTGCAGAACGCGGTTGGCAGCTTGCCCCGAGAAATACAGGAGCGCGCCGCCGATCGCCGCGAGGATCAGCCCAAACCAGAGCATCATGCGCCTCCAAGCGCCGGCAAGCCTTGCGCTACAGCGGTTTTCGAATGGTTGGGAGTGTGGCCCGCGACCATGTGCGCCGCAAGTTGGCGACTACATGTGCGCGGCGAGAATGGCGATCCGCTCTTCCGCTCCCGCTCCCGGCTCAGCGCTTCTGATGCCGCTTGGCCAGGCCAACCAGCA
>CAZLMW010000055.1:0-21077 GCA_964560875.1 uncultured Enterobacteriaceae bacterium
GGGAGCGGGAGCGGGAGCGGAAGAGCGGATCGCCATTCTCGCCGCGCACATCTAGAACTCGCCGCGGATGCCGAGGCTCGGGATGATCGGTAGCAGCGACTGGTATTGGTGCTGCGTGGCGTCGAAGTTGTACTGGATGCCTTCGGGGTTTTCGCGGTTGTAGACGTTCTGGACGTCCAGGTAGAGCGACAACATCCAGCTGTCGAAGACCCACTTCTTGTCGGCGCGGATGTCGAGCTGGTGGAACGCGGGCAGGCGCTCGCAGTACTTGCAGGCCGACGGGATGCGGTTCCACTGGTCGGTGTCGTTGCGCCAGATCGCCGTGGAGACACCGGTGTACGGGTTGCCGCTGACGAGGCGGAAGCGCGCTGAGATCTCGTAGTCGTTGGGGAGCTTGTAGCTGCCGACGGCGGTGAGAATGTGGGTCTGGTCGTACTGGAAGAGGCGCTCGGTGTCGCCGGGATGTTCGGTGCGTGTGGCCCGCGACAGGGTGTACGCGATCCAGCCGAAGAAGCGGCCGACGGGCGGGTGGCGAATCAGCAGCTCGATGCCGTAGACACGGCCCGTCATCTCGTTGATGAGCGCGACTTCGGGGATGACCTGGTCGGGCCCGACGGGGATGTCCCACAGGTTCTTGTAGAAGCCCTGGAGGTCGATCGAGAGACGTTCGGATGGGCGGTATTCGGCGCCAAGGGCCGCTTCGAAGCTGCGGAAGGGCTGCAGCTCGGGGTTGCCGAAGCGGTCGGCGAGCTGGACGGGCTCGGGCACCTGGGAATTCATGCCGACCGCGCCCTTGATGACGGCCTGTTTGTCGATGTTGTAGCGGACGTTGAGCTTGGGCAGCGCGGTCTCGCCATTGCCGGCGTTGCGGTACAGGTCGATGCGCACCCCGGGCACGATTTCGAGACCCTTGAGCGGCTGGAAGATGGCGTCGACCCACATCGCGGGGGCGAGGATGCCGGTGGATGCGGTGATATCGCGTTCCAGTGACTGGGCCCCTTGCCCGGCGCCGAACCCGGCAACCTGGGATGGCAGTCGGAACGCGACCTCGTATTCGTTGTTGAAGAGATCGATGCCGGCGCGCAGTCGGGCTTTGCCTGTACCGATCTCGACGTCCTGCCGGAAGGTCAGGTCCCACGAGATGATCTCGGCGCGCAGGTTCTCGCCATCGCCGACCTGGAAGTTGAGCCCGGTGCGGATGACGCCGACGGTGGTGCGTGCCTTCCATTCCTTGCCGCGGGCCCGGAGCACACCGATGCCGCCGTGAAAGCCGGTCGAGGTCGACAGCTCGCCCGACGAATCGGGGAAGCCCGGGGGTGGGTCGCCGGTAACGAACTTGAGCGTGTCGCTGGAGCCGAGCAGCAACACGGTCGCGTCGAGTTTGCGCGAGAAGCGATGGTCGATCTTAGCCTGGTAGTCCCAATAGACCGGCGCGAACGTGAACGGCAGCGTGCCTTCGGGGATCGTCGCAGCGAGCACGGCGTCGATGTAGGAGCGGCGGCCGGCGACGGTGATGGTCGTGTCCTCGCCGATCGGGCCTGAGATCAGCGCGCCCGTGTGAAAGACATTCGTCTCGATGTAGCCCTTCCAGCGCTCGCCATCGCGCGGCAGCTTGAGCTTGGCTTGAAGCAAACCGCCGGTCTTGCGGCCATAGCGCACAGGTGCGCCGCCCGGGGTGAAGTCGATCGACTCGAGGATGTCGGTGTTGACCACCGAATACAGGTTGCCGAAGTGGTACAGCAGCGGCACGCGCACGCCGTCGATGAGGACCTGGGTGTCCGCGGGTGCCGAGCCGCGCACGATAATTTGGCCGCTGATGGCGGGGGCACGGGCGACGCCGGGGAGGTTCTGCACGACCTTAAACGCGTCGCCGTAGACACCCGGGATGCGCTGGATCTCTTCGGCACGCAGCGAACGCCGAGCCATCTCACCGGGCTGCGGCGGGGCTTCGGCGGTGGCGCGGTACAGGACATACGATGTGCGCTGCAGACGCGTGCTGAACTTCGTGCTCCGACCCGGCTTGATGACGACATAGGCCTTGCGTTTGCGGTGTTCGGCTGACTGGATCTGGATGCGGTATTTGCCGGCGGGCAGCGGGCCAAATCGGTAGCGGCCATCGACGTTGCTGATGACCTCCTTGTTCAGCTTCGGCAGCAGGATCAACGCGCCCGCGACCGCGCGACCGGTTCCCCTTTCGAGCACGGTGCCCTGCAGGCTCACGAAGCCGGCGGGTGCATCCGCCGAAGCGCGCCGTTGATAACGCCCCAGCCCACGCGCTCGGGAGCGGCGGTTCAGGCTCACCTTCATCTTGAAGACGTAGCGGAAACGAATGCGCACCGGGATCGGTTTGCCGCCCGACGTCGCCGGTGAAAACTGCAGCTTCAGGGCCGCCGCGGTGGCGGATTGGTCGAACAGACCGCCCGCCGACTTGACGACCTTGGCCTTGGCGACCTTGCCGGTCTTGTCGATGTCGAGCTCGACGATGACCGCGCCCTTCAGACCGCGACGCTTGAGCTCGTCGGGGTACTTGGCAGGCGAGTACTTGAGCATCTTCGGCGGCACGATCGGCGCCTTCTTGGCGACCTTGCGACGCTTCTTCGCCACGGCGGGACTCGGAGCCACGACGACCGCGCAAAGCAACACGGCCATCGCGAAAAACAGCGCGCGCATCAGTTCTTGGCCTTGGGTTTTCCGGTCGCCGGGTCGATATCGGCGCAGCCTTTCAGCTTGTCGTCGATCGCGCAGAGCGGGTGCACGTTCTTGGGCGCGTTGATCGAAACCTTAACGTTACGTGAGGCCCAGTCCAGGCCGTTGCGGTTGTCGCGAATCACGATCCAGACCGACGCCGGAACCTCGTCCTTGGACGCGTCTTCGTCGAAGTTTTCACCCGGCCTGGCGGGCAGGAAGCGGTTCTTCCAAACACGGTCGCTGGTCTTGCTGTAGCGGAACACGCCGTTGTCGGAGTACCAGGACATGGTCAACGTCTCGGTCACCGCGGGCTGGCCGTTCTGCGCCGGGCGGATGACCTCCATCGACTTTTTCGCGTCGTACAGCGGCTCAATCTCGACGCCGAGCTCAGCCGCATCCGGGTTGGGACCGCCGCCGACCTGGGGTGCGTCGTCTACATGGCGAATCGTCGGCGTGACATGTGCGGGCCAGGCGACCCCATCGAGCTTCAAGCCGTCGAACGTGGGTGACTCGTTGAGGTGTTTGGGCGAGGTGGCCAGGGCGACCTTGGTATAGCCGGCGATGCAGCCGGCGCGTTTGGGGCAGACGTCGTTGAGCATCTCCGCACTGGTCTTGGGACACGTGCCGCCCCACAGCGACGGTTTGCCGATCATGAAGAGGACCGACACCTGCAGGCCGAGCGCGCTTTCGACCTGGTCACCGAGTCCGCTGTTGCGGTCTTTGCCCTCGGCGTCCTTGCTCGGGCCGATGTTCAGGCCGATCTTCTCGGCGACTTTCTCGACGTTCTCGAGCGCGCTGAAGACATCGAGCGCCGTCGCCTTGGCGGTTGGGCCGGTGCCGAGGTCGACCTCGAGCGATGGGTCGATGCAGCGGTAGTTGCCGTCCTTGGTCCACGCGAATGGACAGAGCCGCCACGCGTAGCAGAGCTTGCCGGTGTCGCCGTGGTCGACCACGAGCGGCGTGAACTCGGTTGGTGTGCCGAAGGAGGTGCCCGGCACGCCGGGGCCGGCGATGTAGGGCGGTTCAGCGCGAATCGCGACGATGCGGAATTCCTTGATCAGGGTGACCGGGTCGCTCTGCAGCTGGTTGCACGCGACCGACGATGATGCCAGCGCCACGATGAAGAGCGCCGAAACAGCTCGCCGCAGAGTGCTCTGGGCGGGTTTGTTGTAACGGTTCGCCATCGCGCGCCACGCTCCAAGCCGCCAACGGTAGCCGTGGCGTCGCCAAGATGCCACCGCGGCGCGACCTGACTTAACAATCGTTCGCGCCGGCCCATGACACGGGGGTCGACCGCCCGACGGTGTCCAGGCCCGATTGGAAGTCGCTGACTGAGCGGAAGGCCTGCGAGCCCGACCTGTACAGCGGCATCCAGGGCCTGGGCGCCTGCGCCAAGTAGCGGCCCTTGTCGATGTCGAACTACGACGCGAGCTGATTCGATCCCAAGCCCGGCTTCCGTGAACGAACGCCTCGAGGTCGATGGCCAGCCGGACACGCCGCGGGCCCTCTTCGACGGGTTGAGGTGTGTTGCTCATCGATAATCCTGCGTCGTCAATCGCGCAAACTGGGTGGTGTCCAGCGCCTTGACCGTGTCATGTCACATCGGAACGACCCCAAATCATGGACAGACGGCGCTCGTTCGCCCCTTCGCCCTCTGCCCGTCGCACGGGGCCGCATCGAGCGCCGCCGGTTGCTCTGACCCGCCATAGGTGGTATGTCGCGCGCGCTCGGCCCGGGGCGGCCTTTTCCCCGCCTCGATCCGAGCCCTCTCAGCGCCTGGTTTCGGGGCTTTCCTCAAGCCCGCACTGCGCGCCCAACCACCGAGGATCACACATATGATCGCTGTCGCCCCTGGTGCAGAGCACGGTGTCGATGCAGCGGTGACGGGCCATGAGGTCGTGCGTTCCGCGATCGACACGCTCTCTTCGGAGATCGTCGCACGCGCCGGCATGGTCGACCTCGACGTCACCTTCTTCGTCCAGACGGTATTCTTCCTGTTGCTCGTCTTGATCCTGCCGAGGCTGATCTTCGAGCCGTTGCTCAAGCGTTTCGAACAGCGCGACGCCCGCACGTCCGGTGCGCGGACCGACGCACGTCGCATGCTTAAAGAGGCGGACGAGCAAGTTCACGTTTACCAAAAGGCCACCAGCGACGAGAAGCAGAAGGCACTGGCTGAGCGCGCCGCGGCCCGCGATGACGCCAAGCACCAAGCCGATGAGATGGTCAAGAAGGTGCGGATGCAGACCGTCCAGGCGGTCGCCATCGGCGTCGCCGCCTTGCGCAAAGAAGCGGACAAGGCCCGCACGGACATCGACCACGAAGCCGCGGCCATCTCCGTGATGATTTCCACCAAGATCCTCGGCGGTTCGTCCAACGACGACGCCCCGGCAGCCGGTTGATTCGGAGGGGCCATGAACCGCACCAAGCACGCCATCGCCGCAGCCATCGCGCTGACCTTGCTGCCCGCCGCCGCCTTCGCGGGTGGTGACGCCGGCTTCGTCTTCACGATCCACGGCTTCTACATCATCGATTTCATCGTCTTCGTGGGCATCATCGTCTATTTCGGCCGCAAGCCGATCGCGGCGGCCCTCGACCAGCGATACAAGAACATCGCCGCCGAAATCGACGAGGCCAAGAACCTGCGCGAGCAGGCCCAGGCGAAGTACGAGGAGTACAAGCTGCGCCTCGAACGCCTCGAAGATGAGCTCAAGCAGGTCATCGACGACGTCAAGGAAGGCACCGAGCACGAGGTCGAGCGGATCATCGCCGACGCCAAGAAGGAAGCCGACCGGATCGCCGCCGACGAGGCCGTTCGCGTCGCGCAGGAAGCCAAGAAGATCCGCCAGGAGCTCGCCAAGCACGGTGCGCAGCTGGCGCTCGAGTTGGCTGAAGCGCAGATTCGCGAGCACCTCAACAAGCCCGGCGCCCAGCAGGCCTACCTCGATCGCAACCTCAGCGAGCTCCAAGCCCGCATCGATTCGGAGGCCGCATGAGCTCCGCCGTCGCCCGCCGCTATGCGCAAGCTCTCGTCGATCTGTGTGACGAGCGCGGTGATCACGTCGCCGTTCGGGACGCCTTTGACCGCCTCGCCGCGGTGCTTGCCGAGGTCCCCGAAGCGCGCGAGTTCATCGCCAACCCGGTCATCAAGGAAGGCGATCGCGCCAAGGTCCTCGACGACCTGCTGGCCAAGACGAAGGCCGGTGACACGGTCGGACGGTTCGCGAAGTTGCTGCTGCAGAAGGGCCGCTTCGACGCGATCGCGGCGATCCACCAGACCTTTTCCACCGAGCTGGACTCGCGCACCGGGCGGCTGTCCGCGCACGTGACCAGCGCCATTGCCCTCGATAAAGTGACGCTCGGCCGCATCGAGAAGGCGCTCGCCGGCGCCAGGGGCCGCGACGTGCAGCTCGAATCCAACGTCGACGAGGCGCTCATCGGTGGCCTCATCATCCGCGTCGGAAACACCGTCTACGACGGCTCCGTGCGCAACCACCTCGACCGCCTGCGCGACAAGATGCTCGCCGGGACGGGCGCCTAGAACACAGCCAGAACCCAGATTTGCTCGCAGTCGAGCAGTTCCCTGACAGGAGACAAACATGGACATCGGTGTTGCAGAAGTAAGCCGGATTATCCGCGAGCAGGTCGCAGGCTACGACGCCAAGGTCGACGTGCAGGAAACCGGTCGCGTGCTGACCGTTGGTGACGGTATCGCCCGCATCCACGGCCTCGAGTCGGCGATGGTCGGCGAGCTCCTCGACTTCCCGCACGACGTCAAGGGCATGGTCCTCAACCTCGAGGAAGACAATGTCGGTGTGGCGCTGCTCGGCGACGCCAACAAGATCCGTGAAGGCGACCTCGTCAAGCGTTCCGGCGCCATCTTCCAGGTGCCCACCGGCAAAGCGCTGCTCGGCCGCGTCGTCAACGCGCTCGGCCAGCCCATCGACGGCAAAGGCCCGCTGACCCCGCCCGAAGGCGAGCAGATCATCCAGGGTCGTGTCGAGGTCAAGGCGCCCGGCATCGTCGTCCGTAAGTCGGTCCATGAGCCGCTGCAGACCGGCCTCAAGGCGCTCGACGCGATGGTTCCGGTCGGCCGTGGCCAGCGCGAGCTCATCATCGGCGACCGCCAGACCGGCAAGACCGCCGTCGCGATCGACACCATCATCAACCAGAAAGGCACGCACGCCGGCGACAAGCCCGTGTACTGCTTCTACGTCGCCATCGGCCAGAAGCAGTCGACCGTTGCGCAGGTTGTCCGCCGCCTCGAAGAGCACGGCGCGATGGAGTACACGACGGTCATCTCCGCGACCGCTTCGGACCTCGCCCCGCTGCAGTTCATCGCTCCGTACTCCGGCTGCGCGATGGCCGAGTACTTCCGCGACAACGGGATGCACGGCCTCATCGTGTACGACGACTTGTCCAAGCAGGCCGTCGCCTACCGCCAGATGTCGCTGCTGCTGCGTCGTCCTCCGGGTCGTGAAGCGTACCCGGGTGACGTCTTCTACCTTCACTCCCGCCTGCTCGAGCGCGCCTCGAAGCTGCGTGACGAAGACGGGGGTGGCTCGCTCACCGCGCTGCCGGTCATCGAGACCCAGGCCGGCGACGTCTCCGCGTACATCCCGACGAACGTGATTTCGATTACGGACGGCCAGATCTACCTGGAGAGCGACCTCTTCTACAAAGGCATCCGCCCGGCCATCAACGTCGGCCTGTCGGTCTCGCGTGTCGGTGGTGCGGCGCAGGTCAAGGCGATGAAGGGTGTCGCGGGCCCGCTCCGCCTCATCCTCGCGCAGTACCGTGAGCTTGCCGCGTTCGCGCAGTTCGCCTCGGACCTCGACCCCGCCACGCAGCGCCAGTTGCGCCAGGGCGAGCGCCTGACGGAGCTGCTCAAGCAGGGCCAGTACCAGCCGCAGGAAGCGGCGCGGCAGATCATCATCATCTTCGCCGCTGTCGCCAAAGAGGGCTTCATCGACCACCTGCCCGTGTCCGCGCTGGGTCGCTACGAGACGGAGCTCTTCGCCTGGCTGCAAAACCAGAAGCCCGAGGTGCTCAAGACGGTCCGTGAAAACGCCGACAAGACCGCGCTGAAGAAAGAAGACGACCCGGTCCGCCACCAGCTCGCCGCGGCGCTCGGCGAGTTCAAGAACCTGTTCCAAGCGTAGCTGTTTCGCTGCCGACCAGCAGCTCGTCTTGGCTTCAGCCCAGGAGTGACTCGCAATGCCGAGTTTGAAAGACCTCCGCCGACGCATCGTGTCGGTCAAGAGCACGCAGAAGATCACCCGCGCGATGAAGCTCGTCGCGGCGTCCAAGCTGCGTAAGGCGCAAGAGCAGATCGTTCGTCTGCGTCCCTACGCGTACCGTTTGGGCGACATGATTGCCGAGCTTGCGCGCGGCGAGGAGCACGAGGCTCACCCCTTGCTGCACGTCCGCGATCCCAAGCGCACCTTGCTGCTCGTGCTGACCAGCGATCGTGGCCTCGCCGGCGCGTTCAACAGCAACGTCAACAAGACGGCCAACCAGTGGGTCGCTGATCACACCGCCAGGCGTGAGCACATCGAGCTGCACATCGTCGGCAAGAAGGGGCGCGACTACTTCAAGCGCCGCGAAGCCGTTGTGGGCAAGATTCACACCGAAGTGCTGCCCGACGTGACGTTCAGCAAGGCCAGCAAGATCGGTCGCGAGCTCGTCGCGGCGTACATCGACAAGTCCTTTGACGAGGTCTATGTCGTCTACAACGAGTTCAAGAGCGCCATCGCCCAGGAAGTGCGCGTCGAAAAGCTCCTGCCGCTCAAGCCCGAAGACCTCGACGTCACCGACGACATCATCGCGCCCCCGTCCAGCGAGACCTTGTTTGAGCCGAGCCAGGCCGAGGTCCTCGAGGCGCTGCTGCCCCGTCACGTCAACGTCCAGGTGCTCCGCGCGCTGCTCGAATCGGTCGCCTCCGAGATGGGCGCCCGCATGACGGCGATGGACAACGCGACCAACAACGCCGGCGAGCTCATCGACAAACTCTCGCTGCAATACAACCGCGCCCGTCAGGCCGCCATCACCACCGAGTTGATGGAGATCACCAGCGGCGCAGAGTCGCTCAAAGGCTAGCGCTGCAGCCGCCGACTCGAACTCGAACAGCAACTCCAACTCAATACGACACGGACCCAACACGGAGCCCAACTCATGAGCGCAACTGCCAACGGCCGAATCAGCCAGGTCATCGGACCCGTCCTCGACGTTGTCTTCCCCGACGGCGGCCTGCCCGAGATCAACTCGGCGCTCAAGGTCACCAACCCGTCGATCAACGACAAAGAGTGGAACCTCGTCATCGAGGTCGCGCAGCACATCGGCGAGGGCTCTTGCCGCTGCATCGCGATGGACTCGACCGAGGGTCTGCAGCGCAACCAGGAGGTCATGAGCACCGGCAAGCCGATCGCGATGCCCGTCGGTGAAGGTGTCCTGGGCCGCATCATGAACGTCATCGGTCAGCCGGTGGACGAAGCCGGTCCCGTCGAAGCGGCCGAGCACTGGCCGATCCACCGCGACCCGCCCAAGTACGAAGACCTCGACACCAACCTCGAGTCCTTCGAGACCGGCATCAAGGTCGTCGACCTGCTCGCGCCCTACGTTCGTGGCGGCAAGATTGGCCTCTTCGGCGGTGCGGGCGTCGGCAAGACCGTCCTCATCATGGAGCTCATCGACAACCTCGCGCGTGAGCACGGTGGCGTGTCCTGCTTCGGCGGCGTCGGCGAGCGTACCCGTGAAGGCAACGACCTTTGGCACGAGATGAAGGAGTCGGGCACCCTCGCCAAGACCGCGCTCATCTACGGCCAGATGAACGAGCCGCCCGGAGCCCGTGCCCGCGTCGCGCTGTCCGCGCTGACCGTCGCCGAGTACTTCCGCGACGTGAAAGGCCAGGACGTGCTGTTCTTCGTCGACAACATCTTCCGCTTCACCCAGGCCGGCTCCGAGGTGTCTGCGCTCCTCGGTCGTATCCCGTCCGCGGTCGGTTACCAGCCCACGCTCGCCACCGAAATGGGCGCGATGCAGGAGCGGATCACCAGTACCAAGAAAGGTTCGGTTACGTCGGTGCAGGCGATTTACGTCCCCGCTGACGACCTCACCGACCCGGCGCCCGCGACGACGTTCTCCCACCTCGACGCGACGACCGTCCTCAGCCGTCAGATCGCCGAGCTCGGCATCTACCCGGCCGTTGACCCGCTCGACTCCACCAGCCGCATCCTCGCGCCCGAGATCGTCGGCGAAGAGCACTACAACGTCGCCCGCCGCGTGCAGGAGATCCTCCAAGAGTACAAGGATCTGCAGGACATCATCGCGATTCTCGGCATGGAAGAGCTGACCGAAGATCAGAAGCTGACCGTTGTCCGCGCGCGTAAGATCCAGAAGTTCCTCAGCCAGCCGTTCCACGTGGCCGAGATCTTCACCGGTTTCCCGGGCAAGTACGTCAAGCTCGCGGACACCATCAAGGGCTTCCAGATGATCTGCAACGGCGAGCTGGATGACCTGCCCGAGCAGGCGTTCTACATGGTCGGCACCATCGAAGAAGCGATCGAGAAGGCCAAGACGCTCTAGCTGTTCGCGGCCGCGAGCACCGAGACCATCTTCCCGGCCTCACAACCGGCCAGGCCCGAGAGGCACCAGATGAAAGTCGACATCGTCACCCCGACCGCTGAGTCCTTCGTCGGCGACGTCAGTGAGCTGATCGCCCCCGGTGTCTTGGGGGAGTTCGGCGTGCTCAGTCGCCACCGCGACCTCTGCGTGGCCCTCGGCACCGGCGTCTGCCGCTTCCGTGAAAGCGACACCTCTCCGTGGCATTACCTCCTGGTCGACGAGGGCTACCTGCAGATCACGCGCGGCGACCGCATCATCATCGTGACCGAGCACGCCGAGACCCGCGCAGACGTCAACGCCGAGCAGACCAAGAAGGACATCGAGGCGGCCCGCGCTGAGCTCGACGCGTCCCGCGAGCACATCGGCAAGAGCAGCTGGCAGGTCAAGCGCCACACCCTCGCGCTGGCCGAAGCCCGCCAGAAGCTGCTTGAGCTGAGCAATTGAATCGACCGATTCGCGAACCTCAAACCCGCACCTTCATTCGCACGGCCTTCCTCCTGGCCCTGGCAGCGATCGTGGTCGGTTCAACCGGCTGTACGACTTCGCGTGCCATTCGCGCATGGTACGCCGGCGCCAAGGCCGAAGACCGGGGCCGTCACGCCAAGGCGCGGCGTCACTATGCCGAAGCTTTTGAGCGAAACGCCGACCTGGCCGGTGCCGAGTTGGCCCGCATTCGCCTCGCGTCGCGCACGATTGCCGGCAGGAAGAAGGCCGCTGAAGCCCTCGACGAGCTGGTTTCCGACAAGGGATCCAAACCCGAAGTCGCGATCTTCGCTGCGTGGTGGTCGTTGTTCAAAGGGGACGCCAAGGCCGCCCGGCAACAGGCCAGCGGGGTCGAAATCCCGCCGAAACATCCGCATCGGGCCTTGTTGGAGAAGCGACTTGCCACGTTGAAGGCGCGGATCGTCATCGAGTCGGAGAGGCACAAGCGAACCAAAGACGCGGCGACCATCGCGGTCGCAGACCAGGTTGTGCGCTCGGAAGTGGCCTTGAACTCCGGCGACTATTCGCGAGCGCGCGACCTCCTCAACGGTGTGATCGCCCGCGGCGACGCCGTCGACTGGCGGCTGCGCTTCAACCTCGCGCTGGCGTACATGCACCTTGGCGAGCTCGACCTTGCGCGCCGGCAGCTGCAGACGGCAGCTTCGTCCTGCAAGGCGTGCCCCGCGGTGCACCGCAATCTCGCCGTCCTCGCGGGAAAAGCACCGTAGGGATCGCGCCCGTCGACCACGCGTAGCCCGGGACCTGTCATGGCTGCTTTTCACCTCGACCTGCCGGCGCTCGCCGCCGCCGCCGAACGCATCGAGCCGTACGTCGTCCGCACTCCGCTGCTGCGCGCCACGCTCGCCAACGGCGCCGAGCTCTGCTGCAAACCCGAGTCGTTGCAGCCCATCGGTGCGTTCAAGATCCGCGGTGCGTTCAACATGATGACCCGGATGCCCGCCGATACGCCCGGTGTCGTCGCGCACTCATCGGGCAACCACGCCCAGGCGGTCGCGCGAGCCGCCAAGGTGCTGGGCCTGTCCGCCGTTATCGTCATGCCCGCGGATGCGCCGCCGAACAAACGCGCCCGTGTCGTCGCCGATGGGGCCGAAGTCGTCGAAGTGGGCACCGACAGCGAAGAGCGCCGCATCAAGGCCGACGAGATCGCCGAGAAAACCGGGCGTGTGCTCGTGCCGCCATACGATCATCCACTTATCGCGGCAGGGCAGGGCACCGCTGCGCTCGAGCTGATCAAGGACGCTGGCCCGCTGGATCGCTTCTACGCCCCCGTTTCGGGCGGCGGTTTGATGGCCGGCTGTGCGACCGCGGTTCATGGCTTGTGTCCCGATGCCGAGATCATCGGAGTTGAGCCGGCCGACGCCAACGACACGTACCTGAGTCTGCAGGCCGGCGAGCGTGTGTCCGTCCCGCCTCCCAAGACCATCGCCGACGGGTTGCGCGTTCGAAAACCCGGCGCGGGTCCTTGGCACGTGGTCAAGAAGCTCGTCGATCGCGTCGAGCTGGTCAGCGACGAGGAGCTGCTCGATGCGATGGCGTGGGCGATGGTTCACCTGCGCATCGTGCTCGAGCCGTCCGGCGCTGCCTCCCTCGCGGTTGCGCGTCGCGAGGGGCAAGGTCGATGCGGTGTGCTCCTTTCCGGCGGCAACGTCACGCCGGGTCTGTTCGAGGAAGTCGCTCGTCGCGCCGCGAAAATGCCGGTCGTCTGAGCCCTCGTCGAGGCATGCTGGACCCTGTACAGATGGGGTGATGCGATCGATTCCTTGATCGCGCGGGCCCGGTTGATTGAAAGTATCGGGGCTGGAGGGAACTTACGTGCCTACGCCCCCGACAACTCCCGGTTCAGGACCCGGTGCGACGCGCGCCCCGGCTGCCCCTGCGCCCGCGCCCACCCCCGCTTCGACCTCCGGAGCGACCCCTGCGCCGCCGAGCTCAGCAGGCGCGCCCACGCCCCCGCCGGCGCCCCTCACTCTCGACCAGACGCGCAGCGCTTTGCGGGCCAATGCCGGCGCCAACACCGACATTATCGAGCCGCTCGCGCTCCAGCTTGGCGGAACCAAGACCGCCGATGAGCTCAACGCCGAGGTCATCAATCGCGGTTTCGAGCGCAAGCTGATCGAGGCCTACCTGGCGACGGGCCCCGGCTCGGCCAAGCAGAAAGCCCAGACGTTGGGTCGCCGCGACACCGTCGCCGTGCAGAAATTCGCCGACATCGACGGTGAGCAGCACATGGACCCGGCTCACGCCCACCTGCTCACCCAGTACTACACCGACCTTGTCGCGAAGATGAACGACCCGGTCTACACCGACCGCGGCCGCACGTACGAGATCATGAAAGGCGCGCGAGGCCACAACTACTGCTTCAGGGGCAAAAAGATCCCCGCGTCGCGGCTGTCGCCGCACAGCACGCGCAACCAGTCGGTCGAGACGCTGTACGACCGCAACGGCGTCGAAGGCATCATGGGCGCGGACATCACCCGCCAGATCGACTCCGAGCTGCGCGCCAATGGCGTGACGAGCGCGACCGAGATCGCGCGGCAGCAGGCCGACGTGAACATGCGCAAGAAGGCTTACCGCCACCTTCTCGCCAGCGGCTCGCACGCACCGATGAGCACGTTCGACACCAGCGGCAACATCACGAGCTACGGCACCTGGTATCACCCGGGCGAGATCACCGCGCTGGGCGCTGGCGATACGGGCTACCAGCAGATGATGCGACTCGGCGCCCTGCAGCCGGAGTGGTACCCGCACGGCACCGTGGTCTTGACGATCGACCTGACCGGCAAGGCCCGAGACGCGCGCAAACCGACGTGCTTCGACGGGCTCCTGAGCGCGGTCTGGACGTCCCGCAACGTCGCGGCAGACGACTACGGATTGACCGGCGGTGGCGCGGCCGAGTTCCTCGAAGCCAACATCCCCTGGGCGCAGGTCACGAGCGCCCGCGCGGTGATTCCGTCCGACCAGTTCTGCGCGGATATTCAGCGCGTCGCGACCCAGGTTCGCAACGCCACGGACACGCCGCTCATCGAATCCCGGCGGGCGGCCGGCACCGGCTTCGTTCCCGACTACACGCCGACCGCCGAGCGCGCTCGCGGCAACAACCGCACGACCTCGATCCTGAACACGACGGTCGGCCGTTCGAATGCGCGCGGCCTCTACGACGACATGCTCCACGACACCCAGGGCCAGCACAACGCGACAGGCGCCGGCCCGACCGTACCGCGCGCGCCCGCCTCCGGTGCACCTCCGGGAGCGACGCAGAACACGCCGCCCGCTGCCGCCGGTGGTCCGTGGAACCCGTCGAGCGGCCCTGGTAGCAACCGCAATCCCGGCCCGAACAACAGCGCCACGACGCCGCCGCGCTTGCGCTGATGGCCCGATCGCGTTGAACCCCCGCCCACGAACAGGGAAGCGCTGACTTGCAAGCCGGTTTCCGCACCGCCGCCGAGCTGAAAACGCAGCTCTTGGCGGGCTTGGATGTCGCCCGGGAAGCGTACGGCGAACCTATTGAGCGTGTCGGCCATGACAGCAGCCGACCGATCTGGGTGTGGCTGACCCCGTTTGTCCGCACGCGACCCGACTGGGCACCGGCCGTGGGCAACGTCCTGCGCCACATCGCCATCGACGGCGACCCACTCGCTCACAAGGCGATCGTGAACGTGCTCAACGCGCAACTGCATTCGATCGCGTTGCTGCCGTGGACCGAGGATCTCGCCGATGTGCTCGGCGACGTGACCTCCCTGCAGGCCGGCGCGAGATGGCCTTTTGACGGCCCACGGACGGCTCGCCGGATTCTCACCGCCCAGCGCGAAATGCTCGATCAGCTCCTCGCGCCCGACCACCTCGCCTTGCTTGAAGGGGAATTTGGCCCCAAGGCGTCCAAGGTCACGCTTGAATCTGCCAAAGACGTGCAGGCCGCCGTTGCTCAGTGCGCCAAGCGCGGCAAATTCGCCTTCTCCCCGTGGGGCGAACGTCTCCTCTCGTGGGTGTATCCCGAGTCGCTGCGCTTGCCGTGGCTCAACGATGGGCTAGAGCCCGTGATCCGCGAATTGCTGGCCGGCGACATCAACGAAGTCGTGACCGCGATCGATTGGCTCTTCGAACAGCGTGAGCTCTATCGCTGGGCCGGCGATCTGGAATCGCTCGCCCAATCACCGCCATCGTGGTGGACCGTCGCCGCGGGTGCCAAGGTGTCTGGATGGCGCAAACGCTGGCCTCTGTCGCCGTTTCACGCCAAGAGGACACTCGGAGACGCCGTGCGATTCCTGCTGCCCTTCGCGCATCGCCAAGCTGAATTGCCCGCCGTCATGGACTTGCCCGAGCTCGGCGTGGCTTGATGCAACAAACGGGAGCCCGCCATGACCGACTCCACCCCAGCACCAGACACCGGCCCTGACGCGATCGAGACCGGGCTGCCGATCCTTGGTCAAAACACGGTCGAACGTGTCGCCGCCTCGTGGACCATCGCCGGCCGCGCCCTCGGTTTCGACCACTTCAGCGCCGAAGGCGACGTCCAGTTCTCCGCCCCCGAGGACAACCTCGTCGCGATGGCCGCGCGCCTGTTGGAGCTGTCGATCGGCTCCGAACGTATCCTCGAGCTCGTCGTCGCGACCACGTATGCCCCCGGTTGTGCGCTGCTTGGTCAGCGGTTTGCGATGAGCCTGGGCAGAGCGAGCGCGATGGACATTCGCGTCTTCGATCTCGTCGCAGCCTCTGCCGGTCTCGGAGCGGGCCTCGCCACCGCCGCGATGGGACCCAAGTGCGAGCTCGTTGCCAAAGGCGTCGTCGTCACCGATGGGCCGCGCGTGATGCTCTCGCCGGTCCTCAACCGCTTCGTGCTCAAGGGCAGTGTGCCCAGCCCGCTGCGCCCGTTCGACATCCCGCGTACCACTCCCGCCGTCGTCACAGACACCTTCGTCGCCGCGCGCGAACCGTTGCTGCTGATGGTGGAACGCGCACTCGCGACACGTCGGCCCGTCTTGATGTCAGGGCCCGCCGGGTTTGGCGGCGTCGAGCTCTTCGAAGCGCTCACCCGCAGGCGCGAACTGGAGCTGCGCGTCATCGACATCGCCGCGGTCTTTGACGTCGAAAAAGGCCTGCCGACCGATCTCATGCCGCAGCTTCACGGCGAAGCGCGCCTCTTTCCGGGTATTTGGCTCATCCAGGGCCTCGAGCGCAGCGGCCGAAAGCTTGTCGATGTGCCCATGGCAGCGCCGCGCTTCATCGAACAACTGCAAGCCATCGACCGGCCGATCGTCGTCGTGCACGAGGGCCCCATGGTGCCCGATGTTGCGGCCAGGCTCGCTGCGGTCGGCGGAATGGCCCACGTCGAGGTCGAAGGAACCAACCTGGACGAACGCCGGGCCGCATGGTCTGCGGCGTTGGTTGCGGGTGGGGTCGACGAAGACGGAGTTGAGCCCCTCATTGGCAACATCGCGCATTACTCTCTGGGGATCTCTCAGATCGCCAACGCAGCCGCCTACGCGCTGCAGCGAGCCGCCGGTGACGCCGCCCGCCAATGGGCACGTGGTGAAGCGCCGCCCGCCCTCGCTCCCACCGTGTCCGACCTCTCGCTCGCCGCGACGACCGCGATGACCAGCCGGTTGCGCCAATATGGCTCTCGCGTCGATACCCGCGCGACGTGGAACGATCTCGTGCTGCCCGACGAAGTGCTCGCCCAGGTCAAGGACCTCAGCCGTTTTGCCCGCCTGCGCGAGAAGCTCTTCACCGAATACGGATTCGGCGACACGATGAGCTACGGCCGGGCCATGTCTGCAATGTTTTCGGGACCTTCCGGAACCGGCAAGACGATGGTGGCCGGCCTCATCGCGCGCGACCTCGACGTCGAACTCTACCGGGTGGACCTGTCGCGGGTCGTCAGCAAGTACATCGGCGAGACGGAGGAGCGGCTCGGGATGCTGTTCTCCGAGGCCACCCAGGTCGGCGCGGCGCTGCTGTTCGACGAGGCCGACTCGATGTTCGGCGCACGCACCGAGATCAAGTCGAGCAACGACCGCTACGCCAACCTCGAAGTGAACTACCTGCTGCAGCGACTCGAGGACTTCGACGGCGTTGTCATCCTGACCACTAACTTCTCAGCCAGCATCGACGAGGCGTTTTTGCGGCGCCTCCGATTCCGTGTGCAGTTCCCGTTCCCGGCGCCCGAAGACCGCGCGCGACTATGGGACGTGATGCTGCCGGACAAGCTGCCGGTCGATGAAGAAGACCTGGACATCGACTGGATGGGCAAATCGTTCGAGCTCAGCGGCGGGCATATTCGAAACGCCGCGCTCCGTGCCGGTATGCTCGCGGCCGATGCCGACGAACCGCTGACGATGCGCATGTTGTACGACGCCGCCGCGACCGAGTACCGCGAGCTCGGCAAGCTGGCGCCTCCCTATCCCTTTGACGACGACTGGTAGGCCGACTTTCTGTGTTCGCTGCCTTCGACGGCCGCTCGCTTGAACGTCACGGCGCACCTGTGCTCTGCTTCGCCGCCCGGTCGGGAGGTGGCGCATGAAACGGAATCTGCTCGCGGCGATGGTCGTAGCCGGTGCGTTCATCCAGGCTGGCTGCAACGGCTGCAACAACGACAAGAAAACGCACGAAGCCGCCACCGCGCCGCCTGCCGCCGACAAGACAGCCGAAAAAGCCGCCGATCCTGTCGACAAGCCGCCGCCGAAAGCCGCCGCACAAGCCGAGCCGGCCGTCGTCGAGTACCGCGGGCCTCGGTCCGAGTCCGCCGATGGCTACAAGATCGCAACCGGGTTCGCCAACTCTGCAGACCAGCCGATCCGTCAGCTCGAAGCGATGGAGAAGACGAGCGTCTACATCACGGTCATGGACAAGGACAACAGCCCGGTCGGGCAGCTCGGGACGCTCGCTGGACAGCAAATGCACGCGTTCCTGGTCGCGACGGATATGCGGCAGGGCTACTACTCCGCGGCTGCGAAAGCCGTCGAGCCCGGTGCAGATGGCCGCAAGGTCGAGTTCAAGCCCCGCGAGGGCGGCGACCATGCCCTGATCGTGGCGTTTCGAACCGAAGACGGCGCGCCGCGAACCATCTCGTCGCCCGTCGTAATCCGCGGCGCCCTCCCGTCCGTCGCCGGCCCTGGAATCGCGTCGCTGCCGTCCCGTTCCCGCACCGTCGGTGGCGAGGTGCAGCTGATTGCGCAGCCGTCCCGCCCCAAGGTCGGCCAGACCGTCACGTTCGGCACGACCTGGCTCGACAACACCGGACAGCCGACCGGCAAGCCGCCCGCGCAGTTCCTCGTCGTCTACAACGCGACGCTTGGCGAAGGCGTGCTCATCGCCCCGCGCGACGGCCAGACGCTCACGTGGAAACCGACCGAGCCGGGCGTGTACCTCGTGTTGACGGCGCCCATCGACGACAGCCGCGCGTTGACCTGGAAGATCCATGTCGACCCGGCCGAGCCGATACCGCCCGCATCGGAACAGCCGCCCGCATCGGACCAAGCGCCCGCGACCGATGACCCGGTGCCCGCCAAGGAAGAAACGAAATGACCGCAGCCTTGATCGATGAGCTACGGTGGCGCGGACTCGTCCACCAAATCACCGACGAAGCCATCGCCCGCAGCGCCCTGGACGACGGTGCAGCTGTCTACATCGGCTTCGATCCGACCGCCGACAGCCTGCATGTGGGCTCGTTGCTGCAATTGGTCTTGCTGATGCACGCCCAGCGGCACGGCAACCTGCCCATCGCCGTCCTTGGTGGCGGCACCGGCATGATCGGCGACCCAAGCGGCAAATCGAAGGAGCGCAACCTGCTCGGTGAGGCGGATCTGCAGCGTAACAGCGATGGATTGCGCCGCCAGTTCGAGCGTTTCCTCAACTTCGAGGGCGAGACCGCCGCGCGCATGATCAACAACCTCGACTGGCTCGGACCGCAGCCGCTCATCACGTTCCTGCGCGATGTAGGCAAGCACTTCTCGGTCAACGCGATGGTCCAGCGCGACTCGGTTCGCACCCGCATCGAAGGCCGCGAGGCGGGCATCTCCTTCACCGAGTTCTCGTACATGCTGCTGCAGGCGTTCGATTTTCTCGTGTTGTGGCGGGATCACGGTTGCCGCGGCCAGATGGGCGGCTCGGACCAGTGGGGCAACATCGTCTCGGGCATCGACCTCATCCGGCGTGAGATCAGCCGCTCGACCGAAGCTGGAGACGACTCTGCCGCGGCCAAAGGCGGTGCATTCGGTATCACGTCGCCGCTCATCACCAAGCGCGATGGCAGCAAGTTCGGCAAGACCGAGGAAGGCAACGTCTGGCTCGACGCCGAGAAGACGTCGCCGTTTCGGTTCTACCAATTCTGGATCAACGCCGACGACGCGGATGTGGGCGATTACCTGCGCTACTTCACGTTTCTCTCACGCACCGCTATCGACGGCATCCTCGGCGAGCACGCGCAGTCGCCGCATCGACGTGTGGCACAGCGACGGTTGGCAAACGAAGTCACCGCCATGGTCCACGGCGACGACGGGTTGGCGCTCGCTCAACGGGCGACAGAGGTCCTTTTTGGCGGCGATCTCGAGGGGCTCTCCGCGGCCATGCTCGAGGAGATCTTCGACAGCGTTCCGTCTTCGGTCCTGCCCGCCATGGACGACGGTGGCTGGCCGGTTCGATCCTTCCTCGTTGGCGACGGTCGTCCGTTTGCAAGCAACGGCGAAGCAAAGAAGGCGCTCAGGGCCGGCGCGGTGCGCGTCAACAACAAGCGCCTCGCACCCGATTTCGGGGCCCTCGTCACGCCCGATAGCCTGATCGACGGCCGGCTCGCCGTGGTTCGTCACGGACGCAAGCGAACCTTCCTGGTGCGCGCGGACAAATAGCCTGGGCCGCGGCCGCAGACGCCAATTGACGCGGTGCGGCAAATCTGCGATGCACGTTGGTCCGAAGCATAGGTCCACCGCCACGGCGTGCAGGGAGCCGATGAGCAAGACGCAGGCCAAGTCAGTCGCCGCCGACACCACCGATCCCGGTCGATCGGGCGGCCAGCGTGCGGCCAAAAAAAACGCCGGCAGCTCGGGCGCGCGGCTCATCAAGCGGTACGCCAACCGCAAGATGTATGACACCGAGCGCTCCTGCTACATCACGCTCGAAGAAGTCGCTGATATGGTCCGCGCCGGCCAGGAAGTGCGCGTCATCGACAACAAGACCAAGCAGGATCTCACCGAGGTCACGCTGACCCAGGCGCTGCTCCATTCCGAGCGCAAGAAGCGCGGTAGTGTCTCGCTCGACAGCCTGCGTAGCCTGCTCTCCCAGGGCGGCGAACTGATCCAGTCGCGGGTCACAGAGCCCGTCGCCCGCGCCGCCAGCGAAGCGGAAAGAACCGTCGAAAAGTGGCGCTCGGAAGCGGAACGACAGGTCGGCCGCGTGCTGTCGAAGAAGGAAGCAGAAGACGCCGCCAAAGAAGCCGCAGAGTCCTCGCAGGAAGCGCCCGCCGTGGTCGCGGATGTCGTCCAGACCGAAGCGGAGAGCGAGGATCTCAGCGAGGAGAAGAAGGCGCGCCGACCGGTCTTCGTCGAACAAACCCAGCGCGCTTACGACGAGCTGCAGCATCGCATCGACGACCGCGTCAAACTGCTCGTGTCCGCTTTGACCACCAGTCCCGCCAACGACGAACACGTTCGGGCGCTTGGTGACCGCCTCGGCCAACTCGAAGCGACGGTCGAGGCACTGCAAGCCCGCGTCGCCGAGCTCGAGGGAGCCGCGTCGAAGTGACGAATCGATTCCGCGTGCTGTGCGTCTGAGCAGACAGCGCCCGCGCAACCCCAACCCGACCTGACCGCCATCCGCAGGAGGAGTCCATGAAGCATCAACGCACAATCTTGGCCAGCGCCGCCATCGCACTTATCGGCCTGTTCGCCCTACCCGCCATGGCCCAAGACGCCGACGTACCGGGCGAGGCGATCTTCAAGACCAACCTCGAGTTCGTGAGATTTACCGTCAACGGCAAGCGCGACTGGGAAAACCACGAGTACAGCGCGCGTAACAAGACCCTTGTGATCATGGGGCTCGACCGCACCGAAGAGACCACGATCGAGTTGATCCCGCGCCAGGAGGGCTACCATCCGCAGACCTTCGTGCTCACCGAAGCGGACTACAAGCGCGCCGTCGCTCGCCACAACGGCCGTCGCGTGAAGGTCTTCCGCGCCAAGAAGAAGGTGAAGTTCAGCAAGAACAAGCCCAAGCCCGCCCACAAAGCCAAGTCTGCCCACAAAGCCAAGTCGGCCCACAAAGCCAAGTCGGCCCAC
>CAZLMW010000055.1:21177-29428 GCA_964560875.1 uncultured Enterobacteriaceae bacterium
GCCCACAAAGCCAAGTCGGCCCACCAAGCCAAGTCGGCCAAGCCCGTCAAACCGACCAAGCGCAAGTAGTTCGAGCATAGCGCCGCGCGACACCTGGCTCGACGTGGTGCTCCTCTCTCGCAGGGAAGTCTCCATGTCCGATGCGTTTGAACGATTCGGTCTCGTGCTGCGGTTTGCAGGCGAACACCGGCTGACGGACGTTCTCTTCAAGGCAGGAGCGAGGCCCTTTTACGGGCGCACAGGCCAGCTGATTTCGCGGCCCCAGGACCCGACCTTCGAAGTCGAAGAGCTCACCAAGATCGCTGAGAAGCTGATGAGCGGCGAGCAGATGGCACGGTTCAACGCCGGCGCTGAGATCACGCTGTCGTATCCGCTCGTCGGTGCCGGTCGCTTTCGGGTCCATATCTTTCGGCAGCGCGCATCGGTCGGCCTGTCGGTTCGTGTTCATCCCGGCCGCGCCCGCGGTGTTCGCGATCTCGGTTTGCCCCAACACGTGACGGGATTCTGCGCGCGGTCGCACGGCGTCGTGATCGTCTCCAGCCCCGCGGGACATGGGCGCACGACAACCATCGGCGCGCTGCTCGACCTCCTCAACAGCGCCAGCCCATCACGGCGCATCGTGTCGATCGGCGCCGCCAACGACGTGGCTTTGTCGGACAAGACCGGCTGGACATGTCAGCGCGCGATCGGTGTCGACGCGTCGTCGTGGGTCTCAGCGGTGCGCGGCGCCATCGCCCAGGGCGCGGATGTGCTCGCCGTCGACGAAGTGCCCGATGCCGATACCCTCGATGCGGCCCTCGATGCGGCTGAACGCGGCACCCTCGTGTTTCTCGGTGTGGGGGCGCGCGACATGGCCGGTGCGATCCGTAAGTTGCTGGCGCGATTGCCGGCCGACCGCGAACCTGGCATCCGCCGTCGGTTGTCCGCCGTCTTCATCGGCGGCATCGAACAAACGCTCGCTATCGCCCCCGACGGGACCAAACTCGTGCCCGCATGCGGTATCCTCGTTGCCGAGTCGCAAACCGTGCAGTGGATCCGCGATGGCCATGATCCGGCCGGCGTCTACGAAGTGATGCACACGCGCGGCGCGGGGATGCAGACGCGTGATCAGCACCTCGCCGAGCTCGTGGCAGCGGGCAAGATCAAGCCCGACGTCGCCATGATGCACGCCATTCGCCCGCAAGCGCTTACCGGTCGCCGAGCGTCACGCTAACTGGCCCCGCCGGGATTATTCGGTCCTCGCCGCGTGTTCTTCCCCTGAAATGGCCGCGTGACGCCTCAATGGCCGCTTGACCCGGTCTGGCGGCCACCTAAACTGCGCGGTACCGGCCCAGCGGCCGACAGCAAGCCTCCAAGCGGATACGCAGCCATGATCGAAAACAACCCCAACAACCCGTTCGGCGGCGATAAGGGCCCCTCGCCCGAGCATTTCGCGGCGCAGAAACAGGCCATCTCGTGGGGCAAACCCCAAGAACACGCCGGACCTGCATGGGCCGACAACGCGGGACTTGGCGACCACGAACAGCGCCTCAAGCTGTCGCGCGTTTTCATGAACTGGGTCAACGGCTGGATGGCCGCGGGCTTGGCTGTTTCAGGTATTGCTGCGTTCCTGACGCTGAGCAGCCCGGCGCTGCTGGAAACGGTCGCCCAGTACTACTGGTTCTTCTTCATCGCTGAGCTGGGCATGGTCTTCGGCCTGTCCGCGATGCTGCCCAAGATGTCGGCACGCACGGCCGCGGCGATGTTCATCGCGTACGCCGCGCTCAACGGCCTGACCCTGTCGCTGCTGGCGCTCATCTACACCGCGACGTCGATCACCAAGGTCTTCTTTATAACCGCGGGAACCTATGGGGCCATGGCGGCGATCGGCATCACGACAAAGCGCGACCTGACGTCGATGGGATCGTTTCTGATGATGGGCGTTATCGCCATCTTCCTGGCGATCATCGTCAACATCTTCATCGGCTCGACGGCCCTCGATATGGCCATCAGCGTGATCGGCGTGCTGGTTTTCGCCGGGTTGACGGCCTACGACATCCAGAAGTTCAAGCGCGCCGGTTATCTCGGCTTCGCCAACAAGGAGCAGGCCGGGCGGACCGCCATCATGGGCGCGCTCAACCTCTACCTGGACTTCATCAACATGTTCATCTTCCTGCTGCGCCTCTTCGGCGACCGCAGGTAGTTGCGAGCACGGCCAGGTTCACGCGCCTTTCTTCTTCTCGTGCCGGCGCCGGTCGCTGTGGTCGAGATAGCGCTTACGCAGGCGAATCGACTCCGGTGTCACTTCGGCGAGCTCGTCGTTGTCGATGAACTCGAGCGCGTCTTCGAGCGTCATACGCTTGGCGGGTGTCAGGATCAGCTTGTCGTCTGAGCCAGAGGCGCGAACATTGCTCAGCTTCTTGCCCTTGCCGGGATTGACTGTCAGGTCACCGGCGCGCGCCGCGATACCGCAAATCATGCCGCCGTAGACGTCCTCGCCCGGGCCGATCATCAGCGTTCCTCGTTGCTGCAGGTTGAAGAGCGCGTAGGCCCGTGCGTTTGCCTGCTCCAGGGCGATCATCACGCCATTGTCGCGCCGTTTGATCGCGCCGCGATGCGGACCGTATTCGGCGAAAACGCTGTACAGGACACCGGTTCCGCGGGTGTCGGTGAGAAAGATGGAGCGGTATCCGATGAGGCCCCGTGCCGGCACCAGGAAGTCCATGCGGGTCGTTCCGTCTTCGCCGGCGCGCATGTCTTTGAGCTCGCCGCCGCGGATCGACAGCTTCTCGATGACGACGCCCGAGAATTCGGACGCGCATTCCACGACCACCCGCTCGTACGGCTCGAGTTTGTTGCCGGCCGCGTCCTGCTTGACGATGACCTCGGGCGGCGACAGTTGCATCTCGTAGCCTTCGCGCCGCATCGTCTCGATGAGGATCGACAAGCTGAGCACACCGCGGCCAGCGACGCGCATCACCTCGGGGCGCGCTGTGTCTTCGACGTGCAGCGAGACGTTGTGTTCGAGTTCGCGCGCGAGACGTTCGCGGATGTGGCGGGACGTCACGAATTTGCCCTCGCGACCGGCCCACGGGGAGTCGTTGACCGACATCTCCATCGCCAGGGTCGGCGGATCGATCGGGATAGCGGGCAGCGGGTCGATGAGCTCCGGGGCGCAGAGCGTTTCACCGACAGTTACGTCGCCGACGCCGGCAAGCGCGACGATATCGCCTGCCACTGCGGTCTGGATGTCGACGCGCTGCATGCCGATGAAACCCATGAGCTTGCTCACACGAAACGGCTGGTTTTCTCCGTCCATCGGCACGTGAACGATGCGGTCTCCCTGCGAAATGCGGCCGCGGTAGATGCGCCCGATGCAGATACGTCCCATGAAGTCGTCGCGGTCGAGCGTGGCGACCTGCAGCTGCAGCGGTCCGTCCATGGGCAGCTCGCAGGGCGGGACATGCTCCAAGACAAGGTCCATGAGCGGGGCGAGGGTGTCGCTTTCCCCGTCGGGCTCCTCCATCGCGTAACCGTCGCGGCCGCTCGCGTAGAGAACGGGGAATTCGAGCTGGTCTTCGTCGGCGCCCAGCGTCACAAAAAGGTCGAACACGTCGTTGAGCACGCGGTCCGGGTCGCCATCGGGGCGGTCGATCTTGTTGATCACGACGATGGGGCGGTGGCCAAGGGCGAGCGACTTGCGCAGGACGAAACGCGTTTGCGGCATCGGGCCTTCCGCCGCGTCCACCAACAGCACGACGCAGTCCACCATGCGCAGGATGCGCTCCACCTCGGCGCCGAAGTCGGCGTGGCCCGGTGTATCGACGATGTTGATCGGCTGGTCGCGCCACCGGACGGCCGTGTTCTTGCTGAGGATGGTGATGCCGCGCTCGCGTTCGAGGGCGTTGCTGTCCATCACGCGCTCGTGGGCCAGGCCGCCGCGTCCGAGCGCGTCGCATTGCTCGAGGATCTTGTCGATCAGCGTCGTCTTGCCGTGGTCGACGTGGGCGATGATGCCGATATTGCGAACACGTTCGGTCATGACCGACTCCATGCGCTGGGCGTTGACGCTGGAGATGCGCCGACGGGCCGAAGATTTCCGAAAGGGGGCCTCACGCACCGAGGACCGGCGCCCGGTTTGCCGAGGCGGGCTCATAGCCGCCTAACGCCGCAGATACAAGGACCGATTGGGTGAATTCGTCTGCGCGGGCGTCACTCGTCCCAGATGCAGTTGCACTGACGCGGCACCTTGCTGCGGTGACGACGGCACTGTTCGCGGCTGAAGCGGCACGTCGCGACGAGCGCCACAGCTTCGGAGAACTTCTTGCTGTATTGGCAGAGTTCGTTGCTCAGGTTGCAGCTTTCACCGGCGCGGTTGCACATCTCAAAGCAGAAATCCAAGGCGCTGTCCTTGGAAGCGATCGACTGGATCTGCACGCCCATGGCCCGCTGGCGGTCCTGCGCTTTGAGCACCGACATCCGCGATTGTTCGTCGAGCTCGGGGTAAACTTGGCCTTTTTCGGGGCCGCCGCAGCTCGTGGCGGTCAATAGTAATGCGACCGTGATGAGGGCCACCACGGCTCCCTGCAGCGTGCTGAACGCGCGAATCCTGGCTGGTGCCCAGACGGTCATGGAATGCTCCTGCGACAACGCCGCTGCTACGGCGCGCCGATGATAGTGGCGTCATATCCTGGCGGCAACTTACCCCGATGCCCGCTTGATAGCCTGCTGTCAACTGCGGTGTGGACAGCCTGATCGCGCTTGGTCACCATCGAGCGACCGTCCCTTTGCAACGGATGCCTCATGGCCGCGATTCGCACAGTCGTCGACATGTTCCGGGCAGCAGCCGCGCGATATCGCGGTCGGCCGGTGTTTCGCGTGGGCGTCGACAACAGCCGCGTCACCTCATTCCGTGCGTTTGACGACAGAGTCACGAGCTGGGCCGCGGGACTCATGGGGCTGGGGCTTGAGGCCGGTGAGTCGGTCGCGATTCTTGCCCGTACCAGCCCGCGCTGGATCACGGCCGACATGGCGATCCTCGCGGCTGGCGGCGTGACCGTGCCCGTCTACCCGACGCTGCTCGCTCGTGACGTCGCGTTCGTCGTCCACGATAGCGGCGCTGTGATCGCGGTCTGCGAAGATCCCTTCCAGGTCGAAAAGCTGCTCGCCAATCGGGCCGCGATGCCCAAGCTGCGCCATATCGTCTGCCTCGAAGTTGTTGGCCACCGCGGCGGTCCCGATTCTGCGGGGCGAACGGAGCTGACATTGGACGCCGTTGCCAGCCTCGCGGATGGCGTCGTCACGGTCGCTGACCTCGAGGCCCGTGGTGATCAGGTTCCCGCGGCCGACGTCGACGCCCGAGCCGCCGCGCTGAGCGCCGACAACGCTTGCACCATCGTCTACACGTGCGGCGCTTCGGGCCGCCCCAAGGGCGTTGTCTTGTGCCACGACGCCTTCGTTTTCGGCGCCCAGGCCATCGTCGAGGCGCTCGATCTGCGCGACGACGACGCGATGCTCGTGCACCTACCCCTGGCCCACGTCTTCGGACGCCTGGTGACGTTTGTCTGCCTCTTCCGCGGCGTCCAGATGCGGTTCACTTCCGCGCCGCACAGACTCATCGAAGAGCTGACCGCCATCGACGCCACGATCATCCCCACGGTGCCGCGCCTGCTCGAAAAAGCGCGCACCGCGATCGAAGGCGACATTCCGCGGGGCGGCGTCGTCAAGGCAAGGGTCGTGCAGCGTGCCCTGGAAGTTGCCCGGACGGTGCAGTCAGCCGATCCCGGAGGAGCCCCCCTGCCGGTACCTGTTCGGGTGGCCCATCAGCTCGCCCGGAAGTGGGTCTACCCGCAGCTCCGCGCGCCGCTCGGCGCACGCCTTCGTTACATCATCTCCGGTGGTGCGCCGCTGCCCGTCGAGTTGGCCCGCTTCTTCGACGCGATCGAGGTGCCGATTGTCGAGGGGTACGGCCTCACGGAAACCGGCGCTGTGGCGACTCTCAACCGCCTGTCCGACTACCGTCTGGGCACCGTCGGTCGGCCTCTTCCCGGCGTTGAGGTGTGCATTGCGGACGACGGCGAGATCCTGCTGCGCGGGCGCAACTGCCTCAGCGCCTACCACGACCGGCCCGACGCGACCCAGCGCGCGTTTGACAGCGAAGGTTGGCTGCGCACCGGCGACATCGGCGAGCTCGACAGCGACGGCTACCTGCGCATCACCGATCGCAAGAAGGACATCATCGTCACGGCGTCCGGCAAGAGCATCGCCCCGCAAAACATCGAGGCGCACATCAAGAACGACCCGATCGTGTCCGAGGTGATGGTCTATGGCGACCGGCGCCACTTCCTGAGCGCGCTCATCACGCTGGACGAGCACAACGTCAAGCGCTGGGCGTCCGCCAACGACGTGCCGTGGTCGAGCTACCAGGACATGGTCCAGCGGCCCGAGGTCTACCGCCTCGTCGAGTCGGTCATCCAACGCAAGAACCGCGGCCTCGCCAGCTACGAGACGATCAAGAAGTTCGCCGTGCTGGACATCGACCTGAGCGAAGAAAACGGCGACCTGACACCTACTCTCAAGGTCAAACGTGAGGCGATGGCCGAAAAACATGCGCGACTGCTCGATTCCTTCTACCGCGACGGGTATTAGTCCCCGCCTTCCAAGCCGGGACCAACGATGAAATCGACCGTCATCTGCCTGCCTACCTACAACGAGCGCGACAACCTTGCCGCGATGGTCAAGGCCATCCACGAGGTCGTCGCGCACGTGCACATCCTGGTTATCGACGACAATTCGCCCGACGGAACCGGCAAACTCGCCGACGAGATCGCCGCCGAGGACGACCGCGTGCACGTGTTGCATCGCACCGCCAAAGAGGGCCTCGGGCGGGCCTACGTGGCCGGATTTCGATGGGCGCTTGAGCACGACTACGAGCTGATCTTCCAGATGGACTGCGATTTTTCGCATCAGCCCAAGTACCTCACCGCGTTCATCGACGCCGCGGATCGCGCCGATCTTGTGCTCGGTTCGCGCTACATCAAGGGCGGCGGTACCGAAGGCTGGGCCTGGCACCGGCGATTTTTGAGCCGCGGTGGCAACACCTACGCGCGCACCATCCTGGGCCTGCCGTACAAGGACCTGACCGGTGGCTTCAAGTGCTGGAACCGACGCGTTCTCGACGCGCTGCCGCTCACCGAGATCGAAAGCAACGGCTACGTCTTCCAGATCGAGATGAGCTGGCGGGCGATTCGACGTGGATTCTCCGTCGCAGAGGTGCCGATCGTCTTTCCCGATCGCGTCGCTGGCGAGTCCAAGATGAGCGGCGGGATCGTCACCGAGGCGATGGTCAACGTCTGGAAGATCCGCTTCCAGTCCTGAAAGGCGCGCCAAAACCGGCCCTGTTCAACCGTGATTCGATCGGATTTCAACGACTTGCAAAGCGGCCTGAAATGCGCCGTTGAAGCCGTCGATCCGCTGCGGTAGATTTCCGCCGCAATCGCACCACCGCTATCGATACAACCGCGATAACCAAAAGGGCCGCGCCCACGTCACCGCACAGGAAACCAATGAACGCAGACATCAACGCTTTGCTCGGCGCGGGCAGTGAATTCGAAGGCAAACTCACGTTCGAAGGCACCGTTCGAATCGACGGCCGGTTTACCGGCGAGATCTTCAGCGATGGCACCCTCGTCGTCGGTGAAGGCGCCCGCATCGAGGCCGAGATTCGCGTCGGCACGGTGATGGTCTACGGCGAGGTGATCGGCGACATCTTCGCCAACAACGGCGTCGAGTTGCACGCGCCAGCGGCTTTGCGGGGCAACATCACATCGCCCGCTCTGCACATCGATAAGGGTGTGTTCTTCGACGGCAGCTGCCAGATGTCTTCGGGCAGTGAGCAACCGGTCCAGGTCGAGCAGCCTCAGCGCCTGCCGCCGGCCCATCGCGCCCCTGAGCCGACGCACGAGCGGATGGCCCAGCCGTCGCTTCGCGGCAAAATCAGCGGCCTGTACCAGAGCGACAACGCCTACCCGAACGAGCCGCGGGGCGTCGATTTCAAGCACGATTTCTAAGCCTCTTCGTGCCGCCCGCAGGCTCCATTCGGTGTGCAAATCGGGACTGCGTCACACACATCCGCAAACCCAAGACGCCTTCCAGCCGGGGAGAAGACCATGAGCGTGCGCCATTTCCTGAGCGTCACCGACCTGTCGCGAGACGAAATCGTCGAGGTCTTGCAGCTCGCCAACGCGATGAAGAAGGAGCCCGCCAGGTTCCG
>CAZLMW010000055.1:29528-50813 GCA_964560875.1 uncultured Enterobacteriaceae bacterium
CCCGACGTCCTCAGGGGCAAGAAGCTCTGCTACGTGGGCGACGGCGCCAACAACATGGCCCATTCGCTGTTGCTGACCGGCGCGATGCTCGGCTTCGACGTCACGTGCGTCTCGCCCAGGGGCTACTGGCCCGACGACGCGATCGTTCAGAAGGCCCAGCAGATCGGCGCGCAGACCGGGGCCACCATCGGGTCGACCGACGCTGTCGAAGCGGTCGCGGGGGCGCACGTTCTCTACACCGACGTCTGGGTATCGATGGGCATGGACGACGAGAAGGAGAAGCGCCTCGCCGACCTCGCCAACTACCAGGTCGACGCGAACATGATGGCGGCCGCCGCCGATGACGCCGTGTTCATGCACTGCCTCCCTGCTCACCGCGGCGAAGAAGTCAGCGCCGAGGTCTGCGACGGACCCCAATCGATCATCTTCGACGAGGCCGAAAACCGCCTGCACGCGCAGAAGGCCTTGATGGCGACGTTGATGGCAGACGGATGAATCGCTCGGGCGCGCTTGCCGCGACGGCCGCTTGTCTGCTTGTCTTTTCGGGCTGCGGTAAGAGAAAGCCGCCGCCACCCGCCTCACCCGCCGCCAAGTCTGCCGCAGCGACCCCAAATCCAGCTCCAAAGGCGGCCCACGTTGCGCCGCGGACCGTGATGGCGACGGTTGACGACGCTCCGATTCAGCTCCGGGACATCCGTGCCCGCATGGCGCCAGGGACGGTGACGGCGAAACTGGTGGCTGCCGCCGTGGTGCAGGCGGTCGTTGATAGCCTCGTACTCCGTGAGCTCGCAGCGCTCGACATTCACCCGGCGAGCGGGGAGTCCAAGCCTGTCGCGGTGGATCGGCTCCTGGCGGAAATCTACGCACCGGCGAGGCACTGCGCCGGCATCTCCGAACGCGACATGAAGACCGCGTACATCCAGCAGATGACGCGTTTCAAGCACCCGGCGAGTTGGACCCTGTGGACCGCCCTTGTTCAGCATCCCGACCCCGCCAAGCGCCGCGCCATCTCCCAAGCCATCGCGGATATCGCGCGCAACCGACTCCCGCCACCACCCGAGCTGCCGGCGAGTACGACATGTCTGGTCGACGACAGCCCGGTGATGGCGAGCCACGCCAAGCCCTTCGAAGCTGTTGTCGCCGAGCTCAGCGATGAAACCACGGCCGTGCAACTGCGACGGTACACGGCCTACGACCAAGACGATGCGGAGATCCCTGGCCGGCACTTCCGGTCCACCGATCCCATCGTCTCCGCGGCGGCCAGGGCGCTTAAAATCGGCGAATTGCGCGGTCCCATCTCCGCAGCTGAGGGCGATCACGTCGTGCTTTTGGTCTGTCGTCAGGATCGCCGCTTCGACCGGCTCCAATCCCCGGCGGCCAAGCGCGAACTGGTCCAGATGCTCTGCTCTCACGCGGCGAACACGGCCCGCAGCGACTACCTGCAGCGACTCCTGGGAGGCGCCACGATTCGCTGGCAACGCCCCTTGATCGAACGCGCATTCGGCGCCGGCATGGCCAAAGAACTACCGCCGGATGTCAGCGAGCGATCCCGCCCGAAGCTGCCACTGTAGAGGACCGATCCGCGGGTCAAAAAGCCGTGTGCCAACCATGCCTTTGCGACATCGGCGTGCTACAAGGCGGCACTCGCAAACCCCATATCTGCATCGGAGTGCTCCATGAACGCCCGCTTGTCGCCCGCTTTTCACACCCCTTGCACGGCTCGAGTAAGCACTTGGACCGGTCGCCTGTTCGCGATCGCCGTGTTGCTCGTCATCGCCGGCCTCGCCACGGGCTGTGGCCGCGGTCGTGGGTTCGTGAAGACGGCCAAGGTCAACAACGGCAAGTCGGCGGCGATCGTCTCGCTTGCCGTCAACGACTTCGGTGGTGCGCTGCAGGGCTGGAATACGGCGCGCACCGGCGACCTGATGGCTCGCCACACGGCGCAGATGGTCGGACTGACGGCCAAGCGCCTCTCCAAGCACTTCAAGATGGTCGATCCGACGACGTACGTCGGCAAAGCCGAATACCAAAAACTCGCCGGCCCCGCCCGCGAGGTCGCCGTTCCGAAGATCGGTGGCTCCGTCATGCCGATCATGGCTGAGTCGCGTTCGGACATGGTCAAGGCGCGTCTATCCCCCGCAAAGGCAGCCGCGCTCGCCCAGGCCACCGGAGCCCAGGTCCTCATCGTCCTGTACGCTGAATGGGGCGTGCGGACCGGCGGGTTTGTGCCTACCAGCAAAGCGTTGTCCAAGACCGTGATGGCGATCTACGACGCTACGGGCCGCCAGCTGTACATGGGTCGCCGCGACATCGTCGGCCGCAAGAGGCTCGGTGCGTTCGGCTCGGTTGTGGTCGACAAGAACAGCATCGTCGAGTGGGTCGACGCCTACGATCGCGCGGTCGGCGTGCTCATGTCGCGCTGATTGCGGCCCCGGGGATGAACCGGATGTTGGATGATCAGCCCGCGACGCGTTCGACGCGCACGACGAATTCGAGCTTGGAGAGCTTGTCGAGCACGGCCTGCAGCTGGCCCGTGTCTTTGACCTCGACTTCGAATTCGCTGATCGCCCGCTGCTTGCCGACGCTGCGGCAGTTGGCGCCGAGGATGTTGACGCCCGCTTCCCGAAATCGGTGGCTCATTTCGGCCAACATACCCGGGCTATTGCCGGTGTGAACGCGCACCATCACGCTGGCGGCGCTGCCTCGGCTCAGGTCCCAGTCACAGTCGATTCGCCGCAACGGGTCGCTGTCGAGAGCTCGAGCACAGCCGCGCCGATGGACCGAGATGCCGCGGCCTCGGGTCACGAATCCGATGATGTCGTCGCCCGGCACCGGTGAGCAGCATTTTGGAAAGCGCACAAGCACGTCATCGATCCCGTCCACGACGATCGACGCGCGCCCCTGCGATTTGCGACCCCGGCGGGGCGGCGCGATGACGGGCTCCGGTTCCGGCTCGCTTTCGTCGGGCAGCAGCTTGTCGACGACCTTTTGCGCCTCGGTTTTGCCGTAGCCGACCTGGATCGCGAGCTCGTCGAACGTTTGCACCCGGAATCCCGACAACATGGCGTCGAAGTCGTCGTGTTTTTGCACCCGGGTCAGCGAGTGCTTGGCGCGCCGGAACGCTTTTTCGAGCAGGTCGCGACCCACCGCTTTTGCGCGCGTTCGTTGCTCGGCGCGCACGAAGTTGCGGATCCTCGTCTTGGCGCGCGCCGTCTGCACGAACTCGAGCCAGTCCTGGTTGGGCCGGGCGTCGTTGCGCGTCATGATCTCGACGATGTCGCCGTTGCGCAGCTTCGTGTCGAGCGGGACCATCTGGCCGTTGATCTTGGCACCCATCGCGTGTTCGCCGACCTGGGTGTGGATCGAATACGCGAGGTCGATCGGCGTCGAACCGCGCGGAAACACCTTCACTTCACCGGCGGGCGTGAACGCATAGACCTCGTCGGCGAACAGGTCGATGCGCATCGAGTCGAGGAACTCGTCGCTGTCGCTGACCTGCTCGTTGACCTCCATCAGCTGCTTGAGCCAGGTGAACTTCTGCTCGTCGCGCACCTTGATGGCGCGGTCTTTTTCCTTGTAGCGCCAGTGTGCGGCGACCCCGTTTTCGGCGATCTGGTGCATCTCCATCGTGCGGATCTGCACCTCGACGTGCTGGTTGTCCGGGCCGATGACCGTTGTATGCAGGCTGCGGTAGTTGTTCGCCTTGGGCAGCGCGATGTAGTCCTTGAAGCGACCGGGAATGGGCGTGAATTTGCTGTGCACCACACCCAACGCGCGGTAGCACTGTTCGACCGTCTGCACGACGATTCGGAAGCCCAGCGCGTCGTAGATCTGGTCAAACGGCAGCTTCTGAACCTGCATCTTGCGGTAGATGCCGAACAGGTGCTTGGGACGGCCGTAGACCCGCACGCCGATCATGTCGGCCCGCGCCAGCTCGTTCTTGAGCAGCTTGACCACACGCTTGGTGTACGCGTCGCGCTCGGTCTCCCGGCGGCCGACGCTCAGCTTCAGCGCCGAATAGTCGTCCGGATACAGGTACTGGAAGCAGTAGTCTTCCAGCTGCGACTTCATCCAATGAATGCCGAGCCGATTGGCGAGAGGCGCGTAGATCTCCACCGTCTCCAACGCCTTGATCCGCCGCTTTTTCGGCTTCATATGCTGCAGCGTCGACATGTTGTGCAGCCGGTCGGCGAGCTTGATGAGCAAGACGCGGATGTCTTTGCTCATGGCCACGAGCATCTTGCGGAAATTCTCCGCTTGCTTCTGCTCGCGCCGGTTGAAGGGGATCTTGTCGAGCTTGGTCACGCCATCGACGATGTGGCCGATCTCGGACGTGAACTTGTTGGTCAGCTCCTGCAGTGTGCAGTCACAGTCCTCGACGACGTCATGCAGCAGCCCGGCGCACACGCTGGCTTCGTCCAGGCGCATCTTGATCAACACGCGCGCGACGGCGACCGGATGATCGAAGTAAGGCTTGCCGCTCTTGCGGTACTGCCCGAAATGGTGGCGGGCCGCGAAGTCATAGGCGCGATGGATGAGCTCGCCGTCGGCGTCCGGCAGGTAATCGCGCAACGCTCCGGACAAATCGGCCGCGGCAGGAACGCCCCAGCGAGTCAACTCGCGATAGACGGGATCGTCGACCCCGCCTGGTTGTGGCGGATCGTCGCTCGCCTCCAACTGCGTGCCTGTGCCCGCGTCCATCAGCGCCCTCTTCGGCCTCGTCCGTGTCATGTGGCGATCCGCTGACCGCCAATGCGAACCAAGGCTAACGGATTCCCACACGTTCGGGCGGCGTTTTGTCGCTGTCCGACGCGTGGCGAAGCTTGCAACGGTCTGGCGCGGCTGTCACGATTCGCGTCCGCACATCGCCGCGTGTTCGTACGACTGCGGGTCCTCCAACGACCCAAGATTGCACCGAACGACAGCCCGCGGCTGCCCGATCGCCCACAGACTGGCCCCGATCGACCAATGCCTGGAGGGTCCTGCCGCTCGGATTGAGCGCGATTCACCAACAGCCGCACGAACGCGGAATGACGGTGACAATCAGCGCGTTGAGGCGATCGGCATGATCGCGTCGCGCCGGCGGAAGGGCAGCACCACACATGATCGTTGAACAACTCGCTCATATTCTCGACCAGCTCGGGGCCGATTGGGTCCTATGGCTGCTGATCGTGCTTTCCGTTGCTTCTGTGGCCGTGGTCATCGAACGCCTGCTCTTCTTGCATCGCAACCGTGTGCCGGTCGCTGAACTGCAAGGAAAGCTGTCCAAGGCGCTTGATCAAGGTCAGGACGCCGCGCTGAAGCTGCTCGCCGGCTACAAAGGCATGGAAGCCCGTGTCGTCGCCGCCGGTGTCGAGCACATGCACCGCGGGGCCGCCGCCGCCGAAGAGATCATGGCCGGTGTCGAGCACGTGGAACGCCAACGCTATGAGCGCTTCCTGAGCTACCTGGGCTCGCTGGGCGCCAACGCTCCATTCATCGGGCTGCTCGGCACGGTCATCGGCATCATGGGCGCGTTTGCCGATCTGCAGATGTCGATGGGCGCACCCGAGGGCGGCGCCAACCGCACCGAAGCGATCATGGGTTCGATCTCGGAAGCGCTGGTGGCCACCGCAGTAGGCCTTCTCGTGGCCATTCCGGCGGTCGTCGCGTTCAACCAGCTTCGCGGCCGCGTCAAGCGCATCCAGGCCAACACCGGCGCGCTCGCCGCTATCCTGCTCGCCCACCTCAAGGGCACAAACACCACCTCGAGCGCCGGCGCGACGGGTACATCCGATGCCGCGTCCAGCAAGGCCGGCAAACAGGACGCTGCCTGACAATAGGTCGCATCGAGCGGGGAGAACAAGATGGCAGGTAAGGTTGGCGGCGACGACGAGATCCTAAGTGAGATCAACGTTACCCCTCTGGTCGACATCATGCTGGTGTTGCTCATCATCTTCATGCTGACGAGCGAGGCCGTGACCGAGAAAGTGCGCCGGCCGACCATCGACGTCGAGCTGCCCACCGCCGCTTCAGGCCAGGAAAAACCACCACAGCCCCTCAGCGTCGTCATCAACAACGAGGGCAAATTGTTCCTCAATGGCGACGAGTTGACCGAGTTGGCCCTGCGTGATCGCGTCAAGAAGGCCGTCGGCACCGCCGGCACCACCAAGCTCGAAGCGATCTTGAGCGCCGACAAGAATATCACGCACGGTCACGTTGTTCGGATCATTGACACCATCCGTGTGCTCGGTGTCGAAAACGTGGCGATCAACACAAAGGAGCAGGAGATCCAATAGCGTCTGGAGGCTCGAAATGGCGCCGACCGGTGTGCTTTTGGAATGTTACCGGTGTTGGATCACCAGCGAGCGAGGGGACTTCCGATGGGCCAGGGGCTGATCGATCTCGGCATCGGCCTTGTTACGGCCACGGCCCTGCACATCGGCTTGCTGTGGTGGGGCGCCACCATGGAGCGACCCGTCGACGCGCCCGAAGAACGCAACGTTGCGCGGGCCGTCCAAAAAGACGTGGAGCTGCCCAAACCTCCGCCACCTCCGCCACCTCCGCCACCTCCGCCGCCTCCCCCGCCTCCGCCTCCCCCCAAGCAGGAGGCCAAGAAGGCCAAGCCGAAGAAGGCCAAGAAGCGCAAAGGTCAGCCGAAGCGCAAAGCCAAACCCAAACAGAAGAAGCCGCCGCCCAACGAGCCGCCGCCCCTGGTCATCTCACAGACCTATGGCGCAGGAGACAGCGGAGGTGTCGCGGTCCAGTCCGGCGACGACGACATGTTTGGCGACCCGGCGGTCGAGGCGAATGAGCGAAACACCCGTCCACGGGAGCAACCCACCGATGACGACGGAACCGACGAGGTCGATGATGAGCCCGTCAAGGAGATCGTCGTGCGCCAGGCCCGGCCCCGATCGCGCTGCCTCGTCGAGTGGCCCGAGGGAGCGCCGGTCGGCCGTCGTATCGTCGAGGTGAAGATGCTGCTGACCGTCTCGACGTCCGGGCGCGTGACCAAGACGCGGGTTCTGCGCTCCGCAGGTGAGCCATTTGACGGCGCCGCGGCCAAGGCGATGCGCAAATGTCGCTTCATCGCCGGTACCAAGGACGGCAAAGCGTTTGTGGATCGTGTCCCGTTCGTGGTGGAATTCCGTCCGAATGTCGATTCCTGAGCGCGCTTCAACCCACGCATCGAACACGCGGTGCACGCCGTTTTTACTCGCTCTGCTGGTGCTCAGTGCTGGCTTGACCGCGGGCTGCCAGGCCGAACACGACCCACCGTCGCTCATCAACAAGCTCCGCGTTCTCGGTGTTCGTGCGCAGCCGCCGCAAGTTCGACTCGGCCCGCCGACCAAGCTCGACATGCTGGTTGTCGGTCACAAAGGGGACGCCAAGCTCTGCTACGCGTGGGCGTTCTGTCCGATCGCGCTCTCGCTCGAAGGCAACTTCCGATGCGTCGACGCGGAGCTACAGACCCCGCTTGGGACCGGCGCTGAAACCACGCTGTCCAGCGCCCAGGTGCAGGCCGCAATGGACCCCGACAAGCTCAAGAAGGTCCTCGCCAAACACGGCTTTTCGCTGCCTTCCCAGCTGGACCAGGGCGGCCAAAGCGACATCAACGACATCGCCAAGCAGCTCGCGTCGTTTGAGTTTTTTGTGCTGTTCAAGGTGGCCGACTCGCGCGAATTCGGTGGGATGTGCCCGACCGAAGCCAACGCAATGCTCGACAACGTGTGCGCTGACAGGACACGCTGCCTCGCCGGCTACAAGCGCCTGAATTTCGCGATGTTGCCCAAGTACTACAACGAAAACCCCTACTTCGATGGCATCGAGCTCGGCGACGTGCGGTGGCCGGCGGGCGTGACACCGACCGTCGTTCCCTACGATTCCAAGCCCAGCGCGTGGGACCAGGTGCTCGATGACGGCGTCGACGCGGAGCTTTTCGAGGGTTACGGGCCGACGGCGCTGAAGATCACGCCGACATTCGACGAGAAGATCCGCGAGCGGACGCCCGAAGAGCCCGATGAAAACGGCGAACCGGGGCGCGAGGAGGTGCTCTTTTCGTGGTTCTCGTCGGTCGGCAGATACCAAAAACAGCGCACGTATCACGACTTCGCCGATAACCTCTTCCTGGCACCCGAGCTCAAGGACGGGGAGAGCGAAAAACAGGTCTCACTCTGGGTCGTGATGCGCGACCGTCGAAACGGGACGGCCTGGCTGCATCGCAAGATCGTGGTCAAAGCGGGCAAGTCCAACCCCGCAAAAATACTGTGTGAAATCGACAAGACGCTCGAAGGCTGCGACGACAAGTTGTAGCTGTCGCCCGCCCACGTCTCGACCGACGTTTTTCGCAAAAGGTCCCATTTTCAGCGCGTCGATCGCACGACTGCGAGGCCTTGCAGGTCTCAGGACCGGTCTCGAGACCTCGATTTGGTCGCCGGTGGATTCGCGGGATCCTCTATAACATTCTGAGATATAAGCGCTTTTGTCGAATTCGGCGGTTGGCACAGCTCCTGCAATCTGCATCTGACTCCAACGCGGAGGTGGTGCATGGGTAGGTCTTTGGTGATGGGTGCCAAGCGGAAGCTGGCGAACGTCATTGTGGCGAAAGTCATTGTGGCGACCGTTGTTCTTCTTGTGGCGACTGCGAGCGCGGTGGGCGATGCGCGGGCGTCGCCGTGTCACGTTCCGCAGCTGGATGTCGTGGGGCTGGCGAAGGTAGCCAAGCGCCTGAGTCGTCCGCCGGCGTGGTCGCCACCGCCGTCTTCGTTGTGGGTGCTTGTGCCGCGACGCATCGGCTGGACCGGGCGGCAAACGCAGACCGATGGCATGGGCTGGTATGTCGGTCACACAACGGGTAGCTGGAGCGAACGAGGCCTCAACGGGGCCGCGCGCGGCATGGCGATCACGGTGCAGTGGGACCTCGCGCCGCTCTGGCGTCAAACACCGAGGCGTCCGCCCGACGTAGCTCATCTTGTGCAGGCCGAGAAGCTGCTGGCGCGGCTTGCGATCTATGCCCGGCGGCTTGCGGCGGCGTCGGTGCAGGCGCGTTCCATGCTGGCCAACGATCCGGGGTGTGCTCGTCTGCAGGTCAAGGTAGCCGTGGACGCCCAGGTCCTGGCGGCGCTGTCGGGGTCGAGCGGCGTGGTCAGGCCGGCTGCTACGGCGGCTGCGCGGCGGGAAGTGCCCCGAGCTACATCGCGGTCGAAGTCGCGGCGAGTCGCGCGGCGCGTTCGGCGGACTGCAAGGCCTGCACGACCGGGTCGAGGGCGCCAGCGATGACGTGGTCGAGCGAGTACAGCGTGAGGTCGATGCGATGATCGGTGACGCGGTTTTGCGGGAAGTTGTAGGTCCGAATCCGCTCGCTGCGGTCGCCGCTTCCGACCTGGGCGCGTCGATCGGCGGCCTGCTCGTTGTGGCGTTTCTGCTGCTCGGCGTCGTAGAGCTTGGCGCGCAACAGGGTCATGGCGCGGTCGCGGTTCTTGTGCTGGCTGCGTTCGTCCTGGCACTGCACAACGACGCCGGTCGGCAGGTGGGTGATGCGAACGGCGGAATCGGTTCGGTTGACGTGCTGGCCGCCCGCGCCGCTGGCTCGATAGGTGTCGATGCGCAGGTCGGCCGGGTTGATCTTGATGTCGACGTCGCCCACCTCGGCGAGCACGGCGACGGTGCACGCGGACGTGTGGATACGTCCCTGCGATTCGGTGACCGGAACCCGCTGAACGCGATGAGTGCCCGACTCGTGCTTGAGCAGGGAGAACGCGCCGTTGCCCTTGACGAGCACGACGACCTCCTTCACGCCACCCTGCGCCGCCTCGCTGATCGAGATCTGCTCGAGCTTGAGGCCCTTGGTTTCGGCGTAGCGGGAGTACATGCGCAACAAGTCGCCGGCGAAAAGCGCGGCCTCTTCACCGCCGGTTCCAGCGCGCACTTCGAGGATGACGTTGCACTTGTCGCGCGGATCCCGCGGCACCATGAGGTCGCGCAGGGTCTCTTCGAGCTCGGCGATCTGCGCCTCGAGGGTGGTCACCTCTTCGCGCGCCATCGCCTTCATCTCGGGGTCGGATTCTTCGCGCAGCAGCTCGCGGGCTTCGCCGAGCTCTTCGTTGGTCGACTTGTAGCGCTTGTAGGTCTTGACCGTCTCTTCGATCGAGCCGCGCTCGCGCATCAGCTCCATCGATTTGCGGGGATTGGTCGCGATTTCGGGTGTGGACAACGCGGCGTCGAGCTCATCGAGCCGGTCGACGACGGCTTCGAGCTTTTCGAACATGGCGGGTCCTCGTCGGGGTTGCGGTGCGACAACAGAGCACAGCGCCGGCACGGTTTAGTCGGCCGCTGCCAAATTCTCAACCGAAACGGCATATCGGTCGGGCACGACGCCGGTTCGCAGCGCTTGGACGGCGGCCTGGCAAGCGTCGATCTCTTCGGGGCGGGGAGGCAGGACGACGCTCTCGTGCAGCCAGCGGGTGATCGGGTCGAGTTGTCGCGCTGGGCCCAGTTGTCTGACCAACTCCGCGAACGCCAGCACCGTTGCGACGTGGATGAAAGCTCGCGTAGCGTGTGCCCACAGGTCGAGGGGCACGACGTTGATGAACGCCGGCGGTCCCACGAGGCTGCCGGTTGTCGCGAGCACGACGAAAACCAACGTCGCCGCGGCGACTGCCCGGCTGTACACCACCGATCCACAGCGCGCCGTGATCGTCGCTCCCTGCACCGCGATGTGCTCAGCGGCATGAAGCCGAAGTCGCCGCCGCCCGCCGTTCGTCCGCCGCAGGAGCCAGCCATACGCAGGTGCTGCGAGCCACAGCAGTACACCCGTGACCAGTTCGAAGAGCGGCAGGTTGTACAACTCCGGCACGACGCACAGCAGCGTGGCGAGACCGTGAGCGTTGGCCGCGATCAGGACAAGCAACGGCAGGATCACGATCACGTTGACTACGGTCGTCGCCGCGTGTCGACCGCTGTGGCGCTGAATGTCTCGAATCCGTGCCCAATGCGACGTGGCCGCAGGGTGCAGGGTGATCCGGACGCTGGCTCCGCTCGGTACGACGACGGCGATTCTGCCCTTGCCGGAGAAGACGACCCTATCGGCGTACGTCACCGCCATGACGTCGGCATGCTGTTGCTGGACCATCACCGCGCAGTATACACGTCGTCCCCACCCCACCTCGGCACAGCCGCCATGACCAACGACACCATCGAAAGGCACCCCAGCGCCCGGGCTCTCGTCGCCATCGTCGACGCCCTGCAGCCCGGGGACTACGCCGCGATCGACGCCGATGGCACGCTGTGGAACGGGGACGTCGGCGATGAGACGATGCGATGCGGGGCGAAAAACGCCGATTTATGGCCCCAGAAGATCGACGCCGATGGCTATTTCCGTGACCACGTCCATGACCACCGCCGAGCCAGCGCGTTGTCAGCCTGGGCGGCGGGCCTGGTCGGCGGTGACGTCCTGCAGCGCGCGATGACCGAACAGCTCGATGGCAAGATCGCGGCGCGCCGCTACCTCGTGGACGCCCTCATCGACGCCGTCGCTCGCGGTGTAAACGTGGTGGTTGTCTCCGCGTCACCGGTCGAGGCGCTGCCGGTCGCCCTGGCCATGTTTGGCCTGCAAGGCGCGGAGACGATCGCCGCGCAGCCCATGTCCGACAACACGATGCCGGCGGTCGATTCGCTCCCGGTTGGGCAGGGCAAAGTCACACGCTGGCGCGAATCTGCGCGGCCGATCCCCAAACTCGCAATCGGTGATTCACGTTGGGACGTCCCGCTGCTGAATTTCGCCGAGCACGGCGTCCTCGTGACCCCCTTTGACGACGATCCGGACACCGCACGTTCCGCGGCGACCCTGCGATGACCGACCCTGCGATGCCCGAAGCGCACGACGATCCGACTGGCAAAAATCCAGCGGCTGGCTTCTGGTCGGGCGTCAAAGCGGCGTTTGGGGGCTTTGGCCTGGTGCGCAAGGACGGCCGCGTGTTGCGCTGGACGTTGTTGGCAACGGCGGTCTACCTGGTGCTCTGGGCCATCGCGCTCTACCTCGTGGCCCGCTACGACGATCGCGTGGTCAACGAGCTGTTGTGGCCGCGCGGACCTGCATGGTGGGAATCGACGCTTTGGGAGATCGCCCGCGGCTTGCTCTACCTTGTGTTCTGGCTGGCGGCGCTCCTCGTCACATTCGTCATCGCGCTGCCGGTGATCTCACCGCTGTTCGCATTCGTTTCCGAGGCGGCAGAAACAGCCTACTTCGGCACTGAGGTCAGCCATCGCAGCAACCCGGCCGAGCTCGCGATCGAGCTTGTTCGCGGCGTTGTCCGTTCGGCGGGCCTTGCGATCACCCACGTCGCCGGAAGCGGCGCAATCTGGCTTATCGGAACTGCGATCGGTCTGTTTCTGCCCCCTGTCGGTACGGCGATCACCGTCGTTGTCGGGGGCGCATGGTCAGCGCTATGGATCGCGATGACCGGCGTCTCGTGGCCGATGGAAAACAACCGCACACCCCTGCCGCGCCAGCTTCGCGTGCTGCCGGAAAACTTCCCGGTCTTGCTGGGATTCGGCCTCATTGCCCAGGTCCTCGCCTGGATTCCATTTACCGCCCCAATCACCGTCGTCAGCGGCACCTTGTTGGCGTGTCGGCTGCACCGAGCAGGTCGTCTTGAACTGCCGCTTCGCATCGGCTCCACCGTGGTTGGCCCGGTCGGTTGAGCACTCTGGGTCGCCTGCCTATCATCAACCGTCCCGTCCACGTCAACTGTCCATCACCGGCCCTTGGCTTCCATGACCCACCGCACCACGGCATCGCTGCTTGACCACGAGGTTTTGCTCGTGACCGGCAAGGGCGGGGTCGGCAAGTCGACCGTCGCGGCGGTAACCGCTCGTGCCGCGGCCCAGCGTGGCAAGAACGTGCTGCTCGTCGAGTACGAGTCGGTTTCTCGGGCAGCTCCGCTCTTCGGGCGGCAAGAGCTCGGTACCAAGCCGGTGCAAGTCGACGATCGTCTCTGGCTGCGCGGCTTTGAGACCACCGACTCGCTCGAGTTCTTCATGCTCCAACAACTGAAGATGAGAAGCGTCGTCAAGCTCGTGATGCGCAACAAGACGGTGCTCGGCTTCTTCATGGCAATGCCCGCCATCAAGTCGGTGACCTTCCTATATCACCTGTGGCGCCTCGTCGAAGATCACGGACCGCGCGGCGACGGCAAGTTCGACCTTGTCGTGTGTGATCTGCCCACAACCGGCTTCATCATGGGCCTGTACGGCGTGCCGAAGATGGTCCAGCAGATCTTCCACATCGGCCCGCTGGCCCGCGTCGCCAACGGCATGGGCGACTTTCTCTACGACACGCGGCGCACCGGCTTGGTGCTCGTGACGTTGCCCGAGGAGATGCCTGTCGTCGAAACCGTCGAGTTTCTCGACGCGCTCCAGGATCGCTATGGCGTTCATCCGGCGGCGACCATCGTTAACGGTGTGTATCCGCAGCTCTTCGGCGGCGATGAGCTCGCGGCCCTCGACACGAGCATCGATCGGTCCCACGCCAGCGACGATGTGATCGGGCTGCTGGATGCGGCGCTGCTGCTCGAAGGCCGGCACGAACGCGCGCGCCGCTTACGCCCGATGCTCGAAGGTTCGCTGGACTGTCCGACCTATGAGTTGCCTCACCTTTTCGCCCGGCAGCTCCCCCTGGCCGCCGTCGACAAGCTCGCTACAGCGCTCAACGCCGCAGTGTCCAGCGCCCGGGAGCCCGCGTGACCTCCTCGGCCAACCTATTGCAGCGATCGCTGAGCGAGTGCGGGCTGCTGATCTGCATCGGCAGCGGCGGCGTCGGCAAGACGACAACGAGCGCGTCTCTGGCGCTGCAGGCTGCGCTCGCCGGGCGCAAGACGCTGGTCCTGACCATCGATCCAGCCCGTCGGCTTCTCCAAGCGCTCGGTCTGCAGGGCGCCGAGCTCGAACCGAACACCCCGCTGCAGGTGTTGCCGAAGATGTCCGGGTCGCTGGGTGCGTTCGCGGAGTCCGCGCGCCTCGACGCGATGATGCTCGACCCCGAGCGCGGTGCCGAAGAGATGGTCAAGCGCCTGCTCGACGACCCGAATCTGCATCGGGAGGTGCTCGGCAACCGCATCTACCGCGCTCTGCTCCCCGCTTTGTCCGCCGCGCCGGACTACGTCGCGCTCGAACTGATCTGCGACCTGCACGCGACGGGGGCCTACGACCTCATTGTCTTGGACACGCCGCCCGCGCACAACACGATGGATTTCCTCGAGGCCGGCAGCACGTTCTCCAGCTTCATCAACGAACGCGTCATCAAGTTCTTCTCGTTGGTGCCCGGCGTAGGCGGCAAGTCCAACAGCCTCCTGCGCCGTGGCAGCACGGTCGCGATGCGGCTGCTCGGCAAGCTCTTTGGCAGCGAGGTCCTGCCCGACATCGCGAGCTTCTTCTATTCGTTTCGCGACGTGATGCCGCGCATGAAAGAGCGGAACAACGCCACCGACGCCCTGATGCGATCGCCGAAGACCCGATTTGTTGCGGTCACGGCGCCCGGCGAAACCTCGCTCCGCGAGGCACACCACATGCACGGTCTGCTGCGTGACCAGCGGCTGCCTTTCGGTGGCTTCGTGGTCAATCGTGTGGTCCGTCCGCCCAGGGGCACAGACGAGGGCGGCGCGCGCGACGCCGCAGCCGAATCCATCCGCGCCGCGCTCGCTGCCCACGGAACCCCCGCCGAAGCCGCAGCAGACCTCGCCGAGCGCTTGCGACAAGGCGCCGACCACCTCGACTCGATGGCCGCCGCCGATCGCGCCCACGTTGACGACCTGCGTCGCCTCGCCGGGCAGGGCAGCTTCTGCGCCGTCGCGCCCCAGCTCGAACACGACATCCACGTCTTGACCGAGCTCCAGCGCCTCGGGGCCCAGCTCATCGACAGCGCGTCCCGTGGGTAGGCCGCATTTGCTCGCAGGTCCGAAACTGGACAGTGCCCCTGCCAACAGGCCAAGATACGCCGACGAATCGCTCCACCAGCGCTCGCTTCGCGGAGAGAAGACGATGACTGACCCACGTGGCCTCTGCAGCGCGATGCCCATGCGACGCGCTTGTACCGGCGCTCTCGCGGCATTGCTGGCCGCCGCCGCATTTTTCGTCTCCGCGCCCGGCGGCTCGCTCGATCTCGTCGCGAACGCCCATGCCGGCGACCTCGACCTGTACTTCCACAACTTCTACGACGCGGACCGCAAGGTCACCGAACGCACCGAAGACAAGCGGTACGAGCAGCTGATGCGCGAAGTCAGCCTCGCTCTCGGCCCGCGCATGTCCGGCCCGGCGGCGTCGCTCGGATCGCTCGGCATTGAAGCGTCGTACGAACTCTCGATGGTCGACACCAACCACGACGCGGCCTATTGGTCACTCGCCGCCGACAAACCCGCCGCAAGTGTGCAAACCGGCACCCTTCGCGTGCGCAAGGGCCTGCCTTATGGCCTGCAGTTTGGCAGCGTGCTCACCCACATGTTCGAGTCCAACATGTGGGCCATCGGGGCGGAGTTGAACCTGTCGCTGGTCGACGGATTCGTCAGCATTCCCGATGTCGCGGCGCGCATCAGCACCAACACCGTGCTCGGCAACGCGGACCTTGGCATGTTGATCGTCGGCGCCGACTTGGTGATCTCCAAGGCGTTTGGCGTCGCTGGCATCGCGTCGCTGCAGCCGTGGGCCGCGTACTCGTTCACGTTCACGCACGTCAACACCCACCAGATCGATGTCTACCCCAACGACAAGGACATCAAGCCCGACCTGATGCTCCTCGAAAGTGTCAGCGCCTTCGCCCACCGCGCCGCATTCGGCATGCGCATCGTCGTGACCCGTGTCTCGATCGGCGGCGAGTTCCTGCGCTCGTTCACCGACGACCTGTCGATCATGACCTTCAAATTCGGCGTCGACTTCTAGCCCGAAGTCCCCTGGTTCTGCTTGCCGGTGTCTCTGTCTGACGTCGACGTGATCGTCGAGGCTGTCCGGTCGGGCCATACCCGCACTGCCGCCCGACTCCTGCGCGCGCTGGACGACGACGACCCTGCCGCCCGTCCCATCGTCGCTGCGCTCGCCAAGACCGGTTCGAACGCGCACGTGCTCGGCATCACCGGACCCGCCGGCGCTGGCAAGTCGACATTGGTCAGCGCGCTGATTCGGCACATTCGGTCCGCCGGCCAGACCGTCGCTGTGCTCGCCGTCGATCCCAGCTCCACACGGACCGGCGGTGCGCTGCTCGGTGACCGTGTGCGCATGGTCGACCACGCCGACGACGCCGGCGTCTTCATCCGCTCCGTCGCTAGCCGTGGCGAGCTCGGCGGCGTCGGGCGCTCTACACTCGCGATGGTCGTGGTCCTGCAGGCGATGGGATTTGACCGTGTCATCATCGAAACCGTGGGCGTCGGCCAATCCGAAGTGGACGTCGCGCGGATCGCCGACACGACCTGCGTTGTCGTGATGCCAGGCGCCGGTGACGACGTGCAGGCGATGAAGGCGGGGCTTTTCGAAGAAGCGGACCTGTTCGTCGTGAACAAACACGACCTGCCCGGAGCCGGCAAAACCACCGCTCAACTGCGCGGCGCGCTCCGATTGACGCGTCGCGACGACGGCTGGCAACGACCCGTTCTGCGGACCAGCGCCACGGCCGACGATGGAATCGACACGCTCCTTGCCGCCATCGACCGGCACGCGGCCGTGCAGACAAGCCGTGGCGCTCCGGCCGGTCGGGTCTCATCGCTGATCGTCGAGCAGGCTCGTCGTTGGTGTGCAACCGTCTTGGCCGGGTGGCTGCGCGACATGGGCAGCGACGACGACCTCGCTGGTCGCTACATGGCCGGAGCGCTGGACCTCGAGGACGTCTTGCGTGTGATCCTGAAGGCAGATGACACCCCATAGCCCGTTTTGGAGTCCGACGGCGAAAACCTGCTAAGATCGTCGCCTGCCCCCGATTCAAGGACATGTATGTCGCGCAAGAGTCGCCGCCGCTCCGCGAAAGGCAGCCGCACCGGCAAGGGCGGTAAGGATCTCAGCCTGCCGTCAGATGTCTTCGATGTCCGAGGCAACCGGCTTCCCGCAGGCGAGCGCAACACCCATCTCGGCCTCGAACCGGTCGATGTCGACGTCGACGTTGATGACGAAACCACCGACGCGCTAGCAGCCCCGCCGGTCTCCGCTCCTGTCATGCGGCAGCGGCGTCGTTCAGCGGCCCGGACCACGTCGCCCCAAACAGCCGAACCGCGCCGAACCGCACCCCAGATGTCACCCGGCCCGATGCCGTCTGTGCCGCGCAAGGCCGACAAGAACCGCGGGGGACAAACGGACGATGAGGGCGACGTCCCCGCGTTCATGAAAGGTGGCGCCGCATCGCCGGTGCTGTCCGCGCGCGACGCAGCTCCCGCTCGTCGTCAAAGCCCGCCGCCAAAACGTCGGCGCTCCAGCCAGGCACCGATCCGGCGCCGCTCGTCGACGCGCCATCGCATCAAGGCCAAACAAGCCTTCGACCCGGCCGCGACGAACGCCGTCCCGCCGCGCCGCAAGTCGGCCGAAGCCCCGCTCCCAGACGACCTCGTCGTCGGTGATTTTCGCAAACCGCAGCTGTCGGCCACGATTCATGGTCCACTGTCCGACCGGGACCGCCGTCGCGCCTCAGCCGAGGTGCAGCGCGCCATCCCAGACGTCACCGAGCAGGTCGAACACGCCGAAGAGACCGAGGTCGTCGCCGGAGCACCTCGCGCCGTACAGCAGCTGCACACCGGCACCCACGAGACCCCGAGCGCCGAAGCAGCCGCCCGTGAGCGGCCCGAATACGTCGAGTGGATCGACTACCGCATCCCGACGGTCGGCGGCCTGCTGCTTGCGATCGGCGCCCTCGTGCTGCCCGCGACCGCCGGCTCCGAGCTCGCGTTGTGGGAAGCCATCACCAGCAAGGTCGAGGTGCTATGGCCCCTCGGTCTGCGCATCTCCGTGCTTGCAATGGCGCTGGCCGTCGCGGTCATGGGCATCGCGTGGACGCGCGGTGACCTGTATCCCGACATCGACGACGAAGTCCCGAGCAGCGGCTGGTTGATGCTCGCCGTCCTGCTCGGCGTGATCGGCATCGCCGGTCGACAGTTCTCCGATCCCAACCTGGTGATCGCGGCAATGGAGCCGATGCGCGGCGGGTTGTTCGGCATTCCATTCATCGTTTTCGGCGCGATCACGGCCGGTGGCCTCGTGCAGCTCGCGGACGCCCGGCGGGCCCGTTCAGCCCGCATTCTCACCGGCCTCGGCGCCTCCGGGTTGCTGGCCGGTTTCTGGATGCCGATCGGCTGGCTCGGCGAGTCCATCTTGCCCGTGTTCGCCGCAGCAAGCGCCAATAGCGGCGTCAACGACCTCGGTGCCAACCAGGTCACGGGCACGTGGATGGCCGGCCCCGCCGTCGTGTATGCGCAGGCTCTTCTCGGTCCGGCGGTCTTGACGCTGCTCGCCCTCCGTGAGCGCGTCCCTCGGCAGCTGCTTTGGGTCGTGGCCGGGTTGGTTATCGTCATTCCTGGCCTCGATCCGCTCGTCACGGCGCCCGACAACGCGGGACTCGCCGGACTCGGCGTGCTGGCTGGCAACCTCGGCCTCGCCATCCTGATCGCGACCGCAACAGCCCTGGCGCTGGACCGCCTCTTCGCCGAGCTCGCCATCGACACCCGCAACGAAGCCGAAACGGTCGCCGTCGTCATCGTGATCGGCGTCTGGTTGCTCGCCAAGACCAACGGGCTGCGGCTGTCCGCTACCGACGAAGGCATCTACTACTACGCCGCAAAGGCCTGGGCCGAAGGCTTGTGGCCCTACCACGACTTCTTCTTCAGCCACCCGCCGCTGCACATCGCGATCCCCGCCCTCGTCTATTCGGTGTTTGGGTTCTCCGTGCTCGCGGGCAAATGGATCAGCGTCCTCGCGGCCCTCGTGACCGCAATCGTCGTATGGCGCATGGGGCGCGACTACCTCGATCCCCTCGCCGGTATCATCGCCATGGTGCTGTTCTTGTTTGCTTCCGAAGCGCTCAAGGCGTCGACCAACCTCACCGGCATCAACCTCACGACGATGTGGTGCATGTTGGGCACGTGGGCGTTGCTCTCGCGGCGCGGCTTCCTCGGCGGCATGCTGCTCGGTATCGCCGCCTGCACCGGGGTATACGCGGCCGGGTTCTTCCTCGCGCTGGCGGTCCTTGGCCTTTTCGCCCATCGTCCAGCAGGCGGCAGCCCCGGCTTGATGGGGCGTGTCTTCGGCTCGCCATTCACCCAGCTCGTCCTCGGGTTTGCCATCGCGTTTGGCACCATCAACCTGCTTTTTCACACGCTGGGCGGCGACGCGTTCCTCGACGGCGTCTACCGCTACCATTTCCTCAAGCGCGCCAAGACGCCCGGATTCCGCCCGATGAGCGAAGGCCTCGGCGCGATGTTCAGCAACCTCGAATTGATGCTCTCCGGGCGCGATTTCGCCGTTTCGTTGTACTACCACGGGGTCCAATACTGGTTCGCGCTCCTGGCCCCGCTCGGGGTCGCGATGGGGATCGCCGCTCGCCGCGCTGCTGACAGTCCCGCCCCGGTCGACCTGCCGTCGAAGCGCCATCGCTCCAAGCGCATTAGCGGCGGGCATCTCAGCGTCATCGACCATTCGTCGTGGGCGCTGCTTTGGGATCCCCGCATGTGGTGGCTGCATCGGCATCGCGACGGCTTCATCATGCTGATGTACGGCGTCGCGTGGGCTCTTCTCGCCGAATTCGCGCAGTTCAAAGAACGCTACGATTTCTACTACATGCTCCTGCTGCCGGTGGTCTCCCTGCTGGCCGCGTCGTGGGTTTCCTCGGTGATGCGCATTGGCCGTATCGCGATCGGCGCGGGCTGGGGCTGGCTACAACCCGGCACGGCCGAACGCTTCTTCAAGGCCGCTGCGAGCCCGGCATGGGTCAAAGGAGCCGCCGCCGCCGCCGTGTTCATCTCGTTTCTCTGGGTACCCGTGACCATGTTCGGCAACCAGCGCGCCTGGCCGTCCGAGTACAGCCGCAAGAACGCCGCTGGCGAAAGCGTTTCGACGGTCGGCGAAAAGCTCACGTTCGCGTGGATCGATACCCCCGGCCCGGCAGCTCTCAGCGACGCGACCAAGGCCCTTCTTTGGAAGCCGTATCGGCTGCGCGGCAACATGGAATTCGGCCTGCACCACTACCTGTGGAGCAAAAAGCGCTACTTCTCGACGGCACAGGAGATCGCCGACTACATCCACGACAACAGCGAGCTTGGTGACACCATCATCGGCTCGAGCACCCACGCGCCCGTTATCGCGCTGCTGGCCAAGCGCCGACTCGCCGCGGACCACGTGGACACCAACACGAAGGTCTTCAAGACCGGCATCGTGAGTCGCGAGGACTACTGGACCCGTGTTTGCGCCGACAACGTCAAGTACATCGTCGCCGGGCCGATGTCGTTCTTCTCCCCGCGGGTGATGCACCGCAAGCCTTCAGTCGTGCGCAACTTCAAGCTCGTCCAGCAGTGGGAAGACCCGCATCTGAAGCATTGGCGCACGGTCAAGCTGCAGCTGTGGAAACGCAAAGGCCCGTCCTGTCGCTATTACAAGAGCTTCAACGACGCTGGCCACGCGCCCGCGGTCCGCAAGAAGAACGCCGCGGTGCCGGTGAAGAAGAAACGCCGGGCTCGCGAGCGCAAGGGCAAGCGGAAGTGAAGAGCAAATCGCCGCCCGCGCATGTCGTGGCGACGTTGGACGATCTCGCCGAACGCGCGGCCGACGGCGGCTATGACGTCGCGGTGATTGGTGCCCTTGCCCGAATCGCCCGCGGCAGCTTCGAAAACACGGCGGGGGTCGATGTCGCCGCATCGCTGAATATCGACGTGGATGATGGTGAACCCCATCCGCTGGGTGGCTCGTCCTTTCACGTCGACGGCGTACCCGTCCAATGGATCACGCGCTTCGACGAGCTCGCTCCGCTTTACCTGGCGGCGATCGAACGTGCTGAAACGTTGCCCGGCTGGCCGCTCCCCGTCGTGCGCATCGACGACCACGCAGCGATGCTCTTGGCGACCCGGCGCGGCAAGGATCGCGAGCGTCTCGGCCGCCTGCTGGTTTCCGGTTTACTCGATCCAGAGGCCGCTCGAGCCAGGGTCCTGGAGCTCCTTGGCCCCTATGCCATCGCCGACATCGAGCGCATCACCCAAGATGCCGAATGGCTGGCCATGCGTCTGCGCTACACCGACGACGGCGAGGTCCATTAAAGTACCGAACAGCAATGCTTCTCGGTGCATGATTGTT
>CAZLMW010000056.1:0-29254 GCA_964560875.1 uncultured Enterobacteriaceae bacterium
CGCACTTGCCGGCGTTGCACTTGTCGACGCTGCACGGGGTGCCGTCGTTGCAGTCACCATCGGACTTGCAGCACCCGGCGATCGCGGAAAACACGCACTTGCCCGACGCACAGGTCCCTTTTGTGCACGCGTTTGCGTCCTTGCAGTCGCCGTCGGCCTTGCAGGTCACCAGCTTGTGAAAGACGCACCGGAACTGTTTGCACTCGGCCCACGTCTTGGGGTCGCCGCTGTCGCACTCGCTGGAGTCCGCGCAGCACATCTTGCTTGGGTCTTTCGGATCGGCGAGGTCGGTCGGGTTTTTCGGGTTGACGAAGCGCTCATAGCTGCAGGCGAAGTTCAGGCACTTTTCGGCGCTGCACGAGTTGCCGTCATCGCAGTCCTTGGTCGAGAAGCACTCGCACGCCGCGTCTTTCTTCTGCGGCCAAACGCACTGGCCGCCGACGCACCGGCGGTCCTTGCACTTGCGATCTTCGCACTCGCTCGCGGCTTTGCAGCAGTGCCCGGATGGACAACCGCCCGGGCCGGTCGTCGTGCCGGAGCTGCCCGATGCGCCCGAGCCGCCTGAGCTTCCCGTTCCGTCAAAGATGCCGCGCCCGCCGCCATCGGCGCTGAAGTTTGGCCGACCCCCGCTGGCCGATCCCGCCGGTTTGCACACGCCGCCGGAGCACACGCCCGATGGGCAGTCGCCGTTGACCATGCAGGTCTTCTGCTGCACGGGCGCGGTGCCGCCGCCGTCATTTCCGCCGCAACTTGTTGTGAGGAGCGCGATCGCACACACGGCCGCGAACGCAACGGCTCCGGTTGATGCGATGGATTGCAACGAGCTGTTCACGTGCCTGCCTCGTCCAAGCAGCCTACGGATGCCGCAAGCGACGCTGAAGAGGCGCGCAGGCTAAGGGCTCGCGCGGGCCGTTGCAATGCACTTTTGCGTGCGTGCGAGCATGCGTGAATGCAAGCGTGCGAACGCTCGGACTTGGGGGGTGTCAGCGCGATGGGCGCGCGGAGATCAGATCTTGCCGGACACGGCGATCATCACGGTCCACGTCGAGACGTCCTGGACGCGCAGACGGCTTCCCGGTGCGTCGAGCGATGGCAGGAAGGTCGGGCTGTACTCGTTCTCGGGCGGGTCGGACGTGTTGGCCTGCTGGACACCGCCCTTGCCGTCGAGATCGACGCCGTAGTCACCGAATGTGATGAAGTGTGGCGTGTCGACCGCGTACTGGGCCTTCGCGCTGATCTGGAAGTTGCGGACCGGCTGGTAGTGCAGGGCTGCCCAGCCAGCGAACGTGCCGTATTGCTCGACGTCGGTGACGCCGTTGGTGCGGGTGTGCTGGCCGGTCTTCTTATCGATCTTCGACTTGTAGTGCAGCGTGTTGTAGCAGCCGTTTTCGACCCGGCACGGGTTGTCCTGGTTGGCCAGCGCTTCCCAGACCTCGGTGTATTCGCGGCCGCGGAACGTGTAGTCCATGCGGAATCCGAACTCGAGCTCGACGCGCGCATCCTGTTCGAGGTCTTCCCACGGGATGATCTCGGTACCGAACGACGTACCGATAAGGTGGCCCGGCGTGACCTGGCGCTGCGTGGCGCCCAGGTTCTGGAAGAGGCCGTTGTCGGAGTTGAAACGCAGCCGTGCGTGCGTGTTGAACCACGGCTCGAGGACCTTGAGGGAGCGCCGCGAGATCGTCTGGAAGATGTGGATCTCGTGGATTCCGTAGCCGACGCCGGAGTTGTCGACTTCCATCGGCGTACCGGTCGGGGCCTTGTACTCGACGCCCATCGTCCAGGTCGGGTGCGCCATGTCGCGGTAGTAGTTGTACGGCGAGAACTTCAGGCCGAAAACCATGTCGCCGATGCCCGAACGGTCCGTGCTGTTGTACTTGCTGGCCATCACCGCGTTGGCGTCCGTGTCCGGATGGATGGTCGAGTTGCTGCGGTCGACGCCGCCGGCGAACTCGTGGCTCCACGCATACGAGAGCACCACGGGCAACGTCACGTAGAGCTCAACGTCGTGGTAGAGGCCGATGCGGGCATCCACGAACAGCGTCCGCTTGGTCGACTGGTAGGCAAGCTCCCGCGCGAGCATCGTCGATGAACGTTCCGGGCACGTCTTGCTGCCGACCTGGTCGTCCTTGAGGCAGCGCACTTCGCGGGCGATGAACGCCGAACGCGAGTCCTGGCCAAAGCGAAGCCGCAGCGCGAAATCGTACGGGTTGTTTTCGTCGAAGGCGTCGAGAACGTCCGTCACTTCAGCGGCGACAGCGTCCGTCGGCACCAAAACAGCGACCCCCAGGGCCACGGCTGTGGCGGCGAGGGCGGCGGCAAACCGGTGGTTGAGATGGCCAGACGGCATCGGTTCTCCCCAGTAAGTGGTGGCCGAGAATAAACGCCGCTCAACACCCCGGCAAGTTGACGCAAGTAGGTCGCGTGCGAATTCAGCGAACGGCCTTCTTACCGAACCGAAGGTGCTTGGCGCGAGCGCCCATCAACAACGCAACGCGCTCGAAATCGAGGTACGTTCGTCTGCCCATGCGCATGATACGCAAGCCGCGCGGAACCAGTTGACCTTGCACCTTTTCAATGCCGGTCCAGGCGAGCTTGACGCCCTTTCGCGCGTCGCCGTGGCCGAACTCCGCCATCTCTGGGAAACGATTCCGCTTCGAGACCCCGACCTTGCACGCCTGCAGCCCCTTCAGGCCGCCGTATTTGGGCGTCAGGCGCAAGACTGCGGTGCCTCCGAACTCGCCTTCGAGCTTGGCGTCGTACAGCCGGGCGATGTCGTGCATCACGAACAGAGCGAGGGGCACATTGACGCGCGGGACCATGGTGAACAGCCCTTTGCCGGTCCCCTTCGCCGGTTTCTTGCTGCCCGGCAGGCGCATGGTGATCGTGTCGCCTTCAAGCGCCAGCGCAACACGACCGCCAACACCCTCGATCACGACCGACGAGCGGTACTGTTGCGGCTGCCCCTTCTTGGCCGGAATCGGCTCCCGCGCGATATGTACAGTGGCATCGGCCAGGGGGTGGCCGCGGCTCACCTTCGCGCGAAAAACGGCGCCCCAACGTTTCTGTGTTGCCGCACTCCGCGCCGCATCCAGGATCCCGTCGGCGCCTTTGCGACGCACCTTGATCCAACTTGCGCCCGCAGTCGCCGGGATCGCGACAACCGCGATCAACGCGCCAACAATCGCAATCTTGAACCGCATCTACGGGCCCCCGGTCTTGTTGATGTTGATCGTCACGGTGCCGGTCGCAACCGCCGCGCCCGTCTCTTCACCAGCGGTCGCCAGTGCCGCAAGACCTCCGATCAGCAGCACGCCGCCGCCGACGGCGCCCCAGAACCACCACTTGCTTGTGATCGGCGATTCGTCTTCTTTTTGCTCTTCGAACAGCGGCGCGTTCGGATCGATGTAGGCGCTCGCTGCCGCAGAGGTCGTCGTCTTCGCCGCCACAACCACGCTCTTTCGTTGATCGAGCGGTCGCGCGTTGGGGTCTTCAAGCAGCTTCGTGCCCGCCGACTTCGAGATGAACTTGCCGAGGTTGTCGAGGTACTTGTCGTCCTTCTTGATGCGTGTCTTGACCTTTTTGACCGTGCCATCCGCGTCGAGGAAGTAACCCTTGAGCGCCGTCGCGCTGCGCTGGAATTGCGCGCGAACCACCAGGATCATGTCCGAGCCGATCTCGTTGCGAAGCTCGCGAATCCGGTCCTCGATGACGCTGGGCTGGTTGAAGTTGGCCAGCAGCACCGCGCGCCCTTGCGACAGGTCGTGGGAAAACGGCGCGGCGACGAGCTTGGCCGACGGTTTGGCGACGCGCCCGGCCTTGATCACGACCATCTGGCGGAAGGCACGCTTGCCGGACTGGCGAAGCATGACGCGGTGTTCGCCAGCCTTGAGGTCGGAAACCATCGCTGGCGCGCGGCCGCGATAGATTCCGTCGACCCAGACCTCGGCTCCCTTGTGGCCGGAGATGCGCAGATCGCCCGCTTCGAGCGCGCTTACCGTCTGCAGGACCGTCTTGAAGAGCTGCCGCGAAGTCGAGCCGTACGCGATGTACTCGGCATCGGTCTGCTTGGGATAGAGCACGACGGATTTGACCAGGAGATCGCGCGCCTCGACCAGCTTGTTGCGGGCGAGTTGACCGAGCGCCTGGGCCTTGAAGTAGCGGGCCCACAGCCGGGTGTTGCCAGCCGCCGGCTCTTTGTCGAGCAGCGCCTTGGCCGCAATGAGCCGTTCACCTGCGCGTTTCGGCGTGCGGAGGAGCAAGGCACGCAGCGCCTCTTCGACCAGCTCGGTCGCGCGCTCTTCTTCCTCTTCACCAGCCGTCGGGGAAAGCTGGAACGCCACGACACGGCCGAGCCGGAGCACGAACCGCGACATCAGCCGCTCGAGATCGGATGCGTCGGCCCGCTTGCGGCGGTTGGGAGGAACCACCAGCACCGCCATCGTGTTGGTGCCGATGCCGTTCGCCGCTTCGACGGTCGGCACGAGGCTGCCGCCGAACATCACGCCCGTCAGGTTCAGTTGCAGCATCAGCACCGCGCAAACAGCGGCCACGATGCGCATCGCCAAGGTCTTTTTCATCGTCTTACTTGGTTTGCAGGGCGCCGTTTATTGGGCGAGGTGGCCGGGGCAGTAGATGTCCGCCACGACCTGCGTAGTGCTCTCGAGGTCCTTCCACGAGGAGACGCCGCCCCACATCAACACACAATCGTTGTTGAGCCGCTGTGCGGCGTGGGCGCCACGCTTGACGAACGTCTTGGCGGCTGCGGGCTGCGAGAAGGTGTTGGTCGCGATGTCGTACACCACGAGCGACGCGTTGGTCGGCTTGCTGTAGCTGGTGAATCCGCCGCTGATGAGCACGTGCTTGTCGTCGGTAAGGCTCGCCTGGTGCATGTAGGTGCCGTACGGGAAGCCGGCGATGCGCTTGGTCTTGATCTCCTTGGCCGCGCCGGGCTTGTCGATGAGCGTGACGAGGTAGACGTCCTTGGGGCTTGGCGCCTGCCATTTGCCGCCCGAAAAACGCACGCCGCCGACCGACAGGAAGCGACCCTGGTCGTCCGTGCCCGCGCCGAGCGGGGTGAGCGTCGCGAAATGCAGCGAGCCGGGCACGTCCTTGCCGTTGATGTCGCCCGAGACCTTGTAGTTGGCGTCGAAGAAGCCGTTGCCGGGCTGCGTGTCCTCGCGAAAGATCTCCGCCTTGGTCGAGCCGTCCTGGCCGCCCCAGATCAAGAAGCGGCTGCCGCCCTCTTCGGTGGTGTCGATGAACGAAATGGCCGCTCCGGCACGCACCGCGTTGAGGGGCAGGGCGCCCGCGACGTTGATGAACGTTCCGTACGTGCCTTCATCGGGCTTGAACAGGTCGCAGCGACGGTAGCTGATCTTGTTGGTCGCCTTGGACGCCGGCCACTCCGCACCGCCGAGCGCCACCACATAATCGTCCGCGAGCGGCATCAGGTTGGGCAGCATCAGCTTGTCGATGTAGTCGGTGGTGCTGGGCATCAAGAATTCTTCCTTGCTGTTGCCCTGGTCGTCCTTGGCGAGGTCGAGCAGCTCGAACGCGACGTTGACGCCCGAGGTCACCTTCCACGTCGGCGGTCCGGAGCCATCGCCGGGGACCGACATCTCCGACGCGCCGCCCACGACGAGCACCGAGTTGCGCTTGGGCAGGAAGATCGCCTTGTGACCGGCCCGCGCGGCCTTCATCCGGCCCTTTTTCGCCGGGTCGCGGAGCTGTCCGGTGTTCGGGTCGTAGATGTAGGCGTCGTCGCGCGCCGAGGTGACGCGCTTGTTGCTGCCGTCTTTTTCAGCCACGGCAAAGCCGCCCGTGACCAACACACGACCGTTGTCGATCTGGGTCAGGTTCGCGAACGCCACATTGGGGATGCCGGCGCCGCCTTCTTTGCCGAGGCACGTGAAGCCCTCGAGCTTGACCAGCGACATGTCCAATTCGGTCGACGTGTTCTTGACGACCTTGACGCCGCGACGCCGCGCAAACCAGCTCTGGCCGCCACCGTGGGCGTATCCGATGAGCGTGATCGTGCGGCCGGGACCCGCGGGAACGCCCGTGAAATCGAGCCGCTTTTGCGTGCCCTTGAACTGGTTCTTCTTGCGCATCACCTCTTTGCCGGCGTCATCGTGCACGACGATCTCGAGGCTGCCGATATCGGCGAAGGGGTTTTTCGGGTTGCTTTCACCGCAGGAGGCCAGCGCCTTGATGTGCAACGACACGCCGTCTTCGGGCGGCCCATCGCCGGTATCGGCGCACGCGGAAAATGCAACGGCCACGGCAACTGCGGTCAAAACGCGCAGCGGTGTCGCGTGCCATGGCATCGAAAATGGCAGCTGCATCGAGATGTGCTGGGGCATCGAAATTGGCCTCCGCGACGCTTGCTCGTCGCTGTGAAGGTTGGACCAGGAGGTGCCCGGTCGCGTGGACCCGTTGTCTAAAACGGCGTGAGGAAGACGATCTTCAACTCACCGTCGACCTCGCCGATCGTGATGGGCGGCGGGTGCTGCTTGGGGTCGCTTGTCTTGATGAAGTACTTGTTGCCCTTGTCGGTCTTGGCGATACGGCAGATCGTAAACCCAGCCTTGCCGGGCTCGTTCATGAACTTGTGCACGTTCTTGCGGATGCGCGGCCAGTACAGCTCCTTGAGCTCGCGCGGGCGCTTGCCGGGATACATCTTCGTGAATTCTTCGAACGCTTCGGGTGTGTTGGCGCCCAGGGCCAGCTCATACATGCGGAAGATGAGCCACTCTTCGCTGCCTTTTTCCGGCGCGTCGACAGCCCGTTCGTCCTCACACAGACCGCCTTTTTGAAGCAGCTTCTTGCTGCTCAGGGACGTTTTCTTGTCGTCCTTTTCGTCACCCTCGCCCCCTTCGGACCCGGGCGCGCTTCCAAGCGACGTGTGTTTGCTGCAACCGGGCAACGCGGCAAGCATCAGCAACGCGGCGAGCGCAGGCACGAGCAGTTTGGTGGCCGGCAACGGGCGGTTCATGTCGAGCTCCACAGGGTCTTGTCCGCGTCTGTCATGGCGGCTTGAACAGGGCGTTGTCACCGAGTCATCGCTGCGTCGTCAGGCGGCGCGGTATCCTATCGGAGCAGGGACCGGAGCAAAAGCTACCCGGATCGCGGCCGGGACGAACGCCGCCAGCCTGATTGAATCGGCATCGAATGCAGTAGTATAAGGCGTCGGATGTCCGGGTCCTCCAATACAAATCTAGTTGGCCAAACTTTGGCGGGCCGCTATCAGCTCAATTCGCTGCTCGGGCGCGGCGGAATGGGCACGGTGTACAAGGCCACTGACAGCCAGATGAGCGATCGCATCGTCGCCATCAAGGTCCTCGCGCCGCACCTGGTCAGCGACGAAAAGCAGGTGCTCCGCTTCGAGCAGGAGGCCCGCGCCGCCAACCAACTGCGCCATCCCAACACCATCTCGGTGCTCGATTTCGGCCGCGATCCCGCCGGCCACATCTTCATGGTAATCGAGTTTCTGACCGGCCAGGAGCTGACGTCGATCGTCCGCAAGGGCCCCATGGACGCGGCCCGCGCGCTCTACATCATGCGCCAGGTCTGCAAGTCCCTCGCCGAAGCGCACAGCAAGGGGATCGTCCACCGCGACCTCAAGCCCGACAACATCTTCGTCTGCGAGATCTACGGCGAAAAAGACTTCGTGAAGGTCATCGACTTTGGCATCGCGAAGTTTCTTGAGGACGAAAACGCCAACCTCACGCAGGCCGGCAAGATGTTCGGCACGCCTCGCTACCTGTCGCCCGAACAGGCGCAGGGCAAGCGGCTGGATAACCGCAGCGATCTCTACACGTGCGGCGTCATTCTCTTTGAATGCGTTTCCGGTCGGCCGCCCTTCGTCGCCGAAGAAGCGATCGCCGTCGCCATCAAGCACGTGCAGGAGCAGCCGCCGAAGCTGTCGGAGGTCAACCCATCCGTTCGCGTAAGCGCGGCGGTCGACAAGCTCATCTTCCGGCTGCTCAACAAGAAGCCAGACGCCCGCTTCCAGTCGGCTGAAGAGGTGGTCGAAGCGATCGACGTCGCGATGACGCAGCTGGGCCCCGCGCTCGGCGCATACCGCCCCGGCAGCATGTTGACGCCCGCGCGTCCGCAGACCATTCCGCCCGCTTCCGCCGAAACTGACGACGCGACGCGCATGATGGAATCGGTCGCTGAGGCCGAGGAGCCCGACGAGACGCGCTTCATGGACCTGCCGGATACCGGTAGCCCGCCCAGCGAAGACGCGACGATGGCGCTCGATTCGGTCAGCGGCGACCTCCTCGAAGCACCATCGGGCGGCGCAGAAGCCGCGACGATGGCGCTGGACACCGTGGGCGCGGCAGTGGCCGTCGAGAAGCTCAAGTCCGGCACAAAGAAGCCCGAAAAGAAGAAAGCACCTGCGAAGGCTCCGGCCAAACCCGCCCCGGCGGAGTCCGGCGGTGGCAAGGGAATGATGTTCGCGGTGATCGGCCTGCTCGTTATCGCGGTCGGCGGTGTCGGCTTCATGTTCATGTCCAAGAACAAAGACGCGAACAAACCGGCGGCCGCCGCTGTCGCCAAGACGCCCAAGCCGGACGAAGCCGCGACCAAGAGGCTCGAAGTCGAGGCCAACAAGGCGCGCAAAGCCGCAGCTGAAGCTGCCGAAGCCGTCAAAGAGCTGCGCGCTGAGAAAGCGCGCCTGGCCAAGGAAGCCGAGGCCAAGGCCAAGGCCGAAGCAGACGCCAAGAAAGAGGTCGTCATCAACTCGACGCCGCCGGGCGCCAAGCTGTTTATCAACGAGATCGAGGTCGGCACCACGCCCTACAAGCTGCAGGTGACGATGAAGACCGGCGATCAGAAGCTCAAACTTGTGCTCGACGGCCACCAGGACCTCGAGCGCGTGCTCACCAACTCACAGATCGGGACGCTGATCACCACCAACACCTTCGCGCTCAGCAACGAACTCAAGAAGAAGGTGGTCGCGGTCGCCAAACCCGCCCCGGCCAAACCGAAGAAGCGCAAGAAGAAAGCCAAGGGCAACCTCGACTTCGGCGGCTTCTAGACGGCAGCCTCCACGTGGCGGCGCGCCGCGACCGCGAGCAACCTCCTCCAAATCTGCTACCGTATGCCGGTGATGACGACCGCCCCCGACCGAATTTACCGTCTGCGATGGCCCGTTGTTGCCGCGGTTGCGGCATGTTTCATCGTGTCCACGCTCGTCGCGCCCAGCGCGGATGCCGACCCAGCCAAGGCCAAAGCCCTGATGGCCGAAGCGCGCGAGGCGGCCAAGGCCAACAAGCTGCCGCTGGCGATCGAAAAGCTGCAGGAAGCGGCCAAGAACCTCGATCACCCGGCGATCTTCTTCGCCCAGGCCCGCGTCTTTTCAAAAATGCTGCTCATCGACAGCGCCGAGGCCGCTCTGAAGCGGTGCGAAGACTTCGAGCTGCCCGGCAAGATGCAAAAGGCGGTGGCCAAGCAGTACGCCGCGCTCGGCGCTTTGAAGAAGAAGTACGGCGGGATCAGGGTCACGGTCGAGCCTGCTTCAGCCGTCATCATGATGGACGGCGACAAGTACAAGGGCGGCCTGCACAAGTGGCTCGAACCGGGGCAAAAGCGCCTTGAAATCTCCGCCGATGGCTACCAGCCAGCCGTCCGCCCCGCCACGATCGAGGCGGGCAACCTCACGGAGATTCGCGTCAAGCTCAAAGAAGTCATGGGTTCGGTCAGGCTCAGCGTGCCCGGCGGTCTCAAGGGCGTGCAGATCAAGCTCGACGGCAAGAGCGTCGACATCGATGAGGGCGCACGAGCCGGCGATGTGTACACATTTGACGCCAAGCCCGGAGCCCACGAGATCATCTGCGCGCGCGGCGACAAGCGGGACGCGAAGGTCCTCAAGGTCGAGATGCGCAGGACCGTCGCTGTCTCGTGCGATGCTCTCGGTGGCGGAATGCCGCTGCCACGCGCGACGATGGGGTGGGGCGGAGTCGGCGTCGGTGCGGTCCTGGCGGGCCTTGGCGGCTACCACATCCAGCAGTACCTCGACGTTTCCTCCGACGTTCCGCCCGGATTCGTGGCCACCAAGGGCCAGATGTACGGCGGGACGGCGTTTCTTGTCAGCGGTCTCGCGATCAGCGTGGGCAGCTATCTGTTGTTCGTCCGCGAGCCAGCCGCAGATGGTGATGCCACGGCCGGATCGGCGTGGTCCCCGACGCTCCCAATGCCAAGCGGATTTGCGCATGGGTCGCTTTCCGATCCAAGCCGATTTGAACCGGCGCTCTGACGCCGACCACGAAGCCAAGTGCCGCCGTTGCGGGATAAGCTGCCACCTGGCGCTGCCCGTCGGCGGGTCCACGGCGATGATGGTGGTGCCCGAGCTCCACTGCCGATTTCTCGCGCGCATGGACGATGGCTGGGGTTGCACGGTGTACGACGAGCGTTTCGAGCGGGCTCCGTGGTGCCACCATGCCGATGACGCGGCGCCGATCGGCTTGCTAGCCCGTGACTGCCCCCATGTTGTCGAGGCCGGGATCAAGCGCGGCAAAGTGGTGTTGCGCGAACCTCTGCTTTCGCAGTATTGGCCCCGCATGATGGCCGCGATCGCCCAGCTCGGTGTGCCCATACACATCGACCGAGACGCCTTTGTCGCCGAGGTCACCCGCCGCGAGGGCCGTCCTCATGAGTTGGTCGCGTGGCCCGGTGATCCTGAGCGCCTTCGCCTCGTCCCCGTCGAGGCACCATGAGCTCTTGTCTGCAGCAGCAGCGACCTGGACGCCGGGTGGCTGCGCGCGTGGGGCGACCTCGATCGGGGTTTCGGCTCGCCGGAATTTCAGTCGCGCTGTTGGCGACGCTTGGGGGATGCAAAACTGTGCGCGACTTCCTGATTCCGCCGGCATCGGTTCAACACGCGCGCCTGCGCAGCAGCAATGAGCGTGACCGCGCGGCCTTGATCCTTCGCAACGCCAACTTCGGCGACGGCCAAAAGGGCATGGTCGCCATCGGCCGCGGCACGATCCTCGGCGTGGGGTCCGAAGCTGAAGTCGCCCACCTCATCGGTCCAGGCACCAAGCTGCGCGACGTTCGTTCAGGCTGGCTCAGTCCCGGATTCGTCGACAGCCACGTGCACCTCGACGGCATGGCCATGATCCGTGACGGCATCGATCTGCGCGCCATCAAGGATCGCACCGAGCTCAAGAAGCGACTCGCCGAAGCGGCCGAACGGCGTGCCTTTGGCAGTTGGTTGTGGGCGTTTGGCGCCAGCAAGTCGCTGATCGACTCGCTGTCTGCCGATCGCCTCGACGAGCTGGTCCCCGGCTTGCCCGTATGGGTGTCCGCTGCCGATGGCCATGAGGCCGTTCTCAGCCGCGAACTGCTGGGCCTCTTCAGAGGATCCGCCAAGGGCGCTGTTGTTGGGACGGAAGGCCGCCTGTCCGGAACCCAGGCCCGCGCCGCCTGGCGTCTGCTCGAGGCCCCGTCGCGCGCTCGAATCAAACCGCTGTTGCTCCGCGCCATGCGTGAAATCGGCGCGCTCGGCTACACCACGGTCCACTCGCTTGGCGTGTCCATGGACCTGCTCAAGATGCTGATCGACCTCGAAAACACGGGGCGACTGCATACCCGCTGCCTCCTGTACCTCGACGCGGACTCCCAACGGGTGCGCAAGTGGGTCCAGGCGTACACGGCTCGGCTTCGCAACCGCACCAAGCGCCGCGATCGGTTCGAGCCCATCCAGCTTCTCGGCGACGGCGGCCGCCTCGTCAAAGTCGTCGGCCTGAAACTCTGGCTCGACGGCTCGCTGCGTGCACGTACCGCTGCGCTCACCTCCAACTACGCCGACGCACCCATCAAAGGTGCGTTGCACCACGACGACGACGATATCGCCTCGACACTGGCCCTCGCCGACGCCGCCGGTCTCCAGCTCGCTCTGCACGCGATCGGTGACGCGGCCGTCGCCCAGGTAGCCCGCGTCCTCAGGGCGACAAAGCGACCCGCGGGTGCGCTCCCTGTTCGCATCGAACACGCCCAGATCGTCTCGCCGTCGACGCTCGCAGCGCTGCGTGGTCTACCCCTTGTTTGCGCGATTCAGCCCTTGCACGAGCGAGACGACAAATCGTTCGCGCGCGCCCGTCTCGGCGATCAGCGCATGAGCTGGGCCTATCGCGCCGCGTCCCTCGCTGAAGTCTGCACGGTCACAAGCGGCAGCGACGCCCCCGTGTCCGTTTCCGACCCGTGGCAGATGTGGCGGTACCTCGCCGGCGGCAAGCGCACCGATGGGGGCTCGTCCAGCGAGGTCATGACGGCGCAAGCGGCTTTCGAAACGCTTGCCGTCGACACGCTCGCGGGTCGTCCACTCACCGTCCGCGTTGGTGCGCCCGCCGATCTCATCCTGTGGTCGGCCAAGCCCACCCTCGACGGTCCGGCGCCCAAACCACTGCTGACCATCATCGACGGCGAAACCGTGCAGATCGACGGCTCACTGCCCCCGCCGCGGGTCGCTCCGTCCGTCCCGCGTCAATAGCGTACAAGCCCAAAAAGCGACGAGCCCAACCGCATTGCGATCGGGCTCGAAGCGTCGGTTTGTGAGTCGGTTACGCGGCGACGCGCTCCACCGTGCGAACTTGCAGCTCAAGCTCCTCGATCATCGCGTTGGATGACTGCGCATCGAGCTGGAAGCCGGCCCATCGTGACGGCCACACTTCAAAGAGGTTGTAGCGCACGACTTCGCGGTCGTTGTCGTCGGCGATGAGGATGACCGACGCGCTCTTGTGCTCGATCTCGCCCTCCATCGACTTCTTCATCCAGTCCCAGAGGATCGCCGTGTTGATGTAGCCCTTCTTGAGCACGATCGGCGAAACCTTGGGGCGCCCGGGAATCTGCCGCGGGTACTTATCGGTGCCACCCTGGTACTCGATCATCTCGATCTCGGCGGTCAGGCCGTCGACCGCAGTGAACGCGCCAGCCTGGATCTTCTCGATCTCGATCTTGAAGCGGAACCCGCCCCAGTGATCGAACTTGCGCTCTGGCGGTGGGGGCTTGGCCGCGGGCGGCTTGACCTTCGGCTTGTCCGGCTTGAACCCGAGGATGTCGAGCGCCTTGGCGTGCAAGTCGTCGACGATGCCGTCGGCCTGCTTCTGCAGGTTGTCGATCAGGCCGTCAGCGTCCTTCTTGAGCTTGCCGATTTCCTTGTTGGCCAGCTTCTCGAGCTCGTTGACACCCTTCTTGGCGAGGTCTTTGAGCGGTCCGGGCAGGTTGCTGTTGTCGATCGCGTTGTTCAGCCAGTCTTTGGCGTTCTTGACGATCCCGTTGATCTCTTTTTCGGCCTTGGCGACCGCTTCCTTGGCCTTCTTGGCGCCTTCAGCGACAACTTCGTGGGCCTTCTTGTCGGCCTCGTCGACCGCCTTCTTGGCCTCTTTCTTGGCTTTGTCGACCGCCTTGACCGCGCCCTTGTAGGCCGCGCTGTTCGCGTCCTTGGCGGCCTTCTTGATCGGCCCGGGCAGCTTGGAGTCTTCGACCTTCTTGTCGATGCTGCTCTTGGTCTCGCCGAGCTTTTTCTCGCCGTCCTCGCGGGTCTTCTTCAGATCCTTCGAGGCGCCGTCCGAGGACTTCTTGATGCCCGAAGCGGCCTCGTTGACCTTCTTATTGATGTCGTCTTTCCAACCCATCGGACTCTCCACACCGTTTGCCAGCCTATGCTAGCGCGGGTGTCTTGCGACGTGCACTGCGGTCTGTCTCGAGCAGCGAGCCGCCGGGGTCCGGGGGCTCCTATGACCGTTGTCGGCCCGACCTTGGGGCTTCCTGGCGCGATGATTTCGCTACCAGGCGACTTCCATGGTCGCTTTGCTGCGCCACACATTCCAGAGCTGGTCGCTTTCGCGTTCCCGGATCTGGTTTTTGTGCAGGTACTCAAGGTGATAACCGGCTCGCAACCCCCCAAATGAATAGCTCGCTTGCAGGTAGGTCGAGATCCGTTCGGTCTCGTCGTCCCCGTAGCCAAGCTCCAGCGTACCCCGTCGGTTCTCCTCGAACCAGCGATCGACGCGTGTACCAAGTGCAACTTTCACGCCATCACTCACAATCGCGGCCAATTTCAGGCCACCTTGGAGGATATGACCCACATAATCGTCGTCGGGACCCTCGAGGCTACGGAAGTCTTTATCGAGGATGTACTTGGCCTTCCAATGCAGCTCTAAACCGCGGCCTGCGTCGAATTGTTTGACCCCACGGAGGACCACGATCTGGCTCCTTCGCCACTGGTTTCGGTGGTACACCGAGCGCGGATCGCGGCCGCGATCGCTGACGTTGGCATAATCGTACAATCCGGTGTCTGTGTAGCCGTCGCTGTGCAGGAAGTCGGGGTAGAGGCTGTCGACGTCCCGATTTTGAGCGTCCGTGTTGAAGCGCAGGAACGTGTATTCGAGCTCGATCTTGATGTCGCCGTCCTCGTTTTCGAAGGTCGCGAGCGCGGTCGCGCCGTGCCATCCGATGCACGATTCGACCCACTGCTCGTCCCAATCGACGAATTCATTGGCGAGATTCAGCGTCGGCAGCTGGCCGCCGCCGAGGAAGCCTTCGGTCAACAACACGTCCGCTTCACGCCGGCCGCCGAAGATCGCGTTGTATTCGCTGCCGATGTTGAAGTACTCGGCCTTGAACGACAGGCCCCACTCCAGCGGGTCGTCCGTGGCGAAGCGCGCCTTCACAGCCAAATCGTCGGTGTTCTTGTAGACGACGGGCGAGATTCCCTGGTTCAGTTTGACCCCGTTTGCGGTCATGTTTTCGTCGATGCGCTGCTGCGAATAGGCGACCAGTGCGTCGATCCGGCTGGTCTCACCGAGCTCCTGTTCGATCTCGAGCGTGGCGTTGATGGCGCCGTAGCGTGTGTACAAATCGACGGCGTGGTCGGCTTGGCAACCGGGGATCGAATGCCCCAGCTTGTCCTTGCAGCCGGGGTTGGTAGACCCCAAGGCGTCGGGATCGGCGGGGTCGACTTCCAGGTCGCGCGTCATCGTGCCGACGAATCGGATGGTCGTGCCGTCGGTCGGCTGCCATCGAAGCGTCGCGGCGTACGCCCAATCTGCGGACCAAAACGGGTTCTGCAACGCGGGATCGCCCAACCCGGTTGACCACCACGGTCCAACCCAGAGCTTCGGCAGGGCGACGGCGGCGAGCAGGTATTGCAGCGGGTTGTCCCCGCCGATGTGTCCGCTGACGAAGTAGCCCTTGCCGTTGTCGCGGTCGATGAAGCGCAGTCGGCCGATGGTCCACGGGTTGAACATGCCCAGGTCGGAGGACCCGATGCGGATGTAGTCGATGCCGTATGCCTGTGGGCTGACCTGGATCCACGTGCCGCGCAGCTTCATGTACGACGCGCGGTTCATGCCGACCGAGTCGCCGGACGTGTTGATCTTGTTGCCGTACATCCGGTTGCCGGACTCCCAGTAGTCCTGCCACCTCTCGCCGAAGCGCGACGAAACGCGGGCGCCCGCCAACACGAAATCGGACACGCGGCCCTTGAAGTTGAGCTCGAACTCGCTGCCTACGCCGTTGCCGCCCTTGATCTGGTCGGCCCAAAACGGGTTGCCGCGCCAGAGCAGGCCCTGGGTGTCGTCGTTTGTCGTCAGGTGCTTGGTGTAGATCTTGGCGCCGATGTCGAATTTGGAGAGGTCGGCGCGCGCGCTGGCGGCGACGGTGAGCGACGCAATACCGATCGCAACTGCGATCCGGGTTCGATACTGCACGGATGGACCTTGGTGGGAATGAGGCCTGGGGCGCGCGCCGAGACACGTGGCGCGGAAACGGCCTGCGGGAAGCTGTGGCCAGGCGGCAGCGGTGCCTATTTGAACGGGTAGATCATCGGCAGCGTCGCGACCTTCTTTTTGCAGACGTACTGCAACGCTGCGAACTGCGCGCGGGCTTCGGAAGCGTCGCCTTTGGCTTTGCCAGCGAGCATGTCGATGACGTGCGGGTCGCAGTTGCTGTCGTGGCCGCCGCCGAAGCGATGCTGGCCGCGGATTTCGTTGACCCGCCGCGTGAGGATGTCCTTCTTGTCGGGGTAACCCTCGTTGGACTGCATCACGACCTGGAAGCCCCAATCCTTGGTCGGCTGGCCGAGGTCCTTCTTCTTGACGATCGCGATAAGCGTCTTGCCACGGGCCTTGGTCTTGCGCGGAATCACGACGTCTTTGCGCATCTTCTTGGCCTTGTAGCGGACCTCCGACGACAGCCGCAGCTTGCCCTGCGGGCTGATGAGCACGAGCTTGTCCCACGCCTCATCCGCCTTGAAGTTCGCGCTGCCGAGCCCGGGAAGCGGCCGGGTGTGGCCCTTGCCGGCCTTGTGGTTGGTGTCGATGTAGATCTGCACGAACTGCAGCGAGAAGCCGTTGCCGTCCCAGTCCTTGCTGTTCCAGACGTCCTTGATGCGCGCGCCGATCGTGACCTTGAACTCGATCGAGCTGCCCTTGTCCTTGATCTGGACCGAACGCAGGTCGAACGACTTGGCGGTGTAGGCCGGGTCGGTTGGGTAGACGTACTTGCCGGGACCTTTGTCGTCGCCGGCGGGATCCTTGAGCGTGATCTTCTTGGCCGGGTCGGCGGCCTGGACGGGCGCGGCGAAGGCCATGGCGATGAGCGCGGTGACTACGAGTGCGACTTTGCGGTGCATGGATCCCTCCGGGGCGGCTTCAAAAAGCGCGCGGAATGTGAGGGCGCAACGCAGCGGTGTCAAGCGGTATTCGGCGGTTACGGACGGGTCACTGCGAGCGATCCCGAGCCGGCTTGCGGTTTGTTGGGGATTTCTCAACAGCGCCCGCCTCTGGGCTTCAACGGATCAAAGGCCGACGGCCTTGAGGGCTTCGGCGGCTTCGGTTTGCAGCTCGCTGAGCTCTTCGGGCGCGACGACCTGCAGATCGATGTAGAGATCGCCTCGCTCGTCTTTCGTGCCGAGTTTGGCGGCGCCTTCACCGCGAATCCGCACCGTTTTGCCGCCTGGCTTGACCTTCAGCTTGCGCTCGCCGTCGAGGGTTGGGACCTCGATCGAGCCGCCCAGCAGCATGGTGCTCGGCGGGATCTCGACCTGGGTGCGCAGATCGTCGCCGTCGAGCTGAAAGCGCATGTCCTCTTCGACCTTCACCTTCAGGAAGAGATCGCCGGGACCGCCCGCGCCGGGGTGGCCCTTGCCCTTGACCCGCAGCTTCTTGCCGGTGCGGATCCCGGGTGGAATGCGCACGGTCAGATCCCGCGCTTCGCCGCCGATGGTGACGTGCAGGTGGCGCTCTGAGCCTTTCATCGCCTCGTAGAAGCTGATGGTGATCGGTACCTCGGCGTTGACGCCTTTCTTCGGCTTGGGCCGGGGCCGGGGACGACCACCGGGCGCGCCACGACCGCCGCCGAACATGTCGAAGATGGACGATCCGCCGCCGCCGCCGCCGCGGCCGAAGTTGAACGAGAACCCGCCGCCCGACTTCACGCCCATCTGCTCGAGGATGTCGCTGATGTCGAAGTCGCGGAGGATGTCTTCGGTCGACCACTGTTGGCCGAACTGCTGATCGCCGAACTGGTCGTACTGACGACGTTTGTCGGCGTCTGACAGCACCGCGTACGCTTCGGAGACGTCTTTGAACTTCTCTTCGGCCGCCGCGTCGTCCGGGTTGCGGTCGGGGTGGTATTTCATCGCGAGCTTGCGATAGGCCTTCTTGATCTCGTCTTGGCTCGCAGCCTTATCGACGCCGAGTGTTTCGTAGAATTTCGACATGACCGTCTCAGTGCTGGGGACGACTGCCCAGGAAGCGACTGCCCAGGAAGCGAACGGGGCGCCGACAACGGGGTTCCGTCATCGACGCCCCGGCGCCGTAATTGGTACGTGGAACCCGAGGGATTCCTAGTTGACCTCGAACTCAGCGTCCACGACGTCGTCACCTTTGTCATCGGACTTGTCGTCGGCCTCGGCGTCGGCTGCACCAGCGGCGGCGGCGGCGGCAGCAGCGGCGGGGTCACCGGCACCAGCGGCCTGGCCGTACATGGCTTCGGACAGCTTGAACGCGGCGGCCTTGAGCTCTTCCTGGGTCGCCTTGATGCGGTCGATGTCTTCGGACTTGAGCGCCTCTTTCGCGGCCTCGAGCGCCTTTTCGAGCGACGCTTTGTCGCTGTCCTGGAGCTTGTCGCCGTTGTCCTTCAGCAGCTTCTCCGTCTGGTAGACGGCGGCGTCGGCCTGGTTGCGTGCTTCGACGGCCTCGCGGGCCTTCTTGTCGTCTTCGGCGTGCTGTTCGGCGTCCTTGATGAGGCTCTCGATCTCGGAGTCGGACAGACCGCTGCCGCCCTGGACCGTGATCTTCTGCTCCTTGCCGGTGGCCTTGTCCTTGGCCGACACGTTGAGGATGCCGTTGGCGTCGATGTCGAACGTCACCTCAATCTGCGGGACACCGCGGGGCGCCGGCGGGATGCCTTCGAGGTTGAACTGGCCGAGCAGCTTGTTGTCGCGGGCCATCTCGCGCTCGCCCTGCAGCACCTTGATCGTCACGGCGTTTTGGCCGTCTTCGGCAGTGCTGAAGACCTCGGTCTTGCGGTGCGGGATGGTGGTGTTGCGCTTGACCAGCGTGGTCATGACGCCGCCCATGGTCTCGACACCGAGGCTGAGCGGGGTCACGTCGAGCAGGAGCATGTCCTTGACATCACCGGCGAGCACACCGGCCTGGACCGCGGCGCCGAGCGCGACGACCTCGTCGGGGTTGACCGACTGGTTGGGCTCCTTGCCGAAGATCTCCTTGACGATCTCGCGCACCTTCGGGATGCGGGTCGAACCGCCGACCAGGATGACCTCGTCGATATCGCTGGGCTTGCAACCCGCGTCGGCGAGCGCCTTCTTGCAAGGTTCGTAGACACGCTGGAACACGTCGTCGCAAAGCGCTTCGAGCTTGGCGCGGGTGACCTTGTTCTGAAGGTGCTTGGGACCGCTCGCGTCCATCGTGATGAACGCGAGGTTGATGTCGGTCTCGGTCGTCGTCGAAAGCTCTTTCTTGGCCTTCTCCGCCGCTTCCTTCAGGCGCTGCATTGCCATCTTGTCCGCGGACAGGTCGATGCCCTGGTCCTTCTTGAACTCGTCGACCAGGTAGCGGATGAGCGCGTTGTCCACGTCATCGCCACCGAGGCGCGTGTCGCCGTTGGTCGCCTTCACCTCGACGACATTGTCGCTGACTTCAAGGATCGAGATGTCGAACGTGCCGCCGCCGAGGTCGAAAACCGCGATGGTCTCTTCGGTCTTCTTGTCGGTGCCGTACGCCAGCGCGGCCGCGGTGGGCTCGTTGACGATGCGCTTGACATCGAGGCCCGCGATGCGGCCAGCGTCCTTGGTGGCGGAGCGTTGGCTGTCGTTGAAATAAGCCGGGACGGTGATGACGGCCTCGGTGACGCCGTGGCCAAGATAAGCCTCGGCGGCCTCCTTCAGCTTCGCGAGGACCTTGGCGCTCACCTCCGGCGGGCTCATGAGCTTGTCACCGGCGAAAAGGTGGGCATCGCCGTTGTCGGACGCACGGACCTCGTAGGGAATGTGGTCAAGCTCGCTCTTCACTTCGCTGTACTTGCGGCCGATGAAGCGCTTGGCGCTGTAGACGGTGTTTGTCGGATTGACGACCGCCTGGCGCAGCGCGATCTGACCGACGAGGACTTCGCCCTTGTCGTTCCACGCCACAACCGATGGGGTCGTGCGGTTGCCTTCTTGGTTGGCGATGACCTTGGGCTGGCCGCCTTCCATGACGGCGACGACCGAGTTGGTCGTACCCAGGTCGATGCCGATGATCTTACCCATGATGCGAGTCTCCTTCGTGGTGGCCAGACGCCCCGGAATGGGTTGTAAACAGTTGAGTTTACAGGGCTTTATTGGCCAAGTCGCGGAAGCAAGTTAGGTCGCCCCCGGCCCCTGTCAAGAGGCCAATACCGGTCTTTTTCGATCTGCGACGTGCCCGATTGTCGGCACTACCGCACTCTGCTAGGTTCGCCCGGCGTTTTTGCTGCCTATCGCACGACTGCGCGGCACCTGCCGGGCGCCCGACGACGAGGGTGAGGGACACTACATGGCACGGATCAGCTACATCGGTGACAGCGGCGAACCGCTTGAGCTCGTGGTCGGGGCGGACAACCCCGAGGTGATGATCGGGCGACATCGGTCGTGCGCGATTCGAACATCTACACAGAGCGTGTCCCGCCACCATGCGCGCGTTTACTTCGACGGCGCCCGCTACTGGCTGCAGGACAACGGCTCGTCCAACGGCACCTACTACCAGAATCAACGCCTGACGCCGCAGGAGCCCGTCGAGATCGATGACGGCGAGTTCTTCATGTGCGGCAACTTCGAGATGCGCTTCGATCTGGACGAAGACGACCTCGCGATGCTGGCCGAAGACGACGAGCAGGTGTTCGACGACACGATGGACGACGTCCTTGTCGAGTACGAAGACGAGGTCGCCGAGGAAGACGTCGAGGCGACGCGATTTGCTGACGTGCCGGACGATCTCGAGCTTGACGACTTTGGCGATGACGACTGGGAATACGACGACGTGTCCGACGCGCCGCCGCCGGCCCCTGTTGCCGAGCCGCCTCCGCCCCCGCCGCGAGCCGAGTCCGCTCCGATTCCTGCGCCCCCGCCTGGTCGCGCCGACATTCCCGAACCGCCGGATCCCCCGGTTGCGCCGCTGCCCGACGCCGCCGATGCCGAGTTGATCGAGCACCTGCGTGCGTCGTTGGACGCTCGGACCCGCGAGGTCGAAGACAGCGAAAACAAGATCCAGAGCCTCGAGATCGAGCTTGAGTCACTGACCAGCCGCCTCGAATCGATCGGCGGCGCCGAACGCCTCGGCGAGCTCGTTGCGGAAGTTGAGCAGCTGCGTCCCCTCAACGACGAGATCGCCGCCGTTCGGCAGGAGTTGGCACAAGCGCAGTCGGCAAGCGGTGATGCTGCCGGCGAATCCGAAGCGCTGCGCGCAGAGATCGAGGCCAAACGCGCCGAGATCGAGGCGCTCAAGGCGGAGCTCGAAGGCGCCAAGGCCGCTACCGACGACGCCGTCGCTAAAGCCCAGGCCGCCGCCGCGGACGCCGCAGCCAGCGCGGGTGATCCGGCTGACAAGTCGAAGATCGAGGAGCTCGAGCGCGAGCTTGATGACGTGCAAGACGATCTCGATCACGCCAAGGAAAAGTACGAGGAAGCCCGAGCTGGGCGCCGCAACGCCGAGGAACTTGCGAGCCTGTTGCGCAGCCAGGTCGAGATGACGAAGGCCGCGGCCGAGTCCGCCAAGGCCGAGGCGAGCAAGCTCAAGGCAGCGCTTGACGCCGCCGGTACCGCTGCGGGCGATACGGCAGCGCTCGAGGCCGAGAAAGCGCGCGCCGACGCCGCCGAAGCAGCCGCTGCCACGGCCAAAGCGCAGGCCGCTGCAGCGATGGCGGAGGTCGAGCGTCTCAAGGCTGAAGTTGAGACAGCCAGCGCCGCATCCGCCGCGGGTGGCGACGCCGCCGCGAAAGTTGCCGAGCTCGAAAAGGCTGTCGCCGCACGCGACGAGGAGCTTGCCGCGCTCAAGGCCGCGCCACCGGTCGCCGATGACGGCGCTGCGCAAGCGCTTGCCCAGGCCCAGCAAGCAGCATCGGCCGCCGAGGCACAGGTAGCCGAGCTGACAACGAAGCTTGCCGAAGCCGAAGCCAACGCCGGCGGTGCCGATCCTGCCGAGCTTGCATCGCTGAAAGAGGCGCTTGAGACCGCTGAGACCGATCGCGACGACCTCGAGCACGCTGCGGCCGCCAACATGAAGCGCATGAAGAAGCTCATGAAGGAGCTCGACGAAGCGCGCAGTGCTAGCGGTGGTGGCGGCGGCGATGACGCTGCTGTGGCCGCGCTGGCGTCCGAGATCGAGCTGCTCAAACGCGAGCTCTCCGCCGCCGAAGCTGCGCGCGAAGAGGCGCTCGCCCAGGCCGCGCAGGGCGGCGGGTCCGGCGGCGGCGTCAACCCCGAAGTCAAGTCGATGGTCAACGAGCTCAACGGTGTGGTCTCGAGTTTCAAGAGCGACTTCATGCAGGTCACCGACGCCTACGACCTGTTGCGCTCCGACGAGGAAGAGGACCGGACCGAAGGCATGGAGCAGATGCAGGAAGGCCTCGATGCCTGCAGCGGCCGCGCCGGTGAGCTCAAGGGGCTTGTCCGCAGTATCCGTTCGGCGCTGGACTAGAACACGCCCATGGCGACCAAGATCCGGCCGGCGGTCGGCGACTCTGTCACGTTGCTCTTCGAGATCGACGGCGTCCCCGTGTCGGATGTCGGCAAAGCTACGCGCGTCCGTGACGCCTCGATGATCGTTCCGCGCGGGGATCTCGGCATCGACGGCGAGGTTGTGTCCGGCTCGCTTGTCACCGTCGTTTTCGTGCACGACCGACGCCTGTGCCGCTGGCACATGCGGATCGAAGAGATCCTTCCGTCCAGCTACTTCCTGGTTTCGGTTCGCGAGCCAGGCGCCGGTGACCGCCGCGAATTCGTGCGCGCCGCGGTCGAAATGACCGTGCGGATCGCCCCGAAAAGCGGCGGTGCTGTGTTCGAGCAGAGCTCCCCGATGAGCATTTCTGCCGCGGGCGTGCGCCTGCCGATAGATCTTCCCTATGCGATCGGCATCAACGTCGACTTGGCCTTGACGTCGGCCGAGGGTGTCGTCGTTTCGGGTGGCGCGACGGTGGTGCGCAGCGATGAAGGGGGGACAGCGCTCGAATTCGTCGAGCTGACGTCAGCCGCCGAAAACCGGTTGATCGACTTGGTCTTCCAAGCCCGAAGCGCGAACCTGCAGGCCCGCATGGGCATCGATCTGTCCTAGCCCGCCCTTGTCAGGGCGTGGCCTTGGTGATCACGAGCTGTACCCATTCCTTGCTGTTGGCCGTGTCCTGCACAATCGCAGCCTTGAGCCCGTGTTTGGCGAAACCGGTCACTTTCAAGTTGGCTGACGGCGCAACTCCCGCGAGGTTGTTGGAGTTGATCAGCAGCATCTTTGCGGGCCCGCCGGTGTACGCCGTTCCGTCGACGACGATGGTGGCCTTGCTCAGCGTCATCCAGCCCGGCACGTTGATCATGCTGACGCCGTTGGCGTTGAGCACGAAACGGAACGTCCGTGGGCTGCTTCCAGGCCCCGCGTTGAGGCGGATGATCTGGACTTTCGCGGCGTTTCCGATGATCTCGAACGTCGTCGTCTTGTTGAAGCCCACGTAGACTTGGCCCGACAGCGTCACGCTGCCGCCGCTGATGCGCATGTTCGCGTTGAGCGCGAGGACGTTGTGCGGCGTCCCATTATTGAAGTTCACCGTGCCCGACTTCACTTCGATGAGCCCCCCGCCCGAGATGGTCCGGCTGACACCGAGCATACTGTGGCCGAACGTGCCTCCGTCGATCAGCAGCTTGCCCGCCACAATCATGTTGGAGTTCGGCGTCAGGCTGCCCGACTTGAGCACCACCGTGCCGCCCGCCTTGATTTCGAGCTTGTTTGCGACCGAAAGCGCCTCGTTCTTGTCCAGCTGCAGGGTGCCGCTGCTGACCGTGAGCGTGTTGATCGCGTGACTGACATCCAACCCCACCTTGGCGCCCTTGCTTATGGTTACGTGGCGTGGGGCATAGGGCGCCTTGGACGACCACAACGCGTCTTTGTCGAAGACCACGTCGAGCGGCTTCACAACCACCGCGCTGAGAGGCAGCTGCACGTGCCCCATGCGGCCATCGAGCGCCTGCCACACCACCTCGAGAACGCCTGTGGCCTTGCCGCCGCTCTTGAGGCCCGCGACCGAGTTGTTGAACTGGACGCGCAGCGCGTGAACGCTCGGCGACGGGCTCTTCAGCACGATCGGAAGCGTCGCTTTGCCAACGCACAACGCCCCTGGATGACTCTCGCTGTGAACGGCGACGTCGACGATCTCGACGTATGACGGTCCTGTGAAGCTGATCAGCGCCTTGCCGCTCGCGGCGCCGCCGGTGGTTGGCTGCTGGATGAGCAGGCCCTTGGCTGGTGCGAGCTTGAGGTTGATGACCTCCTGGTAGTCCGAGCTCGCGACAAGGTCTTTGGACGTGTAGGTGAACGGCTTGCTGGCGGTGCTGGCCGCCGCTTTGACGTTGATGAACCAGGCGGTGGCGTCTTTGGGGAGCGGGGCGGTCACGGTCCACGTTCCCGCGGCCCCTTTGACCAGCCCACCCGCCTTGATCTCCTGCCACGCCATTTTGCCGGTCCAGCCCGACCCTGTGCTGTACAGCAGCGACGCCGATTTGAGCGGTCGGGTTGCCTTGAAGACGGCCTGCACCACGCCTTTGCTGGCGCCAACGCTTTGTTGCACGCACCAGGGCGCTTTGTGTTTGGTGATGCTGTCGGCGAACTCGTAGCTCTCAGGCCGGTTCCATCCGGGGCCGTGCCCGTGGCCCATGCCCGGAACCAACGCCACCATGCGGGGACCGGGGGCGGCCAGGTAGGTGGCGGCCTGGCTGTCGTGCGAGAAGTTGTTTTCCTTGACCCATGAAAGCCACAGGGACGGCGTCGTCACCTTGGCCATGCGCACCATCGGATCCCACACCTGGCGGTAGAATTGGTTGTTCTGCAGCGCTTGGCCGAAGTAGTTGGGGATGTCGTACTTGTGGCCATTGCCGTAGGTCGGAACGGCGAACGCGGCCCGCTGGTCGATACCCAGGACTGTGGCTGTGATGACACCGCCCCATGAGATTCCCATCAGCCCGACTCGGCCGGCATCGACCTCAGGCAGCGCGGCCAAGAGCGAGTGCGCCAAGATCGTGTCCGCTACTGCGTGATACATCCACTGACGCGTCAACGGCAGCTTGGTGTCCCCGTAAGCGCCGATGCGGGCCGGCCCGGCGCTGGCGTGTTTTCTCCAGTTGCCGACCGCGAGTCCTGCTTTCTTGTCGGCGGCACTGGCGAGCGCGTCCGTCTGGCCCTCAACGGCGATGCTGATGGCCGCGTAACCTCGCTCTGTCCAGCGCTGCACCCACTTGCTGAACGCCGTACCGCCGCCGCCATGAACCAGGACGACGCCAGGTACCGGTGCCTTGGAGTTGGCCTTGGCTGGGAGCCCAATACGGGCGAAGACGCGGGTCGGTTTTCCGCCATAGCCGAGCGCGTCGAAGTAGATAGCCTTGGTCTGACCCGGCCCGATCCCCGTCTTGGTGCTCCCAACGGCGGCGGCGCGCATGGTCGGGGCTGCGGTAAGTTTCCCGAGCGCCAGGATCTGCGCACGTTCCGCTTTGTACGGGTGGGGAACGGCGGGCTTTTTCGGTGCGGCGCATGCGGTCCGCTTCTCGCAGTAATGGAAGCTGCAGTACTTGCCGGCCTTGGCCACGAAACAATCGCCCCACGTGCCTTTGCAGTCCCAGTCGCAATCGGTCACCCGCGAGCTCATCCGCTTGTCTGCCGCGCACGCGAAACACGGGCCGTTGTCCGATTCTGAGCCGTAGTTGGGCGCCTTGGGGTCGTTGCATCCACGGTGTACGAGCCGGTACCGCTGTTTGCCGCTGTTGGCCACGCTGAAAGTGAGCGACCACGTCTTGCCGCCGGGGTCGCGATCGGCCTGCCAGAAGTCGGCTCCGTGCACCGACTGGTCGATCGCCTTCCACGCGCCGAGGACCGCCCGTTGCAGCTGCCAGCCGTCGTGTCGGTGCAAGCCGCGGAACGTGATGGGTGTGTATCCGACGCCGCCCTCGACGGTGAGGTCGGCCGCAAGTGCACCGGGGGCCACGTTGACATTGATGGGGTAGGTGCGCGTGAGCTGGCCGGTCTTCGTCACGACTTGGAGGCGGTTGCCGGCCGCGATCCGGCGCATCAACTCGTGGCTCTTGTAGTGCTGTGCCGCCGTGCCCGTCAGCAAGCTGTTTGTCCCGTAATAGCGGCTCTTTTCCGCCGGCAAGACGACGTATTCCAAGGTCGCGCGGACCCGGCTGCCCTTGGGGATGAATCGTCGCTTGCCCTTGCAGGCCGCACCGCACCACGGCGAGCCCTTTGTGTGCGGCAAGCCGAGTTGAAACGCCATCTGCGACGTGCCGTTGTGGGTCCGCGTGATGTTGAGGTAGGGCGTCGTCAGGGTCTTGCCGCCGATCTCCGCCTTGAATTGCCGCACCACGAAGCCGACGTTTGCGTACATCTCGGGCAGCTTTCCGGCGCCCTTGTTGCTGTCGTAGAGCAATGCCCACGGCGCTTCCCCGGGCACCGCGATTCCCCGGTGTGCATCCGACGCGTAGCCCGTTGCCTTGTGGTTGACCAACGTGCCGGAAAACAGCTTGCCCTTGGCGTTGCCGTAGCCGTATTGCCGAAAACCGTTGTCGGCGTATCGGTCGGCCGCCACCTGGAAAAACGCCAGCGTGTGGTAGTCGACGTCTTTTTCGAACGTGTAGTCCAGGTGGTAGTACACGCGGACCATGTCGTCGGTGGCGACCAGCTGGGCTCGCATGTCGCCTCGGATCGCGCCGTCGCTGGACAGGCCCGCGTACGTGACGTCGGTGAGGTTGGGGCCCGTGGCGCGATAGACGCTGCGAACCCGGGCCATCCTGCGTTCCCAATACGACTGCGACGCTGTCCGGTAGCGGAGGAAGTCCGCCCCGCCGACGTTGCCGCTCCAGTTCCACTTGGCGTCGGATCGCACCAGGAGAGGGCGAATGTCGTCGACCATGGCGCGACCGAGGTTCACATCGGGGTCGTACGTGATGCTCTCGCCGAACGCTCCCACCGCCGATTCGTCCCAGTGCCCGCCGGCTTTGCCCCAACCGATCAGGCTGAGCTGCGCGTGGGAGGCGGCATAGACCTTGCCCCACCGCGCGGAGGCGACCGTCAATTCCATGCGCTTGGTGCCCGCGGAGGGCAACGTCGGCTGGCTATACAGGTGGTACCAACTCTGCCCGTGCCAGTTCTTGGAGATCTGGACCGGCACGCCCAGCGGGTCGCCTTTTTCGTCGCGCCAAATCGGCGAGCCCGCGGTGATGCTCCACGAGATCCTGTTCGGCCCGTGCATGGCTAAAGGCACCGAGATCGGCCCGGAACCTGCCCGCTTGAGCTCCAGCCGGTGTCGTCCGTACCAGTTGTGAAACTTCGCCTGTTCGTAGTTTGCGCCCCCCGGTGCCCCGGCGTTTTGCAGCGGCCTGAGGTCGACGCGGAACGCGCCCAGCGTTGGGTCCCAGGCCACCGGCGCGGGCTTTCCGACCGGCTGTCCCTCGAGGTCGAGCAGGGTGTAGCTGGCTTGAACGTGGTTGGTGGGATCGACGTACATCGCCTGTTCTGCCGCGTTGACCGCACTGGTCGGGATCGCCATGAGCGAGACGCGCGTGCCGCTTTTCGGGACCGAAGCGAGAGATCGTTCTGCAATCACCCCGCCCTGGCCCGACAGCTTCAGCTTGTGTTGCTTGTCGTTGGCGACCACGAAGATCCAGCCGTGCCCGCCCGCTCCGATGAGACGCACTGCACGGCCAGCAGCGAGCCATTGGACCTTCGTCAGCCCTTTCAGTGCGGCACCGCCGAGGGAGATCCGGGCGACTTTGGCGGCAGCGGAACCGCCTTTGACCCAGTGGTTCCAGACGATGTGCCGCGGCATCGACACTACCTGCACAATCCCGGTGAGCTTGGAGTCAGCGGCGTATTTTACAGTCGGGATCTCGACCCGATTCATGAAGCGTCCACCGTCGATCATCCGCGACCGGTCGACCGTGAAGCCGGCCTGGCCCAGGAAGCTGGTTGCCTTGACACCCTTGGACGCCTCGCCCGCGCCGAACTGGAGCGTCGCGCCGGGCAGGGAGGTCACCGCCGCGTTGGACAGGTGCCGCGTCGCGAACATCGTCTGGCTGTTGGTGATACGGCCGAAGTGCGCGATGCCGCCCGTGCTCTCGTCGAACGCCATCGCGTAGTAGCCGGTCAAGAAGTGCATCACGTGATGAACTTTCGGCCACGTCTCGGTCGGCCGGTGGTTGCCGGGCCAGTACCAGTAGGCAAAGTCGCGATCGCCCACCTTCGTCGCGACCGGCATCAGGGTGCATTTGCCGGTCTGGCACCAGCTCGCGCCCCCGCCGGTGTAGCAGGGCGTCTTGTCGACCAACGGCATGGCTACGCAGCCATTCTTCTCATCACAGGTGTCTGCCGTGCATGCGTTGCCGTCGTTGCAGTCGCTCTTGGTGCCCGCGCAGCTGCCCGCGGCGCACGTGTCCTTGGTGGTGCAGGCGTTGCCGTCGTTGCAGGCGGCCTTGTTGTGAGCCGTCTGGCAGCCGGTCTTCGGGTGACAGCTGTCGTCGGTGCATACATCGCCGTCGTCGCACTTTTTTGCCGGGCCGGGTTTGCATTTGCCCGCAGCGCAGGAATCCCCGACCGAGCAGGGATTGGCGTCCTCGCACGGTGCGCCGTTATGAACGACGGTTGTGCAGCCCTTTGCGAGATCGCAGCTGTCCTTCGTGCACGGGTTTTTGTCGTCGCAGACCGCAACCGCTCCCGCGACGCACGTGCCCGACTTGCAGCTGTCTTTGACGGTACAAGCGGAGCCGTCCGCGTCGCACGTGGCGCCATTGTTCACCGGTACGTGTTGGCAGGCCTTGGCCGCGGCGTTGCAGATGTCGATCGTACAGCTGTTGTTGTCCTCGCACGCACCCTCATCGATGGCGCCGTCGCAGTCGTTGTCGCGGCCATCGCATTTTTCGGCGCTGGGGAAGCTCGGCGTGCAGGCCAGGCAAACCTGCAGTGTCTTGCCGCCCGCAGCCAACGTCGTGCAGACGAAGCCCTTCTTCGCGCACGTTGCCGCACACGTCTTTGCGCACTGCTTCTGGCCCGCGACGAGTCCGGCACACACCCCCGCGTCGCATCCCTTGTCGTCGTTGCACGGGCAGCCGATAGCACCGGGGCAAGGGTCGATCGGGCCGGCGTCGGCGGTTGTGTCGGGACTGGCGGCTGCGTCGGGATCGGCGGCTATGTCGGGATCGGCGGCTGTGTCGGGATCGGCGGCTGTGTCGGGATCGGCGGCTGTGTCGGGGTCGGCGGTCGTGTCTGGAGCCGCTGTGTCTGGAGCCGCTGTGTCTGGAGCCGCTGTGTCTGGAGCCGCTGTGTCTGAAGCCGCCGTGTCTGGAGCCGCGGTGTCGGGAGCGGCGTTCGTGTCGGGAGCCGCTGTGTCTGGCGCGCTATCAACAGCGAGCGCATCCGCCAGGTCGGCATCAGCCGTTTCGACGTCGATCGCGGCATCAGCCGTTGCGACATCGACACCTGCGACATCGACACCTGCGACATCGACACCTGCGACATCG
>CAZLMW010000056.1:29354-43174 GCA_964560875.1 uncultured Enterobacteriaceae bacterium
GACACCTGCGACATCGACACCTGCGACATCGACACCTGCGACATCGACACCTGCGTCATCGACACCTGCGACGTCTTCTCCGATGTCATCGCCGGTGATGTCAGCGGCCGGCGTCGCTTCTTCGGTAGGCGTATCCGCGCAGCCGCCGAGCAACACGGCGAGCGGCAGCAATCGGCCTATCCACACGGCCGGCGCGCCCGTGACGATGTGCTGTGCTGGGCCAAAACTCATCGCTTGCCCAGTGTTTCGCTCAACGTGCGGCAGCGGCTGCTAGCGCGTGCGCTGGCGACGAACCACACGGCCTGCGCGCGGAGGCGCGACAAGGCCGAACGTGTTGTTCGGGTGCCGCTGAATCTTGTGCCTGGAGCGGCGCAGGGCGGCGATGACGGCCGGTCGGAGCGCCTTGGCCTTGCTCCACAAGCCGGCTTCGGCAGCAGCAACGATGGCGTCGACGCTGTGGCGACCGGGGTTTTCGGTCAGCCAGTCGACCATGTGCTTGACGAGCGCGCCACGCTGGCGGCTGTTCGACGGGCGGCCAACCTTGGGCGCGGCGGGATTGGCGGCAGGAGCGGAGCGGTGCGGCACGGGGCGCGGGGCCGTGTGCGGCACTGGCACGCGCTCACGGGGAATACCACGACCACCGATCCCGGCTCGGGCGGCGCTCTGGACCGGCCCGCGTTTAATCGGGCCTTCGTGGCCGTGTGCGGCGGCGACGGGAATCGCGTGCACAGCCGGGGCGACGGGCGCGGCGGCAACGGGCGCGCGGGCAACCGGCGCGGCAGCAACGGGCACAAGAGCAACGCGCGCGGCGGCAACGGGTGCTGCTGCGGGGGCTGCTGGCGGCTCGGCCATGGCCGTCTCGGCGACGGGGCCACTGAGTTCAACCATGAGCGTCCGCGCCATTGATACGGCGCGGTACAGCTCGTCCAGACCAGCTTGATCAAGAATCACATCTCGATCGGCGCTCACACGGATGCCGCCCACCACGCTCTCAAGCGCGATCCCGGACGTGCTCAACCTGAATTGCATTGTTTCTCCACGGTGACTTCGGGGCTTGGTCTTTGCGAGGCCGATATGCGTCTGTCGTTACGAAATAGCAACGCGAAACAGCGGAGGCGAACGGAATATCTCGGGAAAATGCTCCGCCGATGAAGCGCCTGGGCGGCCTCGAAACCGCGGCGCTGTGTTCTTGTCGTCCAACGCCAGGAGGCGTTACACGTTACTGCTTGAGATCTGAGAGCTTTTTCTTGAGCGAGTCGGCCGCGTACGACGCCATCGTGCCGATCACAACCGGTTTTCCACCCTTGAACAGCGCGATGTATGGGTTGCCGTCCTTGTTCTGCGATGAAAAACGCAGCGTGTAGCTGTCTTTGCCGGTGGTGAAGCCGAGCGTGTGGTCGGACAGCTCCAAGCCCAGATCTTTGAGCGTCTTGCCGGTGATCTCGGTGTCGTAGACCGCTTCGGCAACCGCGCCGGCGAGCTTGTCGATCTCGGCGACCTTCAGCTTGGTCTTGGCATCGGCCGGGTCGGTCTTCCATGCGCCGCCATCGCGCAGCAGCTTCACGCCCTTCTTCTCGGCGCCGGGGACAACCAGCGACGTGATTGAGGCTTTGGTCGCGCCGAAGACCAGGTGCTTGTCCTTGAGATGGGTGCCGTCTTTGCGCAGCCGGTCCGCGCTCCACGACTGGAGCTTGAAGACGTGGCCCTTGTCGCCGACCGCTCCGAAGAAGTCCTCGCCGCCAGTCGCGCCGCCCTTGGCCGATAAGGCGACCTGGTAGCTTCCGCCCTTCGCTGACAAAGTGACGCGCCATTCCGGTTTATCCAAACCTGCTTGCGTGCGGGACATCCCACTCTCATAGTCGACGTCGAGCCCGGCGATGTCATCGATGAATTCCTTGATTTTCTTGTGATCTCCACGGACTCCGCGGGCGATCCACGTGCCGTTTTCGAGCCGCGCGGCGAAGCGTCCGGCCGGGCTGTCAATAACGAGGTTGTCGGCTGCTTTGACGGTGTCCATCGCCGCTTTTCCGAACAGCTTGGTGTCGCGCAGGTCATCGAGGCCCTTGATCACCTGCTCGGCCGACCATGACGCGACCTGGAAGGCCTCTTTGTCGTTGCCGTCGACCTTGCACCAGACGTCTTTTTCCCCGTCTTCCTTGGCTTTGCCCATCACGACAACAGTCTTCTTGTCGCCCTCAAAGATGGAGATGCGCACGGCGACTTTCGCGTCGTCGAGCCCGCTGCCCTTGGGCGCCTTGCCGTCTTCTGTGTCCACGTTTTCGGTTAGCGCCATGCGCTCGACCGATTCGAGCCAGCTGCCCACTTCGCCGACCGCAAAGCCGGTGGGTTGCACAATCTTCCAGCCGTCGTTGGATTTGCGGATCTCTTTTTCGAGCTTTTCGCGCTTGTCCTTGTCGGTCTCCTTGGCGATCTCGGCGAGCTTGGCAACCTGCTCTTTGGGCAGCGCGGGTCGCGTGACAATAACCTTCTTGGCGAGCGGATCGGCCGGGTTTTCGAGCACGACCTTGTCGACCTTGGCGACAGTGAAATCGAGGATCTTGCGGTCGCGAACGTCCTTGTACGGCACGTCAAAATTCTTGCGGAGGTCGTGTCCAGCCACCTGGTACACCACGCCTTTGACGTCGGGGCGCATCACCCAGGTCTTCGCCGTCGACTCGTCGTCTGCCGCCGCCTTGTCGACCTTGCCGATGATGAGGTGGACCTTCTTGTCGCCGCCCGACGCCGTGACCTCGATGCGGTTTTCCTTGTCGAGCCCGTATTCGGCGAGCTCGTCTTCGTTGGCCTCAAAGGAGTACGACGACCGGAAACTGCGGGCGATAGTTTGGGCATACATGCGCACCCGGTAGGGCTCGCCTTTGTGCGCCATCTTGCCGCCCTTGTGCGTGCGCGTGGCTTTCCACTTGGACTCGGAGTGCTTCTTTTTGCTCTGTCCGGCCACGCGATCGAGCGTGAACGTTTCGCCTTTGCGTTTGACGGTCCACGACGTGTAGGGCGACTCGTCGTCCTTGTTGAGGATCTTCACGTCCTGCAAAGACACGTCCTTGTTGACGAATCCTTGCACGGAGACGGCGGGGTGTTCGGCCTCTTTGGGGCCCTGGTTCATCAGCATCCAGCCGACGCCGAGCGCCACGAAAAGCACCAACATAACGATCGTTGACTTGCTCATCTTGAGCCTCCGGCGTTCCCTTCGGTCAGCGATCGACCGCTGGGAACTGCTGCGAGAATTTGAGTGCGGGGCTAGTGGTTATCGAGCTCGTTTTCGCGCCGACGCCGCATGGTCAATCGGATGAATCCGAAGCCGATAAGCAACAGCGGCACGCCGACGATGGCACCAAGACGCATGGTTCGGGCATCGTCGGCTTTGACCTCGCGCAGCGGCCGGCGGGTGTCGCCTTTGCTGCGGATGTCGGCGAGCGCTTCGTGGGCGGTGGCCCAGTCCATCACGTTGTTGAGAAAGCGCAGGTTGTCGGGCAGCAGGTGGCTGACCTGGCCGATGCGGATCTGCCAGTTCTGGAAGTTGGCCTGCCAACGCTGGTAGGCCTGCAGCGATTCGACGCTGAACTTGGCCATCTTGATGCCGTTGAAGTCGGGCAACACGTAGTCGCGGCTCAGCCCTTCGATGCCCATGTGCGTGCCGACAACGAGCAGCTTGCCAGCCCCGGTCGCCTTGAACCTGCGTTTGCGCAGCTCGTACTCGTCCTTGGTCTCCGCCTTGGGGCCGTCGGGCATCCCGCGACCGAACGGGTTGGCTTTCTTCTTCGGCGGCGGGCGCTTGGGCACCTTGTCGGCGGTGAAGCGCGACTTGAACGGGCCTTCGACCATGACCGCGGCGACGTGGGGACCGTTGGCCGGGTCGTTGACGACCGCCTCGGACAGCGCGAGCGGGTTGGCGGGCACCGAGCCGTCCTTGAGCAGCGAGTCTTCCGAGGTCTTGATGAGGTCGTACACCTTGAAGTTGGTGTCCTTGCGCACCGAATCCTTCACGCCGACCTTGACCGGGAAGGGCAGCGAAAGGTTCTGGATGCTGCGGGTCAGCGCGTGCTCGCGAGAGAACTCGGTCGCCACCGGAACGAGCGGGTAAGCGAAGTCGCGCTGCGTCTGGAACTGCATGCCGCCGCGGTTGAGCAGCTGCATGACCCGCACCGTATCGACGTGCTTGCGGTCGACGATGAGCTGGTTGCTGACCTCGACGCCATAGTCGGCGAGCAGCTTGCCGATGTTGCTCTTGTTGGGCTTGATCCAGGTGCCAAAGGACAGCTCCTGGCCCATCTCTTTGCCCGGCTTCATGTTGTTGATCGCGACCTCGTAGCCCTGGTGGAAGACCGCGACGGGGCGGCCGCTGATGAGGAACTGGTCGAGGTTGTACGCGTCGTACTCGCCGATATCCGAGCGCGGCGCGTAGACGATCACGGCAGCCACGTCCGGCGGAAACTCCATGTTTGGCGCGAGCTTGATGATCGAAAAGCCCTTCTTGGTGAAGAGGCCGTCGCCCACACGCTGGTTGGTCTGGTCGATCGCGGTGGCCATCTGGCGCGCGGTCTCGATGACCTGGCGCATCATCGGGTTGTTCTCGACCATCATGCCGACCTGGCCGGCGATGAGCGGCTCGCGCTCCTGGAACGGGCAGAACTCCTGGTGGCCGCAGAGAAAGCCGATGCGTCGCTGGCCGGGGCTGTCGGTGAGCGTTGTGTGCCGCAGATCCACTTCGCGGTTGATCTGCTCGAGGATGTTGACGATCTGGGCCAGCGCCATCTCGGGCGGCACCGGGCTCTTCTTGGGTGATTTACCGTCGAGGTATCGCAGCATCTCGCCGTAGACCTTGCCGTACTGCTTGGCCGACGCGAGCAGGTTGTCCACGAAGTCGTTTTTGCCCTTGAGCTTGCCTTCTGCGTTGGTGACCGCGCCGCCGATCGGGCTGCAGGCGGCCTCGATGCTCTTGCGGTTGGCCTTGAGGTCCGCCATGCGCTTCTTGTTGGGATCTTTGGAGTCCTTGATGTTGAAGCCGGCCGAATCTTCCTTCTTCTCCTCGGCTTTGGCGTGCTTCTGGATGGCTTCGTTGCATGCTTTGACCACGGTGTGGACCTTCTTGCCGCTGTCGAGCAGGTCCTTCATCAGCAGCGAGTTGTCGTATTTCTCTTTGAGGCGCAGCAAGCGCTTGGTGATCTCGAACTCGTAGAAGCCGGGCTCAATGGCCTTGGGCAAGACCTCGGTGACGCTCTTGTAGTGGAAGCTCGCGCCCATCGCGTACTGCTGAAACTTCAGCTGGCCGCCTTCAACCGCGGCTTCCTTGGACGAAAACATCTCGAGTCGGGCCGCCTCAGCCTGCTCTTCGATCGTGCCCAGGTTGGGGGTATCGAGGTCGGCGAAGACCACGCGGATCTTGCCGCCTGATGCGGTCGCGTACTCGTCGAGCTTGTCGCGGAAAGCGCGGTCGACGCCCTTGAGCGGGATCTTGCCGAACTGGCTCGGGATCGTCTCGGGCAGCTTCTTGGAGATGTAGACGTTGATCGTCACGTTATCGAGCGACTTGGCCGCTTCGATCGACGCGTCGCTGAGGGTGTGGACCTTGTAGGCGGTCAAATCGAGGCGCGCGGGCACCTTGAGCACCATCGCGTTGAGCACGATGGCGACGCCGATGGTCGCGAGCAGCAAAACGAGCGCGTCGGTGCGAATCCGCAGCTTGCGCTTTTTGTCCATGGCCATGATGTCGACTCCGAATCTACTTAATTCGATGTTTCGCTGTGTTCTTTCGAAAAGCGGCTGTCAGCCCAAACCCGGACCGAAAGCCCGGATTCCGACAGATTGTCGTCAACGCCAGAGGCGCGACTTGAGCGAGTAGGTGGACGCCATGACGGCGATGACGGTCACCGACGCGAAGTACAGTACGTTGCGCAGGTCAACGACGCCCTTGGCGAACGCCGCGAACTGGCTTTTGAAGGTGAGCAGCATGATCGCCGCGGGCGGTCGGTCGAACGCGAGCTTGATGAGCGCGTCGGTGGCGGTCCAGAAGAACACGCACAGCAGCAGGCCGAGGATGAACGCGACGATCTGGTTTTCGGTCCAGGTCGACGTCATCAGGCCCAGCGACAGGAACGTCACGCCGATGAGGAAGAGGCCCACGTAGCCGCCGATGATCGCGCCGACGTCCGGGCTGCCGACCTGCATGACGAGCAGCGGGAAGACCAGGGTCATGCCGAGCGCGACGACGAGGAATCCGATGGCGCCGAGCAGTTTGCCGATCACGATGGACACGTCGCTGACGGGCAGGGTGACGAGCAGCTCGAGGGAGCCGGATTTCTTCTCCTCGGCGACCAGGCGCATGGTCACCGCCGGCAGGATGACCGCGAGCACCCATGGCGCCGAGTCGAACAGCGGTCGCAGCGTGGCGAGGCGCGCCTCGAAGAAGTCCTGGCTGCCGTCGATGCCGAAAAAGAACATCAGGCCGGTGGCGACGAGGAAGACGGTCGCGGCGATGTAGGGGATGGGCGAGTCGAAGGTCGCGGCCATCTCGCGGCGGGCGATGATGAAGATCTGCTTCATGGTGGGTTCCTGAGGGCGTGTGCTGCGGTCTGCGAGCCGTCTTGAGCGGACGGCTGCGGGCAGGCGTTAGCGGCCGATCGTGAGCTCCTGGAAGATGTTTTCGAGGTCGCGGGCTTTGCGGGACAGCTCGACGAGCGTGTGGCCGTCTTTCTTGGCCCAGTTCCAGATGTCGGGGCGCGCGTCGCGGTTGGCGCGAAGCTCGAAGGTGTGGTGTTCGGTCGGCAGCTTTGCGTACGCGCCGAGCGAGACCTCCGTGATCCCGTTGACCGAGCCGAGCTCCCCGCGAAGGGTTGCGGCGTCTTTGCTGTTCGTGGCGACACCGACAACGAGCCGGTGGTCGTTGGTCTGGCGGCCTTCGACCTCGTCCATCGTGCCGTCGATGACCTTCTCACCGAGGTTGATGATCACGATGCGGTTACACGTCTGCCGCACTTCCGGGAGGATGTGGGTCGACAGGATGATCGTGTGGTCTTTGCCCAAGTCTTTGATGACGTTGCGGATTTCGACGATCTGGTTGGGGTCGAGACCGGACGTCGGTTCGTCGAGGATGAGGATTTTGGGCTTGTGGATCAGCGCCTGGGCGAGACCGACGCGCTGGCGGTATCCCTTGGACAGCGTGTTGACGCCCTTGGCGATCTTTTCCTTGATGCCGACCTTGCCAGCGAGCTCCCAGATGCGCGCGTCGGCGGTCTTCTTGTCGATGCCGCGCATCGCCGCGACGTACATCAGGTAGTCGTAGACGAGCATGTCGGTGTACAGCGGCGTCGATTCGGGCAAGTAGCCGATCATCTCGCGGATCTTGATCGGGTCTTTGAACAGGTCGATGCCTTCGACCGTGATGCTGCCCGACGTGGCCGAGATGTAGCTTGTCAGGATCTTCATCGTGGTCGACTTGCCGGCGCCGTTCGGGCCGAGCAGGCCGAGAATTTCGCCGGCGTGGACGTCGAAGCTGATGCCCCTGAGCGCCTGGAAATCGCCGTAGAATTTCACGAGGTTGCGAATCTGGATCACGGGTTTTCCGCTCATTTTTCGCCTCTTCCGTTGGTGCTGATGCCGCGATTGGGCGCTAGTCCCGATAACCGCGGTGTCCCTTCTGGGTCGCATGCGCGCAACGCACCCGCCTGTTAGGTTCGGGCGGTCGAGCGATGAACCATCGGCTTGCGCCGTTATTCCCGTGCCGGCTGATTCCTCGGAATTCCCCAAAGTACCTGCCGGCATGACCCAAGGGCGGAGGCAGGTATAAGATGCGCCGACATCGTGTCAAGGTGTGGCGCGTGTCTTTGGGCGGATCGCGCAAGATCGCCGGCGCAAAATCGGCGCGTTTAGAGGTGTTTATGAGCCCTTCTCGGTGGCGCCAACGGGTCTGCATTCCGGTGCTTCTCATGGCCCTTGGCATCGGACTCTGCGTGCCGTCTGTCGGCGTGGCTGCAGATGCCGGAATTCCGGTGGATGTCGCCGCCGCGTGGCAACCGCTTCGCCCCAGCGCTTCCGATCCGACCTACGCGCGCAAGGAGCTCTCCGCAGCGCTGCGCAATCACGCGAAGAAACGCTACAAGAAGGCCTGTTTTGCGCTGGAAAAGGTGCGCGCCAAGCTGATGAAGCGAGGCGCCGCGATCTTCTACAAGCCGGTGCGCAAAGGGGCGGACCTCGCCGCGATCGAGGCGTTCATGAAGCGCTACGTGCGAGGCAAAACACCGCTGCTGCAGGTGGCTCACGAGGTCTTCGTACCGTCGGCGCCGTTCCGTCGGCTAGCGGTCGATGCCTGTATGCGTTCAGGGCGACCGCTGACATCGCGCGGATTTCTGGATCACGCCGCGACGAGCAGCGCAGACAGGCAATTGCGGACCGCAGCCGCGATCGTTCGCCTGGCATCGGGCGAGGCGCCCGCGTCGGTGAGCTGGCTTGTCGGGCGCAAGGGGGGCGGCGCTCGAGCGTGGCTGGTTCGGGCTCTCGGCGTGCCGCGAAGTGTGGCGAAAAAGCACCTCGCGACCGCGCGCTCCAAGGCCGCGAGCTGGGACCGGCTGGACGTCGAGAAAGTAGCGGCGTGGATCGAAAAGCAGAGCGGGCTCAAGAAGTAAAGAGCAGCGCCGTCTGCAGGCGATGGAAGCGGGAGTTCATGTGCGATCCTCGGGCGGCGGCAGCGACCGGTCACCGGCCACGGAAGAGCAGGCGGTCGTCGCGTTGGAACGCAACGATTGCCAAGGATTGCGGCAGACCGGCTCCAGCTGCGGGGGCCGCGGGTCACCAGGCGCTATTCGGGCTCGAACGCTTTGCAGAAGGCGGGGAAGCCCTGTTCGTTGCACACCGCCTCGGTCGCATCCAGCAAGATGTCGTTTGGCCATCCGACCGTGCACGCCCCCGTTTGCGGGTGGTGATAGGCGCAGTCGCGGCAAGTCCAGGCGAGATTGAGCGCCGCGGCTTGCTCGCTGAACAGCTTGTTGGCGGCGTCCTTGCCTTCGCCGCGGAGGACGTCGGGGACGAAACGGAAGCGGGTTTGCGGAGTGCTCACGGGACCGTGATCACCGGTCGAGCTCGGCCCACAACGAATCGACCACGCCGTTGCAGTCGGTGCCGACGGCGTCGCTGAATCGCTGCACGGAACGAAGGAGGGCGCGGACCTTGGTGCGGCCGCGGGCGGTGCGGACCGCTTCGCGAGGCGTGACGCCGCCGAGGGTTCGTTGCGGGCGATCGTTGAAGGCCGACAGGTATTCTTCCAGCCACTGTTCGCCGAGCCGGCGCAGCTCGCGCGCCTCCTCGCTGTGCCACTCGTCGGTTGCGAGCAGCGCGTCGAGGTCGCGGTAGACCGTCGCGATGTAGGTCAAGCCGGGCAGCCACGCTTCGAGTCGTTCACGCAGGCGATCGAGCCGTCCTTCGCAGCTCGTGGTGGCGTGGAGTCGATCGCCGGAGAGCCGCAACGAGACACCGACGAGGTCGGCTCCGCTGGCGGCGACAACAAAATCCCGGCGACGTTCGCGCAGCAGACCGCGATCAGACGCTTCTTCGAGCCGCCGGTTGATCGCCGCGGCGTCCCTCGTGGTGAAGACGAGCGTGGTCTGCACAACAGCGCCGCCATCGGGCGCCACGAGCGACGGCTGCTCCATGCGCAGCCGACGCATGGCGCGACCGGCCGCGGCGATGAGCTTGGGAAGTTGTTCTTCGATCGGGATGCGCCGCACCTTGCGGGCGGCTCGCACCAGGGCGCGTCGACCTTGCGGCGGCAGGCAGCAGTGCACCGCGTCGAGCACATGCTGGTCGCCCAGATCCAAGATGCGCGCAACCAGCAGCTCGCCGGGGGCGGAGACGGTGGCCAGGACCGGCTCTTCGACCTCGATCAGGGCGCCGTCGGCGACTCGCTCGAGGGTGGCGAGATCATCGTCGCAGCGGGTGATTTGGTAGACGTCGGCACGCGTGTTGAGGAGCGCCTTGGCGATCTCGGCCTCGCAGCCGCCGGCCCGTGTCTCCGCGCTGAGCAGGCGTGGTCCGAGGCGGCCGCGGTCAAGGGCCGCGTCCCAGAGCAGCCACGGGTAGAACTGGCTGTGGCCGTCGTTGGACGTCAAGTAGCGCTGCAACAGCTCACCGGTCGCGAAATCGCGGTCGTAGAATCGAGCTGCGGCGGCGAGCACTTCCGGATCCGAAACGTAGTCCTGCACCGAGTCCATCGCCGACACAAGCACCCGCAGGTGCGCGCGGCGCAGGGCGTAGGGACGAAACGAGATCGGGCGACTCGCTTGCTGCATCAATACCGTCTCCTGTCGCGTTCTCTCGGCGAAACTGGCGCCTTGCGGACCCGCTTATAGGCAAGGTCCCCAACCTCGTCAACGAACGATTGATCCGGTCGCCCAACCTCTCGTCGTCGGGGCTGCGGATCGTCTGAGTCGGGCTGTGTGGGGAACCGAGGACGGGTGCTGCGCATCGTGGGTTAGCGGAGAGCCGTCGGCTCGGTGTCAGTGGTGGCGCCCGGGCACGCCGCTAACGCGTCGTGCCGGTAGGGTCGGAGACGGAGTCGGCGGCCGCGGCCGAGTGACGGACGCGGAAATGGCGGAAAGCGGATTCTCGGAGCTCGGACGGCAGGAACGCGCCCGGCGCGTGGGTCGGGAGCCCATTGGGATTCGACCCGAGGCCCCGGGGACGGTGGCGCGGTGCGAACGGGCGGATGTGAGTTCGGGTTCGGGTCGCTCGGACTCGGCCCATCGCTCAGTCAGCGACTTCCAATCGGGTCTGCTCGGTTGCGCAGGTTGGGTGACGATCTGCGCACACCGCTGCTACATTCGCGACGATCCTGACCCGGAACCGCCATGACCACCTCGATCTGCCCGCCCCGCTCCGTTTTCCCCGCCATCTGCGCACTGGCCGCCGTCGCACTGTTTGCCGCTTGCAAAGAAAAGCCCGCCGCACCGCAGAGCGAGTGCGCCGTCGATCCCGCAGCGAAAGCCATCACCGACGCCAAGAGCGCCGGCTGCCTCATCATCATTGACGGCGGTGTACTGGTGACTCGCGTCGGCGGCGGCGGTGCGACCGGTCGCGGCAAAGTGACGCCCCCCGGCGGCAGCGTCAGCTCCGGCGAGACCGCCCGCTGTGCAGCGGTGCGGCAGACGCTTGAGGAAACCGGATTGAAGGTGAAAGCCGGCGAGATCTTCGCCGTCTGGAAAAACGACTTTCACCTCTTCCATTGCACACTCGCCGACCCCAGGGACATCGACAAAGCGCGCAGCAAAGCCGTGCCGAGTGAAGGCATCCAGGAGGCCACCGAGAAGCTGCTCATCGACCTGCCGTCGATGCGTAGCCGCGGCAAGAACGGCAAGCGCGAACTCTGGGCGTTCCCCGAAAACGTCGTCATCAGCGCCCAGTACAAGAAGATCCCCGGCCTCTCCGGCGGCGCTACGGCGACCAACGCGAAGTAGGCGCAGTCGTTGCCTCGTAGCGCTAATGGATCGTGGGTTTGCCGATCTTCGGTGGCGGCGCGCAAACGTCCGCCTCGTCGTCGGGCATTGGCTCAACCGATTGGACCGTCGGGGCTGGCTCGCTCGGTGGTGGCGAATCGTCCGGCGGCACCGGGAACTCGGGCTCGGGGATCCACAAGACACCTGAACGCAACGCTGCATCACCAACCGCCGCGATCGCCTGCAGGTCCATCGGCTCATCTTTGTCGAATCGCGGCCGGCGGACCCACGCCAGGAGCATCGCGATCAGCGAGAGGACGCCGATCAAGCTCCAAATGACCGTGTCCGACAGCAGCGACCACCACTTGCTCGAAGCGCTGCCGACGTAGTGGGCGTAGAGGCCGAAGAGTCCGTCGGGCGACAGGCCGAATGTCGCCGTGAACGCCGGTCCAAAGTCGAGGCCCAGCGCCATGCGACGGTGCAGGTCGGCCAGCGCATCGCCACGTCCAGTTCGACGCACCGCGAACCGCACAAAACCCGCCGCGAGCGCATAGGCCCGCTGAACCTCGAGCCGGTGACCGCCAAACCCGTCTTCGAGCTCGTCGATATTCTCGGTCAGGTCGAACGCCGACGCCCCGACGCCTTCCTTGAGTCGATCGAGCGTCGCCTCACCGGCCACGAGCATGGCGACACCTTCGTGGTACCAGCGCGGCACAAAGCGATCTTTGGTCAGCGCGTGCACGGCGATGTGGGCGATCTCGTGCCGTGTGACCTCGCTGGTTCGCAGCAAGCCGCCGCCGCCAAGCCGCACGATGATGCGGTCGTCATGGAGCAGCGCCAGCCCGTCGATCCAGGGCTCGCCACCTCCGCGACCACCCGCCGCACGCAGAACCTTCCGAAAGGCTGCGTCGTTGCCGACGAAATCGACATGCAAGCGGCCGTCCAGCCGCACCCAGAGCGCCGATTCCACCGAACGCAGCGCCCGCCTGGTGAGCTTTTGCAGCGGTTTGCGGCGGCCCTTGTCGACGTCGTGAAGCTCGATGGAGAAGCGCAACCCCGCCGGTGCCTGCTGATTGGCCGACGCGACTGGGCTGGCGGCGACCGCGAATGTCGGAGCCCAAAGGATCGCAACGCTCAGCGCCATTGCCAGCGCCGCACGAACCGGCACGGACAACCAGCGGATCATCGGGATGCTTGGCAACATCGTTGGCCTGGGACAGGTGCCGAGGGCTCGGCAGCCACCAAGAAAACGCGCGACCACCCCCTTGGCAAGCGCGGCGCACATGATCGGCCCCAATTGTCCGCGCAATCGCGCTAGCAGACTGCAGGGAAACGGCTTTCCCCGATGGCGACCGCGTGTTGAAGTGTTCGCTCAACGGGCAGAAGTGGGAGCAAGCGAGCGACTGCGCCAAGGCCAAGCACGTACGTCTGTTACCTCGGAAAATGTGCGGCGCCCGGCGTCTGCGGCAACGGCAAGTACGAGCCGCAGTCCGAGCAATGCGACGACGGCAACGAGAAGAGCGGCGACGGCTGCGACGCCAAGTGCAAGGCAGAGAACGTGGCCGGCATGAAACTGGTGCCGAAGAGCACGTTCTGGATGGGGTGCGAGAAGTCCGAGGACCACCTCTGTTACGTCACCGAGCAACCCAAGCACAAGGTGACGGTGAGCCCGTACTACCTGGACGTCCACGAGGTGACGGTCGCGGACTACAACAAGTGCGTGAAGTCCGGGAAGTGCCCGCAGGCGACCCGGCCGCAGGACCCGAAGTACACCAGCTACTGCGCGGCGGCTGTTCCCGGGCTGGAGGACCGACCGGTCAACTGCGTCTCGTGGCACGCGGCGATGGCGTACTGCAAGTTCCGGGATATCCGCAATCGCCTGCCGACCGAGGCCGAGTGGGAGCTTGCTGCACGCGGGCCACAGTCGTCCAAGTACCCGTGGGGCACTGCGGCGAAGAAGAACCTGCTTGGGATCGGCAACACGACGTTCGCGCCGACGCCTCCTGGTTCGCACCCCGATGACACGAGCCCGCTTGGGTTCAAGGACATGGCGGGCAGCGTGCGCGAGTGGACGTGGGACAACTACGGTGCGTACTACTACAAGAAGTCACCGGGTACCGATCCGACCGGGCCGGCCGACCCGAAGGTCTGGTACTACAGCCGGAGCGTGCGCGGGAACCGCTGGCGCGACGTGACGCACTCGTCCAACGGGCCCAGGTACAACCGCGGCGCGTACCGTCGCGGCCTGCACGAGCACTACACGAACTACGACACGGGTTTTCGGTGCGCCCGACCGCTCAAATAGCCGCCCGGACCGGGATCATCTCTGCATGCGGTAGAACGAAAACCGCGAGCTGCTGATCTCGAACATGAAGCCGA
>CAZLMW010000056.1:43274-50470 GCA_964560875.1 uncultured Enterobacteriaceae bacterium
CTCTGCATGCGGTAGAACGAAAACCGCGAGCTGCTGATCTCGAACATGAAGCCGAACTGGAATTCGACCTCGCCGCGCTCGTTGAGCAACCCCTGCGGCGGGTTCGGATAAGGCCCGGCAGCCGAGAACGCTCGCTGCGCTTCGTCGTCGAGAAACCGCAGCCCCGATCGCTTGGCGACGCGGGTCGTCTTGAGCGTCCCGTTGGGCTGGAGGCGGACTCGCAGGACAGTCAGTCGATCGCGCACACCGTAGCGGCGGCCGGTCGGATCGCGGGAGCGCCACGCGCGGGTCGGATTCCATTCGCTGCGGACACGCTCGCGGACGCGCTGGAAGAAGTCCCAGTACCGGAATTTGCGGGTGTTCAGCAGGTTGGTCGCGCCTTCGTCCTTCACGTCGGGCAGGTAGTCGTCGCTGCCCGGGTTGCCGGCGAGAGCCTGGATGTTGTGCGCGATATTTCCGGCCGATGTGCCGGGCAGGATCATGTCGGCGTGTTTGCCGCGCACGACCGAAGGTTGCACGCCCCGCGGAAGCGGTGAGCCGCCCCCTGGTACAGCGCCCGCCCCTTTGCGCAGCTTGGAGCCTTTCGCGGTTCGCTTGGGTCCGGGCAGGATCGCCGCGTCGCCGCGTTGCTGGACCTTCTTCGGCTTGGCTTTTTGCGCTTTGGCCGCGCGATTGCCGCCCGCGATCCGCGTCTTCTTCTTGGACTTGCTGGTCGGGCTCTGGATACGGCTGGGGTCTTTGATGGCGACCTTGCCGAGCTCGCGTCCCTTGCGCTTGTGCCCCTTGGACTTCTGCTCCTTTTCGACCTTCATGTCGTAGCGGCCGAGGTATTTCGTCTTCTTGGGCGCCACCTCGAGCTTGGGCCGCGCGGTCTCGACGATCTGGCCCTTGAGCTTGTCTTCGGGCTTCTTCTTCTTCTTCTTCTTCTTGAGTTCCTTGCGCGGCCCCAGCTTCGCGAGACGTTTGCCGACCCGTCGCGGACTGATCATCGCGGTGAGGCGACGCGGTCCGCTGCGTCCGTTTCGCTTGGATTTGGCGGCGCGCAGGCGCTGTTTGGCCATCGTTTCGGACAGCGGCCCGTCGCGGTCGATGAGCAGCGCCAGACCCCAAAAGAGCGCCGCCGTAAACGCAAAACTGGTCAGCAGCGCCACGATGACGCGCCCAATGCGCGGGCGATTGCGGCCCGGGCCTTGATCCATATTTGCTGTGCCGCCAGTGGCCACAGAAGCCACCTCCGTTCGCCCTAAAACACGGTAGGGAGCGCCATTATGCCGGTCAAGATTGAAAACATGTGCGCGCCTGCAACTCAGGCTGCAGTCATTCGATTCGTTTCCTCGTCAACCGGTCGGGATCATCGCTGTCCATCCGTGGCCCATCATCGCGGCGCTGTCGGTCCGGTCAACTCTGCGCCGGCATGGCATGGAGCCGACATGGCGTGGGAGCCGACATGGTATGACCGCCGACATGGTATGACCGCCGACATGGTATGACAGGGACCATCCGCGGAGCCCTGATGACCGATCGTGACGACCAGAATTGGACGCATGCGTTCTTTGGCGACACGCGGGTCGGCAGCGATCCGGGCGCGTGGGACCCCGCCATGATCCGCGAAACGATGCGTCGCATGGACTGGATGTACGGCGAGGGCCTGAGCTACTTCCGGCCCACGATCGACGGACTGGACCGCATTCCGCAAGCGCCAACACTGCTGGTCGCCAACCACTCCGGCGGCACATCGATCCCCGATGTATGGGGCCTGATGATGTGCTGGTACCGGCGCTTCGGCGATACGCGTCCGATCCATCCCCTCGCGCACGAGATGGTCTTCTCGCTCAAGGCGACGGCGGTCCTCTTTTCGCGGATGGGCGTGTTGCGGGCGAGCCCCAAGATCGGCGACGACGTGCTGCTGAAGCATGGCCGCGATCTGCTGGTGATGCCCGGCGGCGATCTCGACACCTGGCGGCCCTTTTCCGAGCGCTACAAGGTCCGATTCGCCGGCCGAAAAGGGTACGCGCGACTCGCCCTCCGAACCGGTGTTCCCATCGTGCCCGTCGCCCATGCCGGCGCGCATCACACCCTGTTTGTGTTGAGCGATGGCCGCAAACTCGCCGATCGCCTCGGGCTTCATCGGCGCTTCCGGGCCCGCATCTTTCCGGTACACCTGTCGCTGCCGTGGGGAATCGGTGTCGGTCCGCTGCCTCATTGGCCGCTACCGGCACGCCTGCGCTATCTCGTCGGCAGCCCGATCTCGGTCGCGCCGGTCGGTCAACGATTCCAAGAGCCGCCCGACGCCCTGGTCGATGAGTTCGACGCCAAGGTCCGTCACGCGATGCAGCTGTTGCTGGACGAATTGAAGGAAACGAGTCCGCTGCGGCGGGCGCGCCGTGCGATCCGATCGCTGCTGTAGTTGCAGGGCCAGGGCCGATGCGAATGCGGCCACCGCGGAGCGGAGCGACCTTTAGAAAGTTGGGGTGAGCCGAGAAAACGACGCTTTTTTCGGCGAGGGGGCTGCGTTCAGCCCCCTGACAAGCAACGAGCACGTGCGGGGAACGGAGCTTCCCGCACTCTGTTTAGAACAGGTCGGACACCGAGTCGCCGTCGTGGATGCGGCGGATGGCCTTGGCGAAGAGCGACGCCACGCTGATGACGTGGATCTTGTCGGACTTCTTGCTGCCCATCGGGATGGTATCGGTGGTGACGACCCGCTCGAAGGCCGATTTGTTGATGCGGTCGATCGCCGGACCGGCAAAGACGCCGTGCGTGGCGACGACGGAACACGACAACGCGCCCTCATCGATCAGAAAGCGTGCCGCCTCGCAGATCGTGCCACCGGTGGCGATTTCGTCGTCCACGATGAGCGCGCGCATGCCCTTGACGTCGCCGATGAGGTTGGTCGCGACCGCGCGGTCATCGTCGCCAAACCGGCGCTTGTCGACGACGGCCATCGGCAGGTGAAGGCGGTTGGCGAAGCGGCCCAGTTCTTTGGCTTCTCCGGCGTCTCCCGCGACGAGCACGGTGTTTTCGAGGTCCCAGGAGCGCAGGTGGTTGCACAGGATCGGCGCGGCGATGAGCTGGTCGACCGGCACGCGGAAGAAGCCTTGGATCTGCGGGCTGTGCAGGTCCATCGTGAGCACCCGATCGGCGCCCGCGGTCTGCAACAGGTCGGCCATCAGGCGCGCGGTGATGCTGATACGCGGCCGATCTTTCTTGTCGCTGCGGGCGTAGGGGAAGTACGGCAGAACCGCGGTGACCCGACCGGCGGAGGCGCTCTTGAGGGCGTCGATCGCGATAAGCGCCTCCATGATGTTGTCGTTGACCGGCTCGACGGACGTCTGGATGTAGAAGACGTCGCACTCGCGCACGTTCTCGCCGATCTTCACCATCAAGTTGTCGTTCTTGAAGCGAATGACCTCGTACTGGCCGACTGGGACATCCAGCGAATCGCAGATTGCGGCGGTGAGCTCGGGGTGGCTGGAGCCCGCAAAGACCTTCAATCGACCGTTCATCATGGTGTTCCTGATGCGATTCCCCGATACCGATTTCACGGCGGCCAGGCCCGGGGGCGGCGCATAAAGTGTAATATGTAAGGGTCAGACCCCGGAAACGCGCTATTCGATGTAGCCGGCGTGCATCTGCGTGAGCTGCTGGACCATCTTCTCGTCGGGGTTCTCGAGCGCGGCGCGGTCGCGCCAGGTGTTGAGCTTGAGGCGCAGCGCGTTGAGCTTGATGAAGCCTTCAGCGTCGAATTGGTTGTAGACTGTGTCGGCCTCGAACGTCGAAAACTCGGGGTTGTACAGCGAGTTGCGCGCTCGTCGGCCGGTGATCCAGCAGCCGCCCTTATAAAGCTTGAGCCGGCCGGTGCCGGTGACGCCCTTTTGCGTGTCGGCCATGAACTTGAGCAGGTGCTGCATCTCCGGCGCGAACCAGTAGCCGTTGTAGAGCAGGCGCGTGAATTGGGGCACGAGGGAGTCGCGCAGCGCCATGACTTCGCGGTCGAGGACGATCTGCTCGATGGCGCGGTGGGCGTGGAAGAGCAGGGTGCCGCCCGGGGTCTCGTAAACGCCGCGCGACTTGATGCCGACGTAGCGGTTTTCGACGATATCGACGCGGCCGACGCCGTGTTTGCCGCCGAGGCGGTTGCACTCAGCCAGCAGCTCGACCGGGCCCATCTTCACGCCGTTGACGGCGACGGGGATGCCGTCTTCGAAGTCGATGAGCACGGTTTCGGACTCGTCGGGCGCCTCTTCGGGTCGCACCGACAGCTTGAACATGTCCTCGTTGGGCTCGTACCACGGGTCCTCGAGCACGCCGCCCTCAAACGAGATGTGCAGCAGGTTGCGGTCCATCGAGTATGGCTTCTCGGCCGTCGCGTCGCAGGGGATGCCGTGGTCTTTGCAGTACTGGATGAGGTCGCTGCGGCCCTTGTACGGCCAGGTTCGCCACGGGGCGATGACCTCGATGTCGGGGCGCATGGAGTACGCGGTGAGCTCGAAACGCACCTGGTCGTTGCCTTTGCCGGTCGCGCCGTGGGCGATCGCGGTGGCGCCTTCTTTGTTGGCGATGTCGATCATGGCCTTGCCGATGACCGGACGGGCAAGCGCGGTGCCGAGCAGATAGTAGCCCTCGTAGACGGCGTTGGCCTGGATGGCCGGGAAGACGTAGTCGCGCACGAACTCTTCGCGGAGATCGACGACGTAGAGCTTGCTGGCGCCCGACGAGATGGCCTTCTCTTCGAGCCCGTCGAGCTCCTCGCCCTGGCCGACGTCCGCCGTCATGCACACGACTTCGTAGCCTTTCTTGTAGCGTAGCCAGTGCAGCATCGCAGAGGTGTCAAGCCCGCCGGAGTAGGCCAATACGACTTTCCTGGTTTCGCCCATGGTGTCCTCGCTGGTTCGTCGCGGCCCGCTTGCTCGCAGGGCGCAGATCGGGGGCGCGAGTGTGTGTACGGCGGTGGATGGCGTCAAGCGCGGATGCGGGGGTGTCGATGGCCAAGCGAACCGGCAGACCGTATAGAGATCGCATGCGCGCACGCGAGCTGCCGGTCCGGCCCGACTACACCGACGAACAAGAGCAAACGTGGCGCATTCTCTGGGCGCGCCAGGTACCAAATCTGCAGCGGCGGGCCCATTCCGCGTGCCTCGCGGGGCTCGACAAAGCGGGCTTTTCGGCGTCCGCGATCGCAAGCTTGCGCGATCTATCTTCGAACCTTGAGCGTCATACAGGCTGGACGCTCGCTCGCGTCGAACGCCTGGTGCCACAACGGCCGTTTTTCGACCTTGTCGCTCAGCGCGTCTTTCCCGCCACCGACTTCATTCGCCGGCGCGACGATCTCGATTACACACCGGCGCCCGATCTCTTCCACGACCAGTTCGGCCACCTGCCGCTGCTCACATCACCCGTCTACGCGCGTTTCTTTCAACGGTTCGGGCAAGCCGGTCAGCGCGCCAACGACGAACAAGTGCTCCAGCTCGCGCGCATCTACTGGTTCACCGTCGAGTTTGGCCTGGTCCGTGAAGCCGGTGTCCGCAAGGCTTTCGGGGCCGGCTTGATGAGCAGTATTGGCGAGCTCGCCCACGCCTTTTCCGATACCGCGATCGTCCATCCTCTCGATATGAACGCCATCGCGGCGCGCCCGTTTGTGACAACCGCAATCCAGTCCGACTACTTTGAGGCGGAGAGTTTCGAGCACTTGCGTGACGCCTTTGAGGGCTGGGCCACGGCGCAGCGTTTGTTTTCAGCCGCGTCCTGACGTTCGCGTTAATCCTCGACGTTTGCGTTTTGTGCCAACAACAGCAAAGCAGTCCGCGTTGTTACACGACGAAAAACGTGTCGATCACGCCTACCACTGAGCGTTCAGTGGCGGTAAAGTGGCGCCTCACAGATTCAACCCGCCTCCCCACGTCAGCAGGTTACGCCGATGAATATTTGCCTTCGTGGCCTCGTGCCCGTCCTCGCCGTCGCGATCTTTGCGACCCCGGCCCTCGCGGCCGTACCCGGAACCACCCTCATCGAAGGTGTGCTTAACAGCTCCGGCGGTGGGCCGGCGGCAGACGGCAACTACAAGTTCACGTTCAGCCTCTATGGCGCCGCAAAGGGTGGCACGGCCGCATGGTCCGAGGCGGACGTGGCGGTTTCGGTCAAGGCCGGCCGCTTTGCGTACGCGCTCGGCGCGACCAAGGCGATCGACGCACAGAAGGTCGCCGGTCTGTCCAAGGCGTGGCTCGGCATCAAGGTCGGCAGCGATCCCGAGCTGCCCAGGCAAGCGCTGCACGCGACGATCTTCGCGATGCACGCCAAGACGGCGGGCGGCTTGAACTGCAAGGACTGCATCGGCAAAGACGCGCTGTCCAACGGCTCGATCACGTCGGCCAAGGTCCAGTTCGCGTACGCCAAGGCGGCGGACGGCATCAAGGGGGGCGCAGCGGCCGACCTCAAGTGCACCGGCTGTGTGTCGAGCTCCAAGGAGATCAAGTGGGACGGCGCGGTCAACATCGGCGCCAACGCGCTCACCGCCGGCAAGCTGACGACGTCTGGCGACGTGGTCGCGGGCGGCATCGTGGCCGGCAAGCAGTTCGTGGGTGACGGCAGCAAGCTCACCGGCATCCAGAAGGTCACCGGCAGCTGCAAGACCGGCCAGGCGGTCGTGGGGATCAACGGCGACGGCACGGTCAAGTGCGCGTCGGCTGGCATCGCACCCGACAACCTCAACGAGGTCTCCAACGACCTGCTGACCAACCAGTTCACCGACACCATCCCCGGAATGGGCGGCGACATCCCCGACAACTCGCCCGACGGCCTGCTGTCGGCGATCGATTTCCCGGACATCGGCATCGCGCAAGACATCCAGGTCAACATCAGCCTCGCCAACAGCGATATCACCAACCTGACCGTGTTCCTGTTCCCGCCGAACGCGCCGGTGCTGCCCAAGAACCAGCTCGGCCTCGTCAAGGGCTTCCCGTCCAACCCGACGGTCGACGGCACCAAATACAAGCACTACTTGCTGCATAAGAAGAGCGGCAAGAAAGGCGCCGGCATCAACACCACGTTCCCGAGCAAGACCAAGCCGGTCGCTGGCGATCTGCACAAGGACTGGATCGGCAAGAACCCCAAGGGCCAGTGGCGGCTCCTCGTGGTCGACAGCGCGTACAAGAACAACAAGCTCGACGGCAAACTGGTGTCGTGGAGCATCAGCCTCA
>CAZLMW010000057.1:0-7815 GCA_964560875.1 uncultured Enterobacteriaceae bacterium
CGTTCGACGCCCTTGTAGGTGAGCCCGTACCAGCCGCACTCGTTCCAGTAGGTCTCGCCGCCCTTGGGTGAGCCGGTGAACATCTTCTTGCCCTCGGCGGTCGTCATCCAGCGGTAGCCCTTGGGGCATTCGTACTTCTTGGTCTTGTCCCACAGCGCGCTCTTGCTGATGGCCCAGCGGACGCCCTTGTGGATCGAGCTCGCCTTGAAGCCCTTGCAGTCGTCCGAACGCTCCATCCACGACAGGTCGTGGCACTTCTTGGTGTCCCACGTGACGCAGTCGTTGCCGCACTTGAGGATGCCCCAGCTATCGTTGCCAAGAACCGTGTTGCAGTCGTTGGCGTTGAGGTTGCCCTTGTCGCACTTCTCAACCGCCGCATGCACGGTCAGGTCGCCGCAGACCGCCTTCGTGCACGTCTTCTGCAGGCAGATCTTGTAGTCGCCGCACTTCTTCAGGTGCCGGTCGACCTTGTTGATGCAGCCGACTTTCGGATCGCAGGTGTCGGTCGTGCACGGGTTCGTGTCGTCGCAGACAACCGGTTGGGTGACGCACTTGCCCTTGCTGCACTTGTCGTTGGTTGTGCACTTGCTGCCGTCGGTGCAGGCGCCGTCGCTCACGGTGTTCTGGCAGCCCGCCTTGGGGGAGCAGGCGTCGTTGGTGCAGTCGTTGCCGTCGTCGCAATTCTGCAGCTTGCCGACCTTGCATTCGCCGTCCTTGCAGCTGTCTTTCACGGTGCAAAAGCTGCCGTCCTTGTCACACAATTCGCCGTCTTGGGCTTTGCCGATGTAGGTGCATTTGCCGGTCGAGTCATCGCACTGGTCCTGCGTGCAGACATTGCCGTCGTTGCAACCCTTGGCCTTGCCCGGATAGCACTTGCCGACGCCGTTGGGCGCGGTCTTGCAGCGGTCGCCGATGGTGCAGGTCTTGCCGTCGCTGCACGGGTCCGTGTTGTTGGTGTAGGTGCAGCCCTTCTTCTTGTCGCACGCGTCATCGGTGCACGTGTTGCCGTCGACGCATTTCTTGAGCGTGCCCGCCTTGCACTGGCCGTCGACGCACTTGTCGACCTCGGAACACACGCTGCCGTCCGCGTCGCACACCTGGCCGTTCTTGGCTTTGCCGTCGTAGACGCAGCCCTTCTTGGCGACCGAGCAGCTGTCGACGGTGCACGGGTTCTTGTCGTTGCAGTCGGTCTTCTGGCCGACCTTGCACTGGCCGTCGACGCACTTGTCGCCCTTTGTGCAGGGGTTGTCGTCGGCGTTGCAGGGACCGGAGTTGTGCGTGTTGTTGCAGCCCTTCTTGGGGTTGCATTCATCGTCGGTGCAGGGGTCCTGGTCGTCGCAGTTCTTCTTCTTGCCCGGCTCGCACGAGCCCTTCTTGCAGGTGTCGCCAACGGTGCAGATCGACCCGTCCGCGTCGCACGGCTGGCCTTCGAAGTTGCTGCCGTCGTAGACGCACTTGCCGGTCAACTTGTCGCAGCTGTCCTTGGTGCACGGCGAGTTGTCGTTGCATTTCTTCGGTGCGCCGGCCTTGCACTTGCCGCTGTCGCACTTGTCCCCGGCCGTGCACGCGTCGCCATCGGCATCGCACGGGCCGTCGCTGTTGATGTTTTTGCAGCCAGCCTTGGGATCGCACGCGTCGATTGTGCACTTGTTGGAGTCGTCGCAGACCTTCTTCTTGCCCGACTCGCACTGGCCGTTCTTGCAGGTGTCACCGACGGTGCAAACCGAGCTGTCCGCGTTGCACGACAGGCCCTCGGTCTTGGTCTTGTTGAACTTGCACACGCCCGATGCGGCGTCGCAGGTGTCGATGGTGCAGATGGAGCCGTCGTCGCAGGACTTCTTCTTGCCCACCTTGCAGACGCCCTTTTCGCAGACGTCGCCGACCGTGCATGCGTTGCCATCGGCGTCGCAGCCACCGGTCATCGCGACGTTCTTGCAGGCGCCCTTGCCGCCGGTGCCCGAACCGGTCGCCTTGGAGTCGCATGAGTCCTTGGTGCAGGCGTTGTTGTCGTCGCAGTTGACCTTGTTGACCTTGCACTTGCCGCCGAGGCAGGTGTCGTCCTTGGTGCAGGCGTCGCCGTCATCGCAGGCCTTGACGTTGTTTTGCACCTGGCAGCCCTTCTTCTTGTCGCATACCTCGTCGGTGCACTTGTTGCCGTCGTCGCAGTCCTTCGGTTTGCCCTTGCACAGCCCCTTGGTGCACACGGTCAGGACAGTGCACGCGTTTTTGTCGTCGCAGACGGTCTTGTCGCCGACCTCGTCGAACACGCACTTACCGGTCTTGAAGTTGCACTTGCCGTCGACGCACGCGTTGCCCGAATCGCACTTCTTGAGGGTGCCGGACTTGCACTTGCCGGCGGCGCACACGGCCCCTTCGCTGCAGGGGTTGCCGTCGTCGCACGCCCCGCCGTCGTTGAACTTGTTGCTGCAGCCGGTCTTGTCGTCGCAGGCGTCCTTGGTGCACGCGTTGCCGTCGTCGCAGTCGACCTTCTTGCCGACCTTGCACACGCCGCCCACGCATGTGTCGCCCTTTGTGCAGACGGTGCCGTCAGCGTCGCACTCGCTGTTGAGCTCTTTGTGTACGCAGCCGTCTTTGCCGGTCTTGGGATCGGCCTTCTTGCCATCGCACGAATCGGCGGTGCACGCGTTCTTGTCGTCGCACGTTTCCTCGTCGGTTTTGCCGTCGCAGTCGTCGTCAACGTCGTTGCAGGTCTCGGGTTTTGGGGCGGGCGCTTTGCACTTGGACAGGCCCGCGGTCTCGCACAGGCGTTCTCCAGAGCACTTTCCGGCGACATTGCCCTTGTCGTCCTTGGTCACGAAGAAACACGTGGTCTTGAGCGACTGCAGGGTCGCTTGTTTGGAGCACTCGCAGGTGCCGTAGAGCTCGCCAGCCGGCTCGGAGCCATCCTTCTTGCGCACGCATTGTTTGGCCTTCTTGCCCTCGATGGAGGTCGCCTCGACGCACTCGTAGCCGGCGCCGCAGTCCTTGTCCGCGTTGCACTTAAGGCCGCAGAACGCGCCGCCGAATCCGTAGTCGACGCAAAACGCGCCGATCAGGCCGAGGCCTTCGCACGTCTTGGATTCCGAGCATGGATCACACAGCCGTCCGTACCGGGGAACGCAGATCTGGCTGACGTCCCCGCTGCCGGTGACCTGGGCGCAGACGTACGCGCCGGGGCACGCGTCGATGCATTTCTTGGCGCACTTCTTGCCCTCGGGCGTCTCGATGCAGATCGCGCTGTCGCACTCCGCGTTTTCGCTGCAGGGGCAAAACGGTCCGCCGGGGCAATCTTCGCCGCCAACGTCTTGCACGCCTCCTGCGTCGGTCGGGCCGGCGTCCGTGGTCTTGCCGATATCGTTGGCTGCGGCGTCGTTGTCGGCGGCGGTGCCATCTGCTTCGTCTTCGGCGGTCGGAGGTCGGACCTCGCAAGCGGTCAGGACTGTCGTCGCAGCCAGGCATCCCGCGAAGAGCAGGGCGGCGGTGGAGTTGTAGCGCACGGCGTCTTCCGTGGTCGGGCGCGTCGGCAGCGCGGAGACGCTCGGCGACGTAGGATAAATCGGCAGGGGGCTCGATCAGCGTACCGTTGCGCGATCGGTGTCGCAACGCGAGACAGCGTGCTAAATCTCGGACATGGAAGCAGGATTCCTTGCGTGGCTGCTCGCGGCGAGCATGGGCCTCGGCGAAGCGGCCGTGTCGCCCACAGCGCCGTTCGTCGTTGGCACACGCATGGAAGTCAGCGATCCGGAACGCCTCGGCGGGCCAACCGGGACGCTGGTCGAGCTGCAGACCTCGGCCTGGATCGACTTCCACGCGGGCACCACCGGGCGCAGAGCAGGCCCTTACTTCGACCTGTCCCTGGGCTACACGGGCGGGCCGGCCTTCACCGCTCCATCGTTTTCGGACGGCTACTTGAGCTGGCGTGCGGGGCTTGGCGCCGCGCGACGTCTGGCGGCCTGGTACGCGCTCGGCAGCGGCACACTCATCGCGACCGGCGGTGTGGAGGGCAATGGGCCCAACGGCGCGTGGTGGAAACAGGGCCCAAGCGTCTCGATGCTCGCCGGACTCCGCCTGCTGACGGGGTTTCACGCGCCGGTCCACACATCGATTTGGTACACGATGGTGCCGGTGACGTGGGGCAAGACGTTCAACGGGCTGCACCTGGAGCATTTCGGGCATCGCCTGCGCGTCGCGGTGTCCTACAAAGCGCTGTCCGTCGGGGTGCGACTGACGACTTCAACGCTCTACTCGCGCGACGACAAAGGCACCTGGCGCGACCTCGGTGAGCAGTCGTTCGGTCTGATCGTGGCGTGGCGGCCCAAGCGCCGAGGACCGCGGCAGTGAGCGCTCGGCTGCGCCGTTATACACGGACGATGGGGGCGCTGGCCGTCGCTATCGGGGGCCTGGCTGCAGCCGGATGCAACACCTCGATCTATTACGCGGCCGGGCAGGGTGCGATGCAGCGCGGCGATCCCCAGGGAGCCGTGGAATCGTACGTCGCCGCCCGCAAGTTCGAGCGCAAGCGCATGTCCCGCAGTGACCGCGACCAGCTCCTGAGCGCCGAAGCGACCGCCATGCGTGCCATCATCGGCCCGAGAATCGCCGCCGGCTGCAAGCTTGCCCGCCATGCGTCGCGCGACCAGGGCGTGCGCGCGCTGTCGACATTGGTGCCCATCTACCTCGGCGAAAAGGGGATGCTGCGGCGCCTGAGCTTGGAAGAACGCGGCGCTGTGGACCGCCATGTCGGCGCATGCATCCAGGACGCGATGAAAGCCGCGCTCGACTACGGGGGGCGCGCGCCAGCGAAGATCGACAAGATCATCGGGCTCGTCGGGCGCATCGCCACCCTTCGCAAAGCCCTCGAGCTGCCCACCAACGACCCCATCGAGCTCAAAGACGGCCAGCCGGTCATCAAGCGCCGCGCGGACGGAACGACAGCCGATCCACTAGCTGATGCCACTCGGCGCAAACGTCTCGCCGCGACGCTGCAACCGATCGCGATCGAAGCACTGGCGGGCATCTGGGGAGTCACGGACGCGCTCGTGACCGCCGGCCGACCGTTCGAAGCGCTCGATATGGGCCGGGAAGCGGTCGCCGCCACCGGAAACGGCGCCGAACACCTCGCGGTGCTCAAACGCAAAGTCGCCGCCTGGCTCGATCAACGCGCGCAAACGGTCGACGGACACCCGGCCTTGCAACACGCGTATCGCAGCATCGGTCGACAACTGCTGATTTCGCTGATGAGCGCGAAGGAGCGCAAACGTCTCGCCGCCAAGCGACCGCGGGCTCCCATCCAATGGACGCCGGGCCGTTTGCAGGGCGCGGACTGCCAACCCGAGGTCATCGACAACCTGCGCTGGCGCCTCAAGACCAACGTGGCATCGCCCCATCACGCGGTCGTCGACGTGGTCCTGCGGCAGTGCAGCTACGACGAGAACCTCCGCACCGAAACCGAGCGGGTCGGCAAGCGCAAGGTCATCAAGCGCAAGCGGCGCTATCACCACACGTACACCGACTACCTGCAGACCTGGGAATGCGAGCTCAGCAACGTGGTCGAGGCGCGTACGTGCAAGGTCAGCGGGCAGGGCAACAAAGCGGCCATCGCCTGCAAAGCCAAGACCACGCTCAAGCGGTTGTGCCGACCCTCCGCGGGTCCCATCGAGTCCACCAAGCTCGTGACCCGCATCAAGAGGAAAACGCGCACCAAAGCGTTTGACCGATCGGTCAATCACGGTCGATGGCGCTATACCATCGACGGAACCGCCCAGGTTCATTGGCAAGACAGATCGGTGACCGTTCCGTTTTCGGTCGCGATCGACCATCGGGCGCAGTGGTGGAAAGACAAGCACGGGACGCAACCCCATCCCGGGCACACCGCGGCGAGCATTCGGGGCGAGGCGGTCGCCGAAGCGGTCAAGCGGATCCACGCCAGCGCGGTCAGCGTATACGCGCGCCAGATTCATGGAGAGACGGCAGCCGCGCGCTCCGCCCTGCGCCATGGCGACACCATCGGGTGGGCCGAACACCTGCTCAACGCCGCGCGCATGGGCCAGGCACCGCGGACCGACGAAATGCATCGAATCGGCGGCATGCTCGGCATTCCGGCCGGCCACTACGAGCTCGAGATGAGGGGCGCCGGTCACACGCCACGTCACCGCATCAAGCCGCATACAGTCGTTGCGCCGTTGCGTGGCGGCGACATCGCGCTCGACGACCGGCGGCTCTTCCCCATGCCCCGGGCGCGTCGGGATCGCTTCGTGGAGAACCTGCGCGAGATCGTGCAAGGCCCGGTCGTGATGCCGCGCAAAGATGAATCGCACTACGAGGTCCAGACCGTCATGGGCCCGTCACCTCTCGACGAACGACGCGTCGTCCCGCGCATGATCGCCCGCGCCAACCTGTTCGGATGGGTTGGAATCGGCTTTGGCGGCGACCTCGAAGCGCTCGGGCAGGGCACCCGCGGCTGGCTCGGTGAGCTGTCGATCGGCCCGACAATCAGCGACGACTTCGCGCGCATCGCGGTCTTCGGTCGGGTCCGTCAGCAACGCCTCTTGCCGCGCGCTGACAAGCTCGGTCAACCGGGCGACGGACCGGACAAGCTCGACAACCTCGACGCCGGATTGCGAATCAGCACCGGCGGGCCGATCGGGGCGTTCTTTGAAGGCGCGTACAACCTCGGCGGCATCCATGAAGACCCCGCGATGCGGTACCACCCGTTTACGCTTGGCGCGCTCGTCGACATCAAGGTCGCCTACGCAACGGCCGGGCTCGTGTATTGGTGGGGCGACACGTCGAAGATGACGTGGCAAGGCGGCATCGGACTGCGCCTGTAGACGAAGCTTACGGTTGCGGGCAGCGGTCGTGGTCCGCTTGGGCCCACTTGATGAGCTTGGATTGGATCTTGGCGATCTCCTCGCAGTCGACCTTGCCGTCCTTGTTGGCATCGGCGCCGGCAACGCTATCGGCGCGCTGCATGACGAAGTTGTTGTGCGGGTCGTTGGGCGACGTCGTGTATTTCTGCGCGCAGATGGGTTTGGTCGCCTTGAGCACGTGCTGTTCGGTGGTGTGCTGGCCCTTTCCGACGATGCGGCCGTCCTTGTCGAAGGTGCCGATCAGTGACGCGATGGCGCGCTGCGTGACATAGATCTCGCAGATCTTGGGCACGACGAGCGTGGCGCCGGGTTTGCCGTCGTTGTCGGTGTCGGCGAGGGCCGGGTTGGACGCGTCGGAGGTCGTCGGCATGAGATCGGCGAGCGGATCGCTCAATTTGGCGCCCCAGAGCTGAACTTCGGCGCCCGAAGAGTACGCCGCGCCTTCGCCCTGGCCCATCACCGAGCCCTTGACGTCGAGCACGCCCGGTCCCTGCGCGACGGGCTTGGGCACGACGGTCTTGAGGCCGATTAGGTTGGTGTTTTCCACGGTGCACACCTGCCGTTTCTCGAGGACTTTGTGACCCTTGTGCGTGATGTCGGAGAGCAGGAGTTTGCGCGTGCGGAGCTCGAAAGGTGCGGCGCCAAAGCTGACGCATGTCGACCAATCGACGGCGATAAGCCACTGCCCGGTCATGCCCGTGGCGGCTTTCACATCGGGTCCTGCCGTGGCGTCACCGCCTGTTCCGCCCGCATCGGTCACCTGGTCGCCGAATTCCGCGTCCGTCGCTGCCGGCTCGCAGCCGATCAACATGGCGATCAACACGGCGGTCATGGCAGCGGACCCGAACGCTCGAAAGAGACCGCTTCGGCAAAGAACGCTACAGCAAAGACCGCTACAGCAAAGACCGCTACAGCAAAGACCGCTACAGCAAAGACCGCTACAGCA
>CAZLMW010000057.1:7915-27702 GCA_964560875.1 uncultured Enterobacteriaceae bacterium
ACAGCAAAGACCGCTACAGCAAAGACCGCTACAGCAAAGACCGCTACAGCAAAGAATGGGACAACGTTTCATCGCGTTCGTAAGCATGCTTAGAACCGCCATGTCAGGTCGAATCCAAACGCCAGCAGCCGCCCCCACGATTGCCAGCCCGGGAAGCCGGGGTTGCCGGTCTGCAAGCCCTTGTGGGCGTCCGTCGGTTGGCCGGTGTCGGCGCGGGGCGTGTCGTCTGGGAGCTCGTCGCAGAGCTTCTTTTCGCCAGCCGAACACGCTGGATAGCTATCCGATTTCGTCTTGTTTTCGTCGCGCGCGAGCAGGTTGTGGACCTGCACGAACCAGTTGAGTTCGAGGTCGCGGCCAAAGAGGCCCAGCACGTGTCCACCGCCGATCGAACCGACAAGCCGATCGTTGTCCACGAAGTTGGTGCGGCCCGATTGCGCGGGCACCGGAGACGGCTCCCACGCCACGCCAAGGCGGAATCGCTTGCCGTCATCAAGCTTGTATCCGAGGCCCGCGCGGACGCTGATGGTGTCTTCGAAGCCGTTGTTGGAGCCGCCCTGGTTGTCCCGGAATCCGGACCACCGCATCCACACCGCGTCGACCGCGAGAGACAGCGCGCCTGGACTCCAACCTGCTGCGACAGTCAGCTCATCGGGCGTGTAGTTGGCGACGACCGTGGTCTTCTGCGTGACCGGGAAGTCCTCTTTGTCGCCCTCGAAACCCTTGATTTGGATGTCGTTTTGCAGCGTGAGCTGGAAGTAGTTTTCGCCCCGCCAGGAGACGCCGAGGCTCAGATCCCTGGTCGGTGTGACGAGCACGCCGGCATGGAGGGCGACGCGGCCAACCTGGTCGTTTTCGACGGTGATGTCGATCTCGTCCTGCTTGGCGGCGTCGGCCAGGTAGACCGTCGAAACGGTGTCGGCGCCGGGCAGCACGTTCGCGCCGATGCCGACCGAGATGATGTCGCCGAAGCGGTAGGCGATCCCGGCGAGGATGACCGGGTGCTGACTGCGCTCGCCCAACAACTCGAAGTGCAGCTGGTTGCTGAAATACTGCTCGCGCTCGTCGGAGTAGCGCGAGAGCTGCCGGGCGATGCGGGTCGCCGGCAACATCACCGACGCGCCGATGCGAAGGTCCGGGTTGCCGAGGCTGACCGTTCCGCCAAACACCAGTCCGTACGTGTTCTGCAAGTCGGTCGTGTCGCGGCGTTCGCGCAACCGGTACTTCGACGGGATGGCCGCGCTGCCCTCGCCAAGGTCGGGCAAATCATAGCCAGCCGGGCGGTTTTTCAGGCGAATGTTGACGTCATCAACGGCCACAAGACCGCCGACCGTGACGCCGGGTTTGCCTCGGACCATCGTCGCGGGGTTGTAGTACAGGCCGGTGTGGTCGTCGGCCATCGTCGCCATCGCACCACCGCGACCCGCCGCGCGCGCGCCGGCGCCGAAAAGATCGAATGGATGCGCGTGCACCGAAGCGAGGGGCGCTGCGACGACGGCTGCAATCGCCGCGACACCGCCGAACAGAGCCACGAATCCATGGCGCCGATTGAGCCAAGTCGTCACCACGTCAATCGATCCCGAGCGAGGCGCGCTGGGCGGCCATGATGACGTCGATACCGGCCGCCGCGGAGTCGAGCAGGGCGTCCATCTGCTGGCGGCTGAAGACGCCCTGTTCCCCGGTACCCTGGACCTCGACGAAGTTGCCGTCGCGCATCACGACGTTCATGTCGACCTCGGCCCGCGAGTCATGCTTGTAGTCGAGGTCGCAGATGACGTTGCCGTCGACCACGCCGACGCTGACGGCGCCGACCTGTCCTGCGAGGTAGTGGCTCGCCGGTTTTCCGCCCTCGCGCCGGCCAAGCTCGGTCAAGGCGTCGTGCAGCGCGACCCAACCACCGCTGATGGCCGCCGTTCGCGTGCCGCCGTCGGCCTGCAGAACGTCGCAGTCGATCCAGATCGAGTACTCGCCCATCAGCTCCATGTTCACGGCGGCGCGCAAGCTTCGCCCGATGAGCCGCTGGATCTCGACGCTGCGACCGTCTTTCTTCACGCCGGGGCGTCGCTTGCGGCTGTTGGTGCTGCCGGGAAGCATCCCGTACTCGGCCGTGACCCAGCCGCCTTTGCCTTCACGGAAGCGGGGCACGCTATCTTCGAGCGTGGCGGTGCAGAGCACACGCGTATCGCCAAAACTGGCGAGAACGGCGCCTGCGGGGTGCTTGATAAAGCCGCGTTCGAACGTGACGTTGCGCATCAATCTGGTCCTTGGCCCGCGTCTGGCGCTGGGCTTGCAAAGCGTCCCGCCATCGCCTCGGCGACCGGGCGCGTGTAGTCGAGGTTGGACATGAGAATCTTGGCGACTGCTGTCATCGGGGCAGCCAACAGCATGCCGGCGATGCCCCATAACATGCCCCAGAGGATCAAGGCCAGCAGCACGGTCACGGGGTGTAGATCGAGGCTGTCGCCGAGCAGCTTGGGCTCGATGACGTTGCCAATGACCATCTGCACGGTGCCTGGTAACACCATGGCAAGCGTAAACGTCGTCCAGGTGAAGTCCGGGCTCACCACAACCAGCGGAATGGGCAGCAGCGTAGCGATCACGCTGCCGACGCTCGGGATGAAGTTGAGCACGAACGCCAGCACGCCAAAGACCATCGCGAGGTCGACGCCGATGATCCACAAGATGACGCCCACGAGGCCGCCGGTGGCAGCGGAGAGCAGGATCTTCAGGTTCACGTAGCGCTTGATTTGACGGTCGCACTCGTCCCAGATGGGGCTGTCGATGTGTCCACGGCCCGCGCCCTCGAGCAGGTAGATAACGAACACAAGCACCAGGAAGGTGTTGGAGACCAGGTCCACCAGCGCGTTGGTGACCTTCACGACCCAGGACCCGACGGGCAGCTTGCCAAGCTGGTATTCGAGCTCTTCGACGCCGAATTCGACGTCCCATCCGCGCAAGACAGTCGCGACCTGCGAGGCAAGCTCCTTGAGGTGCTCCTGGTACGACGCGGAGTTGCGAGCGAGCTGCTTGACGGAGCCGGACACCAACGCGCCGGTCGCAAACAGCAGTCCGCCGCCGATCGCAAGGGTCAGGATCAGGGCGAGCCAGCGGGGCAAGCGCGCCTTCTCGTCGAGCAGCTCCTGGATGGGCGCCAACATGTAGGCGAGCAGCAGGGCGAGCACGAACGGAATCATCACCGGCCGCAGCCAGAAAAGCGCGCCGCCGGTCGCCATGGCGGTCAGCGTGAGCAGGCAGATGGTCTGCAGACGTTGGTCCACGGTTGTTTGCATCGGCCGAGGGTAGGAGATCGCGGCTTGGTTGGTCTACGCTCCCGGCATGGCCATAGCGTTCGTTGCCATCGGAGACGAGGTGCTGCGCGGGGAGACGCGCGAGGCCAACGGTCACGCCCTCGCGGAAGTGCTCGCCGGACGCGGGGTGCCGCTGTGCGAAATGCGGGTGATCGCCGACGACCACGATACCGTCATGGCGACAATGAGCGACCTGGCCTCGCGCGTGGCGCTGGTCATCACGAGCGGCGGCCTTGGCCCAACCGATGACGACGGCACCCGCAAGGCGATGGCCGATGTGGCCGGGACCGAATTGCAGATCGACGACGCGCTGGAAAACGGGATTCGAGCGCGCTACGAACGCCTCGGACGACGTTTTGTCGAGATCAACCTGCGGCAAGCGGAGATCCCGGCCGGCAGCGTGGCGCTGGCCAATCGTTACGGGACCGCGCCAGGCTTTGCGATCCAGGCCGGCGCGTCACACGTCGCCGCTTTTCCAGGCCCGCCGCGGGAGTTCGCGGGGATGCTCGCCGACCACCTCGACACGTTGCTCGACCTCGCCGGGATCGTAGCCGCGCCGGTCGACGAACGGTGCGTGCGGGTCTTTGGCATCACCGAGTCTGCGCTGCAAACCCGAATGCGCGAGCTGCCCGGGTACGACGCCGTGGCCGTTCGCTCGTTGCCGAGTTTTCCGGAGATCCGGCTGGAAGTCCGACCGTTGCGCGCCGACCGGGCCGATCGCGCCGATTTGTTCGTGCAACACCTCGTTGAAGCGCTGTCGTGGCGCATCTTCGCGGCGGACAAACGCACAACCTACGCGCAAGCGCTCGTGGCGCTGCTGCAAGACCGCGACGCGACTTTGGCCATCGCCGAATCGTGCACCGGCGGACTGCTCGGGCACCTGCTGACCGATGTCCCCGGCGTCAGCGCGACCTTGCTCGGCGACTTCGTCACGTACGCGAATTCAGCCAAGCAAGGGGTGCTGGGCGTCGACGAAACGACATTGATCGAGCACGGCGCAGTGAGCGAACAGACGGCGCGCGAAATGGCCGAGGGCGCGCGGCGGGTGACCGGCGCTGATTATGCCGTCGCGACCACCGGAATCGCCGGACCGTCGGGCGGCTCCGATGACAAGCCCGTCGGGACGGTTTGCTTCGCGGTCTCCGGTCCTGGCGGAACGACGGCGCACACCAGGCTCTTCCCGGGCCTGGACAGGAGCAGGTTCAAGCGACTCGCCGCGTGGTCGGCAATGGCGCTGCTGCGTCGCCGACTGGCAGACTGACCGCGAACAGCGGTGGAAACTTCACGTGTCCCCGGAGAAACGTTCTCGACGTGCAGCGGCGCAGTCGTATCATGTTACCAGGCGCGTCCGTCGCCCACCGGTCTGGCACAGCGGCGACCGACGCAGCTCCGCTCATGATACGCAACCGACGCCAACATCGCCGCGACGAGATCCGAGACTTGGTGCAGTGCCGCCGCGAAGGCGCCGTGTTTGAGGGCGTCATCGGCAATATCAGCGCGGGTGGCGCGTTCTTCGTGGGCTATCGGGCGCCCGAGCCGGGGGAATTCCTCGAGGTCCTGTTCGCGAACAAGCGCTCCTCACCGATCGAGATCCTCGCACAAGTGGTCCACGTCGTGCCGCCGATGCGTGACCGCGACGCGGGCTATGGAGTCCGCTGGGTCGAAGCCGTGTGCGATGGCGGTGCCAAACCGCTGCGGAAATTCCTGCGCCGCCGATTCGACATCCGGGACGCGCTGGCGGTGGTTGCACGACGTGGAGGCCCTGCCTCTTTTGCCTTCCCCGAACCTGTCACCGTTGACCCGACCAGCTTCGATGAACGCGTCGACCGGACCGTTGCCGCCCAGTCCGAACAGATGATGCGCGTCGTCCAGCTCGTCCGATCCGGTGTCTCGTTGGACCGGGCGACCAAGCAGGCGTTCGTCGACGAACCCGACCCGTCTGCAGTTGAGCACTTCCATGAGAAGTCGACGGCAGTAGTCCGAGATGACCAGCGAGGTGCAATGACACCGCGACGGTCGACCCGGTTCCGGCCGGCAAGCGGACCGCAGGCGGCGGTTGAGCGCGGTTTCGTCGGAGCGGGCCGAGTCGACGGAGCCCCGCGGACGATGCCCGCGATGAGCCCGCTGATGCCGGTCGGAGCGTCTCCGCGGAACGTGGAGCGACCAGCTCACCGGTTCGACGAGGCCAGGACCGCCCAGGTTCGCCAACACCCACCGCCTGCGCCGGGCGAGCACAATGCGACAGCGAAGGCACCCAGACCTGCACATCAGCCATCGCGCGCCGAAGACTCTGACGTGCCCTTTGGTGCGCCCCTCGCAACAGAGGCTATCGCCGAACTCCCGACGATGACGGCCCGCCGCGACCAGGCCTTGGTGCCTCCCCCATCGCCGGAAAACCCGCGGGATTCCCGTCGCAACCGCAGGCGCCGGATCCGGCCTCCGCGGGCAGCGCCACAAGCTCCCGCGCCGCCCACGCCGCCCCGTGCGGCCCGTGCAACCGACACGCCGAGCGTCCGCGATCAGCTCAAAAGACTCGCGCGCGGCCTCATCGACGTGACCGAATCGCACCCTGAGTTGGACCTGGACGACGTCCTTGATGAGACGGTTCGCACGCGAAAGCGCGTCCAGCGTCCATCCACTCCTGCGCCATCAGCACCCAACGCCCGCTTGTCACGCGAAGAGCTGGTCAGGGCGTCGACCAGCGACCTCATTCGCCGCCAAGTCGCAGATGCTCAGACCCACCAGGTTCGCCACGATGGTGACGTTGCCGGGGCTCGCGAGAAGAAGGCTGCACGGCGACCGAACGCCAAGTTGGGCGCCCGCGATCAGTTCGAAGTGCCGTTGGATCCCGAGACGCAGCGCCAATCTGTGGAAGACCTCCTGGCCTCAGCGGATCGCCTGTTCGTTCGACGGCCCACCGAGCACAAGCCGCTGCCCGAGGATCTCGAAGAGGCGCGCCGCAAGGGCCTGATCGAAGGCACGCAGACCCTTGGATCGAGCGCCGATCAGCTGCGCGACGACATCACGAAGCGGCGCGGAAACGGCTGATTGGCACGTCGGTTTGAGCGGCGATCTTCGTCGGATCAATCGGCCTTTCGAACCAATTCGGTGCCGAGCGCGGCCAGCTCATCGAGCAAATAAACGTTGGCGACGATCGCCTTCTCGAACACGCCCAGGTGCATCGATTCGTTCGGCCCGTGCGCGGTCGTCTTGGGATCCATGACGCCGTTGAGAATGAGCGGCAAGTCGCCGAATCGACGTCCGAATAGCGCAACGAAGGGGATCGAGCCGCCGACGCCGATGCGCGCGAGCGGATGACCCCACGCTTTTTGGTACGCCCGGTCGGCGGCCGGGAACGCGGGGCCCTTGGGCTCGTACAGCCACCCTTCGCCGAAATCATGCACCTGGTCGACGGTGACCTTGACTCCCCCAGGGGGATCCACCGTGAGCGCTGCTTTGAGGGCGGCGAACATCTCGACTGCCGTCTGATCGGGGGCGAGACGCACCGAGAGCTTCGCGGACGCGGCTTTGCGAACGGCGTTCTTCTCTTTGCCCGGCGCGGGCAGCGTCGTCGACAACACCGTCATGGCCGGTTGGCGCCACATCCAAATCGGCGCGGGAACATCGCGCAGGGGGAGCGGGCGGACGCCGTCGATCATGTGCGATCCGTCGGCGATCACGTCGGCCGAAATCGGCACCTTGTGGGCCATCTCGAGCGCGGACTCGGGGATCTCACGACGCCCCACTTTGAGCCGTCCGTCGTCATCGACGAGTCGCGCGATCAGCTGACACAATGCGATGCACGGATCGGGGACAACGCCGCCCCACAACCCGGAATGACCGTCGGCATGCAGCGCTTGGCAGGTGACCTCGATCTCGATGAGCCCCCGCAACGAGACGGTGAGCCCGGGGACCTCGGTCGACGGGTTTTCGCAGTCGGTCAGGACCATGGCGTCCGCGTCGAAAGCCGCCGGATACAAGTCCATGAACTGTTCGAGACAGGGCGATCCGATCTCTTCTTCGCCTTCGATGATCAGCTTCACGTTGCAGGGCAGCGAGCCCGTGATCTTCATCCACGACGTGAGCGCGACGAGGTGCGAAACCCAGCCGCCCATGTCGTCGGCGGCGCCGCGCGCATAGAGACGCTCGCCCTTGATGACGGGTTCATGTGGCGGTGTGTGCCAGTTTTCGATCTCGACGGGCTGCAGGTCGAGGTGGCCGTAGATGAGGACGGTCGGTTTGTCGGGCCCGGCGTGGAGCCATTCGGCGGCGACGAGGGGCAGGGCACCCGGCGCGTCCAGGACCCGGCTGCGGTCGAACCCGGCTGCTTCGAGGTCGTCGCGCACGATGTCGCACAGCTTGCGGACATCGGCGGCGTGCTCGGGCAAACAGGAGATAGCGGGGACGCGAAGGTACTGGCACAGTTGCGCGACCGCCTCATCCATTCGAGAACGGGCGTCGGCGGCGACAGCATCGACCTGCGGATGGGGCATGGGACCTCGGCTGGTTCAGGCTCGGCTACGGAGACAACCGCATGACCGAAACGAAAGAGTGGTGCCGGATGGTAGGGTCGCGGACCGCGATTTTCCAGCGCGACGTCCGGCGAGCGATGTTGGGCATGACGCTCGGTTTGGCAACGCTCACAGCGGCGGCCGGCTGCAGCGATCCGGCGGGGGCAACAACCGGGCTGGGCGGATCCGGCGACACAATCACGGTTGTCGACGCCAGCGGCGACGGCTCGGGCGGATCGCACGATGTGGGCGCCGGAAGTGACGCGGCGACGGGCGCGGATAGCGGTGCGCAAGTGAACGACACGGCCGCACTGAACGACGCTGGCGCGACGGCGGACGCGACGACCGGATCGGGCGGCACGGACACGGCGACCGGCATGGATAGCGCGACGGGGATCGATGCCGGCGGCGTTCAAGACACGGGCGCGATCGGGCCAGACATCACCCAGGTCGGCCCGCAGGGTGTCGGAACGCTCTATGCACACACATCGAGCACGCTGTGGAAGCTCAACCTCGGCACGCTCACCTTCGGAAAGGTCGGCAAATTCTCCTTCAACAAGAGCTTCGGATCGGTCACCGACATCGCCCTGGACAAGAACGGCGTGCTCTACGCCATCACCTTCAATGACGTCTTCGTTTGCAGCGAGATCACGGCCAAGTGCACCTGGCTGGCCAAGCTCCCACAGAGCTTCAACGGCCTGACTTTCGTGCCGCTCGGGACCGTCGACAAGAACGACGAGGCGCTGATCGGCATCGCCAACAGCGGCACGTGGAACCACATCAAGGTCAACGCCGGCAAGGCGACAATCAAGAAGCTGGGAAGCTATGGCGGCGGCTGGCAGAGCTCGGGCGACGCGTTCTCCGTCGAAGGAATCGGCACCTTCGCAACAGTCAACAAGGGCGGCTTCTCGACCGGCGGCGACAGCCTCGTGAAGGTCGATCCCAAGACCGGCAAAATCCTCAAGGTGATCGGGTCGACAAACGCCAAGTCGCTGTGGGGGTTCGCCTGGTGGGGCGGCGTTTTCTACGGCTTTTCGAGCTCGGGAGTCGTCTACGCGATCAACGAGAAGACCGGAAAAGCCAAGCCGGTCAGCGGCATGAAAGTCCCCAAGGGCCAGTCCTGGTGGGGCGCCGGGGTCAGCACACGAGCCGCCGGAATCCTGCAGGGGTAGTAGCCATTCGCCTGACTGGAACGGCATGCATAGTTTATAAGACAATTGTCTGATATACTGGCGGCATGTACGCCCCTCTCTTTTGCAAGTCTGCGTATTCGTTTCTCGAAGGCGCCTGCGACCCGGCTGAGCTCGTCGAGACAGCCCATCATCTCGGGCTTCGGCATCTCGCCCTCTGCGATCGCGACGGGGTCCAGGGGGTTGTTCGCGGGTTCGTCAAAGCGCGTGAGTTGGGCCTTGGCCTGATCGTTGGATCGCAAATCACGGTCTCTCCGTTCGACGTCGATCCCGACTGGCGCCTGCCCGAACCGGAAGAGTGTTCGACGATCGTACTGCTTTGCATGACGCGCGAGGGCTACAAGAACCTCTGCCGCCTCGTCACCAAGGGCCGCCTCCGCTCGCCCAAAGGACGCTCGGTTGTCTCGTGGCGCGAGGTCTGTGAACACGCCGCCGGGCTCTGCGCCCTGTGGGGCGGAGACGAAAGTTTGCTTGTCGATCCGCGAATAACTGATCAAACGATCGATTCCGTCGGAAAGATGCTGAAATGCGCCTTTTCCGAGCACGTTTTTTCCATGCTCACGCGGCACCGTCGCGCAGCAGAGCTCGACGCCGAAATTCTCCTGCGTGAGCGCGCTCGTCGCCTCGTCCTGCCTCGCGTCGCGACGAACGAAATTCTCTACGCCAATCCATCGCGCCGACCGCTGCAAGATGTGCTGACTTGCATCCGCCACGGCGTGACGATCCACAACGCCGGCAACCTCACGCGCCCCAATGCCGAGCACGACATCAAGGCGCCCTACGCATTTTCGCAGCTCTATGCCGACGACCGACTCGCGCTGGCGAACACGCTGGAGGTGGCATCTCGCTGCGGCTTTTCGATGGGCGAGATCCGCTACCGCTACCCGTCTGAACGGCTGCCGGACGGCCGCACCTCCGCAGAGCACCTGCGACACCTCACGATGGAGGGCGCAAGGTTTCGATATCAGGTCGATTCTGACGATGAGCTCTCAGCAGAAGTCCGCCACCAACTGGAACGTGAACTAAAACTTATCTGTGAACTCGATTACCCCGGGTATTTTTTGACGATGCACGAGATCGTCTCGTTCTGTCGCGCCAACGGAATTCTCTGCCAGGGGCGCGGCTCGGCGGCCAACTCGATCGTCTGCTACTGCCTGCGCATCACGGCGATCGATCCGGTGCGGATGGGCCTGCTCTTCGAGCGTTTCATCAGCAAGGAGCGCGCGGAACCACCCGACATCGACCTCGACATCGCGCACGAGCGCCGCGAGGAGGTCATCCAGCACACCTACACCAAGTACGGTCGCGATCACGCCGCGATGGTCTGCAACGTCATCCGCTACCGCACCAAGTCCGCTGTGCGCGACATCGGTAAGGCGCTCGGGATGCCCGAAACCGCGCTGGATCGGCTGTCGAAGATGGTCCGTCATTACAACGGCCCTGGCGAAGAAGCGCTTGCCAACTCCGGCCTCGATCCCGACACGGATCAGCACCGCTGGCTGCTGCGGCTGAGCAACCAAATCCTCGACCTGCCTCGCCATTTATCGATTCATCCCGGCGGGTTCCTGCTCGGTCACGAACCTGTACATAACCTCGTGCCGATCGAAAACGCGACGATGGCCGACAGGACCGTCATCCAGTGGGACAAGGACGATGTCGAAGCGCTCGGGCTGTTCAAGGTCGACCTGCTTGGCCTGGGCGCGTTGAGTCACCTGGACCGCTGCTTTTCGATTCTGCGCGCGCACAAGGCGCTCGATGTCTCCATGGCGACGATCCCGGCCGGCGACGAAAAGACGTACGACTTGTGCTGCGCGGCCGATACCGTCGGCGTCTTCCAGATCGAGAGCCGGGCGCAGATGTCGATGCTGCCGAGGCTGCGGCCGCGGACCTACTACGACCTCGTCATCGAGGTGGCCATCGTGCGCCCGGGGCCGATCACCGGCGGCATGGTTCATCCCTATTTGCGTCGCCGAAGAGGCGAAGAGCCGGTCGAATATCCCCACCCCTGCCTGCGGCCTGTGCTGCAAAAAACCCTTGGTGTTCCGCTCTTTCAAGAGCAAGTCATGAAGCTCGCCGTGGTCGCAGCCGACTACACCCCCGGCGAAGCGGACCAGCTGCGGCGTGACATGGCGGCCTGGCGACGGTGCGGGCGCATCGAACAACACCGCGAGCGGCTGGTGTCCCGCATGGTTGCCAAGGGCATCGCCATCGAGTTTGCCGAACGCGTCTTCGAGCAAATCCGCGGCTTCGGCGAGTACGGTTTCCCCGAATCACACGCCGCGAGCTTCGCACTTATCAGCTACGCGACCGCGTGGATGCGCACCCATCACATCGACATCTTCACGTGTGGCCTGCTCAACTCCCAGCCGATGGGCTTTTATTCGCCCGCCACGCTCGTCGATGACGCCAAACGGCACGGCGTCACGATTCGCCCGATCGACGTGCTCATCAGCGCTGACGACTGCACCCTGGAGCTCCTGCCTCGCGGTCCCAACGCCAATCGGCCATCGAAGTCGCGGCATCCTCAATGCTTCGACGTGACCGAGCCGCAGTTCGCGGTCCGCATGGGGCTCCGCTACGTAAAAGGCATGCCCGAGAGCGCCCGCATATCCCTCCTCGAGGCGCGGAAAAAGCGCGTATTTTCAAGCCTTGAGGACCTTGTTCGTCGTGCAGGAGTTTCCGAAAAAGGGCTCGTTGCTCTGGCTGAATGCGGCGCGCTCGGATGCTTCGGCGTGACGCGTCGTCAAGCTCTCTGGCAGGTCCGGGGGCTGCTCAAAGATCGCCAGGCAACGCTCGATCTCGACCGCCCAGAACAGGCGCCAACATTCCGAAAACTCAGCTCATTTCAGCATATCAAGTGGGACTATGAGAGGAGCAACCACAGCACCCGCGGGCATCCCCTCCGCGAACTTCGCCAGGTGCTCTCATCGAGAGGGCTTCCCGACGCGTCCACGGTCAACCGGATGCGCGACGGCACACGTCTTAAATATGCAGGCATGGTCATCACCCGCCAGCGGCCTGGCACCGCCAAGGGCGTCACGTTCATGACGCTCGAAGACGAAACCGGGTTTGTGAACCTCGTGGTATGGCAGACGATTTTCGATAAATACCCGGTGCTTGCGCGCACAGCCACGTTCCTCGGCATCACCGGCAAGCTGCAATCTCAGCAAGGGGTTGTGCACCTCGTCGCCGACGAGCTCTGGGTTCCCGAGCTGGAGACAACGCCTGTCCGTTCGCGCGACTTTCGGTAGTGAAAATCGGAAATGCCCAGGCAGATGCTGTAGCTTGGCCCCATGTTCCGCGCCCTCGCCACAATCGCCGTCTCTTGCCTACTCAGCCTTTCGTTCGCCGCGTGCAGCGACGATGCGGAAAACGTGGGCACCTCCGACGCGGGCCTCGCCGAAGACGCGAATTCAAACGCAGACGCCACCGAACCCGACGCCACCCGCGCAAACGACGCGGGATCAACCGCTGGCAAATCCGACCGCTTCGTGATGAGCTTTGGCGGAAAAGGCAACGACGAGGGGCAGGCCATCGCCGTGATGCCCGACGGAACGCTCGCGGTCGCCGGATACACCGAAAGCGCAGGGCAGGGCGACTGGGACGGGCTACTCGTTTCGATGACGTCGTGCGGCAAGGTTCGCTGGGCCAGGACGTACGGCGGCGCCAAGAAGGACGAGATCACCGGCATCGCCGTTTCACCCGACGGCGGGATCGCGATGGTCGGGACGACCGGCAGCTTCAAGGGGGCCAACGAAGCATGGCTGGTCAAGACCGATAAGGACGGAAAGCTGCAGTGGTCCAAGACCTTCGGCGGCAACGGCTATGACGCCGGTTTGGCCATCGGGGCGCTTGCAGATGGCTACATCGTCGTCGCCGACACCTACAACTTCGGCCCCGGCACCCCCGACAACCACAACATGATGGTCGTGCGTACCGACGCCACAGGCGCCATGCAGTGGGAAAAGACGTTTGGTGGCGCGCTCGAGGGTGACGCGGGTTTCGTGGTCCTGCCGTTGCCTGACAAGACGACAAAGACGGCCGTCATCATGCTCGGCGGAGCGACCGAGAGTTACTCGCAGGGGCACGACGACGTGTGGCTTACGCGGCTGCTCGACGGCGGTGACGTCGCCTGGTCCAAGGCGTACGGAGGCCCGCAAGATGACGAGCTGCGCGGCCTGATCCAAACCGACGACGGCGGCTTCATGATGACCGGCTTCACGCGCGGGTTCGCCGCCGCCAAGACCGACACGTTCCTGCTCAGGACCGACGCGAAAGGCAAGTTGCAGTGGTTTCATCACTACGGGGGCAAGGAACGCGAGCGCGGTTACGCGGTCTTCGAGGTCGCCGGCGGATTCCTCGTCGCCGGACACACCAGCAGTTTCGGGTTCGGCTTCGAAGACGGCTACCTCATGAAAGCAGACACGACCGGCAAATTGCTGTGGTGGCACAACCTCGGGGGCAAATCCGGCGAACAGATCCTCGCGGCGCGCAAGATGGGCGAGGGGGTCGTGATGACCGGTCGCAGCAGCAGCTTCACCGCCGACAAGGCCCGCGAGCTGTTCGTCATGCGCGCTGACAAGGCCGGAAACACGGGCTGTGGCATCCAGGTCATGAATCTCGAGGACGTGAAGAACGCCCCGGCGACGCCGACAACCGAGGACGTCGTTGCCCAGACCGCGACCGGTGTGACCGAAAAATCGCCGAAAACCGTCTCAGAGGTGGTGTCTGATGTCACCACTTGGATGAAAACGCCCTGCAGCAGTGGTGTTTGCGAGTGAATCAGACGTTCATGCGGGCGCCAAGTTGCGAAGGAATGTGAAGGCGCAATCTCGACCGTGATCGATCACTGGATCGGACCAAATCGATCCGCTTTCCAACATCGACATAGGAGCAGCACCACGTTTGAACGGCGATTCCGTGCGCGTGTTCACACGAACTGCGCCCATACCGGGTCGATTAGCGAAAATGCTGTTGGTCACACTGTGACACTGTGACATACTGCGGTCGCGTTCCACTTCAGAACTGTCGTTTAGCCACTAGACGTTTGTAAATCAAACGCCGGTGTTGCGCCGTGCGCGCGTGCTACCCTCTCGCCTCCAAAACCACGGCGCCGCACCGCCGCCACACGAGCACAAAGCGAACCGACTCAGCAATCCGCGAGAGGTATTCGCAGCGTTTTTGAGAGGCCAGGATGCGCATCGCGACCCATACCGTCGAGCTCGACTTGGGCGTTACCCCGTCCACCTTCGCTTCGTCCCGACGCGTTGATCTACCTGCCACAGTGGCACTGACGTTTGCGGCGGTTTGTCTCGTCGCCGGCACAGCGTTTGCCGCACCCAAGGCGCCGTTCCCGTTCCGTAACTACAACGGCACGTGGAACAACGTGCAAAACAAGACTTGGGGTTCAGCTGGCAGCGCGCTGCTTCGCAAGACGCCGGCCAGCTACAAAGACAAGAAGAGCAAGCCGGGCAACAAGTTGGGCCCCAACCCGCGCGCCGTTAGCAACGCCCTGGCGCAGCAGGCCTACCCGGCTCCGAATACACGCTACCTGACGGACATGTTCTGGCAGTGGGGCCAGTTCGTCGACCACGACATCGACCTCACACCTGGCGCCGATCCGGCCGAGTCGTTCGACATCAAGGTGCCCAAGGGCGATCCGTGGTTCGATCCCAACAAGACCGGCAAGGTGAAGTTCGCGTTCTCGCGGTCCAAGTGGCTCGCGGGGACGGGCACAAGCAAGAAGAACCCGCGCCAGCAGGTCAACGACATCACCTCGTACATCGACGCCAGCAACGTCTACGGTTCATCGGCTGAGCGCGCCCATGCCCTGCGCCGCAACGATGGCAGCGGAATGCTCCGCACCGCTCACAACGGCCGCTTCCCGATGTACAACACGCCCGCGTTCGATAACGCGGGGGGCACCGGCGACGAGCTCTTCCTGTGCGGCGACGTCCGCGCCAATGAGCAGGTCGGCCTGACCGCGCTGCACACCCTCTTTGTCCGCGAACACAACCGCATCGCACGCCGGCTGCGCAAATACGCCCCCAAGTGGAGCGGCGAGCGCATCTACCAAACCTCACGCCTCCTCGTCGGCGCCGAGATCCAGATCATCACGTACCGCGAGTTCCTGCCCCTGCTGCTCGGCGACTACGGCCCCGGCGCGTACACGGGCTACAAGTCGTCGGTGAACGCCGGCATCACCAACGTGTTTTCGACCGCCGCGTACCGTTTCGGTCACAGCATGGTCAGCGGCACGCTCTGGCGCCTGCGCCGCAACGGCAAGCCGATCAACGCCGGCCACGTCCCGCTGCGGAATGCGTTCTTCCGTCCGTGGCGCCTCGTCGATGAAGGCGGACTCGAGCCCATCTTCCGCGGGTTGGCCAAGAAGGTCGCGCAGGATGCAGACCTGCTGCTCGTCGCCGATCTGCGCAGCTTCCTGTTCGGTGAGCCCGGCGCCGGCGGCATCGATCTCGCGTCCTTGAACCTGCAGCGCGGCCGCGACCACGGGCTGGCGCACTACAACAAGGCGCGCAGAGCCTACGGCCTCAAGAAGGTCAAGAAGTTCAAACAGATCACCAAGGACAAGTACATCGCCAAGGCCCTGCAGAAAGCGTACAAGAAGCTCAACCGCCTCGATGTGTGGACCGCGGTGCTCGCTGAAGACCACCTGCCGGGCGCCATCACCGGCGAGCTCGGCGCGGCCATCATGGGCGACCAGTTCACGCGTCTGCGCGACGGAGACCGCTTCTGGTACCAGCGCGCGCTCACCCCAGCTCTCGCCCGCTTGCTCGAGAAGAAAGCCACGCTGTCGGGGGTCATCGCGCGCAACACCCGCATCCGCCCCAAAGAGCTGCAGCCGTGGTCGATGACCAGCAACCGCCGCTGGAAAGCGCCCCGCCTCGCCGCGAAGACGTCGAGCAGACGCGGCCACTGGTTCCTCAAGAAGCTGATGACCCACAAGGTCGTCGCGCGCGCACTGCTCACGCCGTAGCAAACCGCGGGGAACCGACTTTCCCCGGTCATCTTTTCGACACCGCTGCGGGCGGCGCTATCGTCGTTCCGAGATGGAAAAACACAACGACTGGCGGAGCATCGCAGGCTGGCTGGACGCCACCATCGGCTCGGACAGCGGCGCGCTCGGCGTTGTACTCGACACCCTGATTATTGCGCTCGCGTTCCTGTTGCTGCGGCGCCTGCTAAGACGGACGCTGCTGCGCAGAGTCGATGATCCGGCGCGCCGTTATCTCGTTGGCAAATTCGTCAGCTACGGGCTCGGTCTCGTCGCGATGATGATGCTGCTCCCCCTCTGGATCAGCGACGAAGCGGACATCGGCACCTGGCTGGGCATCACATCGGCGGGCCTCGCCATCGCGCTACGAGACCCCATCGTCAACCTCGCCGGCTGGCTCTTCATCGTGGCGCGCAAGCCGTTCGCCATCGGCGACCGCATCCAGGTCGGCGAAACCGCCGGCGATGTCGTGGACGTCGGGATCTGGACATTCAGCCTGCTCGAGATCGGCAACTGGGTGCACGACGACCAAAGCACGGGCCGCATCGTGCATCTCCCCAACGGTGTGGTCTTCAACACATCGATCAAGAGCTACACGCAAGGCTTTGAGTACATCTGGAACGAGATCGCGGTGACCGTGACCTTCGAGAGCGACTGGCAGCGGGCGCGCAACGTCCTCACCGAGATCATCTGGGCGCGGTCCGAAGACACGCAGGAAGAGGTCGCCCAGCAACTCAAGCACACAGCGCCCAAGTACATGGTCCACTACAAGCATCTCACGCCGATCGTGTGGGTGACCGTCGTCGACATCGGAGTGCGGCTTGATGTGCGCTACCTGTGTTCGGCCCGACAACGGCGGTCCAGCGCATCGACCATCTGGACCGACATCCTTACGCGATTTGGCGATGAACCACGGGTCGAGTTCGCCTATCCGACACAGCGTTTCTACAGCAGCGTCAGCGAATCGAAACCATCGTTGCGCGCCATACCTTCGACGGCGCCGTCAGCCGAGCATCTGCCCGGTCTCATCGCACCGCCCCCGCCCTGACAGCCACCAGGAACACCCATGCCCACATTCGACCCCGCGCAGCTGCGTGGCCGCGACATCTACTTGCTGATGATCGGCACCATCGTGCCGCGTCCGATCGCGTTCGTGACCTCGCTCAACGACGCTGGGGTGCTGAACGTGGCGCCGTTTTCGTACTTCAACGGTATCTCCAGTCGACCGCCGCTGGTGTCGCTCTCGATCGGCCACCGGAAGCTGGACGGGGAGCTCGTCAAGAAGGACACGCTGCGCAACATCGAGGCGAGCGGTGAGTTCGTGATCAACATCCCGAGCGAGGATCTCGCCGCGCAGGTCAACCAGGCGTCGGCCGAATACCCACCCGACGTCTCCGAGGTATCGGAAACCGGACTCAGCACGTTGCCGAGCGAAGTGGTCGCGCCGCCGCGCATCGCCCAGTGCCGAGTCGCGATGGAATGCAAACTCGAACAAGTCGTGATGTTGGGCCGTCCCAAGGCGCTCAACGGCCTGGTCATCGGCGAAGTCGTGCGCTGGCACATCGACGATTCGGTGTGGGATGCCGCTGCAAGCGCGGTGGATATCGAAACGCTCCGGCCCCTGTCTCGGCTAGGCGGCAGCTCTTTTGGCAAGACGCGCGAGCCGTTTTCGCTGCCGCGTCCGGACTGGGCGGCCAAGGGCATCAAGAGCTGAGAAAAGACATTAGTCGTGTTTCACGATCTTCGTCGCGTTCATGCCGCTCAGCGTCGCCTTGATAGCAGCTTGCTGACCCGGTTCGAGCGGGATCCAGTTGAACTCGCTGGCCGAGCTCGCGGGCAGCGTCAGGCCCGAGTCGCCGCTCACTTTGGTCCACTTGGGCTTGCAGCCATAGACGCGTGCGCCACCCGGATCCTGGCAACGCGCGAACACCAGGTACATCTGCGAGCTGGAGCCCGACGTGCTGGTACCGGGCTTGGTATCGCCGCCCACGGTCACAACCGGTCCCGCCGCGACGTCGAGCTTGGAGATGTCCGAGATGTCCACGATGTTGACGGTAATCGGCTTGATGATCGGCGCGCCGTTGGCGACTTTGACCTTCAGGCTCAGCTTGCCCACGCCGGCCGCGCCGACGTTGAACGACGTCTCGGTGCCGGGATCGACGGTCAGAGGTGTTCCGCTATCGACGACGAGCGAGACGAGCTTGCGATGGCGGAGATCACGCCCCGCGATGTCGCTCACGCGGACCTTCAACTGCACGTTGCCCCCGCCGACAGCCGCGATGGTGCTGGCCAGTTCCGACTTGGCGTCGATCGATGCATCGGTCCAATGAGCGGCGACGGCACGATTCGGCGCGGCGACTTCCACGGTGATGCGATCGACCTCCGAACCGCTTTGGTCCTTGGCGATGAGGGCGACTGTGCCGACGCCAACAGCCTCGAACGTGTCGCTATCAGACGCCGTGTGTTTGACGATTGCCGCGTTCTCGGAGTCGACAATGAGCGCGCTGCCAAACGCGTCTGCCTCCCGCGCGGTCGCGGAGAACACCGAGCCGAGCGCGATCGGGATCGTCGTGTCCTCGTCCCAGCCTTCCGCGATAACGAACACGGCATTGCCGCCAAGTCCGGCGGTGCCGCAAGCGACAAAGGTGCTGATTGCCAGCAGGGCGACGGCAACGCGGCCGACAAATGCGCGCTGCGTGCGGCTGGCAAAGGTAGAGCGGACGTTCATGGGGCACCTCGTTGCAGGGACGACGGCAGCGGCGCCCCGTCTATTCAATACCCGCAGCGCGGCATTTCCGTCACATTCGTCGCGCAATTCGTGACGGCCTCAGTCGTCATCGCCGCCGTCGCCCGTCCAGCTCAGCGCGAGACCGTAGGAGAACCACTGCATGTCGTCGTCGGTGAGACCGGTCGAGTAGCCTGTGTCGCCCAGCATCATGTGGTTGTACGAGCCGAACAGGCCGATGCGCATATAGGGAATTGCGGTCACGTCCAGCCCGATGCCTACCTCAAGGTTCGGGCCAGCTACGGGCTCCTTGGCGTACACCCAGTCGCTCAAGCGGCCGTAGCCGACGTGGACGAAGCCGTATGGGAAGAGCGCGAAGTTGACGCCGCCACGCGCGCCGACCGAGCCGCGAAACATCGAAGCGTTGCCGTTGGTGCCCTTGCCGTTCCAACCGTGACGACCGATCTTGGCTTCCAGCTCAATGTCGAAAAACGGGAACGGAATCGGCATTCCGGCCTTGAGTTCGAAGCCCATGCCGCCCTGGAAGTCGTTGCCGTCGTCCAGGATCGGGTTCGTGGCGCCGACGTTGAGGGTGTAGATGTGTTTGGCCTGCACGGGCGACGCATAGGCGACGATGGCGAGGACGACCGGCACGAGACCGATGAGCGATTTGCGCAACATGGGGTTTCCTGGGCTGACACGGCGCGGTTGCAATGCGGCGAACGCGGTTGCAAGACGATACGCATCGACAGACGGGCGCGCAAATGACCAGCGATGATCGGCGAAGTCTGTGAATACGGGGTGACAAAGCGATGAGCGACGAGAAGGAGCCCGAGATCGCGCCTGACGGGCCGACCCGCGACACGCGCGGCAACGTGAAGAAACGGCCGCGATACCGCAGCGGAGCGGTTGCCCCCCGGCGCAAGTCTGGCGCAGCTGTGGTCGATGGGGACAGCGCGGCGGAGAGCCTCAAACACGGCGACGACAAGCACGGCGACGACAAGCACGGCGACGACAAGCACGGCGACGACAAGCACGGCGACG
>CAZLMW010000057.1:27802-50424 GCA_964560875.1 uncultured Enterobacteriaceae bacterium
AGCACGGCGACGACAAGCACGGCGACGACAAGCACGGCGACGACAAGCACGGCGATCCCCACGGGGCGCAAGACGAGGAGTCCGTGCAGCTCAAAGACGCGATGGCAGCCGCGACCGTTGACACCAAGTCACCGATCGCGCGCGGAGGGGGGCGTCCTTTCCATGCGAACAACGGCGTGCTCGACGGGCGCTACAGGCTGATCAAATCGCTCGGCGAAGGCGGGATGGCCGAGGTGTACCTGGCCGAAGACCTGCTGTTGCGTCGCCAGGTGGCGCTCAAACGGCTTGAAACCAGCGACCGGACCGCGATCGCAGAGCTGGAGCTGTTTCGCAAAGAGGCGGCCGTCACCCACGCGATCACCCACCCCAACGTCGCGCGGACCTACGACATCGGCGACTCCGACGGTGTTCACTACATCAGCATGGAGCTGCTCGAAGGCGAGACGCTGATGACCCGGATCCGCCGCAAGCCGCTCACAGCAGCCGAGTGTCGTGCGATCGCGGTGCCGCTCTGCAAGGGCCTGCGCGCCGCGCACCAAGCGGGGATTGTCCACCGCGACCTCAAACCCGCCAACGTGATGCTCGTCAACGATGAGCGGCACGTGGTGGTGATGGATTTCGGCATCGCGGGGCAGGCTGGTTCGGTCTCGGACGGGGCGGCCCCGACCGAGGACTACAGCGCATCGCCCTGGGGCGTCACCAGCGCCGGAAGGGGCACGCCGGCGTACATGGCGCCGGAACAATGGCGCCAGGAAAGCGGCGACGAGAGGACCGATATCTACGCGCTCGGTGTCATCCTCTACGTGGCGCTCACGTGCAAATCACCGTTCCCGGCGCGGACGATAGAAGAGCTCGAGAGTCACCACGAGACGACGCCACCGCCCGACGTCAGCGCGATCGCGGAAGGCGTCGACAAAGAGCTCGCCCGGTTGATTCAGCGCTGCATGGCCAAGCGGCCCGGAGACAGACCCGCAAACATGGACGAGGTGCTCGACGGCATCGCCAACCCGGGTCGACGGCGGCGATGGGCGCGCAACGTCGCGTTGGCGATGGCGGTTTCGGCGCTGCTGCTCGCGGGCGTATTCGCGGGAATCTTCGAGCTCGCCAAGTCGGCATTGCTGCACGAAGTCCGACCGGCAGTGACCCGATTGGCGCGTCTTGCCGCCAGCGATCTCGACGCGAGCGTCCTCGCGACGTTTCGGGATCCGGCGGTCATGAAAACGCCGCAATTCCGGGCGGTAGTTGAGAAGATGAAGGCCTGCGCGCAGGACTCGGCGGACATCAAGGCGTGCTACGTGCTCCGCAAAACGGCCAAGCGCGGCGTGTTCATCTTCGTCGCGGACGACAAGCCGTTGGACGAGGACGACAACGGCGACGGCACGATCCAGCCGCGTGAAGAAGGCTCGCCGGTCGGGCTCGAGTACGACGGCAACGATTACCCGGCGATGCTGCAGACAGCGGAAGGAGGCGGACCGCAGTCCGACAAGAAGTTCGCGGCCGATCAATGGGGGCTGGCGCTGTCCGGTTACGCGCCGATTCTCACCGCGGATGGCAAGGCGACGGACATGTTCCTTGGTGTAGACGCCGGCAACCTGCAGCTCGACGGGCTCCGCACGCGGCTCGAGACATTCCTCAGCCTTGCGTTCGTTTTCCTCGTCCTCGCCTTTGGCTGGTTCACATTCCCGCTACGCGGCACCACCACTCGCTGGCAGCGCCTGACGAAACGCCTCGCTAGCGGCGTTTGGGAAGACTCGAATCAGTCCTGAAAACTGCACGTTGAGCGCTGCATGACTTTGAGGTGAGGCGCGGAAACGACGCTTTTCGCGGCGAGAGCGACTGTCTGAATCCCCTTGCTCATGGACGAGCTCGTTTGATGAGCGGAGCGTTGCCGAACACGGCTAGCGGCGAGCGCCACTGAGGATGACGCCGACTCGTTGACCTGGGCGCACGATGCCGAGCTCCACCGCGGTCAGGAGGCCCGCGAGACCTGCGGCGCCCGTGTAGCTGATGGGCACGTCGGTCGCCGACTCGGTGAGGTCGCGGCTCTTCGTCAACGCCTCTTCGGACACGGCCAGCGCGACGCCTCGCGACTCGAGCATGGCTTCGATGCAGTCGGCAAAGTCGTACGTTTCGTCGTCGAGAATGCCCGACGCGATGCTGCGCGGGGCGTTGTGCCACGGCCACATGTAGCACTCGGGCTCTTCGGCCATGCGTCGGTAGATCGACGCGCGACTGTGCGCCGCTGCCTTGCCTGCCGCCGCTTCGACCGCGAATCGAGGATCGACCGCCGCCGCCGCGAGACCGCCTGCAAGACGCGCCGTGACGTCGTCGATCGCGATGCGCCAGGCGCGCACGAGCGGGTAGCCGCCGAGAGTTTGCACCGCGTGAAAGCGAGGCAGGTTTGCGCCAGCTGCGATCAACGTGTGCCGCATGCCGCGCCAAACACCGGTCATCAAGGCACCGCCGCCGACCTGCACAAAGACATGATCGACCGATTCGTCGCCGTCGAGCAGATCCTGGGCAAACTCCCGCCCAAGCACAGCGCCACCGTCGAGGGTTTCGGCGTTGTCCGTGCCCTGGCAACAAAAAGCGATGGCACCGGCCGCAACCGCCTCGCGAAAACGCAAGACGCAGGGGTCTCCGGGCTCGGAGGGGCGGCGTTCGCAAGCGACGATTTCGGCGCCGAGGGCGCCAAGACGCGAGACGGTGCTCTCCGCAGCGTCCGGCGGAACGAAGACCGCAATGGGCCACTTGGCGGCGCGCGCGATCACCGCAGCGGCAAGGGCGGCGTTTCCACAACTGGCGATGGCGAGCCCGGCGCGCTCATCACCGGCACCGGCACCCGCGAGCTTTTCGTCGACCAACAACCCGACCATCAGCCCGAAAAGATGCCGCGATTTGTGCGAGCCGGAGACCGACGAGGCCTCCAGCTTGCCGATCACGGCGATCCCGTCCCCGATGGCGTCGGCCGCGAAGGAAACGGTCGGTGAACGCACGATCCCGCGACCGTCGACCGCCTTGACAGCGTCATCCAGGCCGAGAACCAGCGCCTCGAACTCCGCTCCCGACATGCCGCCATCGACCGCGCGCGTCCACGCGGACAACACCGTGCGGTGTGCAAGGAAGGGATGTTCGCTCATGTCCGCTCCAAGACACCCGTGTCCGCGTTGAACGCGTCGATCATGGCATCCCAGGCGACAACGGCCGAGCGCAATCGCCGCCACCAGACCGGATCGCGGCGCGCGTTGAATTCTTCGATCGACACGCCCTGCTGCTCGACCCAGGTGAAGTAGCCGAGGTTGAAGATGCGTTCCCGGTCGCGGTGGGAAAGCTCAGCCATGTCGCCGGTGCCCTGGCCCAACACATGCTGACCAAACGCCTGTGCAGCAGAAACAGTGTCGAACTGGCCGCCGAACCGCTTCGCGAGCAGCTTCGGCTTTTCGGTGCCGTACATCGCCGCACCATCGGTCGCGACGGTGATGAGCGCCTGGTCGGGCCCGAGATCGAAATACTTCGCGGTCTTGATCGCGGCGAGCACGTTCGCCCAGCCGGAGAACCCGAAAGACGAAAAGCTGGCCAACACATCCGCGGGTACGCCGCGTCGTTGTGCGAGGTAGGCGAGGCCGTCGGGGTGGTTGGCCAGGTACCAGAGGCTGTCGGAAGCCGCGTCGGAGATGCCGACAACCAGGTCGGTGTTGAAGACGTTGTGCACGTACGGCACGTGTTTGTCGCCGATGCCCTGGATATTGTGCTCGCCGAACCCGTTGTTGAGCAGCGTGGGGCACTCGGTGGCCTCGACCGCGATGATCTTGGCGCCGAAGTCGTCCTTCAGTCGGTCACCTGCCGCGAGTGTGCCGGCCGAGCCCGTGGCTGAGACGTATCCAAACAGCGAAAGTCCGCGGTCGGCCGCGGCGGGATGACTGGCCGAAAGGTGCTCGTACACGTGACCGAGCGCGCGCCCGGTGACCAACCAATGGACGAGCGCGTTGCCGAACTCGCAGAACTGGTTGAAGATGACGTTGTCAGGTTCGGCCGACAGCTCGTTGCACTTGTCGTAGATCTCTTTGACGTTGGACTCACTGCCCGGCGTCTTCACGACATCGTCGGCCTCGAGCACCCACTCGTCGAGCCAGTCGAAGCGCTCGCGGCTCATCAACTCAGGCAAGATGGCGACGCCGCGACAGTTCATGATCCGCGACACCGAGACGCCGCCGCGGCAGTAGTTGCCGGTCGACGGCCAGATAGCCTTGTGTTTGGTCGGGTCGAATTGGCCGGTGATGATGCGGGGAGCAAGGCATCCGTACGCAGCGAGCACTTTGTGGGCCGCGATCATCGGGAATCGTTCGCCGAAAGCGACGATGATGGGCGCCTTCACGCCGGTAAACGACTCCGGAAGCACGACATGGCCGGGAACGTCGGCGAGTCCGCGGCGGTCTGCGCTGTTGTACCAATGGATCCGAAACAGGTTGAGCGGATCGGGGGCGTCGGGGTCGGCCTCGGCCACCCGTTCGCGTAAAGAAGCTGGCATGCGCCGCGGATCTTCGAGCCATGACAGCTTGGGAAGGGCGATCCCGAGCTCGGCGAAGCGTTGCACGGTGCGTTGCCGAACCTCGGCGTTAACGACTTTGGTTTCGAGACCGAGCGCTGGCATAACTTCTCCTTGACTGCCGAAGACGCGACCAAATCGAGTCGCAGGACCGCCGAAGGTACGCCGGGAGAGCGTTCGGAAGGAAGGGCCAGCGCGCAGGAAAGGGACGTCACCATGAAAAATTCCGCAGTTACTTGTCCGCGTCGCAAGCACCTCGTTGTGTCCGTGGGGATGCTCTGCAGCGCGGTGATCCTGCTTTCTGGCGGCTGCACGCCGGAGGGTAAGAAGGCCCTGGCTGAGCTGCTCAACGTCGCCAAGGACGGCAAGGTCAATGTCCAGGTCGTCATCCCGGCCAACGCCGGCACCGGGCTGCAACACGCCGCGGAAGACCTGAGCGAGGCGTTCGCCAAGATCACCGGAGCCACCGCGTCGAGCGTTATCAAGGGCGCGGTGTCGAACGCCAAGACCGACCACGTCATCGTCGTGACGCCCAACGAGAGCAACGCCGCCAAGACCGGAGAGCAAGGCCATTTCATCGAGTACAAGTGGCTCGAGGGCGACAGCAAAGCTGGGTTGCACGTCACGGCCGCCAACGAAGCCGCCGGCATGTGGGGCCTGTACCGCATCGCGTGGGACATCGGCGCCCGCTACATCCATCCCGAAGAGTCCTTTTTCCCAAGCAACCCGACGCTGAAACTGCCCCTCTACCCCGGCGCGAAGGTCGAAAAGCCGCGATTTTCCGTCCGCGGCTTGCACGAGCACACCCAGCACCCAACGCCGGCGTCGGACTTCTTGTTGCGCCAAGACGATCCCAAGTTCCGCAAGATGGCGTCGCGCTACGTCCGCTGGCTCGCCCGAAACCGCCAAAACACGTTCACGTTTCACATGCTCAAGACAGTGCCGCTGGCCAAGTGGGTGCCGTACTACAAGGGAATCGTCGACGAGGCGCGCGACCACGGGATCGAGGCGGGCTTTGTCGTCTCGTTCGCCGATCAGCAGCAAAACAACTTCAAGCTCATCCTCGAAAGCCGCAAGGACGGCGGCGGCAACGTGCTCGCGGACGACAAGCAGATTCGCATCGGGCTCGACGAGGTGCTCAAGACGGGCGTGCGCCGCATCACATTCCAGATCGGCACGAGCGAGTTCACCAAACCCGAAGACGCGCGGGTGATGAAGTGGCTGGACGTCGCGGTCGACCACCTCGGCAGCCAGAAGCCGCCGGTCAAACCCTACGCCTGGATTCATACGACGTGTTCACTGCACGACGACAAGGGCGGCTACTTCTATCACCTGCCGCTCAAGGCCAAGAAGGAGCTCGGCGCATGGGTGCACACCACGATGTTCTACGACCTCGACCACCCTGCGCCGGTCTACGATTGCAAAGATTTCAGCGCCAAGCAGGACTTCATGAAGGCTGCGTCGGGGCAGGGCGGCACCAAGCGCGAGCAGGTCTACTTCCCCGAGACCGCGTGGTGGCTCGGTTTTGACAACAACATGCCGCTCGCGCTGCCGATCACCGGATGGTCGCGCGCGCACGACATCACCAAGGTCCTGCCCAAGTACGACGTCACCGGGCACATCACGTTCACGACCGGGCGGGAATGGGGCTATTGGCTGTACGACCATTACGTCATGACGGCCGCGTGGGATGGCGCGGGCTGGCAAGATTACCTCGACGCGATGAAGCACTTCGGGGGCCGGGCAAGCGGGCCGGGCGGCGACCTGACCGACGTGCTGTACAAGTGGTCGGAGCTACAGGCCAAGCATTACTACGAGGACAACCCGGACATCGTCTTCTACCTCGCCGGCGAGCTCGCCCAGGACGAGATCGGTGAACAGGCGGGCATTCTCGCGCGAAGACCGAAGCTGGCGTTTCCCAAGGTGTTGAAGATGGACAACAAGGCGTTCGCTGCGTGGAAGAAGAAGGACTTCGACATGCTGGCGACCATGCACACGGCGTACCAGGCCCTCCTGGGCAGCATCCCGGCGAGCCTCTCGGACGGCACCGCTCAACAGAAGCGACTCTTCAACGAGATGCGGCGCGGGCTGCAAATCTACGTGCTGCGCATCGAACACACCCAGCTCCTGTACGGCGCAGTCGCAGCCATGCGGCCGTGGCACAAGGCGGTGCAGTTGTCGCGCCAGGCGTCGCCGGTCGTCGCACCGGATGAGAACATCAAGAACAACGCCAAGAAGACGGCCAAGGCGCTGATCGAAAAGGCCAACGGGATCACCGCCAAGGTCATGGAGCTCATCGCAGCGCAGGAGAAGGACTACCGCTACCCGGCCGCCATCCTGTCGGAGAAGAAGCCCAAGACGCTGACCAGCTACCCGTTCGGCTACCTCGAACAGACCCACACCGGCCATTTCTGGCACCGACGCGACAAACAGGCACAGGTGCTTGCCGATAAGACCTTCGGCGACTTCAAAGAGAGCTGGAAGGACAAACCCAAGCAGCTGTTTTTTACGAACAAAGACAAGACGAAGCTCACCAAACCGGCTCACCCGACCGCATCGGGCGTGCTGAGCAACTTCATGCCACGCCTGCTGTGGGGCTTTTCGACCGTGACCAAAGACGGCTCGACCACATTGCGTGTCGGCCAGGACGGCAACGCAAACAACGTGCCCGACGGCGAAACCGAGCAATCGATCCCGTGCAAAGTGGACGCCAAGGGCGGATCGGGTGGTGCGCTGACATTCACCGGGTTCAGCAAGTCATTCTCGATCGTGATCGAAGACAGCTCTGGCACGCCGCAGGGGACGCTCTCGATGCTCGACGCGGGTTTTTCCGGGTTGGTGAAGGTCGAAAAGGGCGAAGTCACCAGCCTCGATGGCGCTTCGGTGGTGGGCAATGTCGGCTCCAAGGCGCTGCTCGACATCCTTTTTGCGGTCGGCGGCATCGACGAGCGGGGCGCTTCATCGCTGCTCAAGGCGGTGTTCGGAATCAAGCCCGGTCAGCCGCTGCCCAAGCTGCTGCCCTTCGAGTTCGCGTTCGGGTTCGAGCCGGTGAAGAAGTAGCGGCGCCCGTATCTTGCCCCCGTTACGGCGTTGGCGCACTCTCGGCCCATGTTCGCTCACCTCCAAGCGCTGCGGCCGCACCAATGGGTCAAGAACGGCTTCGTGTTCGCGGCGCTCGTGTTTTCGAGGCAGCTGACCAACACCGAGATGCTCGTGCGCTCGGTGGTGGTGTTCGCGGCGTTCTGCGCCGTGGCGAGCGCGATCTACTTGCTCAATGATGTCGCCGATTACGAGCGTGACCGACTGCACCCGCGCAAGAAGAATCGACCGATCGCGTCGGGCGCTGTCAGCAAGTCCACGGCGCTGATGATGGCGGCGGTGCTCGGCCCGGCCGGGATCGCTGGGGGGCTGTGGCTCAACGAGGCGACCGCGATTGTGCTGGCGTTCTACGTGGGCATGAACCTGCTTTATTCGACGCGGCTCAAGCACATCGTGCTCATCGACGTGTTCATCATCGCGTTCGGATTCCTATTGCGTGTGACCGTTGGGGCGACGGCGATCGAGGTCGGCATCAGCGCGTGGCTGCTCTTGTGCACATTCTTCGTCGCGTTGCTCATCGGTTTCGGCAAGCGCCGCGGCGAGCTAACCCTGCTTGGGGAAAGCGCCGCGGAACATCGCGGCAACCTCGGCGCCTACAGCATCAGCTTTCTCGACAACGCGATCGCGTCGTTGGCTGGTGTCACGATCATCTGCTACTCGCTGTACGCCATCGACCCGGCGGTCATCGCGCGCCTGCGCACGGACGGTCTGCTCTTGACGCTGCCGTTTGTCGTCTTCGGCATCTTTCGTTGGATCCTCGTGGCCAACACGAGCGACGACGCCGGATCTCCCACCCGTCTGCTGCTGAGCAATCGATCGCTCCAGGCGACGGTCGTTCTCTACGGTCTCGCGGTGCTGGCGCTCATCTATTTCGAGGTCAATCTGGGCCTTGCGACCCCGCGCTGAACCGATTCAGGCGTCATCCACAAGCGCGACAGCCGCGGGTTTGGTAGCTTTGCGGGCCATGAAAGCCACGCGTTGCGCGCAAGACCGAAAGCACACCGTTAATAGTTCTCGCGCGCGCGCATGCGTGGGCCTGCTTACACTCAGCCTTGCAGTGGCCGTCGGCTGTGGTGACAGCGCCGACGGTGGCAGCGGCACAAGCCAGGGCCCACACGACGCGGGCGCGAACGTCGATGGCAATACCTCGTTTGCGGGCGGCGACGTGGGCGCATCGGGCGGCAGCGGTTCGTCAGGCGCGAGCGGGTCGTCTTCGGGCGGGATCCTCGACGCAGGGACGGCTGGCCAAGACGCGGGCGAAGACACCGCTGCGGGCGCTTCGAGCTCCGGTGGGTCGACGTCGAGCTCCGGATCGGGTGCCAGTTCGACGTCGAGTTCGGGATCGGGTGCCAGCTCGACGTCGAGTTCGGGATCGGGTTCGACGTCGAGTTCGGGATCGGGTTCGACGTCGAGTTCGGGATCGGGTTCGGGGTCGGGATCGGGGTCGGGATCGGGGTCGAGTTCGGGATCCAGCGGCGGGCCGGTCGAAGTTTGCGATGGCAAGGACAACGACGGCGATGGCCAGACGGACGAAGCCGACGCCAAGGGCTGCAAGGCGCTCTACCAGGACCTGGACAAGGACGGCTGGGGCAACAAGGCCAAGAAGGCATGTCTGTGCAAGCCGAATTCCGAGTTCAACGCGGCGCTCTCCGGCGATTGTGATGACGGCAACAAGGCGGCGTTCCCCGGCAAGAGCGAGGCGTGCGACGGCGCGGACAACGACTGCAACGGCAAGACCGATGAGCTCTGGGGTCTCGGCAAGGCATGTGACAGCGGTTCAGGCGCCTGCAAGAAGTTCGGCAAGGTCGTCTGCACAGCGGACGGCACTGGCGCGCAGTGCAGCGTCAAGGCGGTCAAGGTTGGGACCGAAGCGTGCGACGGCGCCGACAACGACTGCGACGGAAAAACCGACGAGGACTTCACCGGCCTTGGCGACAGCTGCACGGCGGGCAAGGGCGCGTGCAAGGCCACCGGCGTTTTTGTCTGCGCGCCCCACGCACAGGGCGTCATCTGCAACGCAACTCCCAAGGGCGCCGCGGCTGAAAAATGCGACAACGTCGACAACGATTGCGACGGCTCCACCGACGAGAACCTGACCCAGGACTGCACGACCTCGTGTGGCAAAGGCGTGCGGACCTGCAGCAAGGGCGTGTGGGGCAAGTGCAGCGCCAAGACGCCCCAATGTACCAGTGGGCCCTGCTGCGACGGCTGCAGCTTCCGGTCATCGGCCACCAAGTGCGGCGCCAAGGCCGAGAAGACCACCTACTCGTGCAGCGGGGTCTGTAGCGGCAAAGTCAGCAAGCTCGAGCATTGGCGGCACTGCAGCGGCACGTCGGCGTCATGCAGCGGCGCGCTAAAACCGGTGAACAAGGGCGTCGTCAAGACGTGCGGCACCAACCAAAAATGCAGCGCGGGCTCCAACTACAGTTGCTCCACATGCACGGGTGGGTGTTCGGGCAACGTCTGCAAGACGCAGCCGAAGTACACAATCTGCGTCGATGCGGGCTTCGGAGGCACGGAGGTAGGCCCGTCGCATTTCGGCGTAAAGGGCAAAGACATCAACCTGTCGTTCGCCAAACACCTGCAAAGCTGGCTCGATAAGGATACGGCCAAGACGTCAGGCGGCGGCAACTGGAAGGTCGTGATGACGCGAACGTCCGACAAGACGATGTCGATCGCGCAGCGCGCAGCCATCTGCAACAACGCTGGCTCGCACCGTCATGTCTCGGTGTTCATCAACGCGTTCAGCGGCGGCAACGCGTACGGCGTATCGACCTACTACTACAAGACGGGCGCGAAGAGCTTCTGTCAGCTCGTCCAGGACCAGGTCGCCAAGGTCTCGGGCCTCAAGAACCGCGGGCTGCTCAAGAGCAGCGCCTTTGGAATCCTGAAATCGGTGAAAGCCAACGGGTGTATGACGTTTCCGGGGTTTCTTTCGACTTCGTCGGAGGCGGTGAAGATCAAGAGTGATTCTTGGCGTCGCAACGCGATGAAGGGGGTGCTCTTTGCTATCCAAAAGAGTTTTGGATACAAGGAATTTGCTCCTTAGATCATGAATTCATTGGGAATGCGTCTTGCAGGTGCTTCGCACAAGGGGGAAGGAACCAAATAGGAGAGGGCATTTTATGGGGGATCGCCGGTTGGTGATTTCTGGTCCTTGCGTCTCCTGGTTTGGCGGACTGCCCTCTCCTAAATGTTTCCTTCCCCCTTGGACCCCCATCCTCCTTTTACCTCACCCGCCCGCTGGGTTTTGTCTGGCGGGTCCGCCTTCGGCGTCCGGCTTCGCTCGTTTGACGGTCATCGCGTCGATGATCGGATCGTCGAGGCTGATTGATGGGTCTGCTGGCCTTCTCGACCTACCGAACGGGCGCGATGTCAGCGGTCACGTCGGGGTGCGCGAAGTCCTTGCCCTTGAACAACAGCGGCTCGCGGGTCTGCAACGCCAACGCTGCGGCAAAACAGTCGCCGTAGTTCAAACCCGCGGGGTGCCGCCCTTTCCCCCACCGCTGCCACACGACGAACGCCCACTGCGCAAGCTCGTCGGTCACAGCGACGACCTCGACCTCGATCTCGTGCAACAGCAGCTCAAGCTCCCCGACTCGCGGCTCACCGAATCGGACGGCCACCACCATCCGAGCCTCTTGCAGCGTTCCCGCCGACAACAAGCGGCGTGGGTCACGTTCGATCGCCGCGGACAACGCCGCCGCTTCAGGTTCCATAGCCAGGATGGCGACCAGCGCTGAGGTGTCGATGACCATCAGGTGGACAACCCGTTGTCGTCGTACGTGACTGCGCCAGGCGCTCCGTCGCAGCTCGACCCTTTGTCGAACGCGCTCGCCCGCCGCCCGATCGCCAGCAGTCTGTCAGCCAAGGGCACCGGCCGATTGCCCCCACGCTCCCTTGCCAGCCGCTCCTCCAACGCGACAACGATGGCCTCCGTGAGCGACTCCCCTGTCACTTCCGCGAGTTGCCGCGCCAACTTGTCCGCGCGCGGGTTCTTGATGCTGAGTGCCATGTCATGTTCTCCGGCAGCAGATCCCTCTCCAGCCGTAGGTTACTACGCTGATGGTAGATTCGACCTCTCGTTCTATATTCTATAATAACCCGGCCCGTGATTCCACAGCTCGCCTATCTGAACAGGAGCGTAAACGTCGGTTTCCCGTCGCGCTGGCGATCCAGAACGGGCGATTGCGGCACGCTGGGTTGTCGCCCTGTCGGCTTGATAGACTCGCCGGGTGCTTGCTCCCACGACACGCCCGACGACACCGATACTCACGCACGTTGCCGTCGCTTCGTTCGTGGCGGTTGCGAGCTCTTTCGGCGCGGGCTGTTGTGCCAGCGAAGTGCGGTCTGCAGCCTCGGGTGGTGCGATTGTCGTCGCGCAGCAAGGCCAACGGTACCTCAAGCGCCAGATACACGGGTTTGACGTCTTCATCGCGACCGACGTTGCGGAGCACGCGACCGTGGGTCCGGCGGCCGAGAAGCTGCTGAGGTCGCAGCTCGCCGACGTTGCCTCGCGGCTGCCCCCGCCGATTGTCCGCTCGCTGCGCCGGTTTCCAATATGGCTGCAGTGGCACACGCCGGGGGTTCCAGGTGCGACATACGTGGCGAAGATGCGAGGTCACAGCGATGACCGTGGGCACGATGCTGCGGGTGGACCAGCCGATGCGCGTGCACAAGCGCTCCGCGGGCGGGAAGGTTCCGTCGTCATCGGCAACGCGGCGAACTTTATGTCTTGGAGCGGCCATCAACCGACACCCGAATCGAGGTCCGGAACCTGACTAACGAGGCGGTGCGCGTGACGTGGCTCACGGCGGGCGGGAAGGCCGTCGACATGGGCAGGATCGCGCCATCGGGCACGTACGCGGCGCTGACCACTGTCGGGCACGTTTGGCAACTCATCAAAGACGACGGCGCACCGATCGGCTGGTTTGTAGGCGAGCGCCGGGCCATCGTGGTTGTGGTGCGGTAGAGGTGCCCGACCACTGCTGCGCCTCGCAGCCGCCATTGCCGTCGTTGCCGTGACGGATTGCGCGTGGGAACTCGGAGCGCGGAAAGTCGCAGACGCGCGTCGGTTGGCCGTTCGCCCGTAGAACCGGTTCTACTGGCCGATCACGGCACAAGGCTATTGATACCAAGCCCCATGGCAAAAACGGCTCTGTGAGCCTCTACGAGCCGCGCAGAGGCATATGGCCTCAAAAATGCCCCCCGATCCGCCGCCGAAAACGCGACAAACCCTCCAATCAGCCTCGACGATCCGATGATCGACGCGGTGACCGTCAAACGAGCGAAGCCAGACGCCGAAGGCGGCCCCGCCCAAACAAAACCCAGCGGGCGGGTGAGGTAAAAGGAGGATGGGGGTCCAAGGGGGAAGGAAACACTTAGGAGAGGGCAGTCCGCCAAATCAGGAGATGCAAGGACCGGAACTCACCAAACGGCGACTCCCATAAAATGCCCTCTCCTATTTGGTTCCTTCCCCCTTGTGCCGGCCGTCTGCAAAGACAATCCAATATTGGATTACAGGCTCCCCCCAATTACAGGCACCCATGGTTGAACACCAAGTTGCCGCCACCCTTGAGCTGCTGGCAGCTGGTGGGGCAAATGGTGATCTTCTTGGGGTTGGGCCACTTGTCGTAGACGAAGCCCTGGCCATTGGCCGGGCACACGTTGTTCTTCGCCGGCTTGATGTCGTACTCGTCATCCTTGGCGATGTACTTGAGGTCGAAGCCGTTGGTCGCCGTCTCGTTCTTGAAGAACGCGACCGGGTACGTGCAGCCGGGCTTGGCGCTCTTGATCACGCCCTTGGCGATGTTGGCGAAGATCGGGTTCCAGTTCTGGTCGCAAATCTTGGCCTTCACGCCGCCGGTCTTGGCGGTCAGGTTGAGGTACTGCTTGCCGATACGCGCGCCGGTGCTGCAGCCCTTGAACGCCATCGGGCCCCACGCGACGATGCTGTGGAACAAGTAGTCCTTGAACAGGGACGGGCCGGCTGGGTTGCTCGGGTGTTTGATCTGCATGATGCGGTTGTGGAAGTCCGTCGAGGTCATCTGCAGCGAGTCATCGTCGGTGACCGCAACCCAGTTCTTGGACGCGTCGGGCCGCAAGAACGCCTTGAACGAGTTGATGTACATGTACTGCTGGTGGGCGAGCTTCTTCAGGCCGTCGGTCGAGTAGATGACCTTCTGGACGTGCATGAAGGTGCCGGGCTGCAGCCAGTTGCCGAGCGTCGGGCTGACTTTGCAGCAGCCGGTCGACTTGCCGACGAGCACGATGCGGTAGTCGAGCTTCTTGGCGGCGATGTAAGACGCGAAGCTGTTCAGGTTGCTGTTGATCCACTTGGCCTCGGCCGACATGGAGCCGGACGTGTCGATGAAGAAGATCACGTCCACTTTGCCGCCGGTCTTCTTATCCTCGATGTTGTACTGCGCGATCTTCGGCGTGCAGAGCCCCGGGATCGTGCCGGTAACGCCTGTATCCTTGATGTCCTTGTAGTTGAGGCCGGCATCGAACGGCTTGGCGTCGGGCTTGCTGCCCCAGGGGACGTCCTTGGCGAAGGTGCCGCCGCCGCCCGTGTCCTGGACGGTGTCCTTGGGGTTGTTGACGTTGCCGGAATCCTGCGGGCCCGCGTCGGGCGTGCCACCGCTGCTCGTCCCTGTGTCTTGGACTGTGCCGCTGCTGCCGCCGCTGTCCGGTGCGCCGCCGCTCGAACCGGCGTCGGGTGTGCCGCCGCCGCTGGAGTTGCCGCCGGTGTCGTTGCTTGCGCCGGTGCCCGCGTCGTCGCCACCGCTGCCGCTCGTCGATCCGCCGGTATCGCCACCGCTACCACTGGTCGAGCCGCTCGTGTCGGCGTTGCCGCTGCTGCCACTCGACGTGCCGGTGTCGGTGCCGCTGGACGCTGCGCCCGTGTCTTGCTGCCCGCCGGACGACGTACTGGAGCCGTTGTCGGTCGCGTTGGTGTCCGGCGTTTTGAACCCGGTGTTGCCGGGAGCGGGGAATTGCCCCGTGTTGCTCGTCCCGCACGCGCCCAGCAGCGTCGCGACGGCGATTGCGACGACCCAGACCGGGAGACGTCGCTGCTGCATCTGCGCGCGCTCGACGGTGAGCGCGAGCGGCGTACCGGAAACGGCATGGAACACGGGCATCTTGGTCTCTCCGACGTCAGGCACACAGGCATGCACTGGGGCGCGCGAGCAGTGTCGTGTTCCAGCCGGCCCAATGCAAGTTGAAAAACGTGTGCGTGACAGGCATTTGTGGTGACAATTGGCGTTGCAACCGCAAAGATCATTGCTGCCCCGGGAGGAAGGTTGGCGACTGGACCTGCTACGACATCGCAACCGGCGGCCCATCAAGGGCTCGCGAACGGCGACGCCTCCGTGTTCGGCAACTACGTGCTGTTCGACCGTGTGGGCGATGGCGGATTCGCGGAGGTCTTCCTCGCGTCCGAGATCGGCGACGACTCCGAACCCTCGCTCGTGATCAAGCGCCTGCACGAGCATCTGGAGCAACACAGCGAGTCGATCGACATGTTCGTGACCGAAGCGCGCTTGATGGCCGCGCTCGATCACCCCGGCATCGTCCGCGTCCATTACCTCGAGCGCATCGCCGAGCGTTGGTCGATGGTGATGGAGCGCGTCGACTGCGACAGTCTCGGCGAGATCTTCGACTTCGCGTTGCGGATTCGCCAGAACATCCCGATGGAAGCGGGGGTGCATATCGCGGCCCAGGTCGCCCGGGCGCTTGAATACGCGCACGGCCGCGCCGATGGCAAGACGGGCGAGTCGCTCGGCATCGTTCATCGCGATGTCAAGCCCGACAACGTGCTGCTGAGCTGGGCAGGTGAAGTCAAGATCACCGACTTTGGCTGCGCCAAGGCGACCATCAGGCAGGAACTTACGCGGCCTGGCGTCCGAAAGGGCACGCTCGACTACATGTCACCCGAGCAATGCCTCGGCAAGAGTGTCGACATTCGATCCGACGTGTTCTCGCTCGGGGTCTGTCTCTACGAGCTTGTGACGTATAAGCGCCTCTACGGTGATCGAAACGATGCCCGTGTGATGGAGCGCATCGCTCACGAGGTCACGCGGCCCCCTTCTTGGGAGAACTCGGCGGTCAACGCGTCGCTGGATCTCATCGTCCTGCGCGCGTTGGAGAAGGTGCCCAACGACCGCTTCGACAGCGCCGGTGACATGGCGCGGGCATTGGAATGGTGGCTGGAACGGTACGCAACCTCCGATCCCGTCGAGCAACTGACCGACTGGCTCGAGGCCCACTACCGTCCGCACTTTCTGCGCTCGCCGCGGTTTGCCCAGGTGTCGCGGTTGGACTCGTCCTCGGGCCAGATCCAGATCCGCCCGCACAGCCGGCAGACAGAGGTTGCATCGGCCGGCGGCGTGACAGCACCGCATTCCGTCGTCTCTCGCGCGCGGTCGAAGCGAACGACACGTCGCAGCCACACCTCCGCGCCCAGCGCCGTCTCACGCGCACGCACCAGCGCAGCCGAACAGGTCGTGCTGCCGCCCGGCACCGAACAGGTGCTCACCGAAGACCGCTTCCGCGCGCTTCAGTCGATCATCGCCCGGCACAGCAACCTGCCGCCGACGTTCGACCAGATCTTTGGCCGTGATGGCGAGCTCGAGAAGGTTGACCGCATCTTCAGCCGCGGAATGCAGCTTGTGTCGGTACACGGCCCAGCTGGCGTCGGAAAAACGACAGTAGCCATGGCGTACGGCCGACAAAGGCTCGAAAAGGACCGGCCGCCCGGCGGGGTCTGGCTGTGCGACGCAAGCCGCGACGAACGAGATTCGGAGATCTGTCGTTCGGTGGCGGAGGTGCTCGGGCTGCCGAGCAAGGCCGCTCAGCAAAGCCGCGAGGTCGAACAGATCGGCGAAGCGCTTGAAGCGCGCGGGGCGATATTGCTGATCATCGACGGGCTGGACGTCGCGCGAAGCTCGATCGACCGCGTGCTCGAATCGTGGATCAAGCAAGCGCCGGATCTCGAGATCGTGGTCACGTCGCGCGTGGCGCTCGGGTCGATGAAGGCCGAGACCGTGGGACTTCGGGGCATCGCTCTACCGGACGGCCCAGACGACGCGGCCGAGTCGCCCGCAATTCAACTCGTAGTGGCGCGCGTGCAGGAGAGGCGGCCGAACTTCGAATTCTCCGCGCAGAACGCAGCGGTCCTCATCGAGATGGTGCGGTCGCTGTCGGGCAATCCGCAGGCGATCGAGATCGCTGCCGCGCGTTTGGCCGAATCGGGCGATGCCGGCGACCTGCGCGGGCTGACCAAGCTGACCGGCAAGTCGCGCGACGCCACGGCGTTGGGGCGCGAAACGCTCAGCGCGGCCGTGCGATGGTCTTGGCAGCGGTTGGGCGAAAGCGAGCGGGCGGCGTTCGCGATCAGCAGCGTGTTCCACGGCGGGTTCACGTCCGACGCCGCGGTCGCCGTGATGGGAGACGCTGTCGGCGCCAAGGCCCAGGTCTTTGAGGTCCTCGCGTCGCTGCGCCAGCGCTCGTTGCTGCAGGCCTACGAACCGGGCGAGCACCCCGGCCATCTGCGCTACCGTGTCGTGCGTATCGCGACCGGTTTTGCCCGCGAGAGGCTCATCGATCGCCGCGACGCTGGCATGGTCATGCGTCGCCATGCCGACTACCACCTCGCCCTGGCCGACCGCGTGGCCGAAGAATGCTTCAAGGCCGGCGGAATCGAATTCTTCCGCGATCTGCGGCTCGAGCTCCCCAATCTCACCGCGATCCAGCATCGCGCGCTCCGCGTGCGGCCGCCCACCGTCAAGAGCGCCACCCGGGCCCTGCGCGCTTCCCTCGCGCTCGAACCCGTCGCCGTGCTTCGAAGCCGCTACGACGAACACGCAAAGCTGCTCGACAAGGCAATTCGCGCTGCTGAGCGACTCGACGTGGACCCGTCCCTGCTGGCCAGCGCGCTCGTGGCGCGTGTCCGGGCTTCTCTCGCCCTCGGTGGAACGCGCGATGACAAACGCCTGCTCGATGCTGCTGGGATGCTCGCCGATACCGACGGCGATGTCCGGCTGGTGGGCCATGTCGAAACCGCACGTGGTGAATGGCACCAGCATGTTCGTGAGTACGCCAAGGCTCGGGACTGTTATCGGCGCGCGGTCCATCTCCTCAATCACACCAACGCGCGCCGCCAGCTCGGCGTGGCGTACATCGGCCTCGGCAAGACCTCGCAGCTGCACCACCGACTCGAAACGGCGGAATCGTGCCTGCAAACCGCTCAGAAGCTGCTGCGCGACGCCGGTTTTCAGCACACGGAAGCTGTGGCCACCGCGGCGCTCGGGCGCGTGCGGCTCGACCTCGATTACCCCGCAAAAGCCGGCGACGACCTTCGATGGGCAAAGCGCGTATTTCGAGCGTTCAACGACAAGCGCCGCGAGGCTGTCGTGCTGCTCGACCTGGGGCGGCTGCAACGGGATGAAGGCGAATTCGGCGACGCCGCGCGATGCTTCAACGAAGCGCTCGCGATCGCCCGGCACATCGGCGACGACGGACTCGAGACAAAAGCCCGCGAACAGTACGACGCCGTCCGAGCCTGATAACCGATCCCGATTCTCGCGAATATCGGTGACGCTGGTGCGTCCAATGGGGCGTAGCGATTGCGCCATGCCCTTCGTTGCTGTAGCAAGAACCGGCCCCAGACGCCGCAGCGGTCGCTCCGTTTCTCGACGGTCCGCCGCGCAAATCCGAGGAGAACCCGATGAACAAGTCTCTCATCGCGGCGATATGCATCGTCGCAGCGCTCGCCACTGTGGTCCCGGTCGCGGCAGCCGCGGCGCCAGCCAACAAGGTCATGTGCGTGTTCGATCCGTCCGGGACACACGGCGACTTGTTCCGCTTCGCCACCGAATACCAGGCTGCGGCCCTTGCTTGGGGCGTCCGTTTCAAGCTGAAGGCGTACACAAATGAGGTCGTCGCAACCAACGACTTCAAGGCTGGCCAGTGCCAGTCGGTGTTGCTCACCAGCCTCCGCGCCCGGGCTTTCGTCAAGGCGACCGGCACGCTGGAGGCGATCGGCGCGCTCCCCGACTACCGGATGCTCAAGAAAGCCATCCGTGTGCTCGCCAACCCGAAGCTGAAAAAGCTCGTGGTGCAGGGCAAATACGAGACGGCCGCGATCCTCCCGGGTGGCGCCGTCTACCTGCTGCTGCGCAACAAGAAAAACAACACGATGTCCAAGCTCGCCGGTAAGCGCATCGCGACGCTGATCCACGACAAGCCCGGTCGGGTGATGGTCGACACCGTCGGCGCCGCCATGGTCCCCGCCGAGGTAGGCACGTTCGCCGGCATCTTCAACAACGGCCGCGCCGACGCGTGTTATGCCCCGGCGACCGCGTTCAAGCCGCTCGAGCTGCAAAAAGGCATGAAGCGCGGCGGCGGCGTCGTGAAATACGCCCTTGGCCAGCTTACGTTCCAGGTCATCACGCGCACTGCCGACATGCCCGCTGGCTTCGGCCAGAAGTCGCGCAAGTGGGGCGCCAGCAAGTTCGATTCCGGTCTCAAGATGGCGCGCCGGGCCGAGAAAGCGCTGCCCGCCAAGTACTGGATCAAGATCGCCGCCGCGGATCGACCCGCATACGATGAGAAGCTGCGGGCGACGCGCATCAAGCTGCGCAAGAAAGGCGTCTACCACGGTGGCGTGCTGCGCTTGATGCGCAAGATTCGATGCAAGAGCAACCCGGGCGCCCGGGAGTGCAAGGAGAAGCTCGAGTGATCAACGCGCACGGCCGGCCCGCTCCCGGGAAGGCCTTCCACAAGATCGTTTTCGCTCTGCTCGCAGCCGCCCTTCTCGGCGGCTGCAGCGGTTTTCTGTACGGGCAAACCGGCACGGTCATGTCCGGATATGCCACCGACCACATGGGCCCGTACCTGCTCGCCACCGATGATATCGGCCTTGCATGTCGCACCGGCGGTGCGTTTGGCACGTTCATGTCGTCGTTCGAGCGGGTGAGCGACCGACCCGACCTCGCCGCGTTGATCGCCAATGTGGGCGCTGGCATGTGCGCCGAGGCCCAGGCCTGGGAGGCGGATCTCGCCTACGAGGGAGCCGTACGGGCAGGGCGAGCCGACGAAGCCAAAGATGCCCAGCTGCGCAGTGAGCGAGCCCATCTCGTCGCCGCCAAGCGCTTCGGAGCGGCGTTCGCTCGCGCGGAGTCGGCGTTCGGCAAGCTCGGCGGCGAGTGCCCGGAGATCGACGAAGAAAACGAGATTCAGCTGCTCCTCGGCCTGTCCTCGGGCCTCATGGCCGTCATGCACGACCGTGCGGCACGCGGCGGCGCCGGTATCTCGATGGCTATTCCGCGGACGGTCGAACGCACCGCCAAATGCCTGGACAACGGCAAGTGGTTTGGCGTGCCCAACGCGATGGCCGCGGTTGTCTGGGGCACCGTCCCGGGGAGCGCTCCCAAGGGCACCAACCCCGCCGATGTCCTGACCAAGTCCGTCGCGATCGGCGACAAGGCCGGTCTACGGCTCTCGCGCGCCATGCAGGTGCTGTTCCTGGCGTCGAGCGGCGACGAAGCAAAGACACGAGCCGCGATCGTCGGCTTCGGCAAGGCGCTCGAGTCCAAGAAGGCGCACAAGCAGTATCGACTGCTCGACTCCTACGCGATGACGATGGTCCGCCACCAAAGCGATCTCATCTGGATGCGCGAAAAAGGCTATCGCGGCCCCACCGGCGAGCTGGGCCCGCTGCCCGAAAAGCCCGTCGACGACAGCGATGACGCCGACCTGCTCGAAGACGTCGGAGAGTGACGATGCATCGACGTGGCGGCGCGCTTGCTGTCCTTCTCCTCCTCCTCGCGCCGCTGACCCTGGCATGTGGACAGCTTCTTCACGCGCAGATGCTGGTTTGGGGAGACAGCGTGTGGCCCGGTTATGCGCTGGCCCGTTCCGGATGCGTTGAAGAAGAACCCGACGAGCCCGAGACGTCCGCGATGTCCGGGCAGGGCGACAGCGACAGCGCCAAGAAGGGCGGCGACAAAGGTGCCGCGGGCGATGACGACGACCTGCTCGACGACGCGCTCGATGACGGTGACGATGACGCCGCCGAGGCCAAAGCGGACAAGAAGGCCGCCGCGGCATCTGAGGAAGACGACCTGCTGGACAGCGCGCTCGACGATGAGCTCGGCGACGACGACGAAAAGCCCGCTGAGGCTCCAGCAGCGGCAAAGGCAACCCCCGCCGACACCGCCAGCGCCGGCGACGACGAGCTCGATGACCTGGACGCGGCGCTGGACGAGATCGCCGAACCGGGCGAAGCGACATCGGGCAGCGACCCACCTGCTGGCGACAATGCGGCAGCCGGCGAACCACCCAGCGACGACGGAGCAGCCGCAGCAGTAGCCTCCGCAGCGGTGCCGACGAAGCCGGTGATGACCGACGGCCTGCGCACGTTCTGTCGCCTCGAACGCAAGCTCGCGAAGGCCTCGGAAACCGGCATCGGCTGGACGCCCACCGTGATGGTGCTGCTGTTGCTGATTTCGGCGTTCATCACGACGCTGCGCCGCCACCACATCTCGCTACGCAACCCACGAACCGCGCTCGGCGACCGCATCTCCAACGGCGTTCAGCTCATCGGCAACGCGTTCATCGGGGCGTCCTCGTGGCACATGCGCACGCTCGCCGACGGCGCCGACAAGGACCGGCAAGTGCTGTGGGCGTTGGGCATGGGCGTCTTGATTCTCATCAACCTCGGGCACATCGCGCGGCCGGTTCGCTCCGACACCGACGAGAAGCTCAGCTTCGGCGCCGCCCTGGCGTGCGTTCCCCTGTACGCATGGATGGCCGTGATCAGCGGCGTCTACTTCCTCGCGGTCGAGGGTCACCCAGCCGGCATCGCCATCTACCTCAACAAGATCACTGAGTTTTCGATCCTCTACATCCAGGTCGGCTTGTACCTCTGGACCGGCATGTTGCTGCGCGACACGCGCCTCGGCGAGCTCATGTTCGACATGCTGCGCCCACTGAAGCTGCCACCGGACGTGTTCGCCGTCATCGTCGTCGTCCTCGCCGCCGTTCCGACAGCCTACAGCGGCGCATCCGGCATTCTCGTGCTGGCCCTCGGAGCGACGATTTACACCGAGCTGCGTCGTTCCGGTGCGAGCCAACAACGCGCCCTCGCCGCGACCGCAATGAGCGGCAGCCTCGGGGTCGTTCTTCCGCCCTGTTTGCTGGTGGTTATCGTCGCATCTATCAACCTTGACGTGACGACCGATGAGCTCTTCTACTGGGGTTGGCGGGTCTTTGTGCTGACCACCTTCGTGTTCGCCGCCGTGTCGTTCGTGCTGCGACAGTCCTCATGGGCGTTTTCACCGGGCCGCGGCGCATTCAGCAACTCGATGGCAGCCGGCAAGCGCCTGGTCCCCTACTTCGGCCTCGCCATCACGGTCGTCGCCTTCTTCTACTTCGTCCTCAACGCCGCGCTCGACGAGCACACCGCGCCGTACGTCCTGCCTGTCGCGATGCTCATCATCATGCCGTGGGACAAGTTCACGAGCCGTCGCGCCGGAAAACTTCTGCCCAGGCGCCCCGAAACCTCGCTGGATACCGGCACCCATATCGGCGCGCTGCTGATGCTCATGGGTCTGTCAGCGTGCCTCGGCGGCGTCATCGAACGCGCCGAGATCGTCGAGATGTTCCCGCATTCGGTGGGCTCGCCGCTGCTTGCGATGGCGATGCTGATGGTCGTCCTGGTGCTCATCGGCATGGTCATGGACCCATACGGCGCCGTCATCCTCGTGAGCGTGACGCTGTATCCGATCGCCAAGGCCAACGGCATCCATCCGCTGAACTTCTGGATGACAGCGCTCGTCTCGTTCGAGCTCGGCTACCTCACGCCACCGGTTGCGCTCAACCACCTTTTGGCCCGCCAGGTCGTGATGCACCTGCCCGAATACGATGAACTCGAAGAGATACCCGCAGACGCAAGCTTCGTGCGCCGCCACGA
>CAZLMW010000058.1:0-19400 GCA_964560875.1 uncultured Enterobacteriaceae bacterium
CAAGACCGCCGCGTTGACCGCCGATCCGAGCGCCGCGCCCCAGGCTATCAGCGCGAGACCTCGATCGACCCACTTGGCCCGGCCCGCGACCAAGACACAGCCACTCAAAGCGGCGCCGAACAACGCCGCGTCTTCCAACGCGACCCAACCCGCGACGACAGCTCCATGACCCGCTGCCTTCTCAGCAAGTCGCCACCACTTGGCGCCGGCCATCGCCGCGAATGCACAGGCCCACCATCCGACCGCCAGCCATGTCGCGCTCACCCCAGCCAGCGGCCCCACACCGCCATTCGCCGGCAGATTTGTGGCATCGGCTGTGGTATGGGCTCGGCGCTTGCGCATGACGCGCGAGCATACGGCAAACCGACGGAAGCCCGCGTGTCCAAGCCCAACGAAGAACACGACGTCCCCAACGAACAACGCGACGTCCCCAACGAACAACGCGACGTCCCCAACGAAGAACACGACGTCCCCAACGAAGAACACGACGTCCCGAACAAAGAACACGACGTCCCGAACAAAGAACACGACGTCACCGGCCAACGATTCGTCGACCAGGCCCCAGCCGTCGCCGCCTGGCTCGAGGCTGTCGTCGCCGACCGCGGCATGTTGACCGACCTCGACGCCGACGTCCGCCAGCAGATCCTCATCGCAGCCGGCCGCGTATCGCGCCCCGACAAGGCCGCCCGTCGCGCCCAGACCCGCGCCTTTCACCGCAAGGAGAAGATCCAAAAACGCGCCGACGACCGCGCCCTGCTCGACTCAACCGGCATCCGTGAGCTGCGCGAAAACCCGATCTTCCTCACGCCCAAGCGCACCCTCGAACACGCCGCGCGCACCGGCCAACTGCCACCGCCCCAACCCGCGCAACGAGATAGGGCCGCCCAAGTAGATAGCGCCACCCAGGGAGATAGCCCCACCCAGGGAGATAGCGCCGCCCAGGGAGATAGCGCCGCGGCAAAACAGGAGGAACTGCCCAAGCGCTCTGAACCGATCGGCACCGTCAACGAGGAACGAACCTGCTACGTCTGCCGCAAGCCGTACCGCGAGATCCACTTCTTCTACGACCAGATGTGCATCGACTGCGGCGACTTCAACCACGCCAAGCGCACCCAGGTCGGCGATCTCCGCGGCCGTGTCGCGCTCGTCACCGGATCGCGCGTGAAAATCGGCTACCAGGCGGCCATTCTGCTGCTGCGCTCGGGCTGCCACGTCATCGTCACGACCCGTTTCCCGCGCGACGCCGCCCGCCGCTATGCCGCCGAGGAGGACGCCGGCGATTGGCTGAGCCGCCTCGAGATCCACGGCATCGACCTGCGCCACATCCCCAGCGTCGAAGCCCTCTGTGACCGCATCGCGCAGAGCCACGACCGCCTCGATTTCATCATCAACAACGCCTGCCAGACCGTGCGTCGGCCGCCCGGCTATTACGGCCACCTCATGGACCGCGAGCTCGCCGGGAGCAAGGCCCTGACCGCCGTCGAACGCAGCGTGCTCGCCGATGACAGCGCCGCCATCGCGATGGATCCCAGCGCCGCGCTCAACGAAATTGTCGGTTCCGACTACGCCGGCGCGCTCCCTGCCGCCGCATTGAGCCAGGTGCCGCTCGCTCCCGGGGACGACGACGCAAGCGAAGCTCTGTTTCCCGCGGGTAGCCTCGACGCCGATGAACAGCAGGTCGACCTGCGCGACGTCAACAGCTGGCGCTTGAAGATGGCCGAAGTGCCGACCGTCGAGCTGCTCGAAGTCCACCTCGTCAACGCCGTGGCGCCGTTCGTCATCAACGCGCGCCTCAAGAAGCTGATGAGCAACGTGCCGACCGCCGACAAGCACATCGTCAACGTGTCGGCGATGGAAGGGCAGTTCTATCGCACGTTCAAGAGCGACCGGCACCCGCACACGAACATGGCCAAAGCGTCGCTCAACATGATGACACGCACCGCGGCGCTCGATTACATCGATGACGGCATCCACATGAACAGCGTGGACACCGGTTGGGTGACCGACGAAGACCCCGTTGTCCACGCGCAGAGCAAGCGCGCGATGCACGACTTCCACCCGCCGCTCGACATCGTGGACGGCGCCGCGCGCGTCGTGGATCCCATCTTCACTGGGCTGGCGACCGGCGAGCACGTATGGGGTCAGTTCCTGAAGGACTATCACATCACCGACTGGTAGGCGGATCACCGACTGGTAGGCGGATCACCGACTGGCAGGCGGATCACCGACTGGTAGGCGGATCAGCGACCGGTGAGACGCCGGCAACGTCGACGCATCATTCCGCGACGTGCAGACCGCATTCCTTGTCGCCCGCGAGCTCCCACCACCAGCGTCCTTCGCGTTCGTGCTGGCCCGGCAAGACCGCGCGCGTACAGGGTGCGCAGCCGATGGACACGTAGCCGCGTTCGTGCAGCGGGTTGTAGGGGATCCCGGCGCCACGAATGAACCGCCAAACCTGGGCCGATGACCAGCCAGCGAGCGGGTTGAACTTGACCAGCGGGTGTTCGGGGCTGCCAAACGCGTTGTCGAGTTGGACCACCGGCACGTCGGCGCGCGTGTCGGGGCTCTGGTCGCGGCGTTGCCCGGTTGCCCATGCGTCGGTGGTCGCGAGAATGCGTCGCAGCGGCTCGACCTTGCGCACGCTACAGCACTCCTTGTGGCCGTCCTTGTAAAACGAAAACAGGCCTTTGCGCTTGACCAGGTCCTGCACGGCGTCGTGCTTGGGAAAGACCACGTCGATGTCGATGCCGAAGTGCTCGCGGACGCGGTCGAGGTAGATATAGGTCTGCGCGTGCAGCCGACCGGTGTCGAGACAAAACACCGAAAAGTCGCCGCCAACCTGCTTGGCGAAATCGATGAGCAGCACGTCTTCAGCGCCCGAGAACGCCAGGCGAATCCGCCCCCCATAGCGCTGCAAAGCGGCCTCCATCACGCGATGGGGCGACGCATCTTTGAGCTCTTGGACAAGGGACTCGACCTGAGCGGCAAGGTTGGCGTACGCGGCCTTTGTGGAGGTGTCGTTGGCTGGGGATTGCGCGTTCACGAGGCGTTCCGTTGGGTGGTTGTCGTTGCAGGGGAGGTCGACGTGTGAGAGCGCCGAACGAGGCGCGTGGTATACTTGAAAACGAGGTCGGATGCGCGTTCTAACTTCATTGTTGGCGGTCACGATCGCGGTTGCGTACGTCGCTGTAGCCGAGCCCGCAGATGCGGTCACCCCGGCCAGGGAAGCGCCCACAAAGCAAGCTTCCGGCGAGACCACCGACAAAACTTCGACGTCCAAGCGTGTTTTCGGTTACGCCGAGCAAGCGCTCCTCATCAACCCGACGCCCGCGACCATCTCGCTGCTCGCTGCAGCATTGTCGCTACCCCTTGGAATCATCAACCTGCGCTACCACCGCGTCATCGATCGACGTGTCGGCCTGACGATCGCGCCAGCATTCAGCCACTTCGACGCGGGCGCAACGTGGACCGTCGTCGGCGTCCGGGCGGGTCCGCGCTTCACCTGGCGCGGCAAAGGGCTGCGCGGCTGGTACATGTTCCCGTTCGGCATGGTCGGCTGGGGCTGGGTCACGGCACTGGGGCGCGACGTCACATCTGCGCCGATGGCCGGGCTTGGCATGGAGTGCGGCTACACGTTCATCTGGGGGCCCGTCGCGATGGAGCTCGGCACTGGGCTGTATGCGTCCGGGTTCGCATTCGACGGCGACGTTCCGCCATTGTTCAACCCGCGCCCAATCTTCAACGCTTCACTGGGATACAACTGGTAGATGCGCGTGCGATTGCCACACGGAGCCGCCTTCGCGACGTTGCTCGGGCTCGTCTCAATCGCGACGGGATGCGGCGTGCCCGATGAACCCGCCAACCTGCCCCCTGCCATCGCGTGCAACCCCAACGTGCCGCTGTTCATCGACGCGACGGCCACCGTGTCGTTCGACGAGCGCCATATGCTGTGCATTCGGGTGAAGATGAAACCCGACAAGTTCGACGAGCTGCGGGTTCAAAACCGGTTCGGGGCCGAAAACGACCGCATCGCCCAGGACCTCATCGAGCGCATCGTCTCCAGCTGCACCGAGCCGTTTCCCAACGCGTTCACCTGGTTTCAAGCCGACATCGAGGTCGACGGCGTGCCAATGTCGCGCGTCGGCATCCGCAAGAAGGGTTTTGTAGGCAGCGTCATCGGCGACGGCTTCTTCAAACCGAGCCTGAAGATCAAGACCGACAAACACACCAAGGGGCAAAAACTCGGCGACACCGAGCGCATCACAGTCAACAACCAAACCGGCGACCGGACGCGCATCAACACCTGCATGGCGTACCACGTGTTCCGGCGAGCGGGTTATCCAGCTCCGCTCTGCAACATGGCGTCGGTGATGATGGACGGCAAACCGCTCGGGGCGTTCGCGCATGTCGAAGCGGTCAAGAAGCCGATGATGAAGCGCCTCTTCGGCACCAACAAAGGCTCGCTCTACGAAGGCACGCTGGCCGATTTCAGCGAGGAAGCGACGTTTGGGTTCCCCGACGGCCAGCTCGGCCACTGGGATCCGAAGAGCGACGACACGGACGCCAACGGTAGACCTCTCATGGGCATCGTCGAAGCCCTGCGCCAGCCGGACGACAAGCTCATCGCCGCGCTCGACAAGGTGATGGATGTCCCGCTCTTTGTGCGTTTCTGGGCGCTCGAAGCGCTGATCGGCCACGGCGACGGTTACGCGAGCAACCGCAACAACTTCTACGTCTACTTCAACCCCAACGACGGCGGCCGCGCGGTGTTCATTCCCTGGGGGGCCGACACCGTGTTCGGGGAAGACACCGGCGAAGAGGCACCTGGCGGCGGGTTCGGCGGCTACAATAGCGCGGAGCTACCAAGACGCCTGTCGCGGATCGAGACGACGCGCGCGATGTTCGAAAAGGAGATGCGGCAGTTGCTGAAGTCCGCGTGGAACGAGGCCGCTTTGAAGTCCGCGATCGACATTTTCGCCAAGCAGGTCGGGACCGCGCAGGACGACGACGGATATCAAGAGGCCATCGGCACGATGAAGGACTGGATTGACGCTCGCCGCGCGATTGTGCTCAAGCAGCTCGAAAACGGCGTCGCCAGGGGTTCGGCTCATCCGGGGGGTTGCAGCGGCGCCCCAGGGTTTGATTTCCGCACCACCGGGCTCGATTTCTGGTCGTGGCTGACCTTCGCCTGGTGAGACTCCGGATTCCTGGCTCTTCGCCGGCCGCTGTCTGGGCTGACAGGGGCTAACAGCGACTATCCACGCCTCGGTTTGCGCGACGCGGATCGTTTGGTTTGGTGGCCGAGCAGATAGCGCCGGATACGAACCGAGATCGGGCCGTTGCTCCACTCGAGAACACCGTCACACGGCAGCCCGAAGGCGCTTTCGAAGTCGTCGTGACCGTCGATTATCACCAGCTCGCAGCCTGAAAAGCCCCGCCACTGCCGGCCGATGGACGCGTACAGGTTGACGATGCTCTTGCTGCCCATCCGCTCGCCCCATGGCGGGTTGCAGATGATGACGGTGCCGCGTTCGGGGTGTGCGAGGTCGCGGGCGTCGGCGAGCTCGGCCTTGACGATCTGCTGAACACCGGCGCGTTTGGCGTTGGCGCGGGAGATCCCGACGGCCCGTTTGTCGCTGTCGGAACAGGCGATGCGGAGCTCGGACCGGGCGATGGCTTCGTGGGCATGTTCGTGGGCGGCCTCGCGTTCGGCGGCGATGAGAGCGGGCAGCTCACCGCCTTCGTGGCGCCAGTTTTCGGCGCCGAACGTGCGCAGACGCCCCGCTGCAAGACCAAGCCCGATGCACGCCGCTTCGATCGCAATGGTTCCCGAACCGCACATCGGGTCGATGAACGGTCGGTCGGGGTCCCAGCTGCTGGACCGGACGAGCGCGGCGGCCATGGTTTCGCGCAGCGGCGCTTCGACAGATTCTTTGCGATAGCCGCGGATATGCAGCCCGGTCCCGCACGGGTCGAGCCAAATCGACGCCGCATCGCCCACGAATCGAGCGACGACGCGCACATCGGGATTGCTGACGTCGACGTCTGGGCGCTCGCCCTGTTTGTCACGAAACTGGTCGACGATCGCGTCCTTGATGCGCTGCGACGCGAAGACGTGGTTGGTCAGCGGGCCACCGCGCCGTTTCTTCGGCAGGCGACCGGAGGCGCCGATGGCGAGGGTCTGCTTGGCGTCGAGATAACGCGTCCAATCGATCGCGCGCACGCCGTCGTAGAGCGATTGGGCGCCGTCGCACGGTATGTGGGCGAGGCGGATGAGCAACCTCTGCGCGGTACGCAGGTGCATCAAGCCGCGCGCGATCTGCGCCCAGTCGAGGTCCATTTCGACGCCATGGGCGGGCACACGTCGGGGTTTGAGCCCGAGGTCGCCGCACTCCTCAGCGAGGATGCGATTGGTTCCGGCGGTGGCTGTAGCGAGTACGCGCATCGGCCGAGCGTACAGAGGCCGAAGCTATTTGCCACGTCCCGCGCCCGAGTCGATACTTCCACCATGCGACACACACTCCAGGTTCGACGTCCCAGCGCCGCGATTCGGCCCGCATTGGTCGCGGTGCTCTTCGCTTTGTGCACGCCTCTCGCTGTCGGGTGCGGCGGTGGCACCAAGAAGCCCACGCCCAAGCCGGTTGAGTCCGCCTACGACAAGACCTGCCGCAACCAACGGGCCAAGCGTCTCGCGGCCGAGACCCACAAGCGCTACATCCCGCCGGAGATCATCCTCCGCCGCTGGCCGGGCTTTTCGACCAAGAACCCCGCGCCCCAGGTCATGAGCGAAGAGGCGATGGTGGAGTTCCTGACCGAAGGCAAGTCGCGGGTCATGCTGCTCGTCGCGCGCGGCGGGACCGGAAAATCCAAGCTGGCGTGGTCGGTCGTTGCGCAGTCCTGCGGCCGCCAGCCCACCGCGAAGATCGACCTCAACTGGGATATCGCGGCGCGCCTGAACGAATTCTCGGCCAACCCGATCGAGACCATGGCCGCAAGGGCATTGGGCGCCGGGGAGGGCGACGAACCGACCGCGTTCTTGCGCAAGCACACGGGCAAGATGCGCTGGCTATTGCTGCTCGATTCACTCGACGAGGTGCCGCTGACCAAGCGCAAGAAGGTCGTCAGCGCGATCAACGAGGCGATGAAGCGCCACGACAAACTGCGCGCCCTCATCCTCAGCCGGCCACCCGTGTACGCCGGCAACTACGGTCTGGACAACGTCGACTCGTTCGCCGAGCTGCCACCGCTGTCGTGCGAGCGCACCGAAAAAGCCCGCCGCGAGCTCCTCAAGGACGACGCCCAGCGCAAGACCTTCGCCACGTTCGCGGCACGCTACGGCCTCGACCGAAAGCTGAAGACGGACGACGGCCGCTGCTACTACCCGCACCTGGCCACGTATCGCGATTTTCACGTCATCAAGAAGCTCGCCGAAAGCAGCGCCGCAGCCGACATGAGCGCCGATGGTGCCGACCCGTCCCGCGGCGCCCGGGCCCGCATGTACGAGCTCTACCTGACCATCTTGCTCATCAAGGACCTGCAGACCGTCGACCTGCTGCCCAAGAAGGGCCTCGCCGTCATCGACGCGATGATCGTGAAGAGCAAACCGGACGACGGTGACCGCAACGTCGGCTTCACCATCGACGGCTGCGTGGACGTCATGGAAGGGCGCGACGGCGACCACAAGCGATCCCGATGCGAGCGGCTGCTCCGTTCATCTTTGTTCGTCCCGGCCGCGACCAAGGGCAACTTCAAGCTGCGCAACCAGACGCTGTACGACCTCTTCCTCGCGCGCTGGGCCGATGCCCAGGTGGAACATGGCGCGCCCGATCCGTGCAAGCGCCTGCGCAGTCACGCGCGGCTGTTCGAATCCAACGAGGTGGCTGGATTCCTCGCGGGCCTGCCCGGCGGCCAGAAGTGCCTCGTCGCCGTCGCCACCGAGCTCTGCACCAACGGCGGCTTCGCCGAGCACAACCACGAACAGCTCGACCAGGGGCTGCCGACGGGGCCGCGCCGCAAGAACATCATCGACGAAGCGCGCGACCTTGCCGACAAGCACCGCGAGGGCCCCGAAGACATGTGTGTCGCCTCTGTTCTCGACCGCCTGTTCAAAGGCAAGTAGTCCAAGCTCCCGATGGCATGGACCGATCCCGGCCAGGACGCGATTCGATTGGCGGGCGGACGCCGCCTGTATTTCGGCTACGGCTCCAACCTGTTCTGGCCGCAGATGTCAGCCCGGTGCCCGGACGCTGCCTTCCTTTGCCGCGCTGTGCTGCCAGACCACGTCCTCGCCTTCACGCGTGACTCCCCAGCCCGCGGGTGCGGTGTTGCCGACGCCGTGTGGCGGCGATTCGCGAGGCTCCACGGTGTGCTGTACGCCGTTTCTGATGCCGACATCGCCACCCTGGACCGCCTCGAGGGCCACCTGCCCGGCGTCGACGCCTACCGCCGCGTGACCCGTCGCGTGACGCTCATCGAAGGCCCATCCGAGATGGCAGCCGAGATCATCGCCGAGACCTACGTCGTCGCAAACAAGGTCCCGCACGTGCCCCCGACCGCCGAATACCTGCAGCTCATCATCGAAGGGGCGCGCGCGTGGCAGCTGCCCGCCGACCACATCGCCGCTATCGAAGCTGTACGTTCTGTGGAACAGATTCTGTCCGCGCGCTGAACGTGGCCGCTGGTGGCTGCCGACCCGCGTGTGATGATCGAGCTGCGCAGCGGCTAACCCGCGCCTCTGCGTCTACTGCATGAGGATTGCAGCTGCCCGCCCCGCTCGAAAAACGCACCAACCCAAGACCGCGATCGAACCCGCCAAAGCAACCAGATGCGTGCCCAGGATAACGCGGGCGGTCCCGCCGAGGGGCTTGTTGTTGTCGCGCCGCACGACGAAGAGCCCGATCACCACCATCAGGATCACGAACCCCACGGACCCTATGCTGTGGACGGCCTGCGCGATTCCGAGCGGCGCATAGATGCCGACGGCCCATTGGTCGGGGTAGTCGGGAAGCAGGCCCCGCACGCGGTGGATCGACCAGCGATCGAGCCCAATCGCCACGGCCGTCATGGGGATGGCGACTCGTAGATAGCGGCGTTTGGTGTCCATGGTTGTCCCGCGTTGTTGAGCATCGCGCGGCCTGTGGCCTACCCTCTGGACGATGTTCATCGCAGTCTCATTGTTGCGCAACGCTGCAATTGCTGTCGCAGTTGCCCTCTCGTGTTTCGCGGCGATGGGTTGCGAGCCGACGGAACCGCCCCCGCAGAACGCATTCGCGACGCCGTGCACCGAGGGCAGCTGCGCCAACGGGCTGGGATGTGACCCGCAGACCAAGGCGTGCCGGAAGCGGTGTATCGTCAACAGCGACTGTCAGGTCGGCTTGGAGTGCGACAGCGCGAGCGGCATATGTTCCAAGTCACAGTTCACGGCCGCCGGCAGCTGCGGCGTGGATTCCGACTGCGGCAAAGCGGAGAAGTGCAACACGTCGACCGGCAAGTGCCAGCCTCGGTCGTGCAAGACCGGCGAATGTCCGGGTCACATGGCGTGCACCACGTTCACCGACAAGTGCCTGACCAAGTGCGTCAGCAACTCCGATTGCGTTGGCGACTACCAATGCCTCGACGGCGGCTGCAAGCGCTGCATCGATAGCGACTGCCCAGGCGGGTACGCGTGCAAGAAGTCCAAACCCGTGTGCAACAACGACTGCACGCTCGGAGAGGACTGCAAAGCCGGCTTCACATGCAGCGACAAGACTTGGACGTGCGTGGCCGGTCGCTAGCCGACGTCAAGACCAAGGCACCCAAGATCGAGGCGCCGTCTGCCAAGACAAGACCAGGGCACCCCAAGATCGAGGCGCCGTCTGCCAAGACAACCCCCCGGCAGCCTGCCAAGACAAGACCAAGGCACCCTTGAGGCGCCGTCTGCCAAGACAGACTCCCAGTTCCTAACTCGCCGCCGCCTGCGGCTCATCCTTGCGCTGCAACGCGTCGTTCGCGACACGCAAACGCTGCGTAAGCGTACGAATAATGCCCTTTGCGAGCGCGGGGTGCAGGTCGAGCAGGTCCTGGAAGTCGTCGCGGCTGATCGCCAGCAGCTCGACGTCCTTGAGCACGCGGATCGACGCGGAACGTTCGGCCTGGTCGAGCAGTGCCATCTCGCCAAAGCACTGCTTTTCGCCCAGCGTCGCGACGACATCGCCGTCGTGGATGACTTCGACGGCGCCGCTGAGGATGAGATAGACGTGCAGGCCCGGGTGGCCTTGTTCGAAGACGACGTCGCCTCGCTCGAACTCGACGTGGTGCGCGATGTCGGCGACGGGCAACAGCTGTTCGCCCGACAGGCCCGCGAAGAGCGGCACGCCTTTGAGCAAGAACACCATGTCCATCGGGTCGTTCTTCAAGGTAGTCCCGGTTTGAGAGAACATGATGCGCGGCAGCTTGTCGTCGATGCTTGCCCACGACCACACGCGCTGCAGCCAGGGCGAGTCGGCGCCGAGCAATCTTGCCACCTCGCCTTTCACGGCGTCCAGCGACCCGGTCCCGGTACCACCTTGAACGTCGAGGCCGCGCTCGATGCACTCGACCAGCGGTCGCAATTCGGGGTCGCGCACGTGTTGGTCGAGCAGCTCGATGGCGTTTGAGCGCGTACGGCGGCCTTGGCTGCGGTAGTTCATGTACGCGCGGTACATCGCGGCGCGCGGATACATCAGGCCCAGGAGGCGAAATGCGCGCGTCTCGGCTTGCAGGCGCAGCGCGTTGATCTCGTCGATGAAAAACGCGATCCGGATCTGGCCACCGTCGACCAGCTGCAGCACCTGGAGGTACTTTTCGAGCTCCTTGATCTCGACGACCAGGCGGCCAGCGACCCATTCCTTCGGCGGCACGGGCAGGCCGGGATCGCGGGCCATGCGCCACATCGAGAGGACGGCTTGGTTGCGAATGGCGGGACGGCGCGACGCGACGGCTTTCATCAGCAGGTCGAGCGCTTCGCCGGTCGCGATGCCTTCCACGACGCGGATCAGGCGGATCTTGGTGGCGAGGTTGAGTTGGCCCTCTTCGAGCCGCATCTCGACCTCGTCGACGAGCTTGGGTCCGTAACGCATCAGCGCGGTGAGGGCGCGATCGGCGAGATCTCCGCGGCCCAGGCAGTCGATCAGCGGATCGATGTAGGCCGGCAGACCGACCTGCCCCATCGCTTCCACGGCGTTTTGCCGGACCACGAGGCTACGGTCGTCGATCATCGACGGGAGGTCCTGGCTCGCCTGCGCCCAGCCCGTCTTGCCGGCCATCATGGCGGCGCGCGCCCGCAGGTCATCGTCGTTGGAGTGCAGCCCGGCGAGCAGCGCGTTGTGAATGTCGAGGGTGCGCTTGTATCCGGCGACCTTCTTCATCCAGATGACGGCCAGCGAGGCGACGCCGGGATCGTGGTGTTGGACGAACGGGCCGACGCGGTCGATCAGGTCGGTCTCGGTGTGGCTGGCTTCGAGCACACGGAGCACCTCGCGCAGCAGCGCGGCCGGGTTTTCATGCCGCAGCAGCTCCAGCAAGGCGTCGCGGGCGGGTGCCTGGCCGAGCATGTTCATCGTCTCGAGCGCGCGCTGGGCGACCTGGTGGTCGGTGTGGGTGACCAGGCGTTCCAGCGTCTGGGCGTCCATCGGTACTTTGAGATCGCGAATGATCTCAAGTGATTTGAGAGCATCTTCGGAGTTGCCCGTGTTCAAGCGCTCGCGCACTTCGGCGATGGCGGTCTGGGCGACCCACTCACGCAGCTTGGGGTCGCCGCTCGTATCGAGACGACGCGCGCGGAGGGCTTCGAAGAGGGTGCGTCGATAGTGTGGACCGATGCGCACGGCGACAATGACCACCGCGACAGATGCGATGACGGCCGCCGGCGACATCCAGCGCAAGAAGTTGAGCGCGGATTCCCGCTGTTCGGGCATCAAGATGAGGATCACGCCGCTGACGGCGAGGGTGGCAAAGCGGTAGATGACGCCGTCGATGAGGGTCTTGGCCCGCTCGCCTTTGCGCGTCTCGATGGGTGTGACGAGCATCTGCATGGCGTTGCGCGACAGAGCAAACGAGGTGATGCGCTCGAAGAAGCTGACGCCGGCGATGATCCAGAAATGGGAGTATCCGCCAAACATCGACGTTGCGAGATAGGCAGCGCTGCCAACGGCGATGACAAGGGCGGTAGAAGCGATGGCCAGGCCGATGCCGACGGTGCGGACGAGGCGGCTGGATGCGACGAGCGCGATGACAAACGTCAGGATGTTGGCGACGGCGTAGTACTTGCCGAGGAAACCAGCGATCTGTTCCTTGTCGAACGCGGCCTTGAGCTCGGCGGAGAACTGGTAGTCGATCAGCACCGACGCGATCTGCATCAGGAAGACGAACCACGCGATGCGGAACAGCAGCGGTGACTCGCGCAGGCTGGTGATGCCCTTGGCGACCTCGGACCCGCCGCGCATCCGGTCCAGGCCCTTGAGCTTCTGCGCGGACAGGACGGTGTCACGCTCGATGCCCCCGACGGTCGGCAGCGCGCCGGCCAGGTCACGAATAACACGCCGCACGGTGAGCAGCGGAATGATCAGCAGTCCGACCGCCACCCACACGAGGTCCTGGGTCGGCAAGTCGAGGCTCAGCATCACCGGGGTCAGGCCGCCGCCCACAGCCGCGCCCAACGTCGAGACCGCCGCGAAGACGGGAAACAAGCGCTTGCCCTGGCGGGCCGGGAGCAAGCCGCTGGCCAGGTTCCAGGTCTGGATCATCACCAGGTGACCGATGCCGCCACACCAGATGAACATCACGAGGCTCATCACCTCTTCGTTGATCGGATAGAGGATGCGCAGGCCCGAATACGAGACGATGGCGAGCGCGAGCAGCCCGGTGAACCGGCGGTGCATCGCCAGGCGCTCCATCGCCATGACGTAGAGCACCGAGACCGCGGCGGTGAAGATGCCCGAGCCCAGGAACATCCACGGCAGGTGTGATAACGGGTGCGCCCCGAGAAAGAGCGCCTTGGTGAAGCTGCTTACGATGATGCTGACGGCCGTCGCCACAGCGAACAGCGGACCGCAGAGGAGCAGGACCCGCTGGTCTTCACGACTTAGCGCGAGTAGGCGTAGGAGCTTTTCGACCATGCGCGGAGAGTTTCACGCATGCGCGCGCACGGGGCAACGTGTCAACGGAGCATCGGTCTATTTGTCGGGCACCGATGGTGTGCCGTTTCCCTGGATCGTCGACAGGAAGCTGATGACCTGCTTGTGGCAGGTCTTGTCTTTGAACGCGACAAAGTGACCGTCGTAGGGCTTGCCGTTGGTCGCATTCTCTTTGCGATTGACGATAACGACGGTTACGCCGGTCACGCTCTGCGTCTTGCCGGCGGCGTTCTTGACCTTGAGGTTGCCCTTGGCGGGCATCTTGCTGACCTTGGCCATCTTCAGGTCTTTGTACGGGTCCGGCTTGAGCTTCTTGGTCGCGACTTTCGGGTCGTTCCAGCCCTGGCCACGCGTGCTCGCGGCGAAAACAGCCGAGGTCTGCGGCGGCGTGTACGTGTCGCCTGTCCCGAATGTGTGCAGGATGTGCTGCGGGGCGCCGATCTTGACGTTGGGCGTGCACTTCTGAGCGCCGCCGGCCTTGTCACCGCAGCGTCGCGCGATGTCGTGGTAGTACAGGTGCCCGAACGCCAGCGGGTCGACCTCGTCAAAGTAGTACTGCATCAGCGCGAGCACCGGGTGGAACTCATCCAGATCGGCTTCCTGCAGAGCGATCTGCACACCGACGGTCGCGTCCTTGGGCGACTTCTTGTTGAGCAGCGAGAAGACAAGGCCACCACCCGTTCCTGAGAACACCGCGCCGCGGTAGTCGGGTTCCCATGCCAGCGCCAATGGACCGGTCGTGCCCCCCTGCGAATGGCCCATGAAGTACGTGTTCTTCGGGTCAAGCTTGATCGTGCCGACTCCGCCAACGCTGAACGTGCCCTTGGTCCGCACGAATCGCGCCAGCGAGTAGAGGTCCGCGGCGCCCTGGTAGAAGTTGCCCTTGGCGGCCGGCGGGTTGGCGAAGTTGTAGAACAGCGGGCCTGGGTCGACTTTGAGCGGTGGCGGGATGTTGAGGGGGAAACGGCGCGGCCCGTGCATCGGCTGATCCCAACCGAGCACAACCATGCGCTTGCCGTTGCCGATTGTGGGGCCGGAGATGCTCTTGGCCATCTGCACGATGCCTGATCGATGCGAGCCGCCGGTGCCGTGGCCGTAGATGACGACGGGGAATCCGCCCGGGGGCGCCTTCTGTTTGGGGATCGACATGGCGACGCACACGTCTTCGTAGCCGGTGATCTGGGGCACACCTGTCGTCTCGTTGCGCTTCAACCCGCCGCCGCCTTTGCTGCCGAACAGTCCGATGAGGTAAGGGCGCCCGCCGCTCTGCCACATCGGCACGCGGATGCGCGCGTGGATCTCGGTGTAGTCCTTGCTGACGACGCCCGGGCAGCCGCGCGGATCGAGCTTGCCAGCTGCGGGAGCTTCGGCGCCCTGCGACTCGCAGCCCTTGGCCGTTTTGCCCTTGGTCGCAGCGCTGCAGACAACGAAGTTGCTGATGACCGGGGTCTTTGTCGCCGCGTTGTTGGTGATGCCGCGCATCAGGCGCATCGAGCGGGTCGGATCCTGGGTCGTAAATACCGTCGCAGCGACGACCTTGGGAATCGCTACCTTGGCCGACTTGAGGTACTTGCGCAGCGCCGCATATTTGCCGTGGGCCGCTTTGACCAGTGGGTCGGATGGGCTGGCGTCGGCGAGCAACGCGGACAGGTCGTCGCCGGCCCTGGGCACGAGATCCTTGGCCTCATCCCCTTCCTTCTTTTCGGCGCGGACGCGATCGGTGATGTAGACGGCGTAGTTCGTGTTGCCGTGCAGCGCGTAACCCCAGACAGCTTGGATGACCAGCCAGTTGGCACAGATATACTTGTTGCGGGCGGCCTTGAAGTTGGCGGTGAACGCGACGAGCTTTCCGGTGTCGAGGTTGACGAAGAAGATGTTGCTCTTCGGATTGACCGCCGCGGGGTTGGCCGGCACGAGGCTCTTTTCATCGACCGGGCGCGTGAAGCGGAAAATGACACTCGGCGCGACAGAGAAGCCGCGCATCTCGCTGTTGATGGCCTTGACGACGTTGGCGGTCAGGTCGAGCCCAACGACGCCAGGCCCGGGGATCGGGTGGTCGCTGATGTCGACAAACCCCTTGCCGTTGATACGCACGTTGTTGGGGAAAGGCGTGCTGTAGAAGCTCTGAACACGGCAGCGGCCAACCTGTTGCTTGGTCTTTTCGCCGGTCTTTTCGTCTTCGACCTCTTCCTCGGCCTTCTTGCACAGCAGGTGCCAGTAGCAGTCGTCGGTCTTTTCACAGCGCTCGCCGAGCTTGGCGCCTTCTTTTTTCTGGCTGATGGGTCGCGGCACAACGCTGCGCGCTTGGAACGGCAGCCCTTTTTCCTCCAACTCGGGGCACGGCGTACCCGAGTACAGGTCGGGATTAAGCGTCACGCTGCCGGGCTGACAGACCGGGTTCTTGGGGTCCTTGGTGCTGCAGGTCAGGCCAACCAGGCAGTCTTCAGTGGCTTTGCACTTGCCGCCGATGTCCTTTTGGCCGCCTGCTTTGGCGCTGGTCGGGTTGCTACACTGGCCGGCGATGCCCTGGATCAGGCAGAAGAGGCCGCGCTTGCAGTCCGAAGTCGACGTGCACTGTTCACCGGGACCAGCGCCGCCGGACGGCACGCAGAACCCGAAGAAGCCGCACTGCAGGTCCTTGCCGCACTCGTCGCTGAGAACGCACGAGTCGTTGGCTTTCTTGTCGCCGCGTGGCGCGCATTTGCCGCTCGCGCACTTGAGCCCGGGCCGGCACTCTCCGTCGGCTTTGCACGTGGCACCGACACCGTCACCGTTGAATTGCTTGAGCGAAGCCTGTTGCGCCTCGGCATCCGCCTTGATGATCGCCGACGCGTCCGCGCCCGTGTGGTTGAACTGCTCTTCGCAACCGCTGGCGACGCCAACAAGGCCCACAAGCCCGGCGATCCCCGCTGCAAACACGATCCGTTTCATATCCACGTTCCTCATGTCCGTCGTTTCAGCTAACAGGCTGAGAAAAAGGCTAGTTCACGCCGCCAAGGCTCTTGACGAGCTCGGTCACGCTGACCACGACCTCGGGCTGCAGGTCGATGAAGAGTCCGCCGCCGTTGAAGTTCATCTCAAAGAGGTCGGGTCGCTTGACGCGCATGCGCTGCACCACGCGTACCTTCGTGCTCTTCTTGGCCACCACGAGCTCCTTGACGCGCGCCGTCACCGGGTCGTTGGCGTCGACTTCGAAGCGGCGCGGGTTGTCCGGGTTCACGCCGGCGAGGTGGCGAAACCTGATGACCGGGACCTCGTTGGCCGCCGTCTGGCCCTCCGGATAGGGCAGCGCGTCCTGCATCACGAGCTCGAAGTTGTCGAGCAGGGTGGTCGTGCAGTCGCGGTACGCCTCGATCTTGCCCTGCGTGGTCTTCTTGTTGCACAGGCTCTCGGCGTTCTTCTGCGCTTCGTCTGCGGCCTGGAAGAGATCCAATTGGTAGATAAGCAACCGCAGCGCCACGAGCGCATCGGCCGCGTTCTTTGTGCCCGCGCCACCGGCCTTGGCGAGCTGCGTCGCGAGGTCTTTGGCCTGCGTCTCGGTGAGGATCTCGATGGTCGCGCCGGCCTCGATTTCGATGCCCTGCCAGCCCTTGCAGATGAAGTTGCAGCGCTCGTCGCCCGTGCAGTTGGTGATGGTCACCGCCACCTTCGTCACCGGAGAGGACGCCTTCTTCTTGTCGTCGGTTGTCTTGGGGTCCTTCTTGTCATCGCCACCGAGCCCGCTGTCGATGTCGTCGATCTCGATGGTTCGGCGGCACTGACCGGCCAGCGCGAGCAGGCCCTGGATGTGCGCCAGGGTGGTCTTCTTGAGCGATGTCGGAACGCCGGCGATGAGCGGTTTGCCCGTGTCCGGGTCGGTGGCCCCGATCTTGTCGTTCAGATCGCCGCCCGTGAGCTTGTCGACGTCCGGGAAGAGGATCTCTTGTTTGATGCGCGGAATGTTCTGCTCCGCCGACAGCGTCAGCTCGCCGGCGGACGTGAAGAAGCCGCAGCCCGACAAGCTAAACGCAAGCAAGGAAGCGACCGCAAGGGTCGATTGCAGGGTGGGACGCTTGGTCATCTAGTCGTCCTCCTTGTTGGGGCCGTAGCCAAAGCCGAACTCGGCGTTGACGTTGATCTCGATGGCGTTGCGGAACAGCGAGTCGGGCCCGATGCCAAACGGCGTCAGAATTTCGCCGTTGAAGAAGATCATGTCCGAGAAGCGCCAGCGACCCTTCGCGATGAAGATGTCGTTGCCGCCGATCACGCCTTCGTCCGCCGGGTTACCGCCGAAGTCGAAGAGGTCGCCGATCGAGGAACGCGAACGCCGGTGGTACGTCAGCAGCCACTGGAACGGCCCGACATGCGGCATCTCGAGGTGGAAGAAGAAGTTGTTGTCGCTGCCCAGGCCGGACGGGCCCTGCCGGTCGTTGACCTCCAGACCGATGGCCATCGCCCAGTAGTGGCTGGCTCGCCAGGACGCTTCGAAGTAGGCGCCCATGACCGGTTCGCCGTTGGGATTGCGACCGAGAACGCACTGCTGCTTGGTGTTGTTCGCGAGCGGGTACGCGCCCTTGGCGATGGTCGGACACGGGTGCTGCTGGAACTGGATCCGCTGGATCTCGTACATCGTGTCGAAGTAGCTCGGCAGGTAGTTGTTGTCGTATTGGCGCAGCTCGAGGCGGATGCGCAGCGCGTGAACCGGATCTTTGCCGAGGTTGAGCCGCAGCAGGTTGCCCCACGCCTTGCCCGATGAGCGAATCGCCTTGGTGCCGATGCTCTCCTTGTCCCAGAACATGTAGTCCTGGTCGGTCGGCAGCCCCGTCTCCAAGAAGCTCCAGTCGAAGTAGACCTTCCAATCGATCTGGTCGGTGTCGACAAGCTTGGCTTCGATCGACGTGCCGTAGCTCACGACCTGGGTATTGATGGTCTCGGGGTTGAAGTTGCTCTGGTTGACGGCGATCTCAGTCTCGTACTTTCCGTCGAGGTCGGCGTCGTCGAAGTCGAGCTTGTTGCGCATCGGCGCCTGGCGGTCGACGGTGAAGGTCGCCCCGACCGAGAAGCTGCGCAGGAAGTAGTTGCTGCGATCGATGACCGACAGCGGTTTGACGAACGCCAGCGCCGACACGATGTTCGGACCGGTGATGTCATTTGCGAAGATCTCGAAGCCGCCGTAGTCGAAGAACGCATCAAGCTCAGCCGAAACGCGGCGACGGTTCAGGTTCAGGTTCGGGTTGTAGCGCTTCATCACCGTGCCGTGGCCGATGCTGCTGGCTTTGAACCCGTTGACGTCGAAGTAGAGGTGCTCCTCTTTGCCGCCGAAGTTGATGTACCGAATGATACGCGCGTAGTCCTGCCACTGGTCCCAGTCTTCCGCGCGGATGGTGCCGATGCGCTTGCGGCCGGCTTCGGATGTCCAGCCGCGGTCGGGGCGGGTATCGAGCAGCTCGAGGCGCACGGGCAACGCGAATGACATCGTGAAGTCGCGCTCGCCGAGCATGGTCGTGTAGTTAATCGCCGGGCGGACCTCGAGGTAGAAGATCTGACCGAGTCGCTGCGGGCCGATGACCAGGCCAAACCGGTTCTGCCAGGGAACAAGACCCGAAGCGCCGACGTTGGCCAGCTCGCCCTCAATGAAGCGGCGTTTGTGAAGCGGCGTGCGTTTGCTCTTGGCCGCGAGCTTCTTCTTCGCCTTCTTCTTGCCGCCTTTCGCGGTGCCCTTTGGGGCGATCCCCACGCCCTTTTTCGTGAGGTTAGCGCCCTTGCCGGGCGTCATGGCAACGTCGAGGCTCTTGGCGTCGCCGCCCGTCTTGGGGTTGCCCATGAGCTTGGCGGTTGTCTTGGACGCGCCGTCTTTCGCGCCGGCTTTGGCGGCGTCTTTGCCCCCGTCAGCGCCCTTTGCGGCAGCGGACGCCGTCTTGTTCACGGCAGCGCCGGCGGCGGCACCGGCAGCAGCCCCGACAGCCTTGTTCGTCGCGTCATCTTTTTTCGCGGCGGGCACGTCGGCTGCGGGTTTGGCAGCGGCAGTATTGCTGGCAGGGGCCGCGGGCTTGGATTCGGCCTTTTTGACGGGCTCGGGCTTGGCAGCGGCGGCGGGCTTGGCGGCGGGAGCGGGCTTGGCGGCGGCAGCAGGTTTGGCGCCCGGAGCGGGTGCAGGCTTGGTCTGGGCAGGCTTGGTCTGGGCAGGCTTGGTCTGGGCAGGCTTGGTCTGGGCGGGCTTGGTCTGGGCAGGCTTGGTCTGGGCGGGCTTGGTCTGGGCAGGCTTGGTCT
>CAZLMW010000058.1:19500-49638 GCA_964560875.1 uncultured Enterobacteriaceae bacterium
GCAGGCTTGGTCTGGGCGGGCTTGGTCTGGGCAGGCTTGGTCTGGGCGGGCTTGGGCGGGACCGGCTCGGCGACCGGCGGCGGCGCGCTTGCGCCCTTTTCGAGCTTGGCGAGCAGCTTCTTGGCGTACGGGGCGCTGCTGTGGTTGGGCGCCTTCTTGACGAACAAGGCGTACAGCTGCTTGGCGATCGGCACGTTGTTGCCGAGGTGAGCGCAACGCGCAGCGCCGTAGAGGTAGTCGGCATGCGAGCCATCGTGACCATACGCTTGCATGTACATCTGCTGGCACATCGACCACTTCTTCTTGCTGTACAGATCGCTGGCCTGTTTGGCGGCCGCCCGGGCTTTATCGGGCGCGGACTGTGCGGAAGACGTGGCGGGTGCGGCGAAGATAAAGCAAAGCGTCGCGGCGGCAAGCACGTAAGGGGCAATTCGGGTCATGGTGACAGCTCGTACGACGCAGTCAGGTCGATCGCATCGAGAGGTGGAACAGGACGGCGCGGATGCCGGCTATATGAAGCGCTGCGACATTAGCACGCAGCTTCGATCGGCCACAAGAAGCCGCAGGACCGGCGAAGACCGGCGGCGACAGCCCCGACAGAACTCAGAGGGCGGAAATCGCACGATGGGCACACCGATGTGCGGCCTTTTCAGCGGCGGCCAGCGCCGTCTTCACCAGCGGACCGCGCGCTTTGCCGACGGGGAGGCCCCGGTAGTACAGGGCCACGTCGTTGCGGTCGAAGCCGTGCTTGGCGCACAGCGCTTTGCTGACGTTGAACAGGCAGTTGCGGCCATTCGGCTGGCCCATCAGGTAACCGGCCACCCGCTTGCTCGCGATCCACGACGCGTGCTTGTCGACAACGTCGCAGTTGCCCATCCGCTTGACCTCGCGGTCGAGCCATCGCGCCAGGAAGAGGTCGGCGACGTGGCGGTGGCTGAACATCCATTCCTTGACGCCGGGAACCCGGGAAAACAACGCGGACTGCAGGATGCGCTCACAGGCGTATTTCTCGGCGGCGGTCGGCTTCTTGGGGTCCTTGGCCTGGCTCTCGAGGCAGCGCTCCCGGGTGAACTCGAGGTTCCAATCGCCGTCATCGCGGCCGTGCACGCGCACCATCTTGTCGACCGCGGACAGCGCGGCGGTCTGGTCCCAGTTCATCTGCGCGAGCTCCTTCTTGAGCCGCTCGCCGACGATTCGCTCGTGCACGGTCGCCAGGTTGCTCTGCAGGCCTCCGAGCTCGGTCTTCGGGTTGAACTTGCGCGCGAGGCGCTGCACCACCTGGATATCGCGGTACGTCGACATGTACGGCAGGTGGCACTGGCCGTGTTTGCGGTTTTGCTGGTCGAGCTTGTAGGTCGCGATGAACGCCTTGAGCCGGGCCTTCTCCGCGTCGTCTTCGGTGGTCCAATCCATGGTCGCTTTGGTCCGGCCGCAGGTCAGCTCGGGCAGCTCGACCAGGGCGTCCATGCCCTTGAGCCCGTAGTGCTCGCTAAACACCGCGGGGCGCGCGAAGACGACCAACTGCGCGTTCTTCTTGTAGCTGTCGCGGATGCCGACGACGTGCTCGACAACCTTGGCACGAATCGCCAGCGGGACCTCGTCGAGGGAATCGAGCAGCAGCAGGAACGAGCCCTTCTTCATCATCGCGCGGAATGAATCGCGCGCCGACTCGTCCTGGTCGATGTGGAGCTTGTGTTCAAGGGCGCCGAGCACCAGGTTTCCGCTCGACTTGTTCTCGGCGATTTGGGCCGCGACGTCGGCGGCGAGGTCGAGGCGGAACGTGGGCAGTTTGCCGCAAGCTTGCGCTTCGATGGCCTTGGCGAGCGTCGATTTGCCGACTCCACCGCGGGCCCGGACCAGCACAAAGCGGGCCTCACCGGTGACGAGACCGTCGACGAAGTCCACCTCGTCGAGCACCGCATGTTTGCCGCCGGGCAGCGGCTTGGTCCACCGGTAAACGGTGAGCCGCGGGGGGTTGTACTTCAGGTCATCGACGCGCTTGGCGTGACCGGCCGCGAGGTCCCGGCAGGTCGATGCGTAGGGCAGCTCCTTGTCGGAGACGTATTCCCACAAGGTCGATGGCCCACACGCGGTCGCGACAAGACAAAGCAGGCCGATCCACCCGAGGGCGACGGCGGAAATTCGGTGGGGCACGGCTCGCTCCAGTCACAGAGTCCGGGTCGGTGAGAATATCGCTAGTTACCGACCGTTTTGTTGATGACCTCGAGCGACTCGAGGGCGCACTTGTCGTTGCCCTTCTCGGCCTCCCAGGCGCGGGCCTGCTCAACGATGAGCTGGCGCTTCTGGCCCCTGGGCAACCCCTTGATGACGTCTTCGAGGTGGTCGGCTTTGGCGTCTTTGCGACCGCAGAGCGCGCGCAATGTCTGCGGGAAACAACGCTGAACGAGTCGCTGGCCGACCATGAATCGCACGATTTTGGCGTTGCGCAGCAAGTCGAGGTGCTTGTCGATGACGGTGCAGTCGCCGGCGCCGGACCGAGCCAACTCGCCATTGAGCCAGCGAGCCTGGAAGAGCTGTTCGGTCAGCGGGTCCGCGAAGGCCCACGTGCCGGAATCGCCGATCTTGTTGCTGTTTTGGGTGAACAGGACGGACTGAAGCGCCTTTTCGCAGACCTGGCGGCGCCGCTGCTCGCTGCTGCCCTTCACGCCCGCGTCAACGGCCGTCCAACCATAGTCGGGGTCGATGCTCTTCTTGCAGTTGTCGATGCTGATGATGAGCTTGCCCGGTCCTTCCTTTTCCGCGTGGTAACGAACCATTCGGTCGATCATGTCGAGCGCTTCGCGACGGCTCCAGCCGAGCTTGGCGAGCTCCTTGCGCAACCGATCACCGACCAGGTGCTCGTGGGCGTCCGAGTAGCTCTCGATCGTGAACTTCTTGCCGGCCCCAAGCGCGAGCTTTCGCAGTACGAGGACGTCGCGGTACGTCGCCATGTAGGGGTAGAGGCACTGGTAGCCGAACTTGCCCTTGGCATCGAAGCCGTAGTCCTTGGCAAAGGCCCAAAAGCGCGACTCTTCGGACTGGTTCTTGCTGAGTTTGCCGACGAACTTCTCGGCTCGCTGGCACGTGATCGGCAGGATATGCACAACGGTATCCATCAGCCCGAAGCCGTAATAGGGCACCAGCAGCGGCGGGCGCGCGAAAATGATGATCTGCAGCGTGTTCGGGTAGCGGTTGCGCAGCTTGGCGATGGCGAGCGCGACCTTGGCGCGCTTGATCAGGTCGACTTCCTCGATGGCGTCGGCGAGCAGGATCCAGCGCTGGCTGCGAAGCAACCGGTCGAGCTCAGCAAGGCCGTCCTGACCGCCGCCGATATGCAGCTTGCGGGCCAGCATCATCAGCAGCATCGCGTCTGTGCCCTGCACGTCGTATGCTGCGACGTCTTTGTTCAGGTCGAGCGAGAAGATTGGCACGGTCGAGCACGTCTGCGCGCGAATCGACTTGGCGAGCCGGGACTTTCCGAGGCCGCCGCGGGCGATGACCATGCCGGTGCGCGTCTTGCCGCTGACGATTTGATCGACGAGCTCCTTTTCGCCGATCTTCTCACTCTTCGGTTTTTCGCCGATCCACTTCTCCACGTGAAACTCGGGCAGGAAGTAGCGGCCGCCGGCCAGGTCGCTGGAGTGTTTGTCGGTCGCCTTCTTGCAGTCGTTCTTGTAGGTGATCTCTTCGTGCGTATTGAGGTGCTCGAGCAACGTAGGCGTGCAACCTGTGCTGCTCATGGCAAGCGCGACCGTCGCAATGAACGATCCGATCACGAAGGCGGTGTGGCGCGGAGTTGCGGTTCGGTGCTCCGGCGAGGCGAGCAAACGTGCGGTCATGGCGATGCGTCCTTGTCGTTGGCGCGTCTTTCTACCCTGCTACAAGGCCGCTTGTCACCACCCGCACCCCGGTCCGGGGGCGCCAGATCCTCCGTGATTGGTTACGCTGACAGCGCTCGGCCGCGGGCCGCCAACATCGCGACTTCGTCGACGGGAACAATCATGCGCAATCACCTCTCTCCGATCCGGCTCGCGAGGCCATCCACGCGGGTGCTGGCGGCGCTGACGTGCCTGCTCCTTGTAGCCGCATGCGGCACCACAGATGTCGAGACAGGCGAGACGGACAACGACACGTCGTCGAGCGGCGCGGACACAGGGTCGACGTCAGCCGACGCAGGGAGCAACGGCGCGGGGAGCGACGGCGCAGGGAACGACGGCGCAGGGAGCAACGGCGCAGGGAACGACGGCGCAGGGAGCAAAGACTCGGCTTCGGCTTCGTCTGACGCGGGTGCAACGGGCCAGGATGTAGCCGCTCACGGCGACGCCGGCCCAGCGGACACGGCATCGAGCGCGCCGCCGACCGTTCACAAGTCCGCCAAGTACGCGGTTGAGACCAAGACAGCCGTCGTTTACGGCAAGGCCGTCGTGCAGGCCGCGTGGGGCAAGAAGAAGGGGCAGCAGATCGAGCTGAAGCTGGACACGTATGCGCCCAAAGGCCACGCCGGCGGTCTCAAGCCCGCGATGATCATGATCCACGGCGGCGGTTTCGTCGGCGGCAACCGCAAGAACGGCGCGATGGTGGCGCAATCCCGTTACCTGGCCGCACGCGGGTTCTTTGCGGCGTCCATCACCTACCGCCTCGCCGGCAGCGAAGGCCCGATCCCGGCTGTGTGGGCCGCGGCAGCTGCAGCCACGCCGATTCCGTCCATCGTCAAGGCGATGTACCTGGCCGGCCGCGACGCGAAGGCGGCGGTTCGATGGCTGCACGCCAACGCGACCAAGCTTGGGGTCGACCCCAACCACATTGCGATCGGCGGCGGCTCGGCGGGCGCCTACACCGCGATTGGGGTGGGCATCTCGAAGCCATCGGACCTGCGCGACGAGCTGACGACCCAACAGGATCCGACGCTTGCAACCACTCACTTGAAAGCGTCGGCGAAGATCAGCGCCATCATCGATTACTGGGGTGGAGACGGCATCTTGCAGGCGCTGTCCGTGACCGGCGACGGCAAATCGCGGTTCGACAAGAATGACCCGCCGCTGGCGATCATCCACGGGACGGCCGACCCGGTCGTCAAGTTTGCCGAAGCCACGAAGCTGAAAGAGGCCTACGAAAAGAGCGGCGCGCCATTCGTCTATCACCCGCTCAAGGGGGCTGGACACAGCGCGTGGAACGCCAAGATCAATGGCAAGACCCTCAACGAGTTCGCTTTCGACTTCCTGGTCAAGCATCAGAAGCTCAAGGTCATCCCGTGACATCGATGCGCGTCGGTGGCTCGCGTCGCATTGCAAGCGCTGGCGTCTCTGTCCTCATCGCCACGCTCGCGGTCGGATGCAGCGATGACAGCCCGCAGTCGGCGTGTCCGCAGACGTTCGCGTCCGGGATCGGTGGCGCGGCAAAGGTCTCCAAGGCCCACGTGCAGAGCCCCCCGAAGTGGCGAACCTGGGCGTTTGCGCCCGAAGCATCTGCGATTCTCCCCGGCACCGGCAGCACGGCGCGCCACGACGTGACGACGTGGTGCAACGGCCAAACCGACCCCGCAGATCGACTCGCGGGCCTGACCATCGTCGCCCTGCCCGACGACCACGACGTGTGCCGCGTCGACGGCAAGTACAACCACGCCGACTTCCCGGTGGCTGCGGGTCGGCTACGGCGAACACCCGGCGGCGCCGACCTGGCCGCCTGGCGCATCGAGCCGCCGAAAAAACGCGCGGGCAAGTTCATCTCCGGCGGCCATGGGATCCGCCTCTGCCTCCCCGAGCGCAAGGCATACGCCGTGTACGTGCTCCGCGACGGGCGCCTCGAACACGTCGCACGTTTTGACGCCGCCAACGTGCAGCCCGGCAGCGGGCACCTCGTCCCGGGGTTGACCGTGCACGACATCCACCGCCCGACAATCATCGCCCTCGCACCACTCGCAGCGGACGTGAGCTCGCTGCACAAAGCGCCGGACGGGATCGAGGCAGCGACGCTGCACGAAGACGCAATCATTCACGCCGAGATGACGCGTTATCCGGCTCCTGGCCGTCCCTTCGACGGCGCGCAGGACTTCGCGTACGGGCTGTCTGATTTCCAAAACCGTTGGGGACACAACCGCCATTTCTGGTTTCTGCCCAGCGGCGCGGGCCACTCCAACGGGCCAAGCGGGGCAACCACGCCGATTCGGTTCGTCTGGCGGGTGGTTTCGGGCGACCGCGACATCTACTTGAGTCGTATCTCCGGTGATCGCCTCAGCATCGAGCACACCAAGCTGCCACACCCAGCCGGCGCGGATGACGCGCTCGCCGCTGCGACGGGCGACAAGGCCGGGGTCGTGTTCTGCCTGCTCATCCAGCGTGGTGACGGTGCGCCGCTGGCGACGCGGAAAGCCACGCTGCTCAAGGTGGACGCCAAGGGCAACGAACTGCTGCGGCGCAAACTCGATAGCAGCGCGGGAGCCCATGGTCTGAACATCGTGCGTTTTTGGACCCCGACCATCCCGTGGTTCGCGGCCATGCGGCTATCCGGTGGCTCGCTGGCGCTGCAGCTTGCCCGCACGATGCACCAGGGTTCGGATGGGCTGACTCACCAGGGCGAGATTGGTGTGGTTTTCGCCGCTGACACGCTCGATATTCGCAAACACCACGGCCAGCTGGCCGGGCATTCGCTGGGCAATCGCCTCGAGATCGGTCACGACGGTCGCTTCGTCTCGCTAAGCCTTGGCGACAACCAGCCGCGCGGCATCGTGCTCACACGCTACGACGACAAGACGCTGCAGCGACGGGTCGTTTACGCCTTCAAGACCATGCATGGCGCCGACTCGGCCAACCCCGCGGGGACGAAATTCCCGTACTACCGAGACGACGCGGCGGGCAAGCCGATGTACCGATGGAGCAACGACAACAACACCTACACCGAGCTCGGCGGCGTCATAACCAGCGCCCAGCACCACCTCGTGCTGTTCGCCGGGGAACGACCACCGCTCGCCAACGAAGCTGCGCTCAGCCAGCACAACGCAGCGCGCAATCTCGGGCTCGTGAAGGTCCGCCCCGACTTCGAAGCCGCCTCGAAGGTGACCGGCAAGACGTCGTGCGGCGCGGGCTTTGACAACGTGGTCACCGACGACCTGGTCCTCGGCGCGGCAAACGCCAGCAAAGGCGGCTTCTACGATTTCCAGGGCGACTGGTGCGACCAGCGAACGACGGGGGTCACATGGCTGACCGACTACAAGGGCGTCGACGAAAACGTCAGCCGTCTTGGCGCCCACAAGTTGGAAAACGGCCAGGTTCTCGTCACCTGGGAGCGCTGGTCCGCCGACGCGTTCCGCGACGCCTGGCTGTTGCGCCTCGACGCCGATGGCAAGCCGCTCAGCAAGCCGACGAAGCTACATCCGGCGGTCCGCTTGAGCCGCCGGGGTGACCGCGCGGTTGGCGGAGATCGCCTCGTGACGATCCGGGGACACGCCGGCGACCGGATGCTCGAACTTGTGCGGCTGAAGTGAGCTTGCTACTCGCCGGAGAGCTTCTTGATACGCGCGGCGACAGCGCGGATCTCCCCGGTGCCCACGTCGCCGGTGATGACTTCGTCGGCGTCGTGATCGGAGGCAACGCGGGTACATCGGTGCCCGCGACGACCGGCCGGCGGCCGACGCTTCTTCACGTGCAACGAACCGGCCTCTGGCGCGCGGCCCGTTCAGTGTCCGGGATACTTGTGCCAGATGTGCTCGGTGGAGTCGGCGTCGGCCGCCTCGTCGGAAAACGACCAGTCGCGGTAGTCGTGCAGGTCGGTTGCGACCTCGGTGATGACGTCGCGGAGCTCCAATCGGTCGCGCCAGGCGAGCGGGATGGCCCCTTGTCCGAGCTGCGCCCCGAGGAGGTTGCCGGTAATGGAGCCGGTGGAGTCCGAGTCGCCGCTGTGATTGACCGCAAGCAGCAGCCCGTCGCGGATGTCGTCGGCCACCAGCGCGCAGTAGACCCCGATAGCGAGCGCCTCCTCGGCGATCCAACCCTGCCCGAGCGACCTGATTGCGTCGGATCGCGGCGTGTCTGATTCCGCCAATTCGATGGCCTTGTTGAGCGCGGCGAGCGTCTCGTGGTGGTCGTCACGAACCACCAGCAGTTCGATGGCGGTTTGGACCGCTGTCCCCAGGTCCTGTCCGTCGACCAGCAAGCACACAAGGGCCGCAAATACGCCTGCGGAGAGCTGTCCGGTCGGATGTCCATGCGTGATCGCGGCCGTGGCGCAGCCGAACTCGAAGACCTCGTCGAGCGGCTGTGGACCGTGACGTCGCCAACCGAACAGGCCAACCGGCGCCGCCCGCATCACGCCGCCGCACCCTTTTCGGTCGTCCGTCACCACGTCGGCGAAGCTGCGCTTGCCGAGCAACGACGAAAGGCAGCTATTGCCCGGTCCGCGGCGGTGATGCAGGTCGTCGTGTCCTACCAACCAACCGGTCAGCTCGTTGACGGATTCGCCCAGACCGTGACGGTTGCAAGCTCCCTGGGTGGCCAGCCAGCGCAGGTATGCACCGGTGACGACAGAGATGCGGTCGCAGATGCCTTTGAGCGACCACCGAACATGGCCGCGCAACATGCCTTCCGCCGTGAACAGCGTCATCTGCGTATCGTCCGTGATGGCGCCGATTCGCCCGTACGCTGGCGCATAGTCGGTGATCCCGTCGTCGCCGAAGCGGGCCCGAATCTGCGCGTGCGAATCGAACTCGACCGAAGCGCCGAGGGCATCTCCGACCGCGCCCGCGAGCAGGCAGCCGCTGAATCGGGACCGGACCGGCACGGGCGAGCCGTTGTTTTTGGTCTCGGTCGGGTCGATTGGCGTGGCGTTGTTCGATGTCATGGCGCGCTCCGATACTGACCGGCGAATCGTGGCCAATCGCTGCGACAGTCTATGTCGTTTTATGCCGAATACCGCTTCACTGGTGTACGTTGATGTCTCCATGAACCGTGCACGCATCGCCATCGCCGCCCTCCTGCTCCTCGGCCTTGTCACCCCCGGGTGCTCGAGCGCTCAGCCCAGACACGATCGCGCTCCGCGCACAACCGGCTACGACAACGAAAACGACTACGACAACGAAAACGACTACCGCCAGCCGGACCTGGAACCGGACGAAGACGCCGTGCAGCCCGCTGTCATCGCGCCCAAACCGCGCCGCAAACGTCGCGTCCGTCGCAAACGCCGTCGTCGCAGCAGCGGAGATGTCGTCAAAGATTGGCGCCACGGTGCCGAAATCGGGCGGGCCCTCATCACCATTCTCGACCGCGCAGAACAAGCCGCCACGCCCGCGGCACGCCAGGTCCTGCAAACCGGCCGACGCATGGTCGTCGACGATGGCACGGTGATTCGCGGCTCCTGCTGGACCTACGCCAACGCCGTCTACAAACACGCGGGCATCGGCCGCAAGCAACGCAAGCGCGTCTACAAGACCGGCCGCCACGGGCCCTACATCGATCCCGACCAGCTGCAGCCCGGCGACTTCCTCTCGTACATCAACTTCTCGTACAACAGGGGGGTGCACAGCGCGATATTCGTGGGCTGGCTCGATCGCTCCCGCACGGAGGGATTGATGCTCAGCTACGTCGGCAGCCGTCGGGCGCGTCCCGGCGACTACCGGAGCTACCGGCTGACCCACGTCTACGCCGTCTACCGGCCGAGGTGACATGGACTGGCTCATCACGATCGTATGGGCCGGGCTCGTAGGTGTGCTGACCGTCGGGTTGCTGCGCGCTGCGGTCGCTATCGGCAAGATCGAAGCCCTCGCCGACCTGCCGGCTTCTGGGGATGACTGGCCGCGGGTGAGCGTTATCGTGGCTGCCTGCGACGAAGGGCTGACCATCGAGGCCGCCGGACGCAGCCTGCTCGACATCGACTATCCCGCGCTCGAGATCGTCATGGTCAACGACCGCTCCACCGACGAAACCGGCGCGATCATCGACCGGCTCGCGGCCTCAGACGATCGGGTCATTGCCGTTCACGTCGACGAGCTGCCAGACGGTTGGCTCGGCAAGCTCAACGCGATGCAGGTCGGCACCGAGGCATCCACCGGCGACTACCTGCTGTACACCGACGCCGATGTGCACTTCTACGACGACGTCCTGCGCCGGGCGGTCCGCGTGTGCGAAGACCGCAACCTCGGCCACCTTGCTTTGCTGCCCCGAATGCACGGCGGCACGTTCTGGCTCAACGCCGCCATCAGCGCGTTTGCGACGGGATTTCTCGCCGCTCTGCAGCCGCACAAGATCGGCGTTGCTGGCACCGGGGCCTATGCGGGAGTCGGGGCGTTCAACATGGTGCGACGCGCGGACTTCCTGCGCACGAAGGGCTGGTCATTTCTGCGCATGGAGGTCGTCGATGACACCGCGCTCGCGATGATGATGGTCGAACAGGCCGGGGCGCGGGCGATGCTTGGGACAGCTGGCCAACACCTGGGCTTGTCCTGGTACGAAAGTATGCCGGCGATGGCGCGCGGGCTCGAAAAGAACGGCTTTGTCGGCCTCGGCAACTGCAGCATCGCGCGCACGCTCGCCATTGGAATTGGGTTGCCGGCAGCGTCCGCGGCGTTCGTCCTCGCGCCGCTTTCCGGTTCGCTGTTCGTCACCGGACTCGCCGCAGCTACAGCGGCACTCGCGGTCATCGCCGCGGTCAGCTATCGGCGGGTGGGCCAACCCTTTGTCGCCACGCTCTTCATCCCGGTCGTGATGGGGTTTATCGGCTACGTTCTGCTGCGGTCGATGGTGAAGACGCTGCGAGCCGGCGGCATCAACTGGCGCGGGACGTTCTATTCGCTGCAAGCCCTGCGCGCGGGTAAGAGGCTGTATTTGTAGCGCGTCCCGCCGACGTTGACGTTGCGACGAAGCGCGGCGGATGATGCCGGTCGCACAAGGCTGCGGGGGCGGGTGATATGCAGGAATTGAGGCGCTTTTGCCCGGTCTGCGGACACCTTCTCGACACCGCGATTTGCCCGGACGACGGCATCCCGACCATCGCGATCGGCGGACGACATGTCCCGGCCGACGGGTACGAGGCGGGCCGGGTCATCGCAGGACGCTACCGGCTGTTGCGCACCATCGGGCGCGGGGCGTACGGCGCGGTGTACGAAGCCAAGCACACGGTCACGCTGCAGCCGCTCGCCATCAAGATCCTGGCCCTGCCGACCGGCGACGACGACGGCTTCAACGCGATCCGCCGCTTCTACCGCGAGGCGCGCATCACCGCCGGACTGACCCACCCCAATACCGTGCGCGTGTTCGATTTCGGACAGGTCGACGACGGGCCGCTGTTCATCGCGATGGAACACCTCAACGGCGTCACGCTCGGCGCGGCTTTGCGGGGCTGCGCGAACTGGGGCCTGATGTTGTCGGAGAGCCAGGCAGCGGCCATCGCCGTGCCGATCCTGCGCAGCCTCGCCGAAGCCCACAATGCCGGTCTCGTGCACCGCGATCTCAAGCCCGACAACGTGATGCTCTGCCCTGTTGGCGGCGGCGACGTGGCGGTCAAGGTCCTCGACTTCGGCATCGCCCACGCGGCCGATTCGGCCCTCACCGCGCAGGGTAGGACACTTGGCACGCCCGGCTTCATGAGCCCCGAACAGATCGGTGCCGAAGACCTCGACGCCCGCAGCGACCTGTACTCGCTGGGCGTCATCCTCTTTGTCGCGCTCACCGGCCGGCTGCCATTCGAAGACGAAGACCCGTTCACCCTGATGCACCGCGTGCGGACGGAAAAAGCCCCCGATCCCAACGACGTATCGGGCGCCAGCGTGTCCGACGGGTTCACCGAGATCCTCGCGACGGTGCTCACCACCGACCGCGCCGGCCGCTACAGCGACGCCAACACGATGCGGCGGGCGATCGAGACCGCGACCGATGGCGCGTGGGCCAACGCCGACCTCAGCGAGCCCGTGAACATCGGACGGGAAGAGGATGTTGGTGGCCAGCACGCCGGGACGACGCCCTACAACGCAGACAGACCGGCTTCGGAGCGCAAGACAGCCGTTGGCAGCGACGCTTCGACGATCGCGATGGGCTCTCGTAACGATTGATGCGGTGCATTTGGCCGTGTAACAAGGCGTCGGATCGTTTGAGTCGGGCACGATCCTGGCACTGCATCGTGTCCGGCGAGTCGCCTCCGACGGCGAGCGACCGTCGTGGGCCGCCATGCGGCAGCACCCGCGGACTCTCGCGCCCCGCGAACTCCGATCGAACCTGCGGATAACAACGCCATTGACAGCGAGACGCGTGATGACAAAACAATGTGGCGTTTTAACAGGCGCCATCTTTGCTCTCGAGGGCCGGTGACCAGCACTGAACTCCATGCGTCCGTGTATCGCGAGCTGCTCCGGGCTGTTGCCGCTGGCGCTTCGTATAGCGAAGTCGCCGAGTTGGCGGCCCGGCATGCGATGGCAGCGATGGATGCCGACGGCGCATCGGTCACACGACTGAGCAGAGACGAGCTGGTGTACGCGGCCGCGCTCGGTTCGATCAGCGGCGTCGTCGGCCGGCGGCTGCGTGTGTCCGATAGTTTCAGCGGCAGCGTGGTGCGCAGCGGAAAGGCGGTTCGGTTCGACCCCGGATCGGCCGCCGAAAACACGCGGGCCCGAGCGCGCGGCGACAAGATCCGCAGCGGTATCATCGCGCCGGTGATGGCCGGAACCACGGTGCTCGGAACGTTCGGCGTCGCCTCCAACAAAACCGACCACTTCGACGCGGAAGACGAGGCCGTGATCGACGAGCTCGCCAAGTTCCTGTCGATCACCTTGCAGACGGTCGCCGACCGCAACCGTGCCGACGAAGCTGAGCAATTCGCGACGCTTGGGCGCCTCGCTGCCGGGCTCGCCCACGAGGTGAACAACCCGCTCACCTGGGTGTCTGGCGGGCTAACGGAGCTCCGAGACGTGCTCTCCGGCGGCGACGGACGCGACCCGATGATCGTGCTCGATGAGGTCCGCGACGGGATCGACCGCGTCGCTGGATTCGTCCGCGAGATCCGCGAGATCGCGCGCCGCGACGACGCCGGTCCGCGCGAGATCATCGATCCGGTCGACGAGCTGTTCGAGGGCGCGGCGCACGTCAACGCACGTTTGGAGCACGCGACCATCGAGGTCGACATTCCCGACGATCTCGGCACCGTCTCCGCGCCGCCAGGTCGCTTGCGCCAGGTGCTCATCAGCCTGCTGCACAACAGCGCGGACGCAACGGCAACCCTGGAGTCGCCCAACATCGTCGTCGCCGCGCGGGCCGACCACGCAAAGCTCTACGTCCGTGTCATCGACAACGGTCCCGGGGTGCCGGAGTCCATCGCCACGCGCATTTTCGAGCCGTTTTTCACCACCAAGCCGCGCGCGATGGGCATGGGACTTGCGCAAGCGGCGCGGTTTTGCCGGGACATCGGCGCGCAGCTCCGCCTCGTGCCGCGCGACGACGGCTGCGAATTTGAAGTGACGCTGCCGATCGCGGGCAAGTAGATGTGCCCAGAGCACACGATCGACGTGCAGACCATCGGCGGGCGCCAGCTCGCGCACGTCTTCGCGCCCGACGGTCCGCCGGCCGCGGTGCTCGCCGTGCTCCCCGCGCTGGGGATCCGAGCTGCGTACTACCGTTGCTTCGCCAGCGAGATGGCCGCCCGCGGGATCTGCACCGTGCTCGCCGATTGGCCCGGGCATGGCGACAGCGGCTTGCGCGCCCATCCGCTCGGGCGTCAGTGGGGGTATCCCGAGCTGGTCGACCAACATGCTCGCGGCGTCTGTGAAGCGGCCATGCAGCATGTGCCCGGCGTACCGTTTTCGTGGATCGGCCACTCGATCGGCGGCCAGGTTTGCCTGATGCACGCAGGTCGCAATCGTAGCTCGGTCGCGGCGGTCGTCATCATCGCGTCGGGCTCGCCGCATTTTCGCAGCTGGCCCGGCGTCGACGGCTGGAAGGTGCGCGGTTCGGCTCTGCTCGCCGCCGCCATCTCGAGGAGCACCGGGTTCTTCCCCGGCGACAAGCTCGGGTTCGGCGGCCGCGAATCCGGCCGGTTGATGCGCCAGTGGGCCGGTGTGGTGCGGTCGGGCGAATTCCGCCTCGACGCGTTCGACGGGGAAGGCGCGCTCGCAGCGTGGGACGGCAAAACGTTCGCTTGCCGGCTGCAGGGCGATGATTGGGCGCCTGAGCGATCTCTGGAAACGCTGCTGGCGCGGATTGCAGACGCATCGGTCGAGCGCTGGTTGTGGTCCGTGGCCGACGGGATCAATCACAACAACTGGCCCCGCGATCCGGTGCCTGCCGCCGACAAGATCGCCCCGTGGCTCAAGGCCGCTGTGCATCACGAAGCGAGCAACTTGCGATCAGGCGCGGACCAGCAAGGCCGCTGAGCCCGGTTGCACGGTGACGTGGCCGGTGCGATGCGGCGTGCAATCCCGCGTGCCGATCATCGGGGTCCAGTGGCCTTTTCCGACGTCGAATGTCGCGGCGTGATGCGCGTCGGCGTTGATCAGCACCGCCACCGGCCGATCCATGCCCTGGACGGTGTAGCCAATCGCGGCCGGACGGTCTGCTGACACCCAGTTCGTGGCGGCGCCCGCTTGCCATGCCGGCTGCAAGAGGGACTTTCGCAGCGCGATCCACCGGCCATACCAGGCAACGAGCTCCGGGTTGGCGGCCCGGTCGTTCCAGTCGATGTGGTTGGTGTCGTCGCGCTTGTTGTAGCTGTTGTGACAGAGCCGACCGCGTCGGCCACCGGTGACCTTGGCGCGGCCAAACTCCTGCCCCTGGGCGATCATGACGGGCCCGCGGGTGGCGAGAAGGGCGGCGGCGGCGACCTTGTGGACCCGAAGTGCGCGCCCTTGCACGTGCTGCACGGCGCGCTTGGTGACCGGCTCGTTTGCGCCCTGGCCAAGCGCGACCCGCACAAAATCGCCGAGCGTGTAGTCATCGTGCGACTCCAGGTAGTTCAACGACAGCTCGGACGCCGCAAACCCGCCGCCCTGCTCGATGGTCGAACCCCCGATCGCCGCCCGAACCTCGCGCGTCGCCGGCGCGCCGAAGATGAAGCCGCCGCGGTCCGGCGATCGCCCCTTGATGACGTTGCGGTAGCCGTCGTTCCACACCGTCCAGCCCATGTCGGCCAGGTCGCCCCCGCGGTGCGCACGAAAACTCCACGGTTCGGCGATCAGGAGCGCGTCGGGCCGAATGTCGAGCGCGGTCGCGGCGATGGCCTCCATCGTGTCGTTGTCGATGAGCTCGGCGAGGTCCATTCGCACGCCGTCGACATGGTACTCGGTCAACCAGTGGGCGATGGTCGCGACGGCAAGCGAACGCATGTCGATGTTTTCGGTCGCGAGGTCGTTGCCGCACCCGCTGTCATTGCGCATGTGACCCGTATCGTCGCGCCGGAACCAATCGCCACCGTCGAGCAACAGCAGCGGATTCTTGTCGTGCAGCGACACGTGGTTGAGCACCACATCGACAATCACCGCGACGCCCCGCTGATGCAGGGCGCGGATCATGTTCTTGAGCTCGACCGCGGGATCCTCGAACGACCCATCTGCTGCGATGCCGACCCAGTCGCCAGGCTCGGCAGCTGCGAATGCCGCGCCGTAGACCTCGGTGGGTGCCAGCGGGAACGTGGGCATGTAGCCCCAGTGGTTGTGGCGGTGCGCGGTCTCCTGGAGGGGAAACGACGCGAGCGGCAGCAGCTCCAGCGCGTTGACGCCAAGGCGCATCAGGTGGGGCAAGCCGCCGCTGGCCGCGGGATGGGTCTCGGTCAACCCGGCGTACGTGCCGGGCTTCATGGCCCCGGCGCTGGGATGGGCGGTCAGGTCGCCGACATGGGCCTCGTAGATGATGGCGTCGTCTGGATGCAGCGTGACGCCGGTGTCGCCGCGCCAATCGTACGCTTCGGCTTTCTTCGCGACCGACCAGGCTGGGTTTCCGGGCACTTTTCGCCGCACCACGGCGCGCGACCAGGGATCGGCGATGCGCAGCGTCTTGCGCCCGTGGTGCACGCGGTAGCGATAAAACGGCAGCGGGGGAACGATGGTCGCCGTCCAGACAGGCAGCTCGCCGTCGTTGGTTTCCAGCAGCTCCTCGGACATCGGCACCACGACCTGGCGCTCACCGTGGGGATGGTCGCGGAACACGATCTCGACATAGCGGGCTTTGGGAGCGCGCAGGCGGAAGGTGCTCTCCGCGGCGATCCACCCCATCTCGGGCAGCACCTCGATCGCCTGGTCGTCGCCATCGTCGAGCGCATCGGTTTCGGCCGCGAAATCAAGGTCTTCACCACGCTCGAGCGCGGCAAGCTCCTCGTCTCCCGGGCCGTCACCCCAATCGTCGTCCATGCGGTCGTCGCCCGGGTCGCTCAGCGCCCCTGTCGTTCAAGATCGGGCGATCAATAGCGCGCCGAGGGGCGGGAGGGAAAGGCGAACCGTCCAATCGGTGCCAACTTTCACGGCGGCCATCGGCGGTCCGGGCTCGCCGACGGGACGGTCGGCATCGGCAAACCAGGCGGACGAGGAGTCCAAGAGCACGCGCCAGGCCCCCGCTGAAGGAACGGTCAATCGGTACTCGGGATGCGAAACCGGGGTCATGTTGAACACGGCGATCACCAGGTCCCCGTCACCGTTCAGGCGCTTGTAGCTGTACACGGAGCGGTCGGCGTCGTCGGCGTCGATCCACGCAAACCCACGGGGATCACAGTCGAGTCGATGCAACGCGGAACGCTCGCGGTACAACCGGTTGAGCGCGGCAACGAACGCCAGGACCCCGCGCCGCGCGGGCTCAGCCGCCTGTCCCCAGTCCAGCTCGCCGTCGAAATCCCACTCCGATTCCTGGCCGAACTCACCGCCAGAAAACAGCAGCTTCTTGCCGGGGGTCGTCCACTGCCACGCGAGCAGCAACCGCAGCTGCCGCAACCCGTCCGCCCAATCGCCGCCCATCTTGCGCACCAGGCTGCCCTTGCCGTGCACCATCTCGTCGTGGCTCAGCGGCAAGACGAAGTCCTCGGCGTGCTGGTACGTGGACGGAAACGTCATGTCGTTGTGGTGGTAGCGGCGATGGATCGGATCGCGACCGAGGTAGCCAAGCGTGTCGTGCATCCAGCCCATGTTCCACTTGAAGTGAAAGCCGAGCCCCGCGTCCCACGGCGCATAAGGCGCAGGCGGGTCACCGGAGACGCGCGGGAATGCGGTCGACTCTTCGGCGAGCGTGATCACGCCGGGAAAACGCGCCCGAACCATCCGGTTGAGGTCTTGCAGGAAGCTGATCGCCTCAAGGTGCTGGTGACCGCCAAAATCGTTGGGCTCCCACTCCCCGTCGACGCGCGAGTAGTTGAGGTAGACCATCGACGCCACCGCATCGACCCGCAGACCATCGATGTGCAGCGATTCAATCCAAAAAGCCGCGCTGGCGAGCAGGAAACTGCGCACCTCGGGTCGCGCGTAGTCGAAGATCAGCGACCCCCAATCGGGATGCTCGCCGCGGCGTGGATCGGGGTATTCGAAGAGCGGCTCGCCATCAAAACGGGCCAGCGCGTGTTCGTCTTTGGGAAAGTGCGCGGGGACGAAGTCGATGATGACGCCAAGCCCTGCGCGATGAAGCCGGTCGACCAGGTAGCGCAGATCATCGGGGCTGCCGTATCGCGAAGTCGGCGCGAAATAGCCGGTCGCCAGGTAGCCCCAGGACGGGTCGTAGGGAAACTCCGACAGCGGCATGAACTCGACGTGCGTGAACCCGAGCCCGACGACGTGGTCCACGAGCCGGTCAGCGACCTCTCGGTAGCCATAAAAAGACCCGTCGCCGTGACGCACCCAGCTGCCCAGGTGCAGCTCGTAGATGCTGATCGGTTCGTGCCACGGCAATCGCTGAGAGCGCGCGTTCATCCACGCCGAGTCGCGCCAGCGATGTGTGCTTTTCGTGGTCGTTGAGGCGGTATTGGGACGCAGCTCGGCGGCGAACGCGAAGGGATCGGCCTTATCGACGACCGAGCCGTCGGCGCCATGGACGCGGAATTTGTAGTTGTCGCCGGGCCCAATTCCGGTGACGAATAGCTGCCAGACCGACTTGTCGTCCTTGCGGCGCGCCATCGGCCACGCGTTCCAGCCGTTGAAGTCGCCGATCCACTCAACGAGCGTCGCCCGCGGCGCCCAGAGCCGAAAGACGTACCCGGACTCGCCATCGACGGTCGCCGGATGAGCCCCCAGAACGCGCCAGGCGTCGTGACCCATCGCCTTGTGAAATCGCTTCAATCTTGCGCTCATATCGGTCCTGCACGCGACAAAAGTAAACGTCGTTTACTGTTTCAGCCTTGCCAGCGCGGCGGCGGAAGCTATCGTGGCACCACTATGAAGCAAGCCTACCTCCATCGCCGTCACCTTCTTGTCACCCTCGTCGCGGCCCTGGCCGTCGCCGCGGTTGGCTCTGGATGCTCTGACGACGTCGACGATTCCACGTACGAGCCCAAACCGATGGCGTTTCATCCGATCGGCTCTTTCGCCAGCGTCCAATTCGACGGCGGCACAGCCAAAGCGTCGATGAAACATGGCGCCGACGGATGTATCCAGGCGCTGCACGTCGACACCGTGAGCAAGGACGGCAAGCACAAACTCGCGGTCACGTTCACGCCGCAGGATGCGTTCGGGATGAAGGTGTCCAAGGCGGTGTGGCAGCCCGACGGCGACACCGCATACGACGTTGTCGGCAACAACGCAGGTTGGCTCCCGCTCGACGCCATCAGCGACGAAGAAGGCAAGTCCGGCGCGGTCAACAAGCTGCTCGTGGCGCCGCGTGGAAAGATCACTCTTGCGCAGGCAAAGCCCGGCGACAAGACGACCGAATTCGACCTGGCGACCATCCAGTTCGGCGGCGACCTTGTCAGCGAGCTGGACGGAGCGGCGACGTGCAGCCGATGCGATCCGAAGTCGGCCAACTACGACGACTGCAAGGCCCCGCACCCGACCTACCGAGTGCGCGATTTCCAGGGCGACAGTCCGTGGTTCAACCTCGAATACGACCTCAACGTCTTCCTGGGCAGACCGGTGGTGGCGATCCTCACCCAGGGGTGGTGAGTGAGCTGCCGGGCGCAGGCTGCGTCCTTCGAGACCATCCACAAAGACCTCGTCAAAGCCGGCACGGACCACGCCTGGGTTGGCCTGCACGCGCCATCGGCGCAAGCGCTGCGTCACCAGCGCCAGATCGATCGCGCCACGACGTATCCGCTGCTGCAGGAGACGGAGGCGAAATGGCTGCGCAACCACTACGGCAAGAACAGCCGCCACGACGCGTTCGTGTTCGACAAGGATGGCGCGCTGGTCAAGCACTTCGAAGGCCGAAACAGCCGCCCGTTCACCGTCGATGAGCTTGACGCGTTGAAGGCAGCGATCCCGACCAACTGACCGAACGCCGTTCACATTGTTGCATGGATGCAACGATTCGAAGCGGTTGGTTCGTCAATGGGGCCAAGACAACCGTGGATCGATCGAACAAAACTTGTAACGATTGCTGCGCGCAGCGCGACGGCGTATTAGCCGGCCACGCGCGTGCGGACTTTCGACACGGTTCGGACAGCGGCGCAACAGGTTCAATGGTCAGCCCCGGCGATTCGCTGGGCAAAATCCAAGGGGGACAGAAACGATGAGACGATGGAGAACCATAGCGGCGGTCCTTGCCGCATCCGCGCTCGCTGCGTGCGCTGCCGATGACGGTGGCGGGACGGGCGCGGGAAAGATCTCGGAGCCCATGGGTGAGGGTTCGTTCACCGCCAAGATCGATAACCAGAGCTACACGGTCGACTACACGGGCTTCACCGCCAAAGTCGAAATGGCTCACCTGATCAACAGCAAGGCCAACGGCCTGGCGTGTGTTGGCGAGGTCAAGGTGACGGTCGCTGGCGAAAACGACGCCTGCAAGCTCGTGCTCGATTTCAGTCCCGACTTCAGCGGCGCAATGGCGCTGCAGAAAGCCGAATTCCACGCCAAGGTGGCCGTCTATCAGGGCGACTTCCCGATCGACTCCTACCCCTGCGAAGCGTGGGCAGACGAGACGAAGTTCGCCAAGGGCCACAAGCCGGCGGTCTACACGATGTCCGGTGGCGAAGCGTCCCTGTCGGTCAAGCCGCTCAAGCAGCCCTACGCGGGCCAGAGCAGCGCGGTCATCAAGGGTTACACGCTCGCCCCCAAGGGCACCGTGAAGATGAAGTTCAAGGGCCGTTCCTTCAGCCTGAAGCTCGACGATCTCAAGATCTCGGGCGACGTAACGTCGCAGGGCAGCAAGACGGTGAGCTGCAGCCAGCAGTACCTGCCGCTGCCTGAAATCACGCTCAAGGATATCAACCCCAAGAGCCCGACCTACAACCAGGAAGTCAACCTCTCTGACGCGTACCAGGGCAAGTTTGTCGGGATTCACGTCGGGGCGGGATGGTGAGCATCTTGCGTATCCCAGGTTGGGATTCTCGAAAAAGTGAACAAAGAGTTCAAAGCTTCCGGTCGTGACGATTACGTATTCGTCAGCATCAATGACAGCTCGGCGTCGCAGCCGAGTCAGCAGAAAATGGCCCTCGGCAAGCAGCAGCAAGTCACGTTCCCCGTGCTCCAGGGCACAGGCGGCAGCTGGACGCAGGGCAAGATGCTCGTGGACTGCAAGAACCGTAAGGGCAAGAAGAACGATGGCTTCTTCTTCGCGCCAGACGGCCGCTTCATTCGCAAGCACGAAGGCAAAGGCACCGTGTATATGAACGTCTGGGAAGACGACATTCGCGCCGCGATGGCGATGAAGATCGAAGACCTCGACGGATGCAGCTGCCAAGACGTCAAAGACGCGACCAAGAAGATCCACCACGTGTCGTGCGAATAGCGCACACACGCGACCATTGAATCGGCGGCGGCCATCGGGAAACCGGTGGCCGCCGCGCTTTTTGGTGCCTTTGGGGAGCCGCTACACCGCGATTTGACCTCGCGGGGCCGCGGTCGCAGGCTTGCTCACCGACCCGGAGACCCGATGACCAGCCGCGAAGAACGCGTGCGACGCTACAGCGGCGCCCTGCACATCCCCAATGACGAGGTGAGCCTGCTCGCTGAAATCGGCCAGCCCCTGCAGGTCGCTGACGGTGAAGTGGTGGTCACCGAAGGCAGCGAGGGTGAGGACTTCTACGTCGTCTTGCGCGGCACGCTCGAGGTCATCCGCGGCGGCCAGAAGCTCACCGAGCTGACCACTGGGGCGATCGTCGGCGAGATGGCGCTGTTCAACGAGAACGTGCGTTCGGCCACCGTGGCAGCCAAGGGGTCGGCCGAGCTCGTCGCGATTCGAGCCAGCGACTTCTTCCCGCGCGTCTACCACGGCGACGAAGCGGCAATCGAGCTGATGGGCAGGCTCGGAAAGACGATGATCGAGCGCATCCAGTCCCGCGTGTCACGCGACTTCGAGGCAGCCCTGCGGGAAGGTGGCACGGCGGCGGAACAGGTCGCGCTGCGCAAGCGAATGCTCAAGGATTGGGCGCTCAAATACCACGCGATCGGAAGGCCCGGAAAGCTCGCGGTCGTGCCCACCAAGAGCGTGGGAACCGCGGCGGACCTGTCGGTGGCCTATTCACCCGGCGTCGCCGAACCCTGCCTGGCGATCGAAGCCGACCCGGAAAAAGCCTATGACTACACGGCGAAGGGCAACCTCGTCGGCGTCATCAGCAACGGCACGGCGGTACTTGGGCTTGGCGACATCGGCGCGCTCGCAGGCAAGCCGGTCATGGAAGGCAAGAGTGTGCTCTTCAAACGCTTCGCCGACATCGACGCGTATGACATCGAGGTGGATGAGAAGGACCCTGACCGGCTCATCTCCATCGTCGCGGCGCTCGAACCAACGTTTGGCGGCGTCAACCTTGAGGACATCAAGGCCCCCGAGTGCTTCCGCATCGAGCGCGCGTGCCAGGCGCGCATGAACATCCCGGTCTTTCACGACGACCAACACGGCACGGCCATCGTCGCCGGTGCTGGTTTGCTCAACGCGCTCGAGCTGACGGGCAAACGTGTCGAGGACCTGCGCGTTGTCGTCAGCGGCAAGGGCGCGGCCGGGTTCACCTGCGCCAAGTACTTCGTCAAGCTCGGCGTGAAGCGACAAAACGTGCTCATCACAGACCGTCGCGGGGTCGTCTGGAAGGGGCGCGGCGACACCGGCTACGTCGTCGAAATGGCCGCCGACACCGACAAGCGTACGTTGGCCGAAGCGATGGTTGGCGCGGATGTCTTTTTGGGTCTGTCCAAGGGCAACCTGCTGACGCCGGCGATGCTCAGGACGATGAACGACGACCCGATGGTCTTCGCGCTGGCCAACCCCGTGCCCGAGATCGACTACCCGATCGCGACAGCGACCCGCAGCGACGTCATCATGGCGACCGGACGCAGCGACTATCCCAACCAAATCAACAACGTCATCGCGTTCCCGTATATCTTCCGCGGCGCCCTCGACGTGCGCGCCAGGGCCATCAACGAAGAGATGAAGCTGGCCGCGACGCGCGCGATCGCCGCGCTCACCCGTGAGGGCTACACGTCCGAGGCCGGTTCATGGGCCTTTTGTCGGGATTTCATCGTGCCCAAGCCGTTTGACCATCGCCTCCGCGAGCACGTTTCAGCGGCGGTGGCGGAAGCGGCGATGAAAACGGGGGTTGCGCGGCGGCCGGTCGACGTCGACGCGTACCGAACCAAGCTCCGCGACGCCTGACGGGTCGCCGAGAAGAGACGCGCCACAATCGCCCTAAAACCGCGCCGTGGCTATGAATCCGGGACCGGTTGGCGCGAGCGACACGTTCGTTTCGTCCGACGACAGGATCAGCAACCCACCGGCGAGACCGACCGCGCCGATTGCGGCGGCGATGGCGGCCGCTGTGCGCTGTGACGCGATGGCGTTGGCGGCGTCGGTGGCTTCCTGGCGGGTGATGTCCGGGGGGCCATCGGGCAGGTTCAGGTCCTCGTTGTACTTGTCTTCAGCGCTGACGGACATGCTGTAGAGGATGCCGCCGGTCGCGAGCGACACAACGCCGATTCCGGCCGCGAAGAAACCCATACGGCGCATCAACGGGCTGCCGCCGCCACCGGACTTGGCGACGGTACCTGCGACGGTCGGTGACACCGCCCGGGGCAGCGCTGTGGCGCGCTCTTTGGCAGCTTTTTCTCGGGCGAGCTCCGCGGCGCGACGTTCGCGGGCCTGCTCTTCTTGCCGCTCCAATTCCTTGCGGCGACGTTCCAGTTCGGCCTGCTCTTTTTGGATACGGCGCAGCTTGGCGAGCTGAACGCGGCACGCCGCAAGATGCTTTTCCGCGCGAGCACGGCTGGTCGGCGCCACGCGTTTTCCGAGGGCCAGGTACGCGATGTAGTTCTTCTCGGCGCCTTCGAAAAGGCCGCCCTTGTGGCGAGCTCGCGCGGCGCTGTAGAGGTAGCCAGTCTCGCTGGGATCAACCCGGTACGCGCCGTCGTAGAGCACCGCGGCAGCCTTGAAGTCACCGTCCTTGAGCTTGACCGAGGCGAGGATGGACGCGGCGATCGCCTCCCGCCGCTGCGCCTTTGTGACCTTGGCGAACGCGGGGGTGGAGGCGGCGACGAGCGAAAAGCAGACGAGCATCGCGACAAGCCCGTCAGTCCGGTGTTTGTGGCGTCCGCCCCATCGCAGAGCCCGAGAATTCGGCGTCTTCGACATCATGGCGCGCTGCACACTGCCGCCTTGCAGACCTTGCCGGTCGCGCAGGGGGCTCCGTCGCTGAGTTTGACGCCCGCCGAACAGCCAACGTCGGGCTTGCAGGGCTCAAACACACACGGCTTGGACGGGTCAGAGCAATGCGCAGCGTCATGGCATTTGCCGGTGGCGTCGCAATCGGCCCGCCCGTCGCGGTCAAAGCGCACCATCCATCCCCGTTTGGCGGTCGCGGATGCCTGCGTTCCGACGATAGCGCCGAAGCCGTTGCCGAGATTCGCGACACGGGCAACGTTGGTGACGACGTTGCCGCCGAAACGCTTGCGCCAGATGGTCTTGCCGGTCCCGTCGACCATCATCCCGATCGCCCGGTTGGCGGTCTTGGTGGCGTCGAGCAAGCCTGCGACAAGGAGGCCGTCACCGAAAGACGCGATGCCGCTCGCCCGACCGCCGAATCCTTTCAACTCGACCTGCGGCGCGATGTCCTTGGCCGTCACCGCGTTGACGCGATACAGCCAAACCGTGTGTTTGGGGCCCTTCTGGGTGCTGACCGCCGCGAAGACCTGGCCGTGATGGGCCGCTGCGTGCACCGACCGGTAGTTCTTCGGGATCGGTCGAGCTGTGGACGCTGTCAGCTTGGACGCGGTGTTCGTCGCGGCGTGGATGGTGAGCTTGGCGCTGTCGGGGGTCACGCCGAACATGACGCGCCGGGCTGAGCCCGTTACCGCCACCGCGAACAGCTGCTGGTTGGGGATCTCGGCCTTGAACAGCACCTTCGGCTTGGGATTGAGGTCGGTTTTTGTCGGCTGGGCGGCTGCCACGATGGCGTGCATGGCCGTGCGCTTGGTCTTCGCCTTGTTCCACGACCAGCCAACAACCGCCGCGCGGGGCACCTGCGGGACGTTGTCGATATCGGTGAGCCGAGCGTCGCCGTCCGCGCCCATTGTCGTGACTTTGCTCTCTTTTCCAGCGGCGTCGAAGTAGTGCACGGCGCCGACGTCCTTGGCCTGCGCGCCGCCACCGACCCGTCGCCAACCAGCTGTGAAGACACCGGGGGAGACGGCCGCGATGGATGTCATGGCCTCGTGGTCGACCTGGACCGCAGGTTTGACGCGACGGAACTGCAGCGTGCCGCCCGGCCCCAGTCGCGCGACGGTGCCAAACGGCTTGGTGAACCCCTTGGCATGCGTACCGCCGACCACCCACGTAGTCGTGCCCTTGGCGACGACGTCTGCGAGCTCCTCGTCCACCTCCTTGGAGGCGTCAATGCCCTTGGCGTATAGCTCTGCGCGGGAGTCCTCGCACTTGCCGTTGACGCACTTGCCAAGAGTTGTGCAAGCCTTACCATCGTCGCACGGCGCGCCAGACGCCACCTTGATGTACTGGCAGCCCTTGCCCTTGACGCAAACATCGAGCGTGCATGGGCTGCTGTCGTCGCAGCCAACGGGCGTCGGGTTGCCGCATTGTCCGGTCGGCGTGCACGTGAAGTGGCCCAGCCCATCGCTGGCCTGCAAGCGGCCCATCGACTTGGTTGCGCCCTTCCACGTTCCGAGCGCGCTGCCGCCGAGAATCAAGATGCCCGACTTGCGCACCGCGGAAATGACGTCCATGGCGACCGGCGGGGCGAGCTTGCGCACGATGTCGGTCTTGGCGTCGCTTGCGCCGATGAGGTGGCTCTCGAGGCTGACAGACTTGCCTCCTCCCTTGTTCTCGACGGAGACGAGCGCTCGAGCGCCCGGCATTACGCCGCTTACTGGCACGTTTTCAAGAAACGCCACGTCGACGAGGTACGTCTTGCCGCTCGTGTCACCAAACGGCCCCGTGTAAGTGCGGGTCCATAGCTGCGTAAGCTTCTTGCCGTCGTCGCTGTAGTACGCGATGTGCGCGTGGCCGCTGTCGCCGCTTTGGCTGTGGCCCTGCGCGATGCGGGCATTAAACGACACAAGCCATCCGTAGCTGGTCCGCAGGACATCCTCCCCGCCGACAAAGCCCTTGGCGGCCTTGAAGTTGGACGCGTACAGGAACTTGTTCTTGGTGTCGCGAACGTGGAGCCGCGCTTGGGTTTCGTCCTTGGTCTTGATGTCCGACCCGACGACCAGGATGCGGCCGCTGCCACCCGCGCCGACCGCCGACCACGCAAAGTCCTTGGAGATCGGCGCCGACATCACCTTGCCGGTCGCCCGGCTGACGTCGGCGAGGACTCCGCCCGTGAAGCCTGAAAAACCGCCCTGTCCGCCGACGATGACGAAGCGGTCCTTGTCGCGCACTGCCGCGCTGCCGAAGCGAGACGCGCCAACCTGGTTGAGCAACACGCCTGGCCCCGACGGTTTCGTCTTGCCGCCGAACTGGTTTGCGACGGCGACGCTGTAAAACCAAGCGGTGCAGGCTGATTGCGGGTACTTGGTGCAGCCGTACACGACCGCGGTTGTGCCGTCGGTGACGACACCTTCGATCTCGGATTCAGCGCCGGAGTCGCCGAGCTCGTAGAAGCTGGGATTCGAGCCGATGTGATTGGTCTGGACGAGGTAGGAGCTGCTCTGGGCGAATTCGTCGCCGGTCTCGATGACGCCGAGCAGACCGGTCGGGATCTTGTGCAGTTCACCGACCGCTTCGTTCTTCTTGTCGTTGGCCGCCGCGAAGGATGTGCCCCAAAGCGTCGAGACCTGGCAATGGCCGGCCACGCAGCGCGTGTTCTTGCAGGGGCCATTGCTGCATGGAACGTCGGACAACGCGACGTGAAAACACCCGGTCGACGGGTCGCAGGCGTCGGCTGTGCACGGCTTCTTGTCGCCGCACGGGACCGGCGCGCCGGATTTGCATATCCCGCCAGCGCACGTCGAAATCGTGCACTTGTTGCCGTCGTCGCAGGCCCCGCCGTTGTCCGCTTTGAAGGTGCAGCCGGTCGTGGCGTTGCAGCTGTCCTCGGTGCAAACGTCGTTGTCGTTGCAGGACTTGGCCGCCCCCGGCTTGCACGCCATGTCCTTGCACGTGTCCTTGAGGGTACACACGTTGGCGTCGTCGCATGCGGCGGTGTTGGCGGCCTTGATGCAGCCTTTGGTCTTCAGACAGCTGTCGTCTGTGCAGACGTTGCCATCGTCGCACTTGAGCTTGCCCTTGCCCGCCGTGCACGCGCCCTCGGCGCAGACGTCGCCGACCGTGCAGGCGTCGTTGTCGGTGCAGCTGACCGCGTTGGGTAAGAACATGCATCCGCTCTGGAAGTGGCAGCTGTCCTCGGTGCACGTCTTGCCGTCGTCGCAGGTCTTTGGGTCACCGCCGCAGATGCCCTTGGAGCACTTGTCAGCCACGGTGCAGGCGTCGCCATCGCTGCAGCTCGCGTCCTTGTTGACTTGTTCGCAGCCGACGTTGTGTTTGCAGCTGTAGGCCTTGCACGGGTTGCCCTCGTCGCAGTCCTTGGGCCCGCCAGCTTTGCAGGTCTTGTTGGCGCACGTGTCGTTCACCGAGCATGGATTGCCGTCGTCGCACGTCGTCGCGGTTGCCGGGTGAGAACAGCCGACGGCGTCGTCGCAGAGATCGGCCGTGCACCCGTTGCCGTCTTCGCACGCGATCGGCTCGCCGGCGCACTTCTCGGCCTTACACGCCCAGCTCTTGTGGCACTTGTCGACGGCGTCGCAGGCCGCGCCGTCTTTCTTTCCGACGCATGGATCGGGCGCTGCGGCGTCTTCGGCGGCGGCGGCGTCGCTCACCGAGTCGGAGGTTTTTGTGCCGACGGAGTCCTGGGCCACGCCGTCGTCTGTCGGCAGCGCGTCCGACCCGCCTGTGTCCGCTTTCGTGTCCGCGTAGGTGTCGAGGTCGAAGTAGGCCACGTCGGGCACTTCGGGCGGCTGACACGCGGCGAAAACAAGGCACGACCAAGACACGGCGATGTACCGGTAATTGCCTGCGCAGTGGGACATGCCGGCAAGCCTAATGGCCCCGCGTTGCCACGGCAATTATGAGCCCGCGGTCCCGTGCCACGCTCGCGTCTCTTCCGAAACCCGGGGGCTGCATCACCTGCACTTGCGCGACCGCAAAGAGCGTGGCGCCCGGTTTGACCACGCCCCGGTGCTGCGCCTTGTCGACGGGCTGAAGGGCGCCGCGGATGCTAACGCCATCGCCAAGCTCGCCAGCTCGCTGCACGTCCGCTGCGGCTACATCCAGATGAAGTCGATGGTCGGGTAAAAGTCGTTGCTGCGGATCGATTCCCGCACGACGTAGCCGTCTTTTTCGACAAGCTCGGTGGCCCGCTGGTCGCTGTTGAAATACATCACGCCGATCGTGAAACGGCTGCTCTCGCCGACCGCGAAATCCGCGCCGATGTGAGCCGACAGCGTCCAGGGGCTGCGTTCGGGGGCCGGGGTCGCGCCGACCATGTGCAGGTTCAGCTCGCCCGACACGCGGATGGAATCGGTCACCAAGCGGTCGTAGCGGCCGCCTGCGCGCACGTGCCAACCGTTGAACGCAGCGGCCCAGGCCAGGTCGAGCGGTGGGAAGGCGTCGAGCGGTTTGCCGCGATCCCCCGACAACAGGACGCCATAAGCCGCGTCGATTCGCAGTGTGGTCACGTGCTGCTTGCCGGTCGACACCACCAAGCCGATGCGCGGGACGATGATCGGCCCGCTGGTCTGGCATGAATCGGACTTGGAGCTGTCGTGTCCGGCGACTTTGCAAGACGGGAGGAGGTCGCCCTTGACGCCGAGGGGGATGGCCGAAAATAACGACAATGCGGGCAACGCGACGCCATATTCGCCGGTCACGCGCCAATCGCCGGTGACGTGGGCCCAGCGCAGATCGACGACCGGTGGGCGCGCGATGGGGAGGATGTTGGTCCGGATCGCCATCGAATCGCTCAGCGAATACTCGATCGGGTTGAACACGCCGATGGACCACGAGCCGGACTTGCGCACATCGGCGGTGTCGCGCGCAAAGAAGAAGCTGGCGTCGGACGCCACGGTCTTTGTGGCGGAAGACGGTGTGGCGGAAGACGGTGTGGCGGAAGACGGTGTGGCGGAAGACGGGGCGGAGACCGCCGCCATGGCCAGCGATGCAACGGCGCCAGACACGGCGATAGACACCGCGACAAACGTTGCAGCGAGGGAAAGAAAGCGGCTCACAGCGACACCTCCCAGATGCCCGTCACCGGGGCATGGTCGCTCAGCTTCATCGGGTCCGACGCGATGACCGGGCCAACACCGCCTGCGCCACCGACTTTCTGCCCGGCTTTTTGGAGCACGTCGGTCGAGCCCTTGAGCCACTTCTGGCCCTTGCCGAGGAAGAGATAATCGAGCGTGCGGTTCCAAAACCCGGTCTCACCTTCCTCGTTCTTCTCATCGGCGCCAAGGACGGTGTGCGTGAAGTAGCGGCGCTGCTCCTTGGCGGTCTTGCCGTAATCGGCCAGTGGGATCCAGGCGACGAAATCGTCGTAGATCGGCTGCATGACCTCGGGCGTGTACGGCGGCTGCGAGAAGTCTTCGCTGCAGACGGCCGTCTCGCGTTCGTCGTTGAAGCCGTCCTTCTTCACGGCGGTTGGCGGGATCTCGTTGAAGTCGCCCCCGAGCACGAACGGCAGCTGCTCTTTGCCCATTTGCTCATGGATTTGCTTGATCTGTTTGCCCTTGGTGCCGTCCACGTCGTACGCCTCGGTGTGGATGACGTAGGCGGCGATCTGCGCCGTTCCGTTGCCGTTTGGCAGCTCGATCTCGGCCCGGCCGATGACGCGCTTGATGTAGAACATGTTTGTCAGCGCGCTCTGGTCGGTGCGGTCGGCCTGGCGGATGCGCTCGGCCTTGGTGATCTTGTGCTTGGTGAAGATCGCGTTGCCGAGATCCATGCGGCCGAGCCCTTCCGAAGCGATGTAGCGGCTGTTCCAGGTCTGGAAGTACGCGGCCCAGTTGAGCTTGGTGTGGTCGAGGATCCCCTGGACCATGTCGTAGTAGGCCGAGCGCCTTGAGTTCACCTCGATCTCCTCGGCCATCAGGATGTCGGGGTCGATCTCGTCGATGAGCTTGTAGAGGTCGGCCATGTTGCCTTTGACCTCGTCTTGGCTCATCTGCACGCGGTCGCCCCAGCAGTCGAACCAGAACGGCAGGCGCTTGGCGCCGTACTTGATGTTCCACGCCACGACCTTGAGCTGGTGTGGGCCGGTCGTCTTCGGGGCGTCGGTGAGTTTGGCGGCGCGGAAGATGGCAGCCGGCGCGACGTCGAAGTCGAGGTCGTCGGCCATCGGTTCGCAGCCGAAGACCAGGGACGCGGCGACGCAAACCAAGACGGCGGCGGGCCAGGTGCGAGCGAGGTGGGGCATCGGATGGCTCCCATGGAGGCGGCCGGCGCGCGTGCAACGCTGTCAGCGCGGTGTGGAGCGCGTTTCGGAGGCAACAAGCGGCGGCTCGAGGTGGCGCCGAGTGTCACGCGGGCCGTGGGCGATGACAAGTCGACCGGATGACGGACCAGATCGGATCGGAGTTGTTCGGACGTGAGCGTCGCCGCACTCATCGGCAAT
>CAZLMW010000059.1:0-1670 GCA_964560875.1 uncultured Enterobacteriaceae bacterium
CCCATCACGTCCGCGAGCAGCAGCTGCACCGACGCCCAGACCTTCGCCGCGTCTTCGTCCGGAGACAGCGTCCTTGGATCCGCCAGGCCGATCGCCATCAGCGCGAAGCGGTGCGGCTGTTCGGTTGCAAGCGCCGCATGAACCTCGGTGGCAGCGAGCAAACCCGCGAGTGCAAACTCGGCATCGTCGCAGGCGCCTTCAGCGTCCGCCTTTTCCAGCTGCTTGAGCTTGGCGGCCAACGTCGCACGAACGGTCTTGAGCGCGCGGAGCTGCAACAGCGCGATCAACTGCTCCTTGCTGTCGAAGTAGCGATAAAGTGCGCCGGCGGTCACATCGATCGCCGCGGCGAGGCGCGCCATCGTGAGTCCGTCGATGCCGTGTTCGAAGGCCAACAACTCGGCTGCGTCGAGGATCCGATCCCATTTCTCGGCCCGGCGACGTTGCCGCGGCGTGAGCTTGTTGCCGTCCGCTCCAGAGCTTGGCATGGACAATCCGTTAATGACGTTCACTTTGTAAATATCGTTGACTGAAATGTCAATCCAACTGTGCGACGATCCCAGTCACCTGCCGTATCGAGCAGCACCTGCCGCATCAAGCAGCACCTGCCGCATCAAGCAGCATCTGGGGCCATGAAGCAACCAGCTACCCTTTTTGCCACGACGCTGTTCGCGAGTGCGGCGCTGGTGTTTTGCGTGCAGCCGATGGTTGGGCGCTTGCTCCTGCCGGTGCTCGGCGGATCCCCCCAGGTCTGGAACACGTGCCTCGTGTTCTTCCAGGCGGCGCTGCTCGGCGGCTATCTCTTCGCCCACGGTCTCGCGACGCGCTTGCCCGTCAAAGCGCAGGCCGTCGTTCACATCGCGCTGCTGTGCGGTGCCGCGGTGTCGCTGCCGATCGTTGTCGGTTCCGACCCAGCGCCCACCGACGACCCGTCAACCTGGGTTCTTGGCGCGCTGACGACCATGGTCGGGTTGCCGTTCGTCGCGCTCGCAGCCAACGGGCCGCTGCTCCAGAGTTGGTACGCGCGCACCGACGCGCCCGACGCCGACGACCCGTATTTCCTCTACGCCGCCAGCAACGTCGGTAGCTTTGTCGGTCTGCTCGGCTACCCGCTGCTCGCCGAACCGATGCTTGGCACGCGCGAGCAAGCGGTGGCGTGGACCGTCGCGTACGCCGGGCTGGTGACGCTCATCGCGGCCACCGCATGGGTGACGGTCGGACGGATGGCAAGTTCGGCCTCCGCCGACGCCGCAGTCGCCGCACCGGTTGCAGACGCCACGCCGCCGCCCACGATCCCCGCCCGCCGCCAGTTGCGTTGGCTGTTCCTGGGCGCGATCCCGTCCAGCCTCCTGCTCGGCGTCACGACGTTCTTGACCACCGACCTCGCCGCGATCCCGCTGCTGTGGGTCGTGCCGCTGGCGCTGTATTTGCTCACCTGGGTCGAGACCTTCGCGCGCCGCCGTCGCATTCCTGCCGCTTTCGTGGCTCGCGCTTTGCCGATCCTCGTCGTCGCCTGGCTGCTTTTGCGTGTCACCGAGGCGACGGAGCCAGCGTGGGCCCTGGTCGTCTTTCACCTGCTCACGTTTTTCGCCGCCGCGCTGCTGTGCCATGGCGAGCTGGCCGCCGACCGTCCTCCGGCCGCGCAGTTGACGCATTTCTTCTTGCTCACCTCG
>CAZLMW010000059.1:1770-3107 GCA_964560875.1 uncultured Enterobacteriaceae bacterium
CTTGTCGACCGACCTTTGCGGTTCGCGTTGGCGGTCGCGGCGATCCTCGTCATCGCCTCCCAATCACCGTCGGTCCGCGGTGATGTTGTTCGCACGGAGCGCAGCTTCTTCGGCGTGCAGCGTGTCACCACCGATGCGCGCGGCCGTTTCGACCAGATCGTGCACGGGCACACCCTTCATGGCCGGCAGTGGCGACAAGGTCCACGCCGCTGTGAGCCGCTCGCCTACTACCACCCCACTGGACCGCTGGGCGACATCGTGAAGCTGCGCGGCGAATCGAAGATGGCTGCGACGGCGATGATCGGACTGGGCGCCGGTGCGATGCTGAGCTACCGCAGCGCGGCGATGGACTGGCTCGTGGTCGACATCGACCCGGCGACCTGGCTGTTGGCAGACGAATCGTTCGCGTTCATTTCCGGCTGCCCGGCCGATCCTGGGGCCCGCAAACTCCGGCGCGTCACAGGAGACGGCCGTATCGCGATGGCGCGCGCCGACGAGACCTTCGACACCATTGTTATCGACGTCTTCTCATCGGACGCCATCCCCGTGCACATGCTGACCCGCGAGGCCTTCGATGTGTACCTGCAGCGCCTGCGACCCGGCGGAGTCTTGGCGTTTCATGCGTCCAATCGCTATCTCGACGTCGTCTCCGTGTTGGCCGCCGTGGCGCGGGATCGCGGTTTGGCCGTGCTCGGTCGGGACGACAAACGCAGGAAGAACAACGCCCCTGGGGTCGAGCCGTCCCGCTGGGTCGTGGCTGCCCGGAATGCAGCTGTGATCGACCCACTGAAAACGCGCGGCTGGTACACGCCCGACCCACACCGCAGCGTCTGGACAGACGACTTCAACGATCTTCCCATTCTCCTGCTTGGTGGTTTGTTTTCGGGCCGTTAGGCTCTGCCGACCATCCGCTTGGTACCGCGCGCAGGCAAACGTAAGCTGCGGGCGCCCGAGGGGCGGCTTGGTCCGTTCCGGGCCTGTGTTGGCAGGTGTGGGGCTGGCCGACACGTAGGAGAACCCATCATGTACGTGCGACGCATGAACTTCGGCGTAATCGCCGTGGCTGCGGCCCTCTTTGCGATCGGTTGTGGCAGCCGAGCTGGCGGTGGCGGCTTCGTCGGTGGCGGAGGTTCCGGCAGCAGCGGCGGTCCAGTCGATGCCGCCGGCGGCGCGACGCCAACCAATGACGCAGGATCGAGCAGCGGCGGCAGCGACGCGACCTCGAGCGGCTCGTCCAGCGGCGTCTCCGACGCGGGTTCAACCAGCGGCGGCACGACAGACAAGTGCGGCAACGGCAAGTGCGAAGGCGGCGAAAACGAGACCAAGTGCCCGCTCGA
>CAZLMW010000059.1:3207-45532 GCA_964560875.1 uncultured Enterobacteriaceae bacterium
AGTGCGGCAACGGCAAGTGCGAAGGCGGCGAAAACGAGACCAAGTGCCCGCTCGACTGCAACGCCGCCGCAGCGAACCTCTACACCTGCATTGCCGGCAAGTGTGAAGCGGCTTGGAAAGACTGCATCGGCCACGACGGGTGTCGCGGTGTGGTCCAGTGCGTGGCCGGGTGTAGCGACGACGACTGTGTGACCAAATGTGCCAGCGGAATGAGCGGCGGCACGTCCAAGCGCTACCTCAAGCTGAGCCAATGCGCCGCCGGCAGCGGTTGCGAGAAGAAGGACCCGCCCAAGACGAAGTGCGGCGACGGCAAATGTGAGGGCAAGGAAGACGAGACCACCTGTCCGCAAGACTGCAAGAAGGCCCCCGTTTGTGGTGACGGCAAGTGCGAAGACACCGAAAACGCCTTGTCGTGCCCCGCCGACTGCAAGACGGTCGCAAAGTGCGGCGATCTGGTCTGTGTTGCGCCCACCGAGACGCTCATCAGCTGCCCGCTGGACTGCAATGTCGACCTGAAGGCCCAGGCGCTCTGCCTCAAGGGCAAGTGCGCAACCAACCTCGAAACGTGTGCCAGCGATCCCGGCTGTCTGTCCGGTCTGCTGTGTGCCTTCGCCTGCTCGATCGGCGACCAACAGTGCCTCTCGGGCTGTCAATCCAAGGCGGGAGCCGGCAGCGGCATCTTCAAGTCGCTGGTTTCATGCGCCGTGCTCAACGACTGCGCGCTCGGCTCCAAGGCCAAGTGCGGCAACGGCAAGTGCGAGGCGGGCGAGGACCCGACGACGTGCCCCAAGGACTGCGGCTCATGCGCCAACGCCTGCAACAACAAGGAATGCGGCAAGGTCGTGGGTTGCCCCAACGTCTGCGGCGGCTGCGGCGCCGGCAAGAAATGCGAAAACAACCTGTGCACCGTCGGCCAGCCGTTCTGCGGCGACGGGTCGTGCGACGGGACTGAAAACGCGACCAACTGCAGCAAGGACTGCAAGACCGGAACGACCCAGGTTTGCGGCAACGGCAAGTGCGAGACCGGCGAGACCAACGCCAAATGCCCGCAGGATTGTCCGAAAACGACATGCGGCAACGGCAAGTGCGAAACCGGCGAGACGCCGACGTCATGCGCCCAGGACTGTCCCAAGACCTCGTGCGGCGACGGCAAGTGCGAAGGCAACGAAAAGGCGACCTGCCCGAGCGATTGCGGTGGCGGTAGTGGAACCTGCAAAAACAGCGCCTGCAAGTTCGTGGCCGGCGCCAAGTGCCAGTGCGACACGGCGTGCAGCGACCCGAAGTACAACGACTGCTGCCCCGACAAAAAGTCGTACTGCAAATAGGATTTGCTCCTCGATCATCGTTGCGTCCATTCGGACTCCACGATGGTCTCGGAAGTTGATTGGTTGAGGGGCCGGCGCCCGGCCCCTGGTGCCCCAAAAGTGTCATTTTTCGGCACCTTTCCACAGCGTGCGGCGCACTTGCGCCTTGCGTCCCTCGGCCTCTCGCCTCGGTCCTTGGACCAAACGATCGCCGCCGGATTTGCAGTACGACTCGTGCGTTGCTGGTTTTGTCTCGTGCGTTGCTTACGGCAGCGTGATAACGCCCTTCAGGTAGTGCACGGTCTTGCCGGTTAGCAGGACACGGTCGCCTTGTACGCGGCACCCAACTTCGCCGCCGCGTTGTGAGATTTGGCGAGCCAGCAGGCCCGTCTTGCCGAGCCGCTTGGCCCAATACGGAGCCAAAGCGCAGTGGGCTGAGCCCGTCACCGGGTCTTCGTCCACACCCGAGAGCGGCGCGAAGAAGCGCGACACGAAGTCGACCCCGTCGCCGGGTGCGGTGCAGATGACGTTGGCCCGCATCTCGCCGATTCGTGGCGCTAAACCAGCGACGGTTGCTTGGTCGGCGAACACGGCGAGCACGTAAGGGCGGCGGTGCACCTCGCGGATGCGGTAGGTGGCCTCGGGCACGGCATCGAGCTCGGCGACGAGGTCATCGGCGGGACGGTCGTAGTGCGGCGGGGTGGCGGGGAAGTCCATCGTTGCGCGGTCGCCGTCGCGTTGCACGATCAGCGGCCCGGATTGCGAGTGGAAGACGACCCTCGTTGCGTCGACGTCGAGGTGATGGAACACGACATGGGCTGCGGCGAGTGTCGCGTGTCCGCACAGGTTCACTTCGATGGTGGGCGTGAACCAGCGCAGGTCGTAGTCACCGTCCTGCCGCCGAAGGATGAACGCGGTCTCGGACAGGTTGTTTTCGGCCGCGATGGCGAGCAACACGTTGTCATCGAGCCACTTTTCGAGCGGGCAGACCGCCGCCGGGTTTCCGCCGAATAGCTGCGTCGCGAATGCGTCGACCTGGAAGAGCGGGATTTCGGGCACGGGGACCTCCAACGGCTTGGCGGAAGACTATCGTCGGCGGTCCCATGTCACGAATCGGTGGGGTGGCTCGCCTTCGCCGTGGCGTTCATCCGTGGCATCGAAATCGCTGAGGTCGACGTCGGGAAACACGGTGTCGCCAGCGAATTCCGCGTCGATATGAGTGCGGTAGAAACGGTCGATGTGGGGCCAGGCAAGGCGCCAAATCTCGGCCCCGCCGATGAGGAAGATCTCAGGGGTCTCGATCTTGCCGTCCGCGACCTTTCGGCGCTCCCAAGCGGCGGCCTCGGCAAACGCTTCGTCCAACGTCCGCACCACGGAAAGGCGCTTGTCTTCGCGCACGAGGCTGCGGCTCAAGACCACGTTCAGGCGGAATTTCAGCGGCGTCTGCAGCTCGTCGAGCGTCTTGCGTCCCATGATGATGGCGTGCCGCTTCGTCAGCCTCTGAAAACGCTTGAGGTCGTCGGGAATGCGCCACGGCAGCTTGCCGTCTTTGCCGATGACACCGTTGCTTGCGACCGCTGCGATGGCGCTGACCCGGATTCCGTCGTACATCGTCGTCGTCAGACCGCGACAGCCGCTTTGATGCGCCGATGAGGCTGATACCCCTCGAGCTTGAAGTCTTCGAAAACGAAGTCGTCGATCGACCGAACGTCGGGGTTGATGCGCATCGTCGGCAGCGGTCGCGGCTCCCGTGAAAGCTGCAGCTTCGCCTGCTCGATGTGGTTGCTGTACAGGTGCACGTCTCCGAATGTGTGCACGAAATCGCCCGGGTCGAGCTCGCAAACCTGGGCCACCATCATGGTCAGCAATGCATAGCTCGCGATGTTGAAAGGCACGCCCAGGAAGATGTCCGCGCTGCGCTGGTAGAGCTGACAGGACAGGGTGCGCCTCTCGCTGCCACCGCGCGGCGATCCCACGTAGAACTGGAACAGCAGGTGGCAGGGCGGCAAGGCCATCTTTGGCACGTCGCCGACGTTCCATGCGTTGACGAGGATGCGGCGCGACGTCGGGTTGTTGCAGATCAGCTCCACAGCCTGCGCGACCTGGTCGATGACCGCGCCGTCATCGCTTTGCCAGCGTCGCCATTGTTTGCCGTAAACGGGGCCCAACTCGCCGTCATCATCGGCCCACTCGTTCCAGATGCGGACCTTGCGCTCCTGCAGCCAGCGCGCGTTTGTTTCACCGCGCAAAAACCACAGCAGCTCGTAGATGATCGACTTGAGATGGACCTTCTTGGTCGTCACCAAAGGGAAGCCATCGCCGAGGTCGTAGCGCACTTGCCGGCCAAAAAGGCTCCGCGTCCCGACACCGGTGCGGTCCATGCGTTCGTCGCCGGTCTCGAGAACCTCGCGCAGCAGGTCGAGGTAAGGCTTCACGCGTCCGCCTTTCCAGCAAGCACCGAATCGACCAGCTCGCGTGCCTCGACGATGTTGTCTTCGATCGCGCAGTACTTCCATCCGCCGTAGCGGCCGATGCAGTGCACGCCGGCCTTGGAAAGCTCCGCGTGGCGCTCGCGAAAGTCGGCCTGGCTCGGTCCGTTGACGTGCACGTAGGCCGGATCGAGCACGATGCTGTGCCAACTGACGAGCTTGTGTCCGTCGACGATCCCGCACTTGGCGAGGTCGGCGAGCACCTGTTGCAGCGACGCCTCGACGTCGACTTCCGCGTCCTTCTTCAGCCCGATCTCGACGTACAAGCTCATCGCGTCGGTGCCGAAGATGTTGTCGTAGTACCCGACTCGGTAGAAGCACTTGTCGCGCTCGGGGATGTAGACCCAGTGGTCGACGTTCGCGCCCTTGCGGTCAAAGCCGAGGTTGAAGACCAGCACCTTGTTCCAAGTGTACAGGTCGCGATCGTAGTCGACGCCGCAGAGGTCGAGCATCTTCGGGAAAGGCGCGGAGCTGATCACGTGGTCGAACTCGACCTGGTAGGTCCCGTCGCGGGTTTGCATCGTCGCGATGCCGTCCTCGAGATCGATGTGGCCGAGGCGGTGACCGTAGCGAACCCGATCGTCGGGCAGGTCGTGCAAGAGCGCGTTGATGTACTCGATGGCGCCGCCGCGCGGATAGGTGAAGTGCGCGTTGTAGCTGCTGTTATCGGGGCGGCGCATGTTGCGGATGATGTCGGCGATGTCGGCGTGGGGGAAAAAGCGGCCCATCGCGTCTTTGTCGAGGTGACTCAGCGGGCACGCGTAGAGCTTTTCGTTGTACGGGCGGAGGAACTTCTCGACGATCCCGCGGCCGAGCTTCGCGTACAGCATCTCCTCGAAAGTTTCAGCTTTATCCGGGTCGCCCTCGCGGAAATACAGATCGTGCAGACACTCGATGAAGTCTTCGCGCGGAAGCTGGTGGATGTTCTTTTGGAACGGGAAGTCGACGCGCTCGCTGGCGAACAGGATCGAGCTGCTCTTGTTGACCTTCAGCACTTCCTGGTCGGGCATTCGCTCGCGCAGCCACGCCTCGATCTCCGGGTGGCGGAAGTGGAAGAAGTGGCCCGAGAAATCCCAGACGAAGCCGTCCTGTTTGATGGTCCGGCAATAGCCGCCTGGCTCATCCAGTTGCTCGATGACCAGCCAGTCGTCCGCCCCGGCAGCGCCGGCCGCCTGGGCTTGTTGGAGGGCATTGGCATACGCGAGCCCCGAGACACCCGCGCCGACGATGAGATGCTGTATGAATTCCACCGCGGCGTTCTAGCGACAGGCTCTGGCCCGCGCAAGGGGCATTGACGGCGACAGGCACGGCGAAGCACCCTCGCAGCGATGTCAGACAACCCTTCCGTCCTCCAGCGCGCAGCGGGAATCCGTTCGTTCATCCTGCCGCTCATCGCCGCGCTCCTCGTCGCATACGGGGCAGGAAGCGGCGGATTCGGCGTGGTCGAGATCGAGCCTGGCGAGGCGGCGGTCATCTACAACACGACCGGGATCGCGATCTTCGGCGACGCCGCACGCGTCATTCGCGAACAGGGCACGGTCACTTTCGTCCCCTGGTTTCAGCGCGTCGAAATCATCGATATCCAGCCGACGGTGCTGATGATGCAGGGCTCGCGCGACGTCGATGAATCGCACGTCAAGCAGCTGACAGTTCGCGCCAAGGACGGCAGCAACTTCTGGTTCAAGAAGCTGGAAATTCACTACCAGGCCGACGCATCGAAGGCCGACACGATCATCTCCACGCATGGCCGCGGTCTCGCCTACAAGCACATGGCCATGCGCGTGCACAGTCGCGAGATCCTGCGCGATGAGTTCGGCCGCTACTCGTTCCTCGACGCCGCAAACCCGGCGTCTTATGGACGCGCAACCTCGATCGCTCGCAGCAATCTGAACAGGCGACTGCGCCGAGGGGGCATCGAGGTCACGCAGGTCATCACGCCCAAACCGAGCTTCGAAGCGCGTGTCGAAAAGTCGATCACCAACCGGCAAACCGCAGAGCAAGAGGTGCTCGTCTACGCCAAGCAGCGCCTCCGCCTGGTCAAGGAACGCGATCGCAAGAAGCAGTCGATTCGCGAAAAGAAGAGCGCTGAATACCAGGCGTTGCTCGCCCAGCTCGCCGCGAACCTGCAGAAGTCACGCAACCGCCTCGTCTCTGTGCAGCGTGAAGCTGACAAGTACTCGATCGGTCGCAAAGCCAACGCCAACGCGATCTTCATGCAGCGCAAGACACGGTCCGTCGCCATCGCCGAGGCCGCCAAGGAGCGCGCCCGAGGCCTGGCTGCCAAGATTCGCGCGGTCGGCGAACGTGGCCCTGACGTACTGAACCTCGAGATCGCCAACCACGTGTTCCCGCAGCTGCAAAAGGTCCAAGCGGCCCCTTATGCCCGCGCCAGCCGTCCGATCGACATCCGCCACATCGAAAGCAGTCAGCAGTTCCAGTCCAGCAAGAAGAAGCGGAGGGTCAAATGAAGCTCTCTGGCCTCTTTGGCGTGCAGGGCATCAGCCTGATGATCATCCTCATCTGGGCCTTGCCGAACTCGTGCACAACGTACATCTATCCCGACGAGATCGGTGTCCGCCGTTCGCTGTCTGGCGGCATCGAAAACGAGGATTTCCACCAAGGCAGGCACCTCGATCTGCCGCTCTATCACATGTGGTACCGGCTGCCGCGCACACTGCAGTACCTGGAGTTCACCGACGCCAGCGACCTCGATCTGCGAACCCGCGAAGGCAACTTGATTCATGTCAGCTTGACAATCATCTACCGCATCGTGCCGGAGCAGGCGCACCTGCTGGCCCGTGAAGGTCTCGCCACGAACTATCCCGATCGTGTGCGGAGCGCGGCGGAGGGCTTTTTGCTCGAGCACCTCGCGCAGATGTCCAACTCCAACATCCAGGATCCCGAAAAGCGGCAGGAGATCGCCCTGAGCGCGGTGCCGCAGCTCAACAAGCGCCTGACGCAGTACCACGTGTCGCTACCCAGAGACGGTGTGGTCATCCGATCGATCTCGTTTGACGGCCCCTACGAGGCGCGCCTGCAGGCCAAGCAGCTGTTCGCCGTGCAGGCAGAGCTCGATACCGCCAAGGAAAACGAGTCCAAGGCCAAGCAGAAGACCGACACGGTGCAAAAAGGCATCGACAAGGACGTCGCCGTCGAGCGTGAGGACTGGAACCAGCGCATTGAGCTGGCGCGCAAAGCGACGGAGACCGAGATCGCGATCATCCAGGCACAGGCGGTCGAGTACGACAAACGCGTGCGGGCCGAAGCGGACGCTGAATACGAGAAGCTCGTTGCCCAGGGCGATCGCATGATCTCGGAAGCTGAAGCGCTCGGTGAGAAGCTCCGCGCCGAAGCCCTCACAAGTCGCGCGGGCCGAACCTACAGCGCGATTCAAGCTGTCCGAAAGTTCAAGCTTGGGCGGATTCAGCTCAACTCCTACGACCCCGAATTTCTGCAGCGCTTTGGCTCCATGGCGGCGTGGCGGCGATTCTTCGGCGGTGAATGACGGCCGACGCGCCGTTTCCTTGCGGTCGGTTAGCCTCGGAACGCTGCCATGATGTTGCGGATCGCGTTCTTGGTGATGGCCCTCGCGGCTGCGGGCTTCGTACTGTGGCGCCGTTTCAAGCCCGACCCCCTGCTCGACGTGCCGGGGACTTGGAAACGACTCGCGCGCGGCCACTCCTCCGTTCGCGAGGCGATCAAGCTCCGCGACTCGCTCATCAAACTAGCGCTGAACAGCACCGCTGCAGACGCGCAACCGCTCGCCCTCGACGTCGACCGCCTCGTCGATTCGATCGCGTCGATGTGCGAGGCACAGGGCCAACTCCGCGACCAGGTGGCGTCTTTCGATCCCAACAGCGAGCGTGCAAGGGAGCTCCGAAACAGCGTCGCCGATATTGAAAAGGCGGTCCGCGATGCGCTCGACCAGCTCCATGAACTTCATCTTCACCTTGTGCGCGTGACCAGCGCCGAGATCGACGCCGCGGTCGCCGATGTCCGCAAGCGATTGGTCGCCCGCCGCAACGATCTGTCGTACGTGATCGAAGGCCACAAAGAGGTCGAGACGATGCTCGACGATTCGTGACACCGTCTTCGGGCAACCGAGTCCGCCGCACTTTTGCCCTATTTCACCAGCGGCTATAGTCGCGGTGAACGTGCAGAACACGGCAGCGATCGTGCCCGGCCTGGGCGTACACCCGCCGATCACATTGCCGACAAGCGCGACCAGACATCGATCACGGCCCGATCCCGGGCAGCCATGACGGAGTAATCATGAAAACCCACCAGATCACGTGGACTGAAAACGAGGGCTGGACGACGCTCAAAGATGGCGGCGGCGTGGCTGACGCGAACCTCGTCATCTATTTCGCTGCGCCAGGGACGATGGCGTCGGGCGATCGCTACGATGACATCAAGAGCCGCTTCCCCGAGGCCGACATCGTGGGCTGCACGACCGGCGGCGAGATCGCGGGTGACGAAGTGCTCGATGACAGCGTCGTCGCCACCGCAGTTCGATTCGAAAAGACACGGACCCAGGTGGCCGTCACGGCGGTCGCCGCGGGTGGCAGCTCCGAAGCGGCGGGCAAAGAACTCGCCGGACAGCTGTCCGCACGCGACTTGAACAGTGTTTTCGTGCTCAGCGATGGCATCAACGTCAACGGCAGCGAGCTTGTACGAGGATTCCGCGGCGTGATCGGCGACAATATCCCGCTGACCGGCGGCTTGGCCGGTGATGGCGCTGATTTCGGGACCACGTACGTCGGCTGCAACGGCACGCCAGTCTCAGGTCAGATCGTCGCGGTCGGCTTCTACGGAGACGCGCTGCGCATCGGCCACGGCTCGATCGGCGGATGGGATCCCTTCGGTCCCGAACGCGTCATCACACGCAGCGAAGGCAACGTGCTGTTCGAGCTCGATGGCCAGCCAGCGCTCGACCTGTACAAGAAATACCTCGGCGAAGAGGCGGAGAAGCTGCCCGGAAGTGCGCTGCTGTTCCCGCTTCGAGTCGCTCCGAAAGACGGCGGCAGCGACATCGTTCGCACCGTCCTGACCATCGATGAAGACGCCAAGTCGATGACCTTCGCGGGCGACGTCCCGCAGGGCCATATCGCGCAGTTGATGCGCGGCAACTTTGATCACCTCGTCAATGGCGCCGGCCAGGCCGCGGAAAGTGCGGCTGGTCAAGACGGCGGCGGCGATCGGCTGGCGGTTCTGGTTAGTTGCATCGGGCGCAAACTCCTCATGGGCCAGCGCGTCTCCGACGAAGTTGAAGCGGTTGCCGATGTGCTCGGGGAAAATGCCGCGGTGCTCGGCTACTACTCTTACGGCGAGATCTCTCCGCACGAGAGCACCGGCGTCTGCGAGCTCCACAACCAGACCATGACAGTCACGACGTTCGTCGAAGGTTGATGCCCATGGCGGGCGCCGCGAGCTGATCGGGGCCGCTCGCACCTGGTCGGGCCGCTGCCCGCAGAGGACGAAATTACGCGGTCGCTGCTGTAGATGGGCGAAATCGCTCATTGCGCCGCGTCGCCTGCTCCTTACGGTGGGAGTAGGAGGCGCCGATGGCTCGCTCGCTCACAGTTGCGCTCGTTGCGTGCGTCACGGCGTTTGTCGGCCTGTCAGGCTGCAATCACAACGTACAGCCCCGCGATGGCGACCTCCGCGTTGTCACATACAACGTGGCACGCGGTTATGCGGTCGATCTCGAGGACGCTTCAGCCTGGCGCGCACTACTGCCCAGCTCGATGTCGCTCAAGAGCGTGCTCAGCAATCATCCCGGCGTGTGCGACTTCGACGTCCTCGCGCTGCAAGAGCTGTGCGGTGACCGCGACGGCGCACACCTTCGCTACTTCCGCAAAATCGCTGGGCGGTCCGGCCGAACGTGGATGGTGTTCAAGCGCGCCGATCCCAAACGTCCGGGCAGCTGTGCCGAGGGCGTGGCGATCATCAGTCGCTTGCCGATCGTGGCCAGCGGGTCGATCCTGCTGCCCAACGTCGCGACGATGCGCAGGACCGCGGTCTGGGCCGATATCCGCGTCGATCACCCCAGCGGATCGCGCATCGTACGCGTCTACAACGTGCACCTGGATGCGCGGGCCAAGCGCGTCGATTCGGCCAAGGGCAGGGCGCTGCAGATCGGCGCGATCATCGACCACCACGACGACTGGCGGCGCAAGGCCGGGGCCAAGGACGCCAGCCTCGTCGTCGGCGACTTCAACACCCTCGAGGACGACGAACCGGTGCTCGATCGCCTCGTCAAGATCTTCAAACCGGCCCTTCCCGTGGACACCTCGACGCATTGGCTCGGATGGCAACTCGACCGTGTGTTCTTCGACGGACTTGAGCGAAGGCGTGCCCGCGCGCTGCGTATTCCGCTCTCCGACCACTACCCGGTGACGGTCGATTTCGACTTCCCGCGCCCGTCCGCTCCCAGCCACACCAAGGTCGCCGCCGGGCCGTGACCGACACTTCGGCCAGCGTGCCTAGCTTGTAGGTAGCCCGTTGTGGCTCATCGCGAGCGTCCATGCGTGCCACGCTGACCGTCTTCGTTGCCCTTCTCAGCGTCACTGGCGCCGCTCACGCTCGCCCGCCTTCCGCTCCCGTCGTGCATTCCGTCGTCGTTCGGCCAGGCAACAAGTCGGCCGTCGCGCTGCCTTCAAGGGTGACCCCTGACGCGGCGTTCTCCGTCCCCAAACCGTCGTCACCACCGCCCCCGACACAGCTCGAAGCTCGCATCGCGAACGCGGCCGTTTTCGGGGGATACCTCGCTGTCGCCGTCTGGGCTCGGTTCGCGTGGTACGCCGGGCAGGACCAGAGCGACTCCTTTGTCGTCCTCGACGAAGGCTGGTTCGGTTCCGACACGTATGCAGGCGGCGCCGACAAGCTCGGACACTTCTACAGCTGCTACCTGGCGACGCGAATGACCGTCCTCGCGCTGCGCAAAGGCGGCTTCTCACCGACGGCCCGCCGAACGCTCGCGAGCGTCATGACCATGGCGTTCTTCACCGGCATCGAGGTCAAGGACGCCTATCACCTCAACTACGGCTTTTCGTGGTCGGACATGGTCGCCAACACGCTGGGAACCGCGCTCGGTGTCGCGATGCAAGCCTATCCGGCGCTCGATCGATGGCTCGATGTGCGCCTGGAATACTTCCCGTCAGCCGCCTATTTGCAGCGGCTCCGCAACGGGGATCCGAATGTGGGCGAGGACTACTCGGGGATGAATTACGCCTTGTGGCTGAAGTTGAACGCGGTCGCCGCCCTTCGGCAGACGCTGGCTCGCTACATCGATGTCGGGGTTGGGTTTGGCACCATCGGGTACAAGCCTGGGCCACAGCCGCAGCGTCGCCAGGAGCTGAGCCTTCGCATCAGCCTCAACGCCACGCGGCTGGTCGACGACGCGTTTGAGCCCCGGTCGCGGACGTTTCGCTGGGGCGCGCTGCGTTTCTTGACGGAGATGGTGACGATCCCGGGGACTTCAGCCGGGGTGACGGTCTACCAAGCTGACGCGGAGTGACGTCGCTCGTTGCCCGAATCAGGTCGACGGTGGCGGCTTGCCATCGGATAGCAAACGACGCGGCGGAGCTCGTCGCGGATGGCGCTGCCAGTTGAAGCGATCGTTGTGCAGCTGCCACCAGCGTCGCCATGCACGGTGACGGCGCGGAGGCGTGCGCACGTAAGTCAGGGTCACGCCGCCCGTCACGCGTGAAAGCAACGCCTCGGCATTGGTCGCGAGCACCTCGTCGGGACCCCGCAGCATGTCGATCAGCTGGGGACCGAGCACGCGCGGCGGGGCTTCGACCGCAACACCGGCCCGGAAGAAGCCTTCGTACATCCAGTGCAGCCGGCCGAAATGGGCAGCCCGCGCGTACCAGGTGCGTGCCTCGCGCGGGCCCTCGAAGCGACGATTGGCGAGGTATTCGAGCGTTCGCAGGGCGGCGCGTCGGGTGGTTGGGCTCGGGTCGTCGAGCACCTGCATCATGGGCTGCGTCGCGTTTTCGAGCAGCCAGGGGCGAATCCGGCGGGCGATCTTGCGGCGCAGAACGGAGAAGTGTGAGACCGACAGCAGCTCGCGAAAGTCGTTTCGATCCCGATCGGTCAGACCCAACATGGCCGCGACATCTTCGCGACCCGCGGTGTCGATTGCGGCCTTGAGCAAGCCGAACGCGCGCCATGTCGAGTGGGTACGTCGCGCCGCGCGCGTCAACGCCGGAAACGTCCATGATGAGCCGCCCGACCTGAGCACGCCGAGCGCTGCGCCGCGCAGTTTCGCCGACGGATCGTGTGCGGCAAGCCAGGCGATGGCCTCGGTCGCTTCTCGGTCCTTCGCGTGCAAGGGGGCCAATCCGGCCAGGCTCGCCGAGCGCTGCTGCACGTCGGGGCTGGCAACATCGCCCACGAGCTCTTCGATCCGTTGCCGACGCGCCGCGTTGTGATCTGCGACCCAGGGCCACGGTGGATCGTCGTCCACGCAACCCGCGAGCACCTCGTCGCGGCTGCAGTAGACGCGCACATGAAAATGGTCGTTGTGGCGGCCGGCGTGTAGCGGTTCATGCAGGACATGGGCGGCCCGCTGCAGAAGCCACTCGGGATCGCCGAGCTCACGGCCTTTCTGAAGCAGCATCCGGCGCAGCGGTTCCGCAACGTACAACCGCGCGACGTGCACCTCGTGGTCGGTCAGCAGCGTCTTGACCAGGTTCCAGTTGCGCGCGACGTCGAACGTGTAGTGCCAGCGCCGGTAGCGAGCCTTGCCTTCGTCGTTGAAGCGCAAAAAACGGTCGGGTGCACGCGGCTTGCCGCTCTTTCCGATCGCGAAAAACGCCAGGTCGACGTCGCGTCCGGCCCGATGGCTGTGGCTCCAGCGGATACGGCCGCCTCGTTGCGTCGACAGGTTGCCGACTCGCAGCGGGATCCGCGCGTGCTCATCTCGGTCGGCCAGACGGCTTGCCGTGCGCAGGACGAATCCGACAAGACGCTGGGTTCCCCACCCCGTGAAGCGTTTGCCCACAACGGACAAGCGCATGAGCCCGCGGGCCCGCGCCGGGAGCTGTTCGCCGCCGACAAGCTCGCCGTCGTGGCACGTGCCGAGGGACACCGAACAAGCCGGCTGTGTTGGCGGTGTGGGCGGCGCTGCGAATGCCGGCTTGGACGCCACGACAAGGAGGCACGCCGTGGCGATTGCGGCAGCGGACAACGCGCGGATGTGCGAGCGGCTGCGTGCCGTTGCCTGGCTGCGCTGTCCCTGCACGTGACTTCCCTCGCAAGCGCCGAATCCCACGAACGTACGTGCCCAACGAGACGTTCGGGGTTGAATATCTTTTGATCCTCTCGCCGATCTCGGCCAACGGACTGATAGGAGCCCGGACCCGGGGTCAAGCAAGGATCGGATGCCAGCGATCCGCCGCGAGAGCCACCATGCCCCGGGTCCGGTGCTCCGGCAAGAAACGCTCACTCGCGCCGTCAGCCCGGCGGCCCGCGACCGAACCGAATAACCGGCGGTCAACAGGCGTTGTCTTGATGCGGCGGTGCAAACCCCCGCGTTTGATCAGCAGCTGCGAGATTCGTAGTGTGAATTCATCGACTTGGACCCCGCGTCCAAGGCGTTTGCGTTCGTCCGGCCGCGATACCAACGGACCCACGGACCCAAACCAGGCCCCCCGCCGGACCGCCCGCACCGGCGCAGTTATCGGAGACGGTGATGGACACCGTACGACTGAAAGCCCGGCCCCAAACCCCACACCGTGATTCGACACGGCAGCCCCCGCGATCGGCGCGCCGCTGGGTTGCTGCATTGACCATCTTGCTCGCCGCAGCCGGCGCCGCCTGGTACGTCGCAGGCCCGCCGCCCGAAAGCGGTGAACCGGCGGCTGTCGAAGTCCCGGCCACCGACACGTCGCGCCAACGACCCGCCGTGGGTGCGTCCATCATCGTCACCTTGCGATGGGGTCAGACAGACCGGCTCGAGCCGACCACACGCGCCGCCGAGTCCGACGTGAACTGGGACGGATTCCTCGCGCTCGATTGCGGCCAGATTCACAAGGTCGAGCCGCTGTCGTTCGAGCTGGATGACGACGACGAGCCGGTCAAACCGGACGCAGCAACCGATTTCGTTGGGCCGGTCATTCGCGGCGACCAGGGCGACCAGCGCGTCTACTGGCGCTCCCAGACACACACGTCGTGGGACGGCCTGAGAGTGCAGCTCGTCGCATGCGATCCGACTGGACACACCAGCGCTACGGGCTCGCAGGTCACGTCGGCGCGGCCCACATCGATCTTGCATGTTCATACGGCACAGCGGACCTATACGGCGCGCCTGGACTGGTCGGCGAACGATTTCGTGGCGCTCGCGACCGAGCGGCCCGGCCACAAGCTCGAGGTCTACATCAACGCCGAATACGACGAGCGTTCGATGCGAGGCGCGCGAATTACACGTTTGGAGGAGGCGGAATATCCTTCTTCGGGCCCCGTTCGCTAGCGTCGCTTTCGGCCGATCCGGCATCGTCGCTGCTCGCGCTGTCCTGCGAATCCATCATCTTGCCAAACGCTTCGGGCATCTCGATGCCGCCGATGTCGCGCATCATATGGAGCGTGGGCGGGAGCGCGCCGGCCAGGCCCTGCAGGAACCGCGCCGTGCTGCCTTTGCCGTCTTTTCCAGCGGTGTCCCAAACGGTGATCTTGTCGAATTTGATGTTCTGAATCGCCTTGGACGACACGTCGGCGAGGTGGTCGACGTGCTCGAGCATCATCAGGCGGAACGCCGCGTCTGAGCCACCGGACGCCTTGACGATCGCACCCAGACCGTCGGCGCGGGCTTTCAACATCTCGTACTGACCCTTCGCTTCGGCTTCGAGCTTGGCGAAGATCGCCTTTGCTTCACCCTCTGCTTCGATGCGTCGCTTCTCGGCTTCGGCTTCGGCTTCGACGACCGTCTGGGCTTTTTCGGCGCGTGCGACCGCTTCGACCTCGGCGCGTTTTTCCATCTCGATCTTGCGCGCCAACTCCTGGGCCGCCCGCGTTTCTGCCCGGTACTGGGCCTCGAGAATCGCCGCTTCCGCTTCCCGCTGCCGGGTCTCGCCGCGCTGCTTGGCCTCGGACTCGCGGACGAGAAGCTCGGCGTTGGTGTCGGCGATCTTGGCCGCCGCGAGGTTTTCGCCCTCGACAGCGCCCGCCTCTGCGTTCGCTACACGGACACGCTTTTGCTGATCGGCCTCCTTGACCCGCGATTCTTTCTGCAGCCGCGCTTGCTCTTCGCCGACGATTCGATCGCGCTCGAGGTTGGCGACCTCAACGTCTTTTTCCTGGCGTGCGCGGGTGACGCCAATCTCCCGGGTACGTTCGGCGTCGGCGACGGAAACGGCGCGCTCACGTTCGGCCTCGGCCACACCGATCGCGCCGCGCTTCTGCTGCTCGGCCACGTCGATGACGGCCTGCTGGATGGCTTCGGCTGCCGCTTTGCGGCCGATCGCCTCGATGTAACCGGATTCGTCCGTGATATCGGTGATGTTGACGTTGATGAGGACGAGGCCAATCTTGCGGAGCTCGGGCTCGAGGCTCTCTTGGATGCTGCCGGAGAAGGCGTCTCGGTCGCGGTTGATGTTCTCGATCTGCAGCGACGCGATTACCTGGCGCATCTGGCCGAAGATGATGTCGCGCGCTTGCTCCATGATCTGCTGCCGGGACAGTCCGAGCAGACGCACGGCGGCGTTTTGCATGACCGCGGGCTCAGTGCCGATCGCGACCGTGAACACCGACGGTACGTTGACGCGGATGTTTTCGGCCGACAGCGCGCCGGTCAGCGGGATCTCGATCTGCAGCGGGTCGAGGTTGAGGTACGCGTAGTTCTGAATCAGCGGCACAACGAACGTACCGCCACCGTGCAGGCACTTCGCCGACTGGCCGCCGCCGACTTTACCGTAGACGACGAGCACCTGGTTGGACGGGCACCGGCGGTATCGCTTGATGAGCAGCAGCACGAAGCTGAACAGCACGATGACCGCGACAACAACGAGGAGGACGACAAATTCCATGGTTCCTGCTTCCCGCAAGGCGCGTTTGAGCGCCCGGTGATGGGTGCCGCTTTTCCGCAGCGATCGGCTGAGGTGGCGGCGAGATGTGTTCCGCTAGAGCTGGGACACCTCGAACGTTTCGCCGGCGAGGCGGCGCATGATTTTGACCTGGGCGCCCGTGGCCAGCTCGGGGCCGTGCGTTATCGCTTCGAGCTCACGTTCCTGGCCACCGACGACCACGGTGATCTTGCCCGCGCCGCCGTTGCCGGCGGGGATGCGAAGGTAGACGCGCGCAGTCTGGCCAACCGCCTCGTCGAGATCGGGCGTGCCGGACGCGTGGAGCTTGCCGAGGCCCCGCATCAACAGCATGACGACCGTCGCCGCGGCGACACCGGCGAGCACGGAGATGACGAGTGTGAGCGCGCCCGAATCGACGCCAAGGGATTGGCAAGCGAGGCCCGTGAGCCCGAAGAAGGCGAGGAACGCGGTTAGCGATTTGAACGACAAAAAGCCGAAAAACAGGTTGCTTTCCGCCTCGGCGCCGTCGAGATCGACCTCCGCCTCCACGTCGAAGTGCATGTCCGCGTCGCCGCCCATTCCGAGCAACTGCAAGACGACCTGCAGCCCGAGCGCAGCGCATCCGACCGCCGCTGAGATCACGTACATCAGGTGCATTGCAGGCCCCTTCGATCCCGGAACATCGCGTTTCGCGCGCCGGCCAACTTGTCGAATCGGCGCCATAGTCGCGCAACTGCACGCAAATCAAAAGCCGCCCACAGTGTTTGGCGTTGGTGGATCAAGTCACTGGATCAAGAGGCGGCTAGCCGCTGTCGTTACAACACGTCGAGGGGCGACGGGCGCTTCCATTGTGCGGCCGTGACGAGCCAGCCGTCGTCACCGCGCCGCAAGTCGATCTGCAGCTTCATGAGGTCGGCCGAGACCTTCAGCAAGTCATCCTTGGGCCCGATACGTTGGCCGGCCAGCGCGACGATAACGGCCGCCTGGGCCTTGTCGTCCTCGACCGTGATCTTGAGCGGGCGCGCATGGACAAATCGCTTACTGTGACGCTTGGTGTGGCGCTCGACGAGGCGCATGACGACGTTCTTGTTGCGCCCTTGTACGTCTTCGTAGTCGTCGTCGACGTAGCTGCCGATCTGGCCGGGGCGGCCCGCGTTGGCGTGGTCTTCACAGGCCTTGATGACGGCGCGCACCGCGTCGCGAGGGTCTGCCTTCTTTGAGCACGCCGATGACGCGAGGAGCATGCACACGATGGCGGCGAAGTAGCCGGAACGTTGGGCAATGTCGTAGCGACGCGACGGCGGATGGCACAGCATTGCGTGAGCAGACCGCAACCGCTCGTCGCTTACAAGCGTGACGGGCCTTTTCCGTCCCGCCGCTTACCGCTATGCTGCCTTCAAGGTGGTGGCGATCGCAGCGAGTTGCGTCCCGAACGGGGCGAGGCATCGAATTGCAGGAGCTGGGATGCGTCGTTCAATTACGACAAGAGGGAAGCCGGGGCGCCGGCGGGTCGCACAGGCGATCGGCGTGGTGCTCGTGTGCCTGTTCGCCGTCGGTGGCGCGGCAAAGCAAGGCAAAGACGTCGCCAAGATGCGGGCAACCGCGAGCAAGGCGCGAAAGGCGGTCAAGGACACCAAAGCGCTGCTGATTCGCGCTTTCTCGATCTTGCAAGACGCCCGGGCCAGCGGCGACACGCGCCGAGTCGAGTGTGTCAACAGTGCGCTCACCCAAATGAAAGGGTTGATGCGGCTTGCGGACAACAGCCTGCTCGAAATGGAAGAGGCCGAGACGAACAACAACGCCAGCGGCGTCGAACGCAGCGCGACGAAGATCAAGGTCTCGACGCGCAAGGTTCGCGACGCAAATCGACGCCTCAAGTCGTGCATGGGTGGGTCGGAGATCGGCAGCGGGCCGGCCGGCGGCGCGCTCATCACGGTCGAGCCCGATCCGGACCTGCCGAAAGTCGACCCGACCGAAGGCCTCAAGGATCTCGACCCGTCGCTCGAGACTCCGCCGTCCGCGTCGCCCTTCTTCGCGTCGTAGCCCCGGCGCTTCGACCGTTTTCCGACCGATCTGCGCGTGATCGACCTGCGATTTCACGCTGGCACCGTTGAGCTTCGCGGCGTCGATGACGCATCGGACTTGCTGACCCCCGACTGGGCCTGGGACCCGCGAACCGGGTGCCACCGCGCGCCCGCCAGCGCCTATCCACACGTGGTCATGAAGCTGCATCGGCGGCGCATTCGGTACGACGACAAGGCCCGCAACTATGCGACGCTCGAGGCGAACCTGGTCGACAAGCGCTCGCTGCGGCCCTACCAGGTGCAAGCGCTGGATGCCTGGAAGAAAGCGGGCGGACGCGGCGTCGTGGTGCTGCCAACGGGCGCGGGAAAGAGCCTTGTCGCTGTTCACGCGATCGCGGTGGCCAAACGCAGCGCGCTGGTCGTCGCCCCGACTTTGGATCTCGTTCGCCAATGGTACGACACGCTGCTCGGCGCGTTTGGCGGTGAAATCGGCGTGATCGGCGGCGGTGAGCACCGGCGGGAGACCTTGACGGTCACGACGTACGAGTCCGCCTGGATGCACATGGAGCACATGGGCGCGCGCTTTGGCACGGTCGTCTTCGATGAATGCCATCACTTGCCTACCGCTTCGCACACGCTCGCCGCGATGCAGAGCCTTGCGCCGTTCCGGCTCGGTCTGACGGCGACTCCCGAACGCCCCGATGGCCGCGAGGCGGACCTGCAGGAGCTGATCGGCGCGACCGTCTATCGGCGTGACATCGTGGAGCTGAGCGGCCGCTGGCTGGCCGAATACGACGTCGAGCGGATCGTCGTCGAGCTGACCGATGCCGAACGAGACGCGTACGTCGAAGCGCGGTCTATCTACCGGGATTTCCTGCGCCGCAACGGCATTCGAGTTGGTGCGCGCGGCGGTTGGTCCGACTTCATCATGCGCGCCGCCCGCAGCGATTGGGGCCGCCAGGCGATGGATGCGTGGCGTCGCAGCAAGTCCCTGTCATTGGCAGCCGAGGCCAAGTTCGAGCGCCTCGACGACCTGCTCGCGGCCCACAGCGGCGACCGGATGTTGATCTTCACCCAGACCAACGCGACGGCCTACGAGATCGCGCGCCGATTCCTCGTCCCCGTCATCACGCACCACACCAAGGTCACCGAGCGCAGCGCGATCCTCAAAGGTCTGCGCGAAGGCACGTACACCGCCGTGGTCACATCCAAGGTGCTCAACGAGGGCGTCGATGTGCCCGAGGCGAACGTCGCAGTGGTGGTTTCCGGCAGCGGGTCCGTGCGGGAACACGTGCAGCGGCTCGGGCGCGTTCTGCGGCCACGTGAGGGCAAGCGCGCCATCCTGTACGAGTTGGTGGCCGAGGACACCGCCGAGCTCTTCACAAGCACGCGACGGCGGGACCACATTGCTTACCGTTGACCTCGTGAACGCGACTCGGCGAGGCGATCGGCTGCATGTCGCGCGGCTGTCGGGTAAACGCAAGAAGCGCGCGATCGAGATAGCAGCCGCGGTTGTCGCGACGATCGAGTCGTTTGCCGATGCGGATGAAAAGGGCAGTCGGGGCGAGATCGAGAACGCGCTGGACGGCCTGGAGGTGGCGCCCCGCGATCGCAAGTTGCTGCGAGGTTTGGCGAGACTGGCCCTGCAGCGCTGCGAATTCGACGTCGCCGAAGGACCGGAGCCGCGGCAGCTGCGCATCGACGTGTTCGAATCTGCTGCACGCGCCCGGCACGAGGCTGGTGATGGCCGAATCGATCGCGGCGCCATCATCGGCGACATCGCGACGCGGCACGGAATCGAGGCGGCGGCTGTCGAAAGCAGCCTGTTCGCCGACCTCAAGTCGACGCATCGCCTCGTGTCCATGGAGCCGGTCAACGCCGAGAATCTTGCCGAACAATGGGAGCTCGGCCAGCGACAGGCTGTGCTCTTGCGCGCAACCCGCGTGGTCGTCGACGTCTTCGCGCGGGACGCGACGGTGTATCGGCGCCTCTTTGCCCGACTGAAGTTCCGCCGCTTGTTGTGGCAGCTCAAACCCCTCGAAAACGGATACCGACTCACCATCGACGGTCCGTTTTCGCTGTTCACTGCGTCGACCCGGTACGGACTTGCCCTGGCCCTCCTGCTGCCTGCTTTGCACGAATGCGACAAGTTCGAGCTGCGCGCCGATGTGCTCTGGGGCAAAAACCGCCGCCCGCTGAAGTTCCACCTCGATGGCAAGAAGACCAGCGTGGACGCGCCGTTACGCCTTTCGGACGACGTTCAGCGGCTGATCGATGGCGTCAACAAGGCCAAAGGATCCTGGGCTGCGTATCCCGCCGAAGCGATCTACGACCTCCCCGGCGTCGGGCTCTGCGTCCCCGATGTGCGGCTCGAGCATCCCGAACACGGTGTCGTGCACGTCGAGGTGCTGGGATATTGGAGCCGAGACGCGGTCTGGAAACGGGTGGAATTGGTGCAGGCGGGGCTCGCCGAGCGCGTCATTTTCTGCGCAAGCACGCGGTTGCGGGTCAGCCAGGACGTCTTGCCCGATGACGTCCCGAGCGCGCTTCATGTCTACAAGGGCGTGATCCACGCGAAGCTGTTGCTCAGCGCCGCCGAGGACGTCGCAAGCCGCTGAACGCAAGAAGATCACGAGCAGATCAGTTCGTGCCGTTGCCCGGTGTGGCCGCCGCGGCGGTGCCCGTCGTTCGCTGGTGTTGCAGGGCGTCGAGGACCTGGCGACCCGCGTTGCGGCAGTTTGTGGCGAGGTCGGTCTTGCCGGCGGCGTCGAAGTGGCGGGCTGCGGCGGCGAACGATGACGCGGCGAGGTGGTAGCGACGCGCGGCGGTCGCGGCGTGGCCAGCCCGCTGGTGGAGCATGGCGACATCGAACGGCGGCGCCTTGAGCGACTGTTTGGCGGCGGCGGCGTTGGCCAAGGCGCTGGCGAGACCGTCGGGGTCGCGGCTCTTTCGGAAACCGTCGGCGGCTTTGAGAAAAAGCTTCACCGCAGATGCATGGTCTCCGCGGCGGACCAGCAGGCGGCCGCGGTTGTTGGCGACGAGGGCCTGTGCTCCCGCATCTCCGCTCTTCTTGGCGAGCTTTTCGGCGTCCGCGTAGCGCTTGGCTGCCTGGTCAAGTCGCCCGGACAGCGCCCTCGCCGCGCCAATTCCGGCCGTGGCGCGCGCTGCGGTCGCGTAGTCCTTGCCCTTCTTCGCCCACGTGATGGCTTCCCCCAGCGAGGCCGTTGCGTCTCCCGTTCGGCGGAGCGCGAACTGACATTCGCCGATGGCGAGCAGGTTGAGGGCGCGACGCGCGGGTTTTTCCAGCTTGCGGTGCAGCTCGGCGCTCTCAGCGAGTGCAACGATGGCGCTGCGGCACTCACCTCCGGCCTTGAGGGACATTCCGTAGTTGTGCAGCGATTGCGCGACGGCGTCCTGGTCATCGGCGGCGCGCAGGCGCATCAAAGCCAGTCGGTAGCGCTGTGCAGCTACCCCGTATTGGCCCATTCGGTAGGCCGTGTCGCCGTGCAGCGCGTACTTGAGCCCTGTTGAACGATGCCCACCTGGTGGCTCGCTGCTGCATCCGACACCAACGGAAAACATCGCGGCCACGCCGACGACGCCGACAGCGCGCCTCAAACTCAGCAACGTTGGCTTCATGGTGAGCTCGGCGGTCCCCCGGGCCGGGTCGTTTTCGGCGTTTGGGCGCCGACGGCTTTGCTCGGACTCGACGTGCCGGTCCGCAGCTCTTGCCTGAGTTGGGACAGCGGTTTGCCGCGAGGTCGGTCATGGATGCCGCTGGGCACGAGCAACGGCTGGTCGTCGGACGCCTTGAGCGCGCTGCCAAAGAGCCAATGTCGCTCGGCCTGGGCCATCAGCGAGCGGCTTTCGAAGAGAACCTCGTCCACCTGCCCGGCCATATTCGGCAACATCGGCGCGAGCCGCTTGAGCTCCTTGCTGAGCACGACCATGTCCTTGAGCGCCGCGACGCCCAACTCGGCCATTTGCGGCAGGTCCTTGCCGGCCTTGTCCGCCCGCACAAGCAGCCTTTCCGCCATGATCATCGAGCCCTGGAGTCGACCGAGCGTGCTCATCAGCTTGGCGTAGGCCTTCCTGTCGTTGAGCGCCTGGGAGACCAGTCCGCCGCCGTGGTCGGCCTTGGCCACGATCTTGTCGACACCACCGAGCGTCGAGTTGACCGTCACCATCGTCGTGCTCGCGCTGGCCATGAGTTTGTCGACCTTGGTCAGCAGGGAGTCGATGCCGGTGTACAGCTTGTCGACGCGCGCCAGGTTTTTTTCGACCTGGCCGCTCTTCTCCATCGCCGCGATGATGCGGTTGAGGTTCTTGCTGAGCTTGGTGATCTCTTTGAATGTCGGCGTCAATTCGCGATGCACGTCGTCGAGGACGCCAACCGCGAGCTGCACGATATCGGGCGCGAGCCGACACCGGATCGACTCGCCGGGCGCGATGGCTTCGTGTGAGTTACCGGGTCGGATCTCGAGATAGGGTTTGCCGGGAAGTCCCGCGAACGGCACGTAGAGAATACCTGTGCTGTCCTTGTTCACGTCGCTCAAGCGGTCGCTGTTGATGAGCAGCGTCACGTCGGTTCGGGTGGCGGTGACGTGGTGCGCTTCTTTGACGCGGCCGATCGTGTTGTTGCGGACACGAACGGACACGCCTTCCTGCAGGAGCCCGACGCCGTGCGTCTCGAAAACGGCTGTGATTTCAATGTGGTCTTCGAACCAATCCTGGCCGCGCACGAGCACGACAAAAGCCGCCAGCAGCGTCAGCACCGCCACGATGACGAACGCGCCGACGATCTCGTTTTGATGCTTGAATTTGAAGGGCTGGGCCATGGCTGTCTCAACGTCCCCGTATACCACAGGGTTGCGCGTTCCCGTTTGCGCGTTTCACCCCGTCCAGCGGGCGCGGTGGTCGCTCAGGTTGATGAGTCGATGTTCGAGGTTTGCCTGCTGCGGCGGGAAGTCGGCGGCGATGACGATCGCGACGGGCATCGTCTCGCGAAGCCGGTTCAGCGTGCGCCACAAGTTGGCCGCACTTGCGTGATCCATGCCGGCGACGGGCGAGTCGAGCACGAGCACGGGCGGCCGCAAGATGACCGCTCGGGCCAGCGCGACCTGGCGGCGCAGGGTGCTGGATGCCTGAGGCGGAATCATCGCTGGTAGCGGCGGCATTGCAAGCAGCTCAAGCGTCTCGGCGGCGCGCTGATGGACCTCTTCTTCGGTCGGTTCGCGGTGGTAGCGAAACGGCAACACCATGTTCTCGAAGAGGTTGAGGTTGCTCAGCAGGGCGCCGTTTTCGGGCATGTAGCCGATGTGGGTGCGGAGCTCTTCCAACGCGCCCTGGTCGAGCTTGGCCGGGTCTTGTTCACCGACTTGAACGCGCCCGGTCGTCGGCCGTTCACTGCCGATGATCATGCGGAGCGCCGAGCTCTTGCCGCTGCCGAGCGCACCTGTCAGCACGATGGCGCTGGCGTGCGGGAGCATGAAGCTGAGGCCTTCGAAGCGTGGGCTCACTTCGCCGGGCAAGTGCAGCGCCACCCGCTCAAAACGCAGCACCGCCGAGCTCATCGTCGGGCGCATGTGCATGTTTTCGCCGGGAAATTGGGCCATTTTGGGTCGTCTTGGCGGTTGCGTCGGCGTTCAGGCGAGGTAGGCGAGCGCGGACACCATCGCGTTCCACACGAACAGCGCGGTAATGCCGGTGACCGTGCCACGGGTGGCCGCGCGGGGTACGTCGGTGATCTCCGGTCCCGCCGACAGGCCCTCCAGGCACGCGATGGACGCGATCATGAAGCCGGGTGGCACGGTTTTGAGCACGAACGACACGATGTCGACCGTCTGCAGGTTGTTGCTGAGCACATCGGCGAGCTCCATGACGCCGAGCGCGCTGGGCGACAGCGCGATACCGCCGAGCAGGCCGGTGATCAACGAGACGACGACGAAGAACATCGAAACGCAGAAGATCGAGATCACGATGCCGCCCATGCGCGGCACCACGAGGTATTCAAAGACGTCGATTCCGAGCGCCTCGAGGGTGTCGATTTCGCGGTGGACCCGCATGTTCGCGAGCTCCACGACGACCGCCGTTGCACTGCGACTGATGATGATGAGCGACGCAACAAGCGGTCCGAGTTCACGGACCAGCGCGAACACGAGCAGCTTGCCGAAGAGGTCCTGGTCGCCCGCGGCGATGTTCAGCTGCCCCTGCAGCACGACGGAGAGGCCGATGAGCGTCGCAATCAGCCCGGTGAAGGGCAGCGCTTCAACGCCGGTGAAGAGGATTTGGCGCACCATCACGTCGAAGGTCGCGCGGCGCATCGAACGCAAGCCGATGCTCAAGCGGTGCAGCCCGTAGCCCGCGAGCGTCGCGACCCGATAGCCGTATGTCAGCCAGTGGACAGTCTTTTCGCCGACCTTGGCGACGGCGCCGCGCAGCAGATCGGTCGCGGCGAAGCGTTGTTCAGTGGCGTTGGCGGACATGGCCCGATCCAACCCCACCGGGGCGCGTGGGTCAAAGCATTGCGGCGATCAACCGTTCATCAGCTTGCGCATCCGGGCCATCTGCCACGCTTTGATGTCTTCGGTGGGGTCCACATTCGGGTCGAGGCCGCGGTGGGACGGACGCGGCTGCTCGGGCACGTTCTGCAGGTTCACGCGGACCCGAAACCACAGACTGTAGCGCCCGCGCATCTTGTCAATCAGCAGATCGGCCGGCTGCACGCCTCCTCGGCGCTCGAGCCCGATTTGTACTGCAGCGTCGCCGTGCCGGTGACGTACAATGCGCCCGTGACCATCCCCACGACCGTCATCAGCGGCCACCTCGGCGCGGGCAAGACGTCCGCGATCCTGCACTTGCTCAGCCAGCGGCCCGATACCGAGCGGTGGGCGATCGTCGTCAACGAGTTTGGTGAGGTCGGCGTCGACGGAGCTGTGCTCGAAGACGCGCGGCAGCAAGCCCGGGGCGATGGCCTTGTGCTCAAGGAAATCACGGGTGCGTGCATCTGTTGCGGGCTCGGCGTGCCGCTGCTGTATGTGCTCGAGAGGTTGCTGGAGGTCGGCTCATTTGACCGTCTCATCATCGAGCCCACCGGCCTTGCCGAGCCGAGCGCCGTGATCGATTCGTTCGGCGCCGTCTCCATTCGCGATGCTGTGATCCGTCGCGCGACGATTTGCCTCGTCGACATGCGGCGACAAGCGCGAGACCGGTTTGCCGGCCACGCCACCTTTCAGCGGCAACTTCACGCGGCCGACATCGTTATCGGCAACTTCGCGGACCTGAGCAGCGCGGGCGAAAAGGCTGCTTTCATAGACGACATGGCCACCATCGACCCGGCCAAGGAGCGGATTGTCGCCACCACGCGCGGCGCGATCGATGCAGCCGTTCTCGACGTGCAACCGGTACTTTCCCGGTCCGTCGTCGCCACTCCCGCCGACCACGGCGCCGTCTCGCGCAGCTGGCGTTTTGGCCACGACATCATCTTTGACCGTGCGGCCGTGCACGCCGTATTCGAGCAACACGCCGCTGTTGTATGGCGCGCCAAGGCGATTCTCAGGACCGCCTACGGCCACAAGCGGGGCGAGCTCGACGGCGCCGGGACCATTCACTGGCAGCCGGTGCCCAGCGCGCGTGACAGTCGATTTGACATCGTGGCGCCGATTTCGGACCGAATCGACGAGCTGTGGGGCGGCATCGATCGCGCCCTGGGTGCCGCCCAAACGACGCTCTAGCTACTCGCCGGTCGCCTGCACCAGCCGCCGTTTGACCAGGTTCACGACCCGCTGTTCGAGCGCGTAATCGGCGCGGATTCGAGCGTTGAACGCGTGTGCAGCGGCCACCGCGCGACCTGATCGCAACGTCTCGCGCACGCCCGGCCAGGCTCCTGCGTCCCACTTCGCGGTCATCGAAAACCGCAAGACCGCGGCGTAGCTGGGATCGATCGACTCGGCGAGGGCGAGCTGGGCGTCGATGGCCCAGGTCTGGCAGTACATCGGCTCGATCACCACGATGGCGCGGTCCTCGGCGAGCGCGTCGCTGAACGATTGGTCGCCCGTGATCATGGTGGCAGGAGCAGAACGCCTCCCGAGCGCCTGGAATTCGTGGAACGGATGCGGATGCCGGGTGATCAGCCGAATCGTCTTTTTGCCGCCCGCGTCAAGTTCTCGCGCAGCGGTGCCGACGTCACCAAGGCGCGCTTCATCGACGGCGTTGCCGATGATCTCGACGCGGCCAATCCCCTCGGCAGCGAGCACGGTGGCGGCTGTGTCATCAAGGAGCTCGTCCAACGCGCGCTGGGCGCCGCGGCGGTTCGGCAAAACGACGTCGATCCGCTTGTCATTGTCCGCTTCCAACGCAGCGACCATCGCCAGGAAGACGCCGCAGCCGCCATGCCCGTAGCCGGTGTAGCGCACGCCGCCGGGTTCTTCGATCGCCGCCCTCGTGGCTTCGTCGGTGACTTCCACGCCGCCTGGAGCCTTTCCGTTAGCGCAATGCACGCCCAGCTCGCCCAGCTCGAGTCCCGCCGAACGTGCCGTGGATGAAACGTCGTGGAGCCAGGCGCCGAGCGGGCTGGATTCGTCTGCCAATGCGTCGTCGACGAGCGATCCAACCGTCTTCATCGCGCCGTCGACCAGCGCGACGATTTCCCCGGTGCTCGCCCGATGCCCGACCTCGTCTTCACCCACGCCTGCAGCCTTCGCCGCGAGATCCAATTGGCCGTCGACCCAGGCGTTGATGCGACCGATCAGCGGCTTGAACGCGTCGTCGCGGAGCTGCCGAATCGACCCGTACTCGGCGAGATATTGAAACGGAGTGTCGCCCGTCAGCCCGAGGCGCTCGAACACCGCGTCGCGGGACCGACAGTGGTTGAAGATGCCTGGCGCCGACAGCACGAGATCGGGCGTCTTCCAGGCGTCATCGGCGTCGCTGCCAAAGCGGTCGAAGCTGTACATCAACACGCCGTCGTGGCCGCCGAAAACAGCGTGTTTGTCCGGTTCGGTAGCCACCACACACAACGCGACGGAGGGCAGGGCGGCACGCAGGACAGCGACCAGCTTGTGCATGAACGCCGCGTCGCCGAGCCCCGCGTCCGTCTCGTTGAAGAGCAACACCCGCAGGCCTTCGGGGACGTCGTGGTCGGCAAAGGACGCATCGATGCGCTGGTCGACAATCTGCCGCCAAAGGAACACGCGATCGAGCCAGTGTCGGGCGTCGGGCACCGCGATCGGGGCGCCGGGATAGGAAATGGCCACTAGCCCGCCCTTCTCATCACGCACGGGTCCTGCCGCCCGATCTTCGGCGTCCTGCGCCCCTTCGCCCCTTTGATGTGACTCTGCCACACCTGCAGCGTCGAATGACCACATGACTTGAACATCGAACGGCATGCCTCCGCGCTTTGATGAGAAGACCGGGCTAGATGCCCCGGGCTCAGCCGGTGTTCAGCGCGTCAGTTCGAGATGATCACGTCATCGATCCGCCACCGCGGATTGCCGAGCGACGCGTTGGACGTCACGACGAAGGCGACTTGCAGCGTGCCCTTGCCCGTCATGAACTTGTCGAGCGAGTACGAATACGTCTTCTTGCCAGCCGCGACGCTCACCGAAGCGACGACCTGCCAGGTGGTGCCGCCGTTGGTCGACACGCGGATCGAAAGCGTCGAGTTGGGGATGTTGCCGAACGGGCCACCGAACGTGTTGAGCCAGTGATGCTCGAACTGCAGCTTCGCCTTCTTGACGCCGCCGACCGCGATCTTCGGTGAACTCAGCCACGCGCCGACCTTCTTGAGGTTGTTGGGCGGGAAGCTGCCGCTGACGGCGACCTGCGCGAAGATATCGGACTTCTCCGACGATAGTTGCCAGCTGGCGGACCCGAAACCCGGCTCAAGCTTCGTCGTCCAGCCGCCTTGCGCCAGGTTCTTGGTGTACTTTTGGAAGTCGTCCTTCCAAGGCAGTGAGCTGGACAGGCCCTCGCAGACGTCGCCCTTGCCGTTGCCGTTTGAATCCTTCTGGTCGGCGTTGGCGACGAGCGGGCAGTTGTCCTTGCCGTCGAGCACGCCGTCGCCGTCGTCATCGGCGTCGCAAGCGTCACCGAGCTGGTCCGAGTCGCTGTCGACCTGCGCGATGTTGAAGTGCTGCGGGCAGTTGTCCTTGGCGTCGGGGATCTTGTCGTTGTCGTCGTCGTTGTCGCAGGCGTCCGGGATCTTGTCGTTGTCGGTATCGAGCGATTTGGCGCCCGGCGCAGCGATGGCGAAGTCGTCGATTACAACGCCCAACGTGTCGTTTTCCATGTGATCGACGGTCTGGAAGACGAATCGGAACCGCACCGACTGACCGCCGAGGTTCTCGAGATTGACCAGCTGGTTGGCCCACTTGTTGATCTTGGTGTTGGCGCCCTTGGCGATGAGCGTCGTCCACTTGGAGAACGCGCTTGACGCTGTGGCCACCTGCAGGTCGACCTTGTCGTACTTGGTGCCGCCCTCGATGGCGAACAGGTACCAATAGCTGAGCGTGAGGCCCTTGTACTTGGGCAGCACGACGATCGGGCTCGTGGCGATGCCGGAATTGGTGCCCTTGGTCTCGAAGTTGGTGCCGTTGCCGTAGTAGAGCGCGCCCTTCGGTGTCCGGTTTTCGCCGCCCTGGAGCGCCTGCCAGCCGACCTTTTCTTTCTTCGGCGAGAAGCGCCAGCCGTGGTTGGTGCCGTTCCACGACCAGATCAGCACGCCGCCATCGTCCTTGATGCCGTTGCAGTTTTCGTCCTTGCCGTTGCACGGGATGTCGATGGCGTGGGGCGCGTCGGGATCATCGGGGGCGCAGTCGCTCGAGTTGGCGTAGCCGTCGCCGTCGCGGTCGTTGTCGCACTTGTCGCCGAGCTTGTCGGAGTCGAGGTCCTTCTGGTCCTTGTTGGGCGTGAACTTGCAGTTGTCGCACGCGTCGCCGACGCCATCGTTGTCGCTGTCTTTCTTGTTGTCGTCCGCGACGGTCGGGCAGTGGTCGCAGGCGTCGCCGATCTTGTCCTTGTCGGTGTCCTTCTGGTCGAAGTTCTTGGTCTTCGGGCAGTTGTCGGAGGGGTCGAGGATCGTGTCGTTGTCATCGTCGACGTCGCACTTGTCGCCCTGACCATCCTTGTCGTTGTTCTTCTGATCGGGGTTGTAGATGGACCCGCAGTTGTCGTTGAAGTTGGTGATGCCGTCGCCATCGCGGTCGTCGTCGCAGACATCGCCCTTGCCGTCCTTGTCCATGTCGGCCTGGCCGCCGTTGGACTTGGTCGGGCAGTTGTCCTTGTCGTTGCAGATCGTGTCCTTGTCGATGTCCGGGCAGCATTTGGGTGACTTGCTCGGCTCGTGGCCGCAGACGCCGGCGAGGCAGTAATCGAGCGTGCAGTCGTCTTTGTCGGTGCACTCGCTGTCCTTGAAACACTTCTTGGGCGTCACGCATTGCCCGCCCACGCAGTCTTGGCCCTTCTTGCAGGTGCCGCAGACGCCGCCGCAGCCGTCGAATCCGCAGGTGTTGTTGTTGCACTTGGGCACGCATGCCGGCAGGCAGAGCCCGACAGTGCCGTTGCACTGCGTTCCCTTGCCGCACGTCCCGCATGAGCCGCCGCAGCCGTCCTGGCCGCAGCTTCGACCCTTGCAGTTGGGCGCGCAGACACACGTGCCGCCGCTGCTGCAGTACTGGTTGGTCTTGCACTTGCCGCACACCTTGCCGCAGCCGTCGTCGCCGCAGATCTTGCCGGTGCAGATCGGTTTGCACGGGCATTTCCCGCAGTCCTGCGGGCAGTTGTCGCAGGTTTCGCCCGACTTCGGGTTGCACTGCAGGTTGCCGCAGGTCGGCATCGGGCAGCAGTCCTTGGCGCACTTCTGACAGGTCTCGCCCGCGTCGCAGGTCCCGTTGCCGCAGGCGATCGGACAGACGCCGCAGTCGGTCGCGCAGCTGACGCACGTCTCGCCTGTCTCGCACTTGGCGTTGCCGCACACGGCCGGGCATTTGCCGCAATCGACCGCGCAGTTGCTGCACGTCTCGTTGCCTTTCACGTCGCAAACGCCGTCGCCGCACTTGCCCGGCACCTTCTCGCATTGGCCGGTCTTGCCGCAGACGGTTCCGACTTTGCACGAGCCGCACGTGCCGCCGCAGCCGTCCGCCCCGCACTGCTTGCCTTTGCACTTGGGTTCGCACTTGGGGCCGCAGCCGCCGCATGGCCCCTTGCAGAGCGCGACGCAGCCGGCATCCCAGGCCGTTTTGCAGCAGTAGTCGTTGGATTTGCAGACGCATGCTTCGCACTTGCAGCTCGAGCAGCCGCCGCTGGTCTTGGCCTTGCAGCCGTCGTCCACGGGGCACTTGCCGCAGTCGTTGCTGCAGGTCTTGCATGTCTCGCCTTTCTTGGCCTCGCAGACCCCGTCGCCGCACTTGGCCGGGCATGCGCCGCAGTCCTTGGCGCACTTGCTGCAGCTCTCGCCCTTGTTCGCCTCGCAGATGCCGTCGCCGCACACCGCGGGGCACGCGCCGCAGTCCTTGCTGCAGGTCTTGCAGGTTTCGCCCTTGGTCTTCTCGCAGGCCTTGTTGCCGCAGACGGCCGGGCAGGTTCCGCAGTCCTTGGGGCAGTTGCTGCAGCCCTCACCGGCCTTCGCTTCACAGACTCCATCGCCGCACTTGACCGGGCACTTGCCGCAATCCTTCACGCAGGAGGTGCAGTTTTCGCCCTTGTTCGCCTCGCACACGCCGTCGCCGCATTTGGCGGGACAGGCGCCGCAATCCTTGGCGCACGACTTGCAGTTTTCGCCCTTGGCCGCGTTGCAGACACCGTTGCCACAGACCTCGGGGCACGCGCCGCAGTCCTTGCTGCAGGTCGTGCAGTTTTCACCCGACCCGGGATCACAGGTGCCGTCGCCGCACTTGGTCGGGCACTTGCCGCAGTCGGCGGTGCAGGTCGAACAGCTCTCCGAACCCGAGCACACGCCGTCGCCGCAGACCGGTTGGGGCAGCGGATTGCACTTGTTGGCGCTGCACACGAACTTGGGCGGGCAGCTGCCGCATGGTTTGGAGCACCCCTTGATGAAGCCGCACTGGACCTTGCTGCAACCCGCGCATGGATCGGGCTTTTTGCAGTCCTTGGCGCAGTTTTGCTCGGTTTCTCCGCTCTCGCAGGTTCCGTTGCCGCAAATCGGCCCGACTTTGCAGTCCTTGGCGCAGCTCTGCGGGCTTTCACCCTGTTCGCAGACACCGTTTCCGCATTGCGCCGGGCACTTGCCGCAGTCGCCGGCGCACGTCTTGCACGACTCGCCCTTCTTCACCTCGCACTGGCCGTCGCCGCACTTGGCCGGGCACGCGCCGCAGTCCGATGCGCAGGTCTGGCAGGTCTCGTTCTTGGTCGCGTTGCACACACCGTTGCCGCATGTCTCGGCGCATTGGCCGCAGTCCTTGGGGCAGTTGCCGCAGCTCTCCGAGCCGTTGCAGACGCTGTCGCCGCACTTGGGCGGGCATTGTTTGCAGTCTTGCGGGCAGTCCTGGCAGCTCTCCTTGCCGTTGCACGTGCCGTCGCCGCACTTGGCCGGGCACGCTCCGCAGTCCTTGGGACACGTCTGGCAGACCTCGTTGCCTTCACACTTGCCGTCGCCGCAGGTCACCGGGCACTTGCCGCAGTCCGCCGGGCAGGTTCCGCAGGTCTCTTTGCCGTTGCAGGTGCTATCGCCGCACGTGGGCGGGCACGCGCCGCAGTCCTTGCCGCAGTCCGAGCAGGTTTCCTTGCCGTTGCAGGTTCCATCACCGCACTTGGGAGCGCACTGGCCGCAATCCTTGGGGCACGAACCGCACGACTCGGACTCCTGCTGACAGGTTCCATCGCCACACGTGGTCGGGCACTTGCCGCAGTCCTTGGGGCACACCGAACAGCTCTCGCCCTTGCCCGCTTCGCACGCGCCGTCGCCGCAGACCGCCTTGCAGACGCCACAATCTCCGGGGCATTGGCTGCACGACTCGCCGACCTCGGGGCTGCATTTACCGTCGCCGCAGGTCTTGCACGCGCCGCAGTCCTTGGCGCAGGTCGAACACGTCTCGCCTTTCGCCGCGTCACACTTGCCGTCGCCGCAGGGGTCGCAGTTGCCGCAGTCTTTCGGGCAGGAGCCGCACCACTCGCCTTCCTTGGCGGAACAGACCCCATCGCCACAGCCGCCCGCGCACTTACCGCAATCCGCCGGGCACTTGGCGCATGTCTCACCGGCTACCGCGTCGCAGACACCGTCGCCACAGGTCTTGCAGGCCCCGCAGTCTTTGGCGCAGGTCGAGCAGCTCTCGCCATGGTCGGGCGAGCAGATGCCGTCGCCGCACGTCGCGCAAACGCCGCAATCCTTCGAACACGACTTGCAGGTTTCGCCGCCCGACCAGTCGCACACCCCGTCGCCACAGACCGCCGGGCAGGACCCGCAGTCGAGCTTGCACGTGTCGCACGTCTCGCCGTTTTCGGGCTCGCACAGGCCGTTTCCGCACGCCGCGCCGCACTTGCCGCCGCACGCCTTGCACAGCGCCGCGCACGTGATGTCCCAGGCGCCGGTGCAGCATTTCGGGTCGACCTTGCAGACGCACGCTTCACACGCACAGCCTTCGCAGCCCGGTTTGCCGGTCGCCGTGCAGCCTTTTCCGTCGGCGCATTTGCCGCAGTCTACCGGGCAGTCTTTGCACGACTCTTTGGCGCCGCAAACGCCATCGCCGCATTTTTCCGGGCACGACCCGCAGTCGCTCGGGCAAACCGAGCACGATTCGCCTGCCGATGCGTCGCAAACGCCGTCCCCGCAGCCGATCTTCGAGCACTTGCCGGCGGTGCACGTGGTCCCGCCGGGGCAGAGCTTGGGCGTTCCGTCGACCTTGCCGCTGCCATCCGCCGCGCACTGCAAAACGTACGGTCCGACGCAGAACGCGTGGCCAGGTTGCTTGTCGGCGCAGGGGTCTTTCCAGCAGTGGCCAAGCGTCGGGTGGCAAATCTCGCCGCCGGAGCAGTCTGCGTTTGTCGTGCACGGTCCGCCGGTCGTGCCACCGGCGTCGGCCGAGCTCCCCGCGTCCGCGACATCGCCGAGCAAGCTGTCGTTAGCGCCCGCGTCTGCGTGAGGATTGCTGAACCCGACGACCGGCTTGTCGTCCGTGCCGCAAGCGGTCAGGCCGGTGACCGCGACAAGAAAGGCGAGGGACGCGGCGGTAGGTGCGCGCGAGCGAATCGCTGCGAAAACGGACATGGCTCCTCGATCGACGGCACGCGGCCCCGGCGCGGGCGCATTAGTATAGCACTGCCCCATCGGCGTGTCCGTCGCCAAGGTTGAAGACGTGTGACGGCACGACAGGACAGGACCGAACAGGAGCGCGATCCAATGACTTCGACAAGGCGTCCGGCGGGTGAATCGTGTAGCCTCGGCGCCATGACTGAACGCAGCACCGAGCCGAGCTTGCTTACCCGGCGCGAGGTCCTCGTCAAGACCGGGGCTGCTGTCACCTGGATCATGGCGTCCGCCTGTTCGAGTCCGGAAGATTCCGACGGGTCCACCAAGGCCGAAAACGACGCTAAAAACAGCGATGGGGAGGCGCCGCTCGATTCGTCAACCTCCGGAAATGACAGGGGTGCAGCTGCTGATGCCGGCGGCCACACCGATGGCGGATCCAAGTCCGTCGATGCTCAGAACGCGACGGACGCCGGCGGTCACACCGATAGCGGGTCCAAATCCGTTGATGCGCTGGACGCGACGGACGTCTCTGTCACGGACGTCTCTGTCACGGACGTCTCCGGCGCAGACGATGCAGCCACCCTGGACGCGAGCACGGGCGTAGACGCGTCGACGAAAACGGATGTGACCACCGGTGCCGACGCTGGACTCGCCGCCGACACGAACACTGCTGGGGACGTGTCGACCAAAACCGACACCGGGAGCGCCGTAGATAGTGGTGCGAGCTCCGCAACGGACGCCACATCCGTCGCTGACGCCGGTTCGGCCGACGCGCTTGGCACACCCGATGCCGTCACCGCCACAGACGCCGGCCCGCAGCTTCCCAACTGGGCCAACGGTGGCACCAAGTCGATCAAAGGCACCTACCCCAACCCGTTCACCAAACCGGCGACCGCTCCGTGCGAACTCACATGCCAGCAGGCGCTCGGCCCGTGTTTTGTCGAGACCGTGCAGCGCACCGATGTAACCGAGGGGGAGGCCGGCCTGCCGATGGTCCTGCGCCTGCGCATCGTGGACAAAGCCTGCAAGCCGATCCCAGGCGCCATCGTCGACATCTGGCATACCGATCGGCACGGCGTCTACAGCGGCAAGACGCCCGACGCGATGTGCAACAACAACGATCCCAAGTACGTGAAGGTGCAAAGGATGCGCGGCTGGCAGAAGGCGGACGCCAACGGCGTGGTGACCTTTCACACGATCTACCCGAGCTGGTACCCGGGGCGCGCGATCCACATCCACTTCACCATCGAGATCGGCAAGAAAGAGGTGGTGACGTCGCAGCTCTATTTCGACGACGCGACATCCGAGCAGCTCTTCAAGAACCACGTTGACTACAAGCATCGGCCGAACATGGACACGAGCAACGCGGCCGACGGAATGACGGGCAAGGCGCTGGCCAAGCTGCAGGTCAATACGCAGCTGCATGCCGACGGTGTCATGCTCGGCCACAAGACCATCGTCGTGCGCAGCAACCTCGCCGATCCGCTGTGTTGGGGTTGATTGGGCGGAAGGGGGCTGAGCCTGTAAAGCCCGCTTAGCGACCGTAAAGGCAGCTCGCCAAAAACCGCGACCGAAGTCACCGCTCACCGCTCAAACGTTGATAGATGCCCTTGCGTGCCCACCTTTGCAGCGCGGAGGACGAGCATGCATGAACGATTGTCTGTTTTGGTGAGGAACCTGGGTTTGGCGGTGCTGTGCGCGGCGATTGTGCCCGTGACGCCCGTATTTGCAGCGGAGGGCCCGACGGTCAGTGTCGGCGGTCAATATCGGCCGCGAGGAATCGTGGACTCGGGGCGTGATTTCAAGGAAAGCGACACGCTGCAGCGCGAGTACATGTCGCAGCGAACGCGGCTGAACGTCGACATCAAGGGCGGCGAAAAGCTCAACGGGGCGAAGTTTCGGCTGATGCTGCAAGACGTGCGTATCTGGGGTGAAGAGCTCAGCCCGGTGCACGACAAGAGCGCGGCTGGACTCGATGTGCAGGAGGCCTACGCGATCTTGCCGCTCGCGGGCGGCTTGAACCTGAAGATGGGTCGTCAGGAGATCATCTTCGACAACCACCGGATCATCGGAAATATCGGCTGGCTGCAGCGCGCACAGAGCTTTGATGCCGCGCGCTTGTTCTGGAAAAACAGCGATCTCCGGATCGATGGATTCTGGGCCCAGGTAGTTGAACGCGACTCGCATGACGCCGAAGGGACGGTGCCTCCCGGCCGCAAGGGCGACTACTGGCTGGCCGGTCTCCACGGGCACTATTCGATCAGCAAAAAGGCGGCGGCCGAGGGCAAAAAAGCCAAGGAGACCAGCGGCGTCTCGCTGGCCTACTACCTGCGCAACAACGACGCGACCAAGGAAGTTCGGCACACCCTTGGCGGTATCTACAAGATCAAGACCGGCGGCCTGAAGGCGACCGCTGAGGCCTACATGCAGTTTGGTGACCTCAACGGCGAGTCGATCGCGGCACAGCTCGGCGCCTTGCACCTCGGCTATACGCTCGACGTGGCGGTCAAGCCCAGCCTGACGGTCTTTGCCGAGTATCTTTCGGGCGACGGGACCGCGCAGAGCACGTTCGACACGCTCCACGCGACCAACCACAAGTTCTACGGCGAGATGGACTTCTTCCTCGCGATCGCCAAGCACACCGGAACCCTCGGCCTGATGGACGCTGGCCTGAAGCTGGCCGCCGGAAAGGTCGGACCGCTGAAGCTGCTTGCCACCGCGCACAACTTCCAAGCCGTCAAAGAAGACGCCGATGGCAACAAGGACTTCGGCAACGAACTTGACCTCAAGATGATCTGGCCGGTGCGCAAAGGGTTGGCCGTGCGCGCGCTGTGGGCGTTGTTCGTGCCGGGCAAGGCGATGGGCAAGCTCAAGGGCTTCGCCAAGGACGCCGATCTCGCCACCGAGCAGTTCGGCTACCTGACGATCGACGCCAAATTCTAACCAACAAAGCGCTTCAACCGGTTCACGCCGGTTTCGCGGCCACCGGGTCCCAAGGGCTCGGCGGTCGTGGTTTTTGGCGGAGTCCACCATGTTCAAGCAAACGACCCTTGGCATCACCGTCGCCCTGTCGCTCACCGCCCTCGTCGTGGCAGGCTGCATCGGCATCGAGGCGCTGAACAGCTCGGACACAGACGCTTCCATCCGTTTGCGCTGCAACCGCAGGGGCGCGAGGCTGCGGGCATGGCCGAACAGATAACGCCGCTTGGCGAGCGAATCGCGCCCGATGAGACGATCGCGCCTGATGACGCCTTGCTCCACTTCCTCGAGTGGGTCGACGACACGGGAATTCAGCTGTATCCGGCGCAGGAAGAAGCGATCCTCGAGGTCATGGCCGGCAAACATGTCGTGCTGGCCACGCCCACCGGGTCGGGAAAGTCCCTCGTCGCATTGGCGCAGCATTTTCTCGCGCTCAGCCTCGGCGAACGATCGTTTTACACCTCGCCCATCAAGGCGCTCGTGAGCGAAAAGTTCTTCGCGTTGTGCGCCGCCCTGGGCGCTGAAAACGTGGGCATGTTGACCGGCGACGCTTCGATCAACCGCGACGCACCCGTCGTCTGCTGCACGGCCGAGATCCTCGCCAATATGGCCCTTCGACAAGGCGCTGACGCCGACGTCCAGCACGTGGTCATGGACGAGTTTCACTACTACGGCGACCGCGACCGGGGCATGGCATGGCAAGTGCCGCTGCTGGTTTTGCCCGACGCTGTCTTCTTGTTGATGAGCGCTACCCTCGGCGACACCACCGCTATCGTCCGCAAGCTCGAAGACACAACAGGCCGCGAGGTGGTCGAGGTCCGGTCCGATCAACGACCCGTTCCTCTGGACTATCACTACAGCGAAGATCCGATCCATTCGGCCGTCGACGAGCTGATCCGGAAGGGCCGTGCGCCGATCTACCTGGTCAACAGCACACAGCGAGAAGCAGCTGAGCAGGCGCAAAACCTCATGAGCCACAAGCTCGTCGACAAGGAGCACCGGCAGGCGATCTCAGCGGCGATCGGGCGGTTCGCGTTCGACAGCGCGTACGGAAAAGTCGTCGAAAAGACGCTCCGGCACGGCATCGGCATCCATCACGCGGGCCTCTTGCCGAAGTATCGCTTGCTCGTCGAGCGCCTGGCGCAGGCCGGCCTCCTGCGGGTGATCTGCGGGACGGATACCCTCGGCGTGGGCATCAACGTGCCGATCCGCAGCGTCCTGCTCACCAAGCTCTGCAAGTACGACGGCGAGAAGGTGCGGATCCTGTCGGTGCGCGAGTTCAAGCAGATCAGCGGCCGCGCCGGTCGCAAGGGCTTTGATGTCCACGGCTTCGTTGTCGTGCAGGCGCCCGAGCACGTGATCGAGAATCGGCGCCTGGCGGCGAAGGCGTCGTCCGCCAACAAGAAGAAGTTCGTGCGCCGCAAGCCGCCCAAGTGGGGCTTTGTGCCGTGGGATCGCAAGACGTTCGACAAGCTGGTGACGGGCCAATCCGAGCCGCTGACGTCGGTGTTTCGCATCAATCACGGAACGCTGATGACCATGTTGCACCACGACGACGGACCATCGAGCGGTCTGCGCGCGCTGGTCGAACTCATCGGCCGCAGCCACGAAAGACCGGCGGTGCAAAGGCGGCTTCGGTCCACGGTCGCGGAGCTCTTTCGGTCCCTGCGCGCGGCCGGCGTCGTTCGTGTTCAGCGCCGATCCAACGAACGCGGCAGTGAGGTCCTGCTAGCCGAGTCCCTGCAGCACAACTTCTCGCTGCATCACAGCTTGTCGCTGTATCTCGTCGAGGCGCTCGATTTGCTCGACACCGAAGGCGAAGAACGTGCCCTGGACGTCGTCCTGCTTGTCGAAGCGATCCTCGAGAACCCCCGCGTCGTGCTCGCAGCTCAGGTACGCCGCGACAAAGGCGAGTTGATCGCGAAATGGAAAGCAGAAGGCGTGGAGTACGACGAGCGGATGCAGCGGCTCGAGGGCGTTACCTGGCCCAAGCCCAAGAGCGAATGGATCTACCAGACGTTCAACATGTTCGCGGAGTTACACCCGTGGGTCGGCCACGACAACATCCGCCCCAAGGCCATCGCCCACGAGCTTCTGCAGCGCTTCTGTTCATTCGACGACTACGTGCGCGACCTCGGCGTGCAGCGTGCCGAAGGCGTCTTGCTCCGCTATTTCAGCCAAGTCTACAAGACGCTGGTCCAAAACGTGCCGGACAGTCACAAGGACGACGCTGTCATCGACGTGACCGCCACGTTGCGAGCCATGTTGGGGCGCGTCGACAGTTCGCTGGTCACCGAGTGGGAGCGCATGTTGGACGGCGGCCAGCCCGAGCCCGAGCAGCCCGAGCAGCCGGTCCGAATCGACCTGGCTCGCGACATGCGAAGCCTCCGAGCACGCCTTCGGGCAGAGATTCACGCCCTGTCCCGAGCCCTGGCCCGCGGCGATTGGAAGGAGGCGGCGGCGAGCGTGCGCCAGGACGGTGATCACGGCTGGAGCCCCGAGCAGTTCGAGGCTGGTATCGCAGACTTCACCGACCTCTTTGGACCGCCTGTGTTCGACCATCGCGCACGGCTGTCCGACAAGCTGGCTATCCATGCCGACGGGCCCCGGCGATGGTCCGTTACCCAGGTCCTGGTCGATGAAGAAGGTGTCAGCGACCACGCGATTCATGCCGAAGTTGACCTTGGTGCCGACGCGGCGGACCCGTCCGGCCCGCTGCTCACGATGCTGAGACTGGGCGCCTGAGCCGAGTCATCATCGCTGGCGTCGGGAATCGACAACCGGCGCGCCTTCGCTCCATGCCTGGGCCGGACAACCCGCTTCGGTCGAGGCGTCGATCAGCCGCTCAATACCAACGACAGTCGGCTGGTAGTCGATGTGGCGCGCCGCAATCGGCTGAGCGCGGGCCGGGTGACGGCTACAGGCCGTGGTCGGTCTCGTAGTTGATCTCGATCTCGTCGCCCGGATCGAGCACGACCGGGAAGAACACGGCGTCGTTGTACACTTGGCACAGCCCGTCGATGCACGTCAGGCCCCTGGTGCAGTCGCGGTTGGCGTTGCACTTGGTGTTCTTGCCGACCAGGTCCGCCTTGCCCGCGCGGCAGTCCGGCGACGGTCGGATGCAGAACGAGTCGGGGTTGTTCGGGTCGCAGCCGTCGTTGTACGGCAGGATGGTGGGCTGGCCACCGCGCTTGCGGGTCACCTTGATGATCGGCTTGCCCTTGGCGTCGTTGTACGGCGGCTGCGGCAAGCAGATCTTGGTGACGCGCTTGAGGATCGTGTCGGCGATGCCGGTCAACGCCGGGCCAAAATCGGAGCCCTCGCACACGTTGTAGAACGAGCCGTTGTCGCGGAACGCCTGCACGAGCTCGATGTAGCGGCTGCCGTAGTTGCTCTCGCCGCGCCCACCGGCGCACACGTACGGCGCCTGACCCGGGCCCTGGTCCTTGAGCTGGCTGCGGTAGAAGTTGACCCGGTCGCGGTGGATCTGACGCTCGCTGATGTTCAGCGCCTTGCCGTTGCTGTCTTTGCGCGCCACGTCGCCGGTGATGGCCGCGACAATCACCTGCGCGGGGTCGGCCTTGAGCGACTTGAACATCGTCACGAACTCGTCAACCGGCGCGAATCGTTTGTCCTTCTTGGTGTAGGTCTCAAGATATTCAAACGCCTTCTGCATGCACGCGGCGCGCTCCTTGCTGTCCGACCGGCAGTGTCGTGGACACAGGCCCCAGTCCGACTTGACCATCTTCTCGATGTCCGCCTTGGATTTCGTGAGCGCATCGGCCGCGCAGACGGTATCGCACACCGACTTGCAGCCCTTTGGGCACTTCAACAGGCCCTTGGATGTCTTGGCGGTCGAGCCGGGCTTGCAGTCCGACGGGCACCACACATCTTTGCCCACGAGTTCGGCCTTCTGCCGCTTGAACTCGCAGTTGCCTTCGTTGAGCGCCACGTTGCCGCCGAGCGCGTCGCCGTAGATCTGGCAGTGCTCCCAGACCTCTTTGGTGATCGTCTTCTTGTCGAGCGGGTTGAGGCCGATCTTCATCGAGCAGTCATCGTCGTCGGAGATGAAGACCAGGATCAGGTAAGCGCCGTCGCGAACCAGCGACTTGGGCTGGCAGTTCTTCTTGTCCTTGAGCGGCTCACACAGCTCCTTGCGTTCCTTCTCGCACTTGCTCTTGTTGTAGTCGGTCTTGCACCAGGCCTGGTTGCCCACGCAGCAGCGCCGAAGGTGCTTGACGCACGCGTCGTAGTCGCAGTTGGGGCCCTTGGGATCGAGCGCGACCCACGCCGAGCGGAAGCCGCCTTCGAACTTGGACTCGGGAGTCTGCGCGGCGCCGACGGTCGCGTTGCACTTGAAGTACTTGTCGAGGTCGGCCTGCTTGACGATGGAGGGCAGCTTGTCGGCGGACGGGCAGTTCGCGGTGTCGGGCGGGAACATGCAGCCGGCTTGGTCGGTGTTGTTGCCACCGCCGGGGACCTTGCAGACTGCGCCTTTGCCGAACAGGGTCTCGCAATCTTTGTTCTTCTGGCTGGGGCTGCAGCGGCTCTGGCAGTAGGAGTTGAGCGAGCAGTTCAGGTTGGAGACGTGTGCGAACTGAGACGGCGCTTCGCAGCGCCACTTGCCCTTGGCCTTGCCCTTGCTGTCGACCTTGGGCGGCGGGACGGTGATCGTCTTGGACTTGCACATCGACGAGTCGGTCGACTTCTGAAACGTGAACTTGTGGCTGGTGTTGCAGTTGTCGACACCGGTCTGCGGGTCCACCGAGCAGTGCATACGCACGCGCTCCATGCAGTTGGGCGGGAACGCCTTGGCCGGCGTGTGCATGAAGCGGCCGATGACCTTGATCGCGGTCTTGTCGGGGGCCTGCTGGGCGGTGACGACGGCCATCTGCGCGTCGATGGCGCCGAGCGACGTCAGCTTCTTGGTGAATTGCGCAAACGCCGCGGAGAGGGCGCGCTGCTCCTGGCACATCGACGCGGACTGGTCGATCACCCAGAGGAAGTCGAGCTTCACCGGCTGGTCATAGCTGAGCCTGTCGGTCACGCGGACCTCGAAGCTGTCGAGCAAGCGGTGGACCGGATAGTCGTTGCACGACGTCAGGCTTGTCGTCGCGATGACCGCGGCCGTCAGCAACATCGGCCAGCGCACGTGGCGACCGGGCAGGCGAGTGTGGGAGCGAAGATGCACGGCGGGCTCCTTGGAGAATCAGCGCGGCACTTTACCAGACCGGGGCGGCCGTCTCCACCGGCGATGGGGGCGTTGTGGCTGCTGCCCCGATCGAGAACTACCGCCGACCGACGATGCTTTGATGTTTATACCGCTGATGATATGATGCTTGGGATGCGAACCACGCTTACCATCGAGGCTCACCTCTACGACGAATTGACGCGCCGCGCCCACCGCGAGGGCAAGCCCTTCAAAGCTGTGGTCAACGACGCGATCGCCCGTGGCCTCGCCGCGATGGATGAGCGCCCTCGCCCCAGCGCACGCCCCGTCTCTCCGGCGTTCTCGATGGGCACGCCGGGTGTGCCCCTCATCAAGGCATTGGCCCTCGCGGATGAGCTGGACGATTACCGACGCGTTGGCTCGATCGGCGACGATTCATGAAGCTGGTCGACCTCAATCTGCTGCTGTATGCGGTCAACAGCGACACGCCCGAACACGGGCCCGCTCACGCCTGGTGGACCGAGACGCTTGCAGATGATGAGAGCGTCGGTCTGGCGTGGGTCGTCCTGCTCGGTTTCGTACGCATCAGCACGCACCCGCGCCTGTTTCCGTCGCCGCTCTCGGCGATGGCGGCCACAGGTGTCGTGGACGCGTGGTTGGCCCACCCCGCGACCGTTGTCGTGCAGCCAAGACGCGACCACTGGCGCGTCGTCAAGGGCCTGCTGCACGACTGCGGCCGTGCGGGCAAGCTGACGACCGACGCGCACCTGGCGGCGTTGGCGATCGAGCACGGGGCGGAATTGTTTACTGCCGACAACGACTTTGGACGCTTCGACAAGCTGCGTTGGCGCAATCCCCTGCGCAGCGGGTAGTGCCGAGTCCGGGGCACCGGTGGCCGTTGCGTAGCTATCGGTGCGAGGTTGCAAACTGCAGCGTTGCGCACACCCTTGCGAGCATGGCTCGATACAATCGCACTCGGATCGCCGCCGCGTTCGCTTCTCTGGTGACGCTGGGCTCTTGCGGTACGCCCGAACCCGAGCCTCCGACTCCTCTTTTCCCTGCTGATGCGCTGGATTCCTGGGCCGAAGCCCGAGATTGCCGACACAGTCACGAACACGAGCTGCGATATAT
>CAZLMW010000060.1:0-40104 GCA_964560875.1 uncultured Enterobacteriaceae bacterium
GAGTCCCCTTTCTAATAGTCGGCACCTGCGGGAAAGCCCTTTCCCCGCAGTCTGCTAGAGTCCGCGCCCTTGGAGGGAAACATGGCACGTGATCGAGCCAAGCAACTGCACGTTCTGTCGTCGATCAACAACGGCGTCACGACGCTGACGATGAACCGACCCGCCAAGCTCAACGGCTGGACGGTCACGATGATGCAGGCTCTCCGCGAGGCGCTGACGGCAGCCGCCCAGGACGACGAAACCAAGGCGGTGATCTTGACTGGAAGCGGCCGCTACTACTGCGCAGGGGTGAATCTCGGCGGCACCATCCAGTTTGGTCACCCGCAGTCGCTGCACGAGCAAATCGTCGCGCACAACCGCGACTTGTTCGGCACATTCCTCGAGTTCCCCAAGCCGATTCTCGCCGCTGTCAATGGCCCCGTTATCGGCGCCGCCACAACCTCGGCCACACTTTGCGACGGCCTGATTGCGGCGCACGAAGCGACATTCTCAACACCATTCGCGCGCCTCGGCATCACGCCGGAAGGATGTAGCAGCGTGCTCTTCGCCAAGCTCATGGGCGACGCCAATGCCATCCGCATGCTCGGGCCCGAAGGATGGCAACCCACAGCGCAAGAAGCGCTCGACGCAGGCCTTGCACAGTGGGCTGTTCCCGGGAGCGAACTTGCAGCAAAGGCACAAGAGGTCGCCGAGACATGGGTTCGGGAAGGTCGAACGCGAACGTTTCGAGGCGGCTGCACACGCGACGAGCTCAAGCGCGTCAACGAGCTCGAGTCTGTCGACCTCGCCTCGTCCTTCCTCGGCGCGCCGTTCATGAAGGCGCAGTTCAAATTCCTCTGGGGCAAGCGAAAGCACGCCCCGGCGCTCATGTTTCTTGGACTTTGGGCATCGCGACCACTATGGAAACGCATGTTGTCGCCCGAGATCGCCGCTTTCCGCCCGAACGCGTGACAGAGCCGCGGAAACCCGGGTGGGCCGGTGTTTTCGACCGTGCTATATCGGCTCAGCCCGCCCAATCTACGAGACGTCACGATGATGGCAACGAGGAGTTGACGATGATAACCACCGTTATCGACGCCGCCGGACGAATCAGAGTCGGTCGATGGGCAGCTCTCTTGGGAGCCTTCGCGCTGGGAGCTTGCGCCGCGACCGCAGCACAAAGCGCAGCCGACAACTCGCTTTCGCAGACGGCTGAGAAAACCTCGCGTGCGGCGACCGTGATCGCGCTCGACGATGCACCGGCTCGCCAGGTTGGTGGAGGCAAGGCGGTGATCCGGCTCCTCGCCCGCGGCCGCAATGCGTTCCTGGGCAAGCTCGAGATGGCCGGCGGCGCCAAGGTGCCCGAGCACCGTGACGCGACCGAGGAGTACATCCACGTGCTCGATGGCGGCGGAACGATCTTCATCGAAGACAAACCGACAGCGATCAAGGCCGGCAGCACGGTCTTCATGCCTGCAAACGCGAAGGTTCGCTACGAGAATGGGCCGCAGAAACTGGTCGTGCTGCAAGTCTTCGCTGGCCCCGCGCCAGCCGCCAAATACGACAAGTGGCAACCGGTCAAAGCACCGTAATTGCTCGAGGTACGCATGACACAAGATAGCATCGGCGTGGCCCTACTCGGTCTTGGGACCGTGGGCGCAGAGGTCGCGCGCGCCATCCTGCACGACAGCGACCGGATCGGCGTTGCGGTGGGACGCTCGGTCGATCTGCGCGGCGTCGCGGTGCGCTCGCTCACCGGCGATCGGTCGGTGCAGGTCGAGCCATCCGCCCTGACAACCGAGGCTTCCGATCTCATCGCCCGCACCGACGTCGACGTGGTCGTGGAGGTGATAGGCGGCATCGAACCCGCCCGCACCTTCATCGAGACGGCATTGCGTGCCGGCAAGCGCGTCGTCACTGCCAACAAGGCGGTCGTTGCGCGCCATGGCGCCGAGCTGACCAAAGTCGCCTCCCAGCACGGTGGCGCCCTTTGGTGCGAAGCAGCGGCAGTCGGGGCTGTGCCCATCGTCCGCGCGATCCGTGCATCGTTGGCCGGCGATCGCGTGCTCTCAGTCGCGGGCATTCTCAACGGCACGTGCAACTACATTCTCACCCAGATGACCGAGCATGGGACGTCATTCGACGACGCCCTCGCGGACGCGCAAGCGAAGGGATACGCCGAAGCCGACCCCACCTCCGATATCAGCGGCGAGGACGCCGCGTACAAGCTTGCCCTGCTGGCCGGATTCGGTTTCGGGCGCAACGTGTCGGTCGCCGACATCGACATGGAAGGGATCGCGGCCGTGACGGCTGGCGACATCGCCCAGGCCGAAGAGCTCGGGTACGTGATCAAGCAGGTCGCGTCCGTGAGCGCGGACTCCGAGGGGCGGCTGGATGCGTCTGTGCGTCCAATGCTTGTCGCCCGAAGCCATCCGCTCGCGTCTGTTTCCGACGTGTTCAATGCCGTGTGGGTGCAGGCCCTGGACGCCGGCCCCTTGATGTTTTACGGCCGCGGCGCCGGCGGCAGCGCGACAGCAAGCGCGGTATTGGGCGACCTGGTCGACGCCTGCAAACGCGATGACAACGCTCCAGATGATCCGCTGGTTCCCGCTCAGCCCGCGTCGATGAGCGACCCCGACGACGCCATCCGCCGCCACTATTGCCGTATCGAAGTGGTGGACCAGCCCGGCGTCCTCGCGCAGATCGCGGGCGCGTTCGGAACGCACGGTGTTTCCATCGAGACCATGATTCAGCGCGGCCGCAACGAGGATCCTGTCGACCTCGTTTTCATCACCCACGAAGGCCGATCCGGCGCGCTGCGCGAGGCGCTCGACGACATCGGCCACCTGCCCGTGGTGCACACCATCGCGGCGCGCTTTGCCCTCTTGCAGTGAGGAACCCGTGACCGAACAAGCGACCGAGGCCATGAAGGCCGCCAAGCCCGGCACCGCGGCGTGGCCGGGGACAATCTCCGCCTACCGCGCGTTCTTGCCGGTATCGGACACGACGCCGATCGTTACGTTGCACGAGGGCAACACGCCCTTGATTGAGCTCCCCCGCCTCGCCGCACGATTTGGGCTCAAACCACGCGTGTTCATCAAGTACGAAGGCCTCAACCCGACCGGCTCGTTCAAGGACCGCGGGATGACGATGGCGGTTACGAAAGCTGTCGAAGACGGCGCGACGGCCATCATGTGCGCGTCGACAGGGAACACGTCAGCTTCAGCCGCCGCGTTCGCGGCGCGTGCCGGGATCGAGGCAATTGTGCTGCTTCCGGCCGGCAAAGTTGCGCTGGGCAAGCTGAGCCAAGCTCTTCAACACGGCGCCCGCGTCGTCGCGATCGACGGCAATTTCGACGACTGCCTCGCGCTTGTTAGGAAGCTAACGGACCGTCATCCGATTACGTTGGTTAACAGCCTCAACCCGTATCGCATCGAGGGCCAGACCACGGCGGCCTACGAGATCTGCGACGTCCTCGGCGACGCACCGACCCACCTGTGCATCCCGGTTGGCAACGCTGGCAACATCACCGCGTACCACCGCGGATTCCGACGCTACATGAGCGCCGGGCACAGCTCACGCGTGCCGAAGATGCTGGGCTTCCAAGCGGCGGGGAGCGCGCCGATTGTACGCGGCCATGTGGTCAAGAACCCCGAGACGCTTGCGACGGCGATCCGCATCGGCAACCCGGCATCGTGGCAGCTCGCGGAAAACGCGCGCGACGACAGCGGCGGCCTCATCGATATGGTGACCGACGACGAGATCCTCGCTGCGTGGCACGCCCTCGCGAAGTCGGAGGGGATCTTTTGCGAACCCGCCTCAGCCGCATCCGTCGCGGGACTGGCCAAGCTCGCTGCCTCTGGCTACTTCGACAACGTTCCGGCGCAATCGTCCATCGTGTGCGTGCTCACAGGCCACGGCTTGAAAGATCCCGACCGCGCCGTAGCCGAAGCGGGAGACGTACCGTCCACGTCCAAGCACCTGTACGACGTGCAACGATTGCTAGGCTTGGCCGACTGACGGGAGCACGCCATGAAACTCGCGATCGAAGTGCCCGCCTCCACGTCCAACCTCGGCCCCGGCTTCGACACGCTGGGCATGGCGCTGAACCTGTGTAACCGCGTGCGTTGCGAGACGGGTGGCGACGGTTTGACGGTCGCGGTTCGCGGCGAAGGAGCCGATACCCTTCCCGCAGACGCCAGCAACCTGGTGGTTCGCGCGCTCGATTCGGCGTTCGACGAGGTAGGTCAAACCCGTCCACCGATGCACATCACCATCGAGAACAACATCCCCACCAGCGGTGGATTGGGTGGTTCAGCGACCGCGATCGTGGCCGGGACGATGCTCGCCAACGAGCTCCTCGGCGGTAAACTGGGTCGCAAAGACGCAATCCTCGACCGCGTGGCGGACATGGAAGGGCATCCGGACAACGTCGCGCCAGCCGTGCTGGGGGGATTCGTCACGTCGTCGTTCGACGGCCAAATCGTCCAGACGCTGCGTTTCGATGTGCCTGAACACCTCGTGTGTGTCCTGGCTGTGCCCGACCTTCGCAGCGACACGGCCGCCCTTCGCGCAGCGCTACCCGTTTCCGTTCCCTTCGCCGACGCCGTCTTCAACGTGGGTCGGACCGCCCTGCTGGTCGGCGCCTTCGCCCAAGGTCGGGTCGATCTACTTGGGCGCGCGATGCAGGACCGCATCCACGAGCATGTCAGAACGGCGCAGGTACCCGGCTATGAAAGCGTCCAAGATGGGGCCATCGGCGCCGGGGCGCTCGCCTGCGTGCTGAGCGGAGCAGGCGCCACGGTTATCGCGTTCTGTGACGAGCGCCGAAAGCGACAGGAACGTGTTGCAGAGGCAATGGTCGCCGGCTTCTCCAGCGCGGGGGTGAGCAGTCGCGCCCTCGCAGTCAGGCCGCGCAATGCTGGCGCGACCGTAGTATAGTCGGGCACATCGATGCGCGAATCCGAGCAAACTGATCACGTACCTGCCGCGTCCAACGCGTCCGCCAGCGAACATGCCGCCCGGAATCTCGCGTGGCACGGTGCGGCGGTGTTCCTCGGCGCGATGCTCTACGGTGGCGTGATCTCGGCGATCATGACCGACCGCCTCCCCGGGCGAGTGGACGTGGCTCTTTCGGCGCACATGAACGGTCTGCTTGGCGGGCTGTGGTGTTGGGGTGCCGGATGGTCGCTCCAATACGGCAAGTTCTCGCCCAGAGCGCTCGCGGCCATTACGTGGGGCACGATCATTCCGTCGTGGGCGAACTTTGTGATCACGGCGTTCAAAGTGCACACGGACGCTGGCGGCGTCGGTTTTGATGGCGGCCCGGCGAGCGACGCGATCTTCGCCGGCCGGCTGCTGTTCGTGGTTGCGCCAGGCCTCATCGGCGGCCTGGCGCTGGTGATGGGCCTCAAGCGCACCGCGGGCTGAACATCGGCCGACCGACTGTTCAGTCGCGCAGCACGAGCACCGGACAGTGGGCGAAGCGGATCGCGACTTCGGCGACCGACCCAATCCGGTCGTGCTCCATACCGGTCAGACCGCGCGAGCTCATCACCAACATGTCCGCCCCGACTTCCTCTGCGAACGCGGGGATCTCGCGGCCGGGCCGACCGATCCGCACCTCGGCATTGGCGCCGACCGTCCCGCCACGAATATAGCGGCGTTGCATGAACGACAGCGCGGTTTCGCGGCGTCTGAGATCGCGCTCCGGGTCGTGAGCCAACGTGGGATCGAAGTCGGGCGCCCGCCCCAAGACGTGCAGCAGATACAGATCAGCGGGCTTTTCGACCAGCTGGACAGCGACCGACAGCGCCTCTACGGAGCGGTCTGAGAAATCGATGGGTACCACGACGCGGCTCCGTGGAAAGTAGTTCATCGAGCCCTCCTCACGTGAGCGCGCTGCATTGTCATGGTTGGTTCGCGCGGTCTTTCACCGTCAAGATGGACGTGCGACGTCGATTCACAACGCAGCGACGTCATGGCAGCCTCCACCGCGCTTTCCGGTCCGCTCGCTGACTGCGATTTCTTGGAGCCCACGATGACTGACTCGCTCAAGCTGGTGACCTGGAACATCTTTTCGTACCGCGCACGCGTCGATTTTCTCGCGCTCTTCCTCGACGCGGTGCAGCCCGACGTCATCGCCATCCAAGAGGTGAAACTCGAAGCGGATCGCGTGCCGGTCGAGGTGTTCGAGAGCCGCGGCTACCACGTGGCGATTCACGGGCAGCCGCAGTGGAACGGCGTACTCCTGGCGAGCAAACAACCCCTCGAAGACGTTCATCGCGGCCTCCCGGACGGAGACGAAGGGCAAGCGCGTCTCATCGCCGCCACAACATTTGGGATCCGGTTCGTTAACCTGTACTGCCCGCAAGGGTCGAGCGCCGAATCACCGAAATTCGCCTACAAGCTGCGGTTCTTCGACGCTCTCGGCGCGTGGATCGCCGCGAACCACACGGTCGACACACCGCTCTGCGTGCTCGGCGACATCAACATCGCTCCGGATCCCGAGGACGTGTACTCCGTTGACGCGATGGCCGGTGTGCCCACCTATCACCCCGAAGAGCACAAACGCTGGGCCGCCTTGGTGGACTGGGGGCTAACCGACGCCGTCAAGGGGCACGTCGAGCCCGGCAAGTTCTCGTTTTGGGAGTATCGGGCCGGCGCCTTCCACAAGAATAAGGGCTTTCGGATCGACCACTTCCTCGTGACGTCCACCGTGCTGCAACGCGTTCAATCCGCGCAGATTCACCGGTCGTGGCGCAAGAAGCGCGGGACACTCAAGCCTTCGGATCACGCACCCGTCGAGCTCATCATCAGCGCCTGAACCGCCGCAGCGATGCTTGAACGTGAACCCAAGAGCGGCACGAAACGTGCGATTCGCCGCGGGATCTTCACCAGCCCCAAGACCCTGGTCCGAGCGTCGTTCCGGGTAGGACGCACGCCCACCGACGTTTCAGACGGCCAGGGTTTCCGCTGCGCCCGTGAGTGACCAGCCTCGCAGCGCCAGCCCGGGGTTCAAGAGCCGTTACGCGCCGGTCTTTGCCTCTTGTCGCGCTTTGAACGCCGCCATCTGCTCAGACGTCGCGGGCTGCTGGTGTTCCTGTTTCCACACGCCATACGGCATCCCGTACACGATCTCGCGCGCCCCGTCGTAGTCGATCGCCTGGTCTCGCTCACCCGCCGCGGCCATGTACCACTTGGCGAGGCAGTTGCGGCAGAAATCTACGAGAATCATCAGGTCGATGTTCTGGGCCTCGGGGTGGTCTTGAAGGTGCTTGACGAGGCGGCGAAAGACCGCGGCTTCAACCTCGGTCCGTGTCGTGTCATCCATTATTCAGGTGTCCTTCCGTTTGGGGCGTCGTCGGATCGTCGCGCAGGTCTGGGTCATCAGAACGTGCAGCACGCGCGTCGCCGCGACTCCGGTCGCCTCATCGCCGCCGCGGAGCAAATCGAGCGCTGTTTGAGCTTGCGCATGCAGTCGCACCAGGCCGACATTGCCGGACGCACCCTTGACGAAGTGAATGTGGCCTTCGAGCCCCTCCGCCCCGCTTTGCAGGATCTCGCCGATCCTGTCAGCCCGGTCTTCAGCGAGCCCCGCGAACTCGTCGATCAGGTCTTCGAGCCCGTCTCGCCCGAGCACGTCTTCGAGCTCGGCGAGCTTGTTGGGGTCAAACGGTGTCAGCACAACAGGCGGGCCGGAAACGCGCGGCAGCTCGGTGGAAGAAAGGCGGCGTGGTCGCTTGGAAATGACGCGATCGCCGGTCGAATCGAGCTTCGGTGCCGTGATGGAGTCCGTGGTCCTATCGCCGCGCGACAGGCCCCACTCGACGACCTTTTCGAGCAGGTGTCGGCGCCCGAAAGGCTTGGGCAGATAGTCGTCCATCCCCGCGGCGATGCAGCGCTCTCGGTCGCCGCGCATGGCGTTGGCCGTGAGCGCGACGATCGGCGTGGAAGAGGCGCTTGACGGCAGCTGGCGAATGGCTTGCGTCGCGGCCAATCCATCCATTTGTGGCATCTGCAGGTCCATCAAGACCACATCGAACTGCCTCGCTGCAACCGCGTCGACCGCGAGGCGACCGTTCTCGGCGATCTCGACAATATGCCCCGCGCTCTCGAGGTAGCCTGCGGCGACGCGCTGGTTCACCGGGTTGTCTTCGGCGACCAGGATGTTGAGAGCCGCGGACGACACCGGGATGATCTCGGAGCGGCGTTCCCGTCGGCGTGCCGCGGACCTCCGGCGGCTGGCGAACAGCTCGACCATCACCGAGAACAGGTCCGAACCGCGCACCGGCTTGAACAGCAGCCGGTCATAGGCCGGACGACCGCTCGGATGTCGAAAACGTGTGGGCTCTTCGCCAGTGGCCAACACCGTTCGAATGCCTGAGAGCGCCGGCGTTAGCCGCATCGTGCGAGCCAATTCGATGCCGGACATCCCGGCGACAGCCTGGTCGACGAGAGCGACGTGATACGGGGTCTGGCTCGCGACGGCTTTGACAAGCTCAGCCAGCGCGGTGTTGGCGTCCTCGACGACCGAAACAGCAACACCCCAGCCCCTCAATTGACCCGCCATCAGCTCGGCGTGGCGCGTGTCGGACTCGACCAGCAGTGCGCGAAGCCCGCGAATATCGGTGCCGCGCGCCGGGCGCCGGACAGCGACGTGGTCACGCACTTTTGAGAGCCGCAGGGTGAACCAGAATGTCGACCCTCGCGTCTGCTCCGACTTGACGCCAATATCGCCGCCCATGAGCGTCACGAGCCGCTTGCAAATCGCCAGTCCAAGCCCGGTGCCGCCGAACCGGCGCGAAGCTGACCCGTCGAGCTGGACGAACTGCTGAAAGAGGCGTTGCTGGTCGCCGGGCGAGATCCCGATACCGGTGTCTTTGATGTCCACCTGGATGCCGACGCGGTCGGACCACTCTTCGTAGATCGACACCTCGATCGTGACGCTGCCAACGTTGGTGAACTTGATGCCGTTGGCGGCGAGATTCGTGACAACCTGCCGCAATCGGCCGGCGTCTCCGCGCAGCAACTCCGCAATGCCCGGGTCCACAACCGAAACGAGTTCGATGCCCTTGGCGGCCGCGCGCGGAGCCAGCATTTCGACGACCGACTCCACCATCTCAACCAGGTCGAACTCGGCGTCGTCGAGCTCGAGTTTGCCCGCTTCAAGTTTGGAGAAGTCAAGGATGTTGTTGATGATCTTCAGCAGAGACTCGGCGGAGTCTCGGATCGCATCGCAATAGGATTGCTGGGTGCCACCGAGGGCCGTGGCGTCAAGCAGCTCCGTCATGCCGATGACACCGTTCATGGGCGTGCGGATCTCGTGGCTCATCATCGCCAGGAATTCGGACTTCGCGCGGCTGGCGGCCTGTGCTTTGTCACGTTCCTGCGCGAGTGTCTGTTCGATGCGCAGGCGCTCGGTGATGTCACGCGCTGCGACGACCGTCTGCCGAGTGCCCTCGAGGTGCAGATCGGAGACGCTGACGTCCAGCGGCAAAACCCGGCCATCGAGCGCCCGACCGTAGGTTTCGCGACGCCCGTTCTTGAGAGGCGAGGTTGCCGAAGACGCGACATAGCCACCACTGGAGAAGGAGCCCCCGGGCTCAGCGTCAAAAAGCGTCGCGGCATCGCGCCCTTCGAGCCTCACCGCTGCGGTAGCGCCGAACATACGGGCAGCAGCGCGGTTGGCGCGAATGACCTTGCCGTCCCCGCCGAAGACCAAGATGCCATCGGCCACGTTGTCGAGAATCGAGCCGACCTGGGCTTCCGCCTCTGCACGCACTTGCTGATTGAGCGCCGAGAGCTCCTCGCCCATCAGCTCATTGGTGCGATCTGCGCGCCGTCGGTCCCGGTCGTTCTCTTCGTATGCCTCGCTGACAAGCTCCAGCAAAATGTCGAGGCTCACCTGTCCGTCGGGACTCCGGCGGCGGACCTTCTTCAGTTGGCGCTGCAGCAGTTTGTGCATGTCGACGGCGGATCATAGCTGCGCCGTCCCTCATTGCCACCACTGCGGCTCTTTGTTTTTGTGTAGCGGAGGTTGTCAGACGCACGAGGGGATGGGGCACCGCGTCCGGTTGAGGAATCAAGACGTCGCGGCCCACGTGTAGGTAATGAGGAAATCCCACGCGAAAATGCCCACCGCACTTGTGACGACCGAGCTGTTCACGCCCCTGCCGACGCCGGCCGCGCCGCCCCTGACGGCGAGACCGAAATGGCAACTGACAACGCTGATCGACGCCCCGAAACACATCGCTTTGATCAACCCGACCGCGAATTCATCGAGCAATCGACTCTCGAACACGCCGCGGAAGAACACGCGCCAGTCGACCCCGAGAATGAACTGGCTCGTCATGGCGCCGCCAATAAGCGCAAAGAGATCGCCCAGTACGGTGAGCATCAGCAGCATCACCACCATCGCGACGAACCGCGGCGCGACCAAGTAGGGCACGGGATCGATGGCGAGGGCGCGAAGGGCGTCGATTTGCTCGGTGACTTTCATGGTTCCAAGCTCGGCGGTGTTGTTTGCTCCCACTCGGCCCGAGAACATCAGCCCGATCAGCACCGGGCCAACTTCGGCCAACACGGCATATCCGGCCCCCCATCCCAACAGGCCGGTGGCTCCTGTCTGGCGCACGTACATGCCCGACTGAATGACCATGATCGCGCCGGTGAAGAGCGCGGTGGCGACCACGATGGGGTAGCTCTTGACCCCAACTCGGTACAGGTTCCGCCACGTCTCCGGGATATCGAGTCGCGGCGGGACGAATGAGCGCGCAATCGCCCAGAAGACGAGCGTGATCCCGCCGATGAGTTCGCTGGTCGCGATCGCGGTGGCGCCGGTCCGGTGAAGAATTCTGGAGACGGGGTTCATCGCGCCTCCACGATGACCGTCGCATCTGGATCCACGCCGCCATCCAGGTCTCCGAGCAGCCCCGCGTGCTTGACTGCGAAGAACTCGCTGACCACGGGATCGTCGGACAGCTGCGCGTCCTGCTCGGTGCCGCGCCAATGAAAACGGGTCTGGTGGAGCAACAGATAGCGGTCGCAGCACAGCCGCATGCGGTCGATGTCGTGGCTGATGACGACGCTGGTCGCGTTGTTTCGAGCCTGTGCCGCGCGAACAAGGTCGAAGATCTTCGACGACGTGACCGGGTCGAGTCCCGCGGTTGGATCGTCGTAGAAGACCAACTCCGGGTCGTTGATTGTGGCCCGCGCCAGGCCGACGCGCTTCTTCATTCCGCCGGACAATTCGCCGGGCATTTGGCTGAATGCACGCAGCAGGTCGACCTGCGAAAGCCGCTCCTTCACACGCGCGATGACGTCTTGCTCGGTGAAGCCGCCGCGCTGCCGCATCGGAAACGCGATGTTGTCCGACACCGTCATGAAATCGAACAGAGCATAGTTCTGGAAACAGAGCCCGAGCCGCTCCCGCAGTCCTTGCAGCCGCCGTTGGTCGAGGCTGGCCAAGTCCATTCCGAGGATTTCAACCCGGCCTGCGTCGGGGACGAGAAGCCCGCAGCAGATCTTGACCAGGACACTCTTGCCCGCTCCACCGGGTCCAATAACGCCGAGGACTTCGCCGCGCCGAACCTCGAAAGTGAGATCTTGCACAACCGGGACCCCGCCAAAGGCGTGGCTGAGTCCTTCGACCCGCAGCACGACCTCGCGCGTTGCGGTCATTGGCCAACTCCGGTTCGCCTGGAAAGCCGCGCGATGGCGGCACGGGCACGCGGCAGTTCTTTGATCGGCAGCGGCCCGAAGGCGCGCACTTTCTTGAGGCAATCCAAGCGCTTGTGCCGATCGTTTGATTCCTTGCAAATACGCTCGTCGTTGGCACGCATGTCCTTCGCTGCGTCCGACGCCGTCTCGACGAGTTCGCGCCACGTCGACAAAGCCCCCTCGAAGTCGCCCGCCCCTTCCCTGAGCGCCGCCAGCGCCGCAAGGTAGGCGTAGATGCGCTTGGGACGGTGACCGATACTGCGCAGGCGCCCGATCATGGCTTCGGCTCGATCGGGCTGGCGAAGCAGGCCGGCATAAAGCTCCACCAGCCGCTCCATCGCATGGATGTGGTCCGGTTCGATGTAGGTGCCGAAGATATGGCTCGTTTCGTGGGTGCGCACGACGGCTCGAAGCGTACGCGCTTCGGGGATCGGTTCGGCGAAGTGGCGGTGCAATCGCGCTCGCAGGATGAGGCCGGGAAGCAACGCTGAGCTGTGTCTATGATGCCGCGCCATGCGCTCGAGGATGATGATCGCCCGGCGCCGCGCGTCGTCGGTCCCAAAATCGCGCAGGAGCATCGCCGCCCGAAGCAACAGGTTGTCGGCGAGCTGGCTGTCGGGGTTTTCGCGCTCGAGGCGCAGCATCAAGGCGATCATTTTTCGCGCCGTGCTGTGATTGCGGCGTCCCTCTCGGGTGAGCCAATCGATCGCGCGCAACCCGGCGGGCGTCTGTGGGGCCCGCCGAATCAGTTGGGCGAGCATCACCATCGCCAGGTCGCGCTCGCCGATGCCGTCGTAGCGAATCTGTGCCGCGTGCAGCAGCGCCCGTGTGCGGCGGTTGGGTGTGTGAGCGGCGATGGCAAGTTGGTCGAAACAGGCCGCCGCGCGGGACCAGGCCTTGTCGCGGCGCAACGCCTCGCAAGCCATCATCGCAGCTTCATCTGCGTCCGCCGGGTTGCTGGCCCGCTTCTGCAGCGTCTCGAACCGCTTGGCAGCGAGCGCGCTTTGACCGTCGATGTGCAGACGATGGGTGTAGTAGAGGTCCTTTTCCCACCGCGTACCGCTGCGCTTGGACGCCGTGCAGCCGGCGGCCAAGGCGACGACCGCCACAACCGCCGTCGCCCACAACAAAGCGCGCGTCATGTCAGCAACTCCAAGACGCCGCGGTGAATCAGGCTGTTGGAAGCGACGGTCCGGCCGGCAAATAAGTTGTGCGGGCCGCCGTCGTAGTTGGTCAGCGTGCCACCGGCCGCCTCGATGATGGCGGCGCCCGCGGCGAGATCCCAGGCGTGCAACCCCATCTCCCAGAATCCGTCGACGCGCCCCGCGGCCACCTCGCACAGGTCAATTGCTGCAGCGCCGGCGCGGCGGATTCCTCGGCTTCGCAGCAGGGCCTTTCGCAGCGGCCTGAAGAGCTCATCGATGCGCTCCCGCCGGTCGTAGGGAAAACCGGTTGCCAGCAGTGAGACGTCGATGGTGCCGTGCTCGGAGACAGCGATCGAAGCGCCGTTGCACGTTGCGCGGATTCCGCGGCCACCGACGAACAATTCGCGACGGGCGGGCGCGGCCACGACTCCGAGCACCGGTTCGCCGTACCAAAGCAAACCGATCGATGTGGCGAAGTTGAGCAGACCGTGCGCGTAGTTCGTGGTCCCATCCAGCGGGTCAACCGCCCAACACCACGGGATGTCATCAACGCGCGTCGAAATCTCATCCGACCCTGCGTCGCCATCCCGCTCTTCAGCGAGCACGGTGTCGGCTGGAAAGGCGCTCCTGAGCTCGGCCAAGATCTGCTGTTCGGCCTCTCCGTCTGCCACCGTGAGCAAGTCGATCGGCGATTTCCGGCGAACCCACGTTGTGCCGCGATGTCGCATGAGGATGGCGCCGGCCTGTCCGGCCGCACGAAGGGCGATCTTCAGTCGGGCATGGAGCTCGTCGGCTGGGAGCGCACGATTCATCGCGGCATCATCGGCGGCCCATCCAGCGGTGACAAGCAGCCCGCCAAACGGGACGTCACGCCGCCAACGGTCGCGCCAACTATCAGGGAAACCACGGGGTTGCCCCCTTCCTACTCGTTTCTTTACAATTCGATGTTAGAATACGCTGTCGACCTCTGAGGTCCCATGCTCGCTGAGCGCCGAAACGCACCGCGTCGGCCGATGTTCCGACGCGTCCAATTGATCGGCCGCGGTCTGCCTTCCAAGGCAACGCTCGCGGACGCGTCCGTGCGCGGTGGATTTGTGGCGTGCGGAACCCTCCCGGACCTCGGCGCCCACGTACATGTCATCGACGGCGAAGGGTCCGATGTCGTGCGCATCGTCGCGGAGGTGGTGCGTGTGACAGCGCCCGGTCGAGCTGCGCAGCCGGGTTTCGCGGTCCAGTGGCTGCACGCAACGGCCGGTCTTGAAGACGCGCTACGTACGTTCCTGGTGCTCGTCGGCGTGCCGAGCCTGGCCGAGATCGGCCACGACGATGAAGGCCACCCGCGATTCGAGTTCAGCGACGAGGTGTTGTCCGGAATGGCGCCGAGCGTCGAGCCCGGCGTGGACGAGTCCAGCACCGATGACGGGGATCCTGCCCGGATCTCCTCCCCGCCGGATGTTTCGATCCGCGCGCGTCCACACAGCCAATCCAGCCCTGAGACGCGCAAGGCAACGCTCCGAGCCGTCGGTGTTCGGACGCAGAGCGGGCCCACGCGCAGGGCGAGCGGACGGCGCACCGGCGGTGATTCTCCGTACGATAGCGGCACCCGCCAGCCGATTCGTCGGCTGAGCACCCTTCGCAAGAAAGAGGCGATCCGACGCGCGTCCGGCGCCTACCGCCCGTCGGGTGAACGGCGCACGACGCACGCCATTACCTCCAAGAAGCTGATATCCGAGCGCACTCCGGTCGAAGAGGAGACGAAGACGAACGAAAAGGAAGGCCGGAAGAAGGCCGCCTCGATGCGGTCGCGCCGCGAGAGTGGATCGGGGTTCAAGCGGATGGACACGCGGGGCGAGAGCGAGTCGTCAACGTCGTCAGATGCCGCCGCCACGCCCAACGAAAACGAATCGGGTAGCGCGCGCAAGAACCTGGAAGTCGCCTCCGAGAGCGCCCGCCGGCTGGCCGCCGAGATCGCAGCGCGCCGGAGCCGTCGTCCATTGGTAACGACAGGTCATTCGCTCTCCGGCATGCGGCGCAAGATCCGCCAATCCGGGCGCTCGTCTCGTACCAGTGAATCGTCGGCGAGCAAGTCTGTGCCAGCTCCAGCCGCTACCGAACGCAGCGAGGAGCTGGTCATCGTCGATATCCGCGGCGCCGTGACGGATGCGGTGATCAAGCACCTGACTACCGAAACGCTGACGATGGAGCTCAAGCGCGACCCGCCTCGCGAGGTGGACGACATCATCTTCGAATTGCTGACCGATGACGGTGTTGTCGGCGTCACATGCCAACGCCGGGACGCCCGGCCCACCCCCGCGGGCTGCCGTCTTGAGTGCGCAATCTTGAAGGTCGACGAGCGCGGCAAGCGCGGGCTGTTCAAGGCCTACGTCAAGACCTGGAAGTAGCCGGCCGGAAAACAATCAAGACCGTCGTCTCCGCGCCGCTGCCAGCGCTGCCTACATCGCCGCGATCGAGCCGGTGTAGAACCCATCGAGCACGTCGGCGTACTTGCCCTCAACGACCTTGCGCTTGACCTTGAGACTGGGGGTCAGTTCCCCGGTCTCCACGCTGAAGTCCTGGGGCAGCACGGCGAAGTACTTGATCGTCGAGTAGCGCGGCAACGGCTCGTTGAGCTGGTCGACGTATCCCTGGATCTCCTGTTTGAGACGATCGGACTGGCTCAGCGTCTCGTAGTCACCCGACATGCCGTTTTGGCCGGCCCATTGCTCGAGCGCCTCGGGATCCACGGTGATGAGCGCGGTGCAGAAGTTTCGGTTGTTGCCGTGCACCACGATTTGGCTTGCCAGCGGGCAGATGGCCTTGAAGTTGCCTTCGATCGCCGCCGGAGCGACGTATTTGCCGCCCGATGTCTTGATGAGGTTCTTGATGCGGTCGGTGATTTTCAGGCGGCCAACGCTGTCGGTCTCGCCTTTGTCGCCGGTGCAAAGCCACACCTTGCCGTCGATCTCACGCAGCGTCTCGGCTGTGGCCTCGTTGCGGTTGTAGTACCCGCGCATGACCCCGCGGCTGTGGATGAGAATCTCGCCGGTCTCTTCCTCGATGCGCAGCTCGGTGCCGGGCATCGGAAAGCCGACGGTTCCAAACGCGTTCGTGTCGGGCCGGTTGACGAAGCTGGCGGCGCTGGACTCGGTCAGCCCGTAGCCCTCGAGGATAAGCAGCCCAGCGGCGTGAAAGAACTCGGCGATCTCGCGGTTGAGAGGCGCTGAGCCCGAGATGAAGTACCGAATGCGTCCACCGAACCGGGCGCGAAGCTTCGAAAACACGAGCTTGTCGGCGATCTTGTATTGAAACGCGAGCATCCCTGCCGGCTCGCGACCGCCCTGCAGCTCCTTGCTCGCGGCGCGTCCCACCTGGATCGCCCAGCGGAAGATCATCCACTTCAGCCCGCCGGCCTCCTGCGCACCGTTGACGACCTTGTTGTAGACCTTCTCGAAGATGCGCGGCGCCGCCCCCATGAACGTGGGGCGCACGACGGCGAGATTGTCGATAATCTTGGGGATTCGGCCGTCGATCGCGGTTGGAATGCCGAGGTGAATGACCGCGACCTCGAGCATCTTGCCGAACGAGTGCGACAGCGGCAGCCAGAGGAATTGCTTGTCATCGGGGCTCATCAAGTTCGTCGATTCGAGCGCTTCACCGATGTACAGCCAGCAGTCGTTGAGCAGCTCCACGCCTTTGGGCTTGCCCGTCGTTCCCGACGTGTAGATGAGCGTCGCGAGCTTGTCGGGCGTGATTCGGTCGATCACCGCGTTGATGTCGTTTCCTTCCGACGCGGCCCACTGTGCACCCATGGCTTCGAGTTCATCGAGCGAAACGACCCATCCGTCGTCGCTGCTTTCGCCGTCGACCACCACGAGATGATGCACGTTGGGCAGCTGATCTTTGACGCTGCGTACCTTGTCGACCTGGCCCTGGTCTTCGACAAAGCACATGACGCAGCCGCTGTCTTCGAGGATGTACTGCGTGTCGTCTGCAGTGGAAGTCGGATAGACGGTTGTCGTTGCGCCGCCCGCACACATGATGGCGATGTCGGCGAACAGCCACTCGACGCGGGTGCCACACAAAATGGCGCAGCCCTGCTCGTCGTCGACCCCGATCGCCCGCAAGCCGGCGGCGATTCGTTGAACACGCCCGTCAACCTGTTTCCAGCTCAACCTGACCCAGTCTTCGTTGGCGTCGGGATAGCTGAATGCCTCGAGATCAGGCGTCTTTTTGACGCGGTCGCGGTACATGTCGGCGACGGATGTGTAGGGCATGGCGAACTCCGTTCAGGTGCAGTCTCTGAAGACTGCGGATCTACTGTCATTTTTGAATGGAAGCAAGGGGGTGATCGCGTGCCGTGGGGCTTCCTATCAATGCGATGCTTAAGATTTCAATTGAAACTTTAATCTTGAGTTTTAATTCACTTTCTTTGTTGGTGGTGAATTGCTGTTGGGGTCGTCTTGGCAGACGGGGCCCCGGATCAAAGGGGGAAGGACCCAACAGGGGAAGGCATTTTATGGGTTGCCGACCTGTGGTGGCTGCTGGGATTTGGATCTCGGGAGATGACAGACTGGCTTCCGCTGACCGGTCCTTCCCCCTTTGGAACCCCCATCCGCGCTTACCCCAACCGCCTGTTGGGTTGGATCGTACTTACTTGAAGGGCGGTTTTGGATCCTTGGCTTCGGATGGTGGTAAACGCCGGTTTTTGTACGGGATTTGATCTTGTCTGACGCCTTTTGTCTGGACGCCTTTGTCCGACGCGTCGGTCAGGCGCTCGGGGACAGCGGGTCGGGGGCTGCTGGGAGGTGTCTCAGGCCCATCCAGGCGAGGGCTGCTATGTGGGCACCTACGGTTTCTACTGGCGGCTTGCGTTGGTCGACCCACCATTGGCCGACGAAGGTCACCATGCCGACGAGGGCGTGGGCGTAGATGGGGGCGGTGTTTGGGTCGAAGCCGGCGTCTTTGAACATGCCGGTGAAGACCTGCGATACGCGCTGGGCGACGTCGTTGAGGAGGCTGGTCATGGTCGCCTCGCCTTCGCTCTTGGGAGCGTCGTGCGACAGGACCTTGAAGCCGTTGGGGTGATCTTTGACGTACATCAGGAAGGCCAGGGCGGCCTTTTCGACGCGGGCCCTCGGGGTGCCTTCGGCGATGGCTTCGGAGATGACGCGAACCACGTGCTCGATTTCGCGGTCGACGATGACGGCGTACAGGCCCTCTTTGCCGCCGAAGTGGTTGTAGAGAACCGGTTTGGAGACCTTCGCTCGCTGCGCGATTTCCTCGACGGATACAGCCTCATACCCCTTTTCGGCGAACACGCTGCGGCCGATTTCGATGAGCTGGGCTCGCCGCGCTGCGGCCGGAAGTTTCTTGCGCGCCATTGGTCGCGAACCTACCGGCAGGGTAAAAGTTACGCAATCGTAACTTACGGGCTGGTAACTTTGGCGGAAGCAGGCTAGGTTCCCGCAGCTTACGCATCCGTAAGCTCTGTCTGAACCCGGCTAAACGCCACACTGAACGACCTTCGGCCGCTCGGCCACCCGGAATCTGCCATGTATCTTCTCCTGTGTTTCGCTGTCTTCGTCGCGGCGGTTCTCGTCAACACCGCGATGATCTCTGTCGGCTATCACCGCGGTCTCGCGCATCGCGCCATCCGCTGGAGCCCCCGCGTCGAGCGCTTCGTCGCCACCTACGGCATCTGGTTCACCGGCCTCGACCCCAAGGGCTGGGTGTGCATGCACCGGATGCACCATGCCTTCTCGGACACCCCCCGCGATCCGCACAGCCCCGCCAATCTCGGCAAGTTCGGGGTGCTGATTGGCCAGCTCAAATCCTACGAACGGATTCTCGTCGGCCTCGCTCGTGGCAATACCGAATACACGCGCCACGTGACCGACCTCGAATTCCCGGTGAACTGGCTCAACCGCAGGCGCATGTGGCTGGCGCCCTACCTGTTCCACATCGCGCTATCGGTGGTCTTCGCGATGTTCACCGACATGTGGCTGCTCGCCGCGGCGTACTACTTCGGCATCATGAGTCACCCGGTCGAGGGCTGGATCGTCAATGCGTTCGGCCACTCGGTCGGCGACCGCAACTGGGACACGCCTGACGACTCCACCAACAACCTCTTTGCCGCTTGGGCGATCCTCGGCGAAGGGCTGCAGAACAATCACCATCGTTACCCGTCGTCCGCGCGCTTCTCGTACCGCCCGCACGAGCCGGACGGCGGCTGGCGACTGGTTCAGCTGTTCGAGAAGCTCGGCTGGCTGACCGTCGACACCGGCAAGCTGATCCCCGAGTGGAACGAAGACGGCACCGGCGCTCCAGTGACGCCCAAGACAACGCCCAGCCGGACCCATCGTCGCGCGGCCTAGCCCTAGCAGCAGCAGAACCGGCAACGCGTCCGACTGGCTGGCGTCACGGCCAGTTCGAGTTCATTCCGAGGGCCTGACCGAGGTGCTCTTCGCACAGCGCTTCGGGGTCGCCGCTATCGTCGCGTTCCTTTTCGCAGTCGGCACAGGTCCCGGACTCGTCGTACACGCGATCGGCACGCAGCTTGGCGAACCCCTCCACTACCCGCATATCGCCGCGTTCGAGGGTGCGCTCATCGATCCAGGATGGGGCCTTCTTGTCGCTCATGCCTTGAGTATGCAAGGACCGCCAAATACTTACATCGTCTCCAGTGCAACGAGACACTTGGGTGTTCATCAGGATGAAGTCGAACTTCGCGTCCGGGTTGCGCACCAACCACCGGCGACCGTCGTCAAACACGACCTTGGTGCGCTTGTCGGTCAGGACAGGCGCGTTGACGGGGTAGCGCTTGATGGCTTCGACGTAGCCATGGTTGATCTCGACGATCGTGAGCTTCTTGACGCGTTCGTAGTCGACGAGGACCCGCGCCCACGAGCCCGATGACAGGCCGAGGGCCATCGTTCGCAGCAGGCGACGCAAGGCCAGGAAGCCGATTGGCCCGCCAACAAGCGCGATCCCGATCCGCATCATGAGCATGTCGGCGACCGGCTCACCGCCGTAGCTGGGTCGGTAGCTCGAGGCCCAGTTGAGCTGCGCGGCAACCGCTGTAATCGCCCCACACACCGCGACGAACACGTGCGACCGTGCCGACGCAGCAGCCGTCAATGCGCCGCCCGGGATATCGTCAGGCGCGTTTGGTGCCGCCGAGCTTTCGGCGTTTTCGCCAGCAGATACGGTCACGTCAGTCCGATCAGGTCCGGCGCGTTATACGTCGGTGAGGAAGCGCAGGGCATCGCGGCGAATCGTGCCGCGGCGTCCACGTGGGCGAAGTGCGACGCATCGGACATGGTGACGAGCTCCGAGCCGGGGATCTGCTCTCGGAAGACCTCGCCGAAGCGGGGCGGGACCATCGGGTCGCGATCGGCATAGACGAGCTGGAGCGGGATCGGAAAGGCCTGTCCGCGTTGCTTTCGCTCCGTCAGCCCGGCCTGGAACGCGCGCATCGGACGCGGATGCATCGTCTCGCCGAGGTACTTGACCAGCACCTGCGCGCCGTCGCGATCGGCGAGGACGTCGCCGTATTCGTGGGCTTCTTCGAGCGATTTGAGGTGCTCGTCGTAGTAGTGGACGTTGCGAAACACCCAGCGCAGCGGATCGCGACGGATCAAGGACCGAAGCAGGGCGTGGGCTCCCGGGACGGCCAGGATCGCGGCCAGCGCATCGAGTCGCAGTTCGGGCACGCCGGGCGAGTGCAGGTTGAGCAAGCGGCTCATGGCGCCCGGATCGTCCAACGCCAGGGTCATGCAGAGGTAGCCGCCCATCGAGTTGCCGATCGTCGGACAGCCGCGGATATCCAGGGCCGCTTGAACCTCGCCGATGAGGGTCGCCAACGCGGTCGGGGAGTACGGTCGGTCGATGTTCCGCGTGGTTCGCCCTGCGCCCGGCAGATCGAGGGCAAAGCACGTGAAATGCTCGCCGAGGTGGGCGAATGCGTAGCGCCACGAGTAGCTGCTCGTCATCAGGCCGTGCACGAGGTAGAGCGGCGGTCCCTTGCCGTAGCGACGAACGTGCACGTCGATCGCGCCGAACGATGCGCTCTGCATGGGCAACGTCAGGCACTCGGCGTCGTGAAAGACATGGGGAATCGGCGGCACAGCCGGCAACGCGTCAAAGCGTCCGCGCACAAAGGGCTTCGAGGGGACGTGGGGTTGCATGGCAGGAGGTTGTCACACGCCGCGGCGGCCTGTACATGGCCGTTCAGGTGGCCCCGATCGGAGGTACTTCGGATGTTTGAACCCACGAACCGTCGCGCTGTCGCACACGCCGCAGTCGCGATCACGCTCATCGTCGCGACCACAACGCTGTTGGGCGGCTGCATGCGCTCTTCGGTCGTCAACCGCGACCAGCTCATCCTGATGTCGACCCAAAAGGAGATGGAGCTTGGCACCAAGGCGTTCGCCGAAACGCTCAAGAAAGAGCCGCAGTGCACCAACGCCGCGGCCGCCGCCCATCTTCGCGGGATCGGGACGCAGATCGCGCAGGTCTCCCACAAACCCGGTTGGGCGTGGGACTTCCGCCTGCTCAAGAAGCCGATCCTCAACGCCTTTGCCCTGCCCGGTGGTAAAGTCGCGGTGTTCGCGGCGCTGTACAAACCGTTGCAGAACGAGGCGTCGCTCGCGGCTGTCATGGGGCACGAGGTGGCACACGCAATCGCCCGCCACGGCGCCGAGCGCATCAGCCGCACGATGATGGTCAACGCAGGCCTCAAAGCTGCGCAGGTCGCGGTCGAGGATCCCAAGCAGCACGACCAGATCTTCGGCGCGCTCGGTCTCGGAGCCCATGTCGGCCTGATGCTGCCGTTCTCGCGCGAGATGGAGCTCGAGGCGGACGGAATCGGCCTGATGTACATGGCGAAAGCCGGCTACGACCCCAACGAGGCCATCGCCTTCTGGCAGCGCTTTGGCAAGCTGACCGGCCAGCAGGTTGAGCTGCTTTCCACCCACCCGGCGAGCCCGACCCGCGTCGCGAACCTCCGCAAGCTGATGCCCAAGGCGATGGCGCTGTACAATCAAAGCGCAAAACGAGGCAAAGGGCGTCCGCTCGCGGTGCCATCGTGTCCGTAGACCGTTTCTCGCCAACCGGGCGGGAAGCGACGAAACTTGTCATGTCCTCGTTTACGGAGGAGCAATGAACATCTTGGATATGCATCGTTTTTCGGTCACGTCGCCCGTCTTATTTGCGACCGCGTTTTTGGTGGTTGGATGCGTCGGTGGGCGATCTGGCGGCGGCGGGTTCGCGCCCAACCCGGTTGGGACAGTCACGGACACGGCCGGCTCCAGCGACGTGCAATACGGCACCGACGCGGGGTCGACAGATGGCGACGCGGGGACCACGACGGCGGCAGACGGGGGCGCGGCTCAGACGGGCGACGACGCGTCCACGGCGGGTACGGACGCTGGTAGCGGCGCCGATACGGCGATTTCGATGGCCGATGTGCCGCCGCCCCAGGTCAAACAGACCGACACACCGAAGATCGACGCCATGTTCGTGCCCTGCCCAACCGACGGTGTCGCAAAAACCGCCAAGTCCGGCAGCGCCACGTCCACCTACGCGGTCAAACCCCAAGGCGACGGCTCCCTGCAGCTGCACGGGGCGTTCAAGCTCGTCTGGCCCGGTTCGCTCAACGTCGAGGGGTGCGCCAAGGACAACAAGCTCGTCGGCAAGCTCACGTACACGTACAGCACCGGCAAGGACTACGCGATCATTCACTACAACGCCGCTGGCGAGCTTCACGGGCCGAGCAAGTGGTGGCATTCCAACGGCAAGGTCAGCCAGGAGCGGATGTACGACGGCGGCAAGGACGTCGGTTGGTTCTACGAGTGGTCCTACCAGGGAAATAAAACCGCCGACGGGTGGTCGGACAGCAACGGCAAGCTGCAGGGCTTGTTCAAGACGTTTTATGGCGACGGCAAGCCGGACACGGTTGGCTATTACCTCGATGACAAGCTGCACGGGCCGTACATCCGGCGCTGGGCGACCGGTCCCTTGCGGTACACGGGCGCGTACAAGAGCGGTAAGGCTGTGGGCCTGCACCGGCAATACAGCTACAGCGGCAAGATCGCCGGCAGCACCGTCTACAAGGATGGAACCGGGTCGATGTCCGCCAAGTTCGACAACGGCAAGCCCTGGTTCACCCGCGAATTCAAGAACAGCAAGATCCACGGCAAGCAAGTCGGCTTTCACAGCAACGGCCAAAAGGCCTGGGAAGGCGCCTACACCGACGGTACGGGCGCCGGGACATGGTGGTACGACAACGGCAAGAAGCAGTACGAGGCCCAGTTCAAGGACGGCCAGTACGACGGTGAGTATCGGGCGTGGAACAAGGACGGAACCAAGGCCTACGAGGGGCCCATGGCCGCAGGACAGCGCCACGGCACCTGGACGTACTTCAAGAATGACGTGAAGACGCAGGTGATCTGCTGGATTCGGAGCCGCCCAGTGCTCGCCACATCCTGCGATTGGGGCATGTTGCAGTGACCGCCATCGGGCAACCTGACCGCGCTCCCGAGTCTTCCGGGCCGTTTACGCTTGTGGTCGACATCGGCGGGACCGGTACCAAGTGCATCATCGCCGACGCTTCCGGCGCCGCTGTGACCGAACGCACGCGCCTGTTGACTCCCAAGCCCGCCACGGCCGATGCGCTGCTTGATGTGATCGGCGAGCTGGTTGCCCTGCAAACGCGCGTTTTCGATCGCGTATCCGTCGGATTCCCCGGGGTTGTGCGCCACGGTGTCGCGTTCAACGCGCCCAACCTCGGCAGCGATCACTGGCGGGGTGTCGACATCGCCGGCCGCATCGAGGCGCTGACAGGCAAGCCGACGCGGGTTCTCAACGACGCGGAGCTGCAGGGATACGGCGTGATCGAAGGCCGCGGGGTCGAGCTTGTCCTGACCCTTGGCACCGGCATGGGGGTCGGCCTGTATACCGATGGCCACCTCGTGCCCAACCTCGAGTTGGGTCACCACCCGTTCGAGAAAGGCCAGACGTACGAAGACCGGGTGAGCGACGCCGAACGCAAGCGCATCGGCAATGGCAAGTGGCGCCGCCGTGTCGCGCGGGCCCTGGCGCAGATCGACCCCATCTTCAATCCCGATGTCGTTTGGGTCGGTGGTGGCAACGCCAAGAAGCTGCGCGCCGAGGAGCTGCCGAGCAACGTGCGGACCTTCGTCAATGTCGACGGGATGACCGGCGGCGTGCGGTTGTGGGGCCTGAGCTGACCACCGTCGGACCGATCGTCAGCAACCGGAATCGTGCGGAACCTGACGACCGGTCGACGCCCTTTCTTACAGCGTGCGCAGGTAGGCCACGAGCGCGTCGAGCTGCTTTTCGGTCAGGTGGTCGGTCCGGCCCATCGTCTTGGCGGTCTGCTTCAACGCGTCCTTGAGCGTCTTTGCGCTGCCGTCGTGCAAGTACGGCGCCGTGTACCAGAGACCTCGCAGCGTCGGCGTGTTGAACAGCACCTTCTCCGGCTTGTTGCCCTTGCCCGCGAAGATCTTCTGGACCTGGAGTTCGACGGGGGTGGCCGTGCCGACGTCGTGCTGGGCGCCATCGGTGGTCGCGGAGCCGGCGTGGCAGGTTGCGCACGCCACCTTCGGGTCGTTGAAGATCTTCTTGCCCTCAAGCTGCTGTGGCGTGAGGCCAGATTTGGGCACGTTCGGGTTGCGCGGCGGGACCAGACCGTCGCGAACGAAGGCCGTGAGCGCCTTGATCTCGTGGGGCATCAGGCCGGTGCCGCCCATGCGGTGGGTGGTGGCCATGATGTTGCCATCGAGCGTGAACTTGGTGCCCATCCAGTTGAACGGCGCGCTGTCCTTGAGGCGACCGGCGAGCGCGGGGGTCTGCCGCGGCCCTTCGGAGACGAACCAGACGTTCTTATCTTCGCGCCCGTCTTCGTGACACGTGGCGCACGCGAATCGATTCGACGCGCTCAGCCGTGAGTTCAGCGCGTTGTGGAAGACCACGCGACCGAGGGCCGCCGTCTCGGGCAGCGGATCTTTGCCGAACTCAACCTGCTTGGCGTGCTGCATGAACAGCGGCTTCATCGGCTTCATCGCGGCGGTGGGCTTGAGCGGATCGACGAGCTTGGTCAGCGGGGTGAGGTCGATCTCGCTGACGGTGAACGCGGTCGCGTTGTGAACGTAAGCCTTCAAACCATCGGGCGCGATAACGATCGATTTCGGCCCGGTACCCACGGCAATGTCGGCGAGCGGCCACTGCATCGGGTCGGGGGCGGCGGTGTTGACCACCATCACGTTGTTGGTGCCCATCGCGGTCACAAACGCCAGGGAGAGGGTCGGGTGGTGGGCGATGTCCGACGGCTGGTCAAAGCGTGACAGGAACGAACGACCCGTCTGCATATCCATAATCGGGAAGTGGCCCTTGGTCGGCATCGGCTTTTTCATCTTCGGATGCAGGCCGGTGATGCAGATCTCGATAGGTCGCACGGGCACGGAGTGGCACGGTGGCGGCGGCTTGGGTCCGGGCGGGATGATCGTCTTGTTCGAGCAGGTGGAGCCGTATCCGGAGCGCCTGCAGACACGAATGACGATGGGCTTGGGCTTGGGCGGCGCCTTCACTTTGGGCTTGACGCCGGCGGCAGCGAGCACGTCCTTGGCGTCACCTGGGTTCAACAGCACGTGCGGGATCATCATCATCCCGTTTTCCGGGTGCATTCCCGCCTTCATGGCGCGGTGCGGCTTGCGGAACTTCACGTGGTTCTTGCCGCGGCACACCTTGACCGGGTTGTGCGGGCGCATCGGCGTGGGCTTGGGCTTGCTCTTCTTCATCACGGGCATGAGCGCGTTGCCCTTCGCCATGTCGTCGGCGTCGATGATCACGACCTCGCCGGTACCAAATGTGACGACTCCCTTGCCGTCGAGACCAACGGCGATGGACTGGGGAAGCTCGTGCAGCTCCTGGCGCGCGACCTCGGTGCCCGTCTTGACGTCGATGCCGATCACCGCGCGTTCGCCGAGCAGCGCAACGAGCAGGATCTTGTCACCGGGAGCCATGGCCATACCCATCGGCTCGCGGCCGACCTGCCACTTGACGGCGCCGGTCATCGACGTGGCGTTGGCCGCCAGCTTCACGATCGCGTCGTCGTCGCGCACGGTGATGAAGACGGTTCCGTCCTTGGCGACGAGCACGTTTTCGGGGCGCCCACCCACTTTGAGCGTGTGCGAGGCGCCGAGTTTTGTGCGGTCCATCAAGACCAGCGCGCCGTTGTCCCGATCGACCACGTAGAGCCACTTGCCGCCGAACGCCATCGTGCTGCTCGTGTAGGAAGCGTGGGGCGCGGACTTGGTGAGCATTCGCGGCGTTCGCGGCAGGGCGAGCGGCGACTTGGGGTCGATCTTGTCAAAGTCGGGGGCGAGCACCGACTTGGTTTTGCAGTCCTTGGCGCAGTTATCAAAGCTCTCGCCTTCGTCGCAGAAGCCGTCGCCACACACGATCGCGAGGTCGACGCAGCCGCCTTGTTTGCATTCCTGGAGGTTGCCGTTGCAGGTCTTGACCAAGGTTTTCTTGGTGCCGCTTGCGTCGCATTTCATCACGGTCAGGGCGTCACAGAATGTCTCGCTCGGTGCGCAGTGCTTGGTCGTGCACGCACCGTTGAAGCACGTCTCACCGGCGGCGCACGGCGTCTTCTGCCAGCCGCTGTGGTCGGGCTTGCAGGTCGCGACCGCGTCACCGTCGCAGGTCTTGGTCAGGGCGGGGCACACTTTCGGGACGCAAGCACCGCCCAGGCATGCGCGCGCTTGTCCATCGGCGCCGGCTTTTTCGCAGTCGTCAGCGAGCGTCTTGGTCATCCCATCGGCGCCGCACGAGAACACGCGATCGCCTTCGCAAACCGTCTTGCCAGCGGGGCAGATCTGAGCCACGCAGCCGGCTTGAGTGGTTGCCGTCGCGTCGACGCAGATCTCGTCCATGGCGCACACGATCTTGTGCCACTCGTTGGTCTCGACGCACGCGACGAGAGCGTTGCCGACGCACTTGGCTTCACCGACGGTGCATGTCTGCTCGATGCACTGCCCGCCGGCGCAGGTGGTCTTGCCCGCGCAGGCGTCGACAGCCACCCAGCGGGTTCCACGCGCGCTACAACGCGTGATTGCGAGGCCGTCACAGCCCATCGCGCCCGGCTTGCAGATCACATCCGAGCAAGCGCCGTCGTCGCACAGCTGGTCGGTCCCGCAGGCGGCCATTTGCCAGCGACTGTCGGCGCCGCAGGTCTTCAGACCGGCGAGGCTCCCACAGGTGCGCTGGCCAGGTGTGCACTCGGCGTCGACCGCGGGGCTGGCCTTCACGTTGGTGTCGATTCCACCAACGGGGAGGCCAGCCCCGCGCGCCGTGTTGTCCTGCACACCTGGGGTGACGCAGCCCCATGTGACAGCTGCCGTGAGGACAGCAAAAAAGATAGATTTTCGGCCCGCCGCCAGCGCACCCATGCGCTGGGGATCAGTGAAGCGATGATGCATCGAATCCTCAGATCGGTCGGGCGGCGGTGTTCAACCCGACCATCATGGGGCATTGAAGCCCCCTCCGGAGACGATTGCAAGCGGAAAATTGACCTTGCCGGGGCCAACACGCCGCAATTGGGTCACATGGTTGCGTTTAGAGGTGTCACAGTGGGACACCAGCGCCGGCACAACAGTGCACATCGTGACAGTTTGCAGCCGCACATCGTCGCGAACATGGTAAAGACACGCTGGCCGAGGGCTATGGGCCCCATTTTACGGACGATCGCGTTGCTGTTGAGGCGGCGCAGTGGTGCCAAACGAGCCTACGAATTGGAGAACGTCTCGACGTCCTCAGCGGACAGATCGGCGTTGTGCGTGAGGCCCTGGACGTCATCACAATCGTCGAGCGCGTCGAGCATCCGCAGCAGCTGCTGGGCCGGTTTGCCTTCGATTTTCATGCGGTTGTCCGGGATGAACAGGACCTCATCTTTGACGACCTCGGCGCCCGCGTCTCCAAGCGCATTGACCACCGCCTCGCATTCGGCGGGTTCGGTCAGGACCTCGAATGTGCCGTCGCCGTTGTCCTCGACGTCTTCAGCACCGGCATCGAGCGCGGCCATCATGACGTCGTCCTCGTCGCCGCGGACCGTGACGACTCCGCGCCGCTTGAACATGTAGCCGACACATCCCGACGTGCCGAGGTTGCCGCCACCCTTGTTGAAGGCGTGCCGAATCTCCGATGCAGCGCGGTTGCGGTTGTCGGTCAGCACTTCGATGTACACGGCGATGCCGCCGGGGCCGTAGCCCTCCATGATCAGCTCTTGGTAATCATCGCTGCCGAGCTCGCCGCTACCCTTCTTGATGGCCCTTTCGATGGTGGCTTTGGGCAGGGACTGAGCGCGCGCTTTTCGCAGCGCAAGCCGCAAACGTGGGTTGGATTCCGGATCCGGATCGCCCACCTTGCAAGCGATGATGATTTCCTTGGCGAGCTTCGAGAACAGCTTCGCTCGTTTCTTGTCTTGCGCGCCCTTTCGGATCGCGATGTTGGCGGAGTGACTGTGACCTGCCATGGCTACTTCCCTCGGTGCGTGCGGCCGGAGCCGGGTTCGATTCGCGGCAAGGGGATAAAAAAGTTGGCCGCAGGATGCAAGCGCTGGGTGTCGACTTGCTTGTTGTTGACCGCCGCGATCGGGGCGACAGCGGTTGCGTGCAGCGATTCAGCATCCGAGCCATCGCAACCCGGAAAGGACGTTTCGCCGAGCCCGTGTCCAGACGTCACGCGCCGCGAGGACGGTTCGTGTTGTCCGACCGGCACGTTCTATGGGTTCGAAGCGGACGCGTGCCATCCCGTCGGGCCCGCCGGATGTTCCAAGGTAGCGCTGGCGGACACGATGGCATGTGTCCCGCGCTGGTGCCGCGACGTGGGCATCGAGACGGCGCGCGCTTGCACGATGGACGACCTGGAAAAAGGAAGCGGTTGCCCCGCCGGGAGCACGCCTCGAAACGATGGTGCGTGTGTCGTCGCGGGCTCATTTGCGGGCAGTGGCGTTGCGCCGAGCACAAACCTGGAGGTAGCCACCCTGGCTCAGCCGCCAAAGTCAGGCGCACCCTGGCCAGACCAAGACAAGCTGCCGGGTCCACACGACACGTTCTTCTGCGTGGACACGACGGCGAGTGATCCGTCGCTCACGGCGCGCTTCTGCACCGGCGACGACCGGGCGATTTGTCAGCGAAACGCGGCGGGAGAGCTTCCCCAGGATCCGCGATGCCTGCACGCAGGCGTGTCGTGGCCCGGTGTCTGTCCACCCGGGTTTGTAGTCGACGCCAGCGTCCCCGCTCCCGCCAGCGCACTGCCCGCTTGCAAGCCCGACCCCGCCGACTGTGGCACCGACCACTGGGGTGAGCCGAAGCTGGATGACGGCCCGGGCCGGCTCTTCGTCAGCGCCGAGAAAGGCAGCGACATAGGAGACGGCACCCGTGGGAAACCGTTCGCCACCGTCCTGCAAGCGGCCGCCAAGGCCAAGTCGGGCGACACGCTCTCAATCGCCGCAGGCACGTACGACCTCGGGTTCAAGATCTCCATCCCAGTGACGATCCGAGGGCGCTGCGCGGCCATGGTCCATGGTCGGACAAAGGACACGGAGATCGCGTTCCGCGTGGCGGGCCCGTTCAGCGGCGCCGTTCACATCGAGCGCGTGCACCTGCAGGGCGCTGGTTGGGGCGTCGCGGTCACCGAACACAGCGACACACACCTCGACCGCCTATGGCTCACCGATTTGAAGGGTATCGGCGTCGGAACGGTCGTCGGCAAGACCAAGGCGCGACTGACGAACAGCGTCATTGACCGCATGCGACTCGACGACACTGGCGGCGGAGGTGTCGCCGTGGATGCCCTGGCCAACGGCACGATCGAGCTGCAGAACGTTCGCATTCGAAAAGCTCGCAGCGTCGCATTGGCTGCGCGGGGCGGCACCATCGTCGCTCAGAACGTGCTCATCGATAACGTTGGCGCCAACAAGTCGGGGATGTTCGGGTACGGCGTCGCGATCGAACACGGGGGCGCCGCGAACCTGGCCGGCGTGCGAATCGATCGGGCGCGCATATTTGGCGTCTACGCCGGGGGGCCCGGTTCGACCCTGACGGCCAGGGGTATCGCGGTCGCGCACACCCAACAGGTCGCCGACACCGTGACAGCCGCGGCAGGAATCCGCGTGGCCAATCACGCCGAGGCGACGATCGCCGGTGCGCGCATCTGGGCCAACCCGCAATCCGGCCTGAGCATCTACGGGCCAGCGGCCAAGGCGACCGTTCGCGGCGCAATATTCGACGATACGCGGGCCACGATCGCCGGCAAACAGGGCCGCGGAGTCAACGCCTCCCACAGCGTCGAGCTGCGTTTGGACAACGTACGGACAACCGGCAATCGCGGGGTAGGCGTAGCCGCCACGGGCAAAGGGACAAAGCTCGTACTGCGAAAGGTGCTGATCGATGGGACGCTGCCACGCGAGGCCGACAAGTTGTTCGGATGGGGGCTCAACGTCGATCAATTCGCGATCCTGGATGCGGAGGAGCTGCGCATCACGGGCGGTCACCACGCAGGCCTGATGATCCGCAACACCTCCACCGCAACCCTCCGTCGTGTGCTCGTCGACAACATCGGCGCAGGCAACGCTGGCAAAGGGGCGCCCGTTGGCCTCTCGGTGTCGACGGGTGCCAGAGCTGATCTCGAGTCGGTCCGGGTTACGCGGGCCATCGGCACCGGGTTGGTCGTGACGGACGGCGGCGTCGTGCACGGTTCGGGGTTGCTGGTGGATCACACCCGAGCGCCGCCCCAGGCCGCGGAGGCAGGTCGCGGTGTCATCGCTCAGATCGGCGCGGACATCCACCTGGTCGGCAGCGCGGCGATCGCCAACCTCGACGGCGGCGTGGTGGCGATCGGCGCATCAAACGTCAAGATGACCGGCGTCTTGGTCGCAAGGACGGCGGTGGACACAGCGGGCCAGTACGGGACCGGCTTCACATGCGACGTCGTCAAGAAGGTCTGCACGCTGTCGGCCTGCCGCTCGGTCGCCAACCGCACCGCTGCCGTGACCGTCCGCAAGTCGCGAACCACCATCCATGACTCGGTGCTCGGTGCCACGGGCCCCGGCAAATACCCGGCTGACAAGAGAGCGGCTGGCAAGGGCGAGTTCTACTCCATCGCGGACGGTTTCGTGGCCAGCGAGGCCGAGGTCGACGTCCACAATGTGCTGATCGCGAAGAACGCTCGAACCGGCGTGCTGCTGCGCGATTGCCCAAACAGCTCGGTCAAGCACACCTTCATTACCGGCGGTGCGTACGGACTCGCGTTCGCCGGTCACGCCCCCACAATCGAACAAACCCTCGCCGTCGGAACGGAACAAGGCGTCGCCGCCGGGACCAAGATGTTCATCCCGCTGCCGCCCGGCACCGTCGACGTGAGCAAGGCACCTTAGCGACCGGGGTGCGGATTAGCGACCGCGGGGAAATGCCTTTCGTGGCCTCCACGTGCATCATGGCGGCGTGACCCGAAGCGACCCGACCGAGCGCGCCGATGCCGGCGGATACAGCCCTGTTGCAGCCATTCTCGGGTGGATGCTGTGGTGCGCGCTGTTGGCGGCTGTCGTCTCCACCGTCACCGGCGTTTCCACCAAGCGGGCCCTGGCCCAAGTCGCCGGCTGGGTGCTCGTCGCCGGCGTGCTGGGACACCTCGTCGCTCGCCTTGGCGCAATCGCGCGTGTTGCGTGCGTTGCTCTCGGGACCGGTCTTGTCGGCGTGCTGGCGGTCGATCTCTACGCGTTTGTCCGCGCAAACCAGGGCTTGTGGGTCTTGGCCGAGATTCGCCACAACGAAGGTTGGCAAGGCGTCGCGCGCGCGCTCGACGAATCCGGCGTCGGGGCCGCAACGCTGCTCGTTGTGTCGGTCGCGCCGTTCGTTGTCGGCGCCGCGGTCGGCAAGGTTTGGAACGCGCCGGCTCGGTGGTGGCCGCAGCTCGCTCTTGGCCAGCCGGGGCGCGCTTGGCTCGGCGTAGTCGTTGTCGCGGCCGGGTTGATTGGCCTGGTCCCCGGCGCACGTTCGGTGCCGTCCGTGCTCAGCGCCTTCTACGGCCCCGACCGGATGGCTACCCGCTTTGTCGCCGCCGGAACGCCGCCTTCGATCCGACTGTCCAAGCCCCCCAGCCCTCCGGTCCTCGACGGGCCACCACCGGTATCCACACTCGCCGCCGACGCCGCAAAGACGGTGGTCCTGGTGATCATCGAGTCCCTGCGATCGGACGCGATCGAGCCGCAAACAGCACCGAACCTGCATCGCTTCGCAAACGGCGCCATCGGCTACCCCAACGCGCGGTCTGCCGCCAATGCAACCCACGCGTCCTGGTACACGCTGCTGTTCTCAGCCCACGGCCTCTGGTGGCATCGACTCGCGAGCCGCACCGAGTCCAAGCGCCTCCCGCCGCCCATCCAGGCCTTCTCCGACGCCGGATACCGCGTGCACGTTCGGTCAGCGGCGGGCTTGAACTACTACCGCGTGGCCGACATCGCGTTCGGTCGCGATCGGGAGCGAGCGTCCAGCTACCTCGACGCGGTCGGCTGCCACGCGCGCGGGGCGAGGACGCGGGCCGAGATGGACAAGTGCGCCATCGACAGCGCCGTCAAGCTGCTCACGAACCCGGCGGAGCGTGGCGAACGATCGCTGCTCATTGTCCTGCTCGACAGCACCCACTTTCCGTACCACTGGGACACCGCAAAGCCGCGCTTTGCACCGGTAGTCGACGAAGCCACGTTCAAGGCCGGGGCATACGAAGACATCGAACACGCCAAGAACCGCTACCGCAGCGCCCTTTTCTCGGCGGATCGGCAGTTCGGGCGGCTGATGCAAGCGCTCGCGCCGCTGCGAAAAGATGGCGTCATCGTGGCGGTCACCGGCGACCACGGCGAAGAGTTCAACGAGCACGGCAAGCTGACCCACGACTCGGAGCTTTGCGACATACAGACACGCGTTCCCCTGCTCTTCTCCGGCGTCGCGGGGCTCATCAAACCCGGCGACAAGTCGATGGGCAGCCACGTGGATGTCATGCCGACCTTGTTGTGGGCCGTGGGGCTTCGGGACGCCGCCACCAGCGACGTGCACGGCCTGCCCTTGCAGCGGAAAGTTCGGAAGTGGGCGTTCGTGGTCCATACGTCAGCGGGTTCGCCCTTTCTCGTGGCCTTCCAGACCGTCGATCGGACGCTCGAGTTGACCGTCTCCGACCGCCGCGACGCCGCGAAGGTGCGCGAGCTGTTCCTGCTGCAGACCTACCCAACCGGTCCTCCCAAAGGCACACGTGTCGGGCACGACGACGCGGCTCGCAGCGACATCGCGGCGACCTTCGGTTCGGGCCTTCGCGCCGTCTTTGGGGCATCAAGCCAAGACATCCTGCGGCGCTCCAAGGTGCGCGCTATTGGCGGGTCCGAGCGCTACGGTTTCCAGATGTACGATGTGCGCGAAGTCGTCTGGCCGCCGTCAGCCGCCACGCCTGGCGTCGTCGAGGTCACCGTGCGCAACACCGGCAACACCAGCTGGCTGCACGATGTGGGCCTGAGCTACCACTGGCTCGATGCCGAGGGTCGCCCGATCAAGGGCCGCTATGACAACAAGCGCTCCGCCCTGCCCGCCGCCATCCATCCGCGCGAATCTGCGAAGGTGCAAATCACAGTCCACGCACCGCCCTGCCCGACATGCGTGAAGGTGGCGCTCGACATCGTCCGTGAACACGTCGCCTGGATCTCGAAACACGGCAGCAAGTCGCCGGTCGTCGATGTGCCGGCGACATCAGCGATCGACGGCTCGAGCGTGAAGACGTTGCCGATCTCGAGCTCCTTGTCCGCCGCCGCACCGTAACGCGGCCACCGGGGTCCGGGCACGGCGCCGCCGTCGTGAGCAAACCGCCCGACTTCGCGCAACGCGGCGACCGCGAGATCGTGTTTGGCGGCGAAGAGCTCGGCGTTGGTGTTCACAAGCCCAGTCTAGCGCATCGATGAGCGCTGCCCTGCGGCGAGCGATCGCTATTGCATCGGCGCCGGGTTGGCGAGGCACTTGCTCATCTTGAAGAACTGGCCGGTCACGGCCTTGGACGCCGACTTCACAGACGGGTCGTTGGCGCCGCTCATGTCCGCGATCGACAGGATGGCCATCGTCGGCGTGTCGTACTGGTCGCTGCCACCGGTCAGCTTCGGGTTCTTGGCGTTGGCAGGCGCGGCGTACTTGCTCTGGAACGCGTCGCGCACCTTCTTCTTGGTGGCTTCGTCGGCGACCTGCGCCACGAGCGTCACGACATTCGGATCGTCGACGGTGACCGCCCACACTTTCGCGGCGCCAAGATCCTTGTACTTGTCGGTGGCGTCCGAGGCGGTCGCCTTGGTGCCGTTCCAGGTGACGCTGGCCGCGAGCGCTTTGGCGAACGTCTCTTCGGTCAGGCCGATGCCCATCGCGACGCCACAGCGGCTCGCCAGCGTGATCTGCGCGGCGATTTTGCGCGCGAGGGCGGCGTCTTTGCTCTTGTAGATGAGCAGGTTGGCCAGTCCCCAATCCTCGCGCGTGTGCTGGCGCTTGTATTCGGCGTCGTGCGCGACGAGCTGGGCGAGCATGCCCTTGAGAGCGGCGTAGGCGGCCTTCTTGGTCGGATCGTTGCGCTCGGTCAGCTCGATGGCGCTCAGCTGAACGCTGGTGTCGGGGAACTTGAACTTGGTCAGCGCGCCGATCTTCGGCTGGAACGCAGCATCGAAGGCGGCCTTGCGCTTGGCGTCGTCCTTGTGGGTGAAGTTGATCTTGGCTGCCTTGAAGCGCGCGGCGAGCACGTCGGCGTATGCAGGCGGCTTGATCTCGCCGCTGTCGGCCTTTTGAGCTTCGCCCGCCTTTGCAGCTTCGCCGGCCTTTTCTGCAGCCTTGTCGGCAGCTTTCGCTTCGGCTTTGTCACCTTTCTTGCCGGCTTCGTCCTTCTTGGCTCCGGCTTTGGGGGCCTCTTGGCCGGACTTGGCTTCTTTGCCCTTGCAGGCGGTCAGACAGATGGTCAGCGCGAAAACAAGGCGCAGCGCGGTGGACGGTGTGGTCATCGGGGGCTCCGGTAATAGGGTCCCGCGCTTCTACCCGTCGTAAGTTTGAACTGCAATCCCCGTTGGCGCCGCGAATTCGGTGTTCTACGGGTTGTACGGGTCGCCGTATTCGAGCCGGAAGCTCATCTCCGACAGGCTCTGGATAAGCTGCACGTAGCGAGACAGCGACTTGTCCGCCGCGGCCTTCCACGCGTTGGAGGTGCCCGATTTGCAGTCATCGGCCGTGGTCACCGTCGCCTTTTTGGTGTCGCAGTGATTGCTGCGCGACTTGAGCGTGTTGGCTTTGTTGATCATCGCCCAGCCCGCGCCGTCCTTCTTGTTGAGGGCGCCGTACGTCAGTCCCGACCAGGGATCGGCGAAGTTGACAACGTCCTTCGCCGAAAGCTTAGGAGCCTTACCAGTTCCTTCGACCCACACACGCGCCTCGTCCATGAAGCGGCGATCGTAGTTGGTCTGGAAGTTCGCCATGCCCAGCAGCGCGAAGTACAGCTGCACCGTGAAGTCGGCCGCGGGGTCAAACGCGTTGCTGTGCTTGGTCTGCAGGTTTCCGCTGTAGTTGGGGAACCGCAGCTTGCCGCCCTGGAGCCACGGGCCGACACGCGACCACTCGCCCGACTGCATGGCGGCGTGGATGCGGCGGATGCTCTCGCCGAACGTGTTGTAGTAGCTGACGTGCCAGTCGCGGATGTCGATCGGGCTGGCCTTGGCGACGAAGTTGGTGCGCGAATCGCTGATGGCTTCCATCGCCATCACCTTGTCGACGTAGAAGCCGATGCGATGCAGGCACTCCTGCCAGAAGAATCCGCAGTCCTTGTCGCCGCCAAAGCTCCAGTTGGTGCTGTAGTAGCGGGCCTCATCGACCCCGAGCGGCACGCCTGTCCCCTCGTTCTTGTACAGCTTGGTGCCGTCGGGCTGGGTGCGATTGCCGTACGTGCCGACGTCGGGCATCAGGATCGTCTCGACGAGGTACTGAAAGCCGTTTTGGATGGCCCAGGTGTAGCCGCCCCAGCCGTTTACCGGGTCGGTCAGGAAGGTCTGCATCTGCAGCGGCGTGTAAAAGCGGGGGAGCAGCGCGGCGTAGAGCCCGTAGATGTCGTGCCACTGCTTGATGCGGTGGTAGATGCGTCGGTAGTAGCGGCCCGCGTAGGTGTTGTTCCACACGCCCATGCTGCCGCGCGGGAAGGCGCGCGCGATGTACCAGGTGTCCCACTCCTGCAGGAAGTGACGCATCCGCTCGTAGGAGTCGGCGCCGAAATCGCGGGTCAGGCACTTGTCGCCGAGATCGCTGCGGCCGTGGCTGCAGTAGATGTAGGGAACGCGGTGGTAGGTGTTGGCGCCCAGCTTGGCGGTCGCGAGGTTGGGTTGCAGCTGGTCGACGTCGATGATTCGGCGGTTGTCCGCCTCGTACATCTTCTTGCCGATGGTCTTGTAGATCGAGGTGTAGTGGATCTCGCGCGGACCGGTCGCGAAGAACTGCAAGATGCGCCCGCGGGTGTTGTACCAGCGGTCCCAGAGCGCGGGCGATGAACCGGCGTCTTCGAAGACCTCGACCTTGTGGCCATAGCCGAACAGGATCGCGGCGCGGTCGTATTTGCCCACGCCGAGGCCGTCGATGGTGAGGCGGCCGGCGTAGTCCATGACCGATGAATACGCGTAGTTGTAGATCTTGCCGTCGCGCTCCTTGTCGGAGATCGGGTCGACCAGGCGCGGCCCCACGTTGCCGTCGTCGCGCAGCTTCCAGTAGCCGTCGTGGTAGTTCACGACATCGTCGCTGCCGCCAAAGTTGTGCATCAGGCCGAGCGAGTGGCCGACTTCGTGCGCGAGAACCGCGGTGTACACGGCGTCTTTGACGATCTTCCAGGTCTCGTCGCTGTTCTTGCCTTTGACCTCTTTGGCGAGGCCGAGCAGCGCGTCGTCGACCATCTCGGGCAGGTACATGTTGCGGCTCGCGGCGATCTCTTCGCGGATCTTCGTGAGCTCGCCGGACCGTCGCAGCTTCGACAGGCGCGCGGGGGACGCGGCCTCGAGCAGCTTGTTGTCGACCGGATCATCGGGATGAAAGCCCGCGTGCAGCTTCATCTCGGGGTGGATCATCTTCTTTTCGAGCTCGGTGCCCTTGATGCGCTCCATCTTGGCCTGCGGATCGATCGCCTCGCCGTTGAGGTGGCCGAGCTTGTGCATCTGCGAAAGCTTGTCGTCGATCCACGCCTGCGTGCCGTGCTTGCCCATGAACGCCTGGTCGGCCTCGGAGATCGGCTCACGACGACCGCTCCAGTATTTGCTCTCGTCGTTTTCGGCGATGCGCTCGACCATCTTCTTGGCGTCATCGAGCCCGCGCATCTCAAAGCGCGTCTTGTTGCTGTTGACCTGCTTGACCCAGTCGGTGAGGTCGACGCCGTCGATGAAGTCCTTGGCCTTGCGGGTGCCATTGAGCAGCTCGAGCATCTCGACCGTGCGCCACGCCGCCGTGTTGTTGTGGTGGTAGACGTAGCCCATGCCGCTGATGATTTCGCCCGTCTCCGGATCGTTGTTGGACGGTCCGAGGCCGAGCAGCCCGTACTTCATGTACTTGGGCACATACGCCATGAACGAGTAGCGGATGTCGCCGAGCCGCGGGGCATCACCGGCTTTGCCGCACTGGGCCGGGTCGCCTTCCTTGACCGGGTTGTTCTCGCACAGGATGAACATGTCGCCGGCATACTTGTTGCCCGTGGCGGCGACCGTGTCCTTGAACACCTTGTTCCATTGCTTGGCGACCTTGCGCGCGACAGGCCGAAGGTCGCCCGGGAACTCGCGGTTGACGTGGTAGACGACGGGCCGCGGCGTGCGCTTGGACTCGGGGATCTCCTTGCCGCTTTCGTCGAGCCAATCGACCCAGATGTTGTGGCGCTGCAGATAGCGCTTCTGCAGCGGGTACTTGATGCCGTGTTTGTGGCTGTAGGTCTTTCGGTTGACCCAGAAGAAGCCGAACATATCCGTCTTGGCGCCCTTGTACGGCTGCGGCACGTATTGGTGCTTGGGGTCGATGCGCTTGAAGCTGTGGCGGATGGCGTACTCGCCGGCGCCGCACTCGGTCGTCTCGTTGCCGAGCAGCCAACACACCGGGATCTTGCCGTAGCTGCCGTACTCGATGGTGCCGGCCTTGGCGAAGATGCGGCTGGTCACGTCGAAATAACGCAGAAGCCCGCGGTCCTGCGGGCTCTTGGGGTCGCTGCTTGTGTCGCCTTCGCCGTTCGCTGGAAGGTAGTCGAACAACGGTTCGTCGGGATGCGCAGGGCCATCGGGATCGTCGCGCTGCACGAAATAGGGCACGGGCTCGATCGACTTGCGCTCGAAGTCGAGCTGGTAGTTGGTGACGTTGTTCTTGGACCAATCGACGCGGACGTATTCGCGCTCGAACCACGGGCGGTCGACGGCGTTCTCTTCGACGACGTTGATCTCTTCGCCGGTGGTCGGGTTGTAGGCGTAGCGGATATCGAAGTGCTTGACGATCGGGAACGCGCCCACGACCTCGCCCTCGTAGTCCTTGCCCTTGGCGGCCTTGTCGTCGGCGCCTTCGATGAGCTCGACGTTGCGGCGCACGAACAGCCACTTCTCCTGGATGTCGAACTTGATCTTCTGCAGGCCCGAGTGGTCGGTGTTGCCGACGAACGTGAAGCCGTTGGACGCCGGCACGTCGACGACCGTGCGCTGGTAGTAGAAGTCGCCGGCGAGGTCGGATTTGCGCACGACGTTGGGCTGCACGCGGTCGATCGCGTCACGCTGCTCGGCGCAACCGGTCACGCCCAGGCTGGAAACAACCATGGCGGCGAGGGCGAAGAAGATGATGATGCGCGGATCGCTGTCTTCAGTGCGGCGGGTCTTCATGATCGTTAGCTTCCTAAGGATGTCTTTCGACGGTCTCGGCGCGGAGCTGTCGTTCGAAGGTCTCAGAGACGTGCGATTAACGCGTTCTTTCATCGTCTTACCCTCGTTTCGTCGTTATAACAGCGCGGCTGGGAAGGCGCGGAGCGAGACGAATATCAGCGTGTTGCGGTTGAAAAATGGCGTGCGGTACGTCGAGTCGGGCGCGAGGTGAGCGTTGGCGGTCTCGGTGCCGGCGGCGATGGCGAACGCGGCGTGCGGCTGCCAGCTCGCCGACAGGATGTAGAAGGCGATGCCGCGGTCGTTGGCGCCGTTGGGGTGGGCGGACACGGTGAACCCTTGCGCGGTGGTGTCGGGCAGCGGCTCGAGCATGTCGTAAAAGGATCCCGCCTGGATCGCGAAGCTGACCTTGGGGTGTGGGCGGTAGGACAGCGCGCCGATGAGCTGGGTACGCCACGCGACGTTGCGGCGGCCGTTGTGAGAAAAGCGCGCGCAGCCGGTGGGCAGCGAACCGCAATCGGCGAGCCATGGTTTTTCGAGGCTGGCTTCGGCGTTTTCGTGCCAGAAGCGCCCTGCTCGACCGATCAGCTGCACGGCGATGGACTGCTTGGCGCCGAGCACCGAAAAGCCCTTGCCCCACGAAGCGGACAACCCGGCGAGCGTGGCGGCGACCATGGTGCGCGCTTGGGAAGCCTTGGACGTCGGCAGACGCAGCTGTGCACTGGCGCCCAGGCCCAAGCCCGTGCCCTTGTGCGAGAAGAGGCGGAAGTTGCCGGTCAGAAATGTGTCGCTGAGCGTGGTTTCGCCGTCTTCGGTCGTCCAGTCGCTGTTGGTGTGTTCGCGGGCCGCGATGAGAAGCGCCGAAACGGACACCCGCGACGTAAACGCATAGCGCGGCGCGAGCATCATCTGCGTGGCGACGTAGGGGTTCCAGGTCGGTTCGGCGGATCGATCCAGTGTGCGGGCCGAAACCGTGGGGCGGATGGAGACCATCGAGCCTGAAAACGCCGAACGGCCGGTCTTGGCGACACCTGCCGGTGCGTTTCCCCCGACCTGCGCGCCTGCCGCCGACATGCCACCGCTGAACGCGACCGCGAACGCCACCAGCGCAGCACACAGCGGGGCGAGTTCTCGAAAGCGATGGATGGGGCTCGGGATTTGCACCGGTCGGGTCCAGTCTCAGGGGTTCGGCCACGACGGGCCTTGCAACGAGAGCGAACGTAGCGGCACAACCGCATTCCGGGGAGGGTAACGGCCGTTGCACGGGTGCAGAGCGCCGCTGCGCAAGATCTGTGAAGG
>CAZLMW010000060.1:40204-45222 GCA_964560875.1 uncultured Enterobacteriaceae bacterium
CTTGTCGAAGCCCTGCGCCTTGAGTTTGACCGGATCGAGCGCGTCGATGGACTTGTCGATGTCGGCCTTGAGGATGCGCCCGCACATACGCCCGTTCGTGGTCGTCTTCCACCCCGAGCCGTCCTTGACGGTCCCTGTCACCGTGTAGTCGTACAGCTTAAACGTCAGCTTGAAGCCGAGCAGCGGCATCGAAAACAGCAGGTGCTTTCCGCCGGTACCGGTCACCTGCATCTTGTCGCCGGTCACCTTGAAGTCGCCTGCGACCGTCAGCGGCACACAGGGAACGCCCTGCGCGCCCGCGAGATTGTAGGTGTCGGACTGCAGCTTCAGTTTGCACTGCGCGGAGGTCGCCGGTGAGCAGCCGCCGACAGGGCTCACGTCCGCGTACAGCAGGTGCATCTGCATCGGCGTGCCCTTCGTCGTCCAGGCCGTCGGCGTGTACAGCACCATCGCGTCGATGCCGTTCTTGATGTTGTAGTCGATGCTGCCCTGGATCTGGCTCGCGAACGCCTTGGCCGCGATGCCCAGCGCGTTGTCCGGCTTCTTGTCGCCGTTGAGATCGCAGGCCCCCACCGCGTCCGAGGGGATCTTCATCTTGCGAATGACCTGTGTCTGGCCCGGCCACTTTGTGGGGATGGTGCACAGCGGCGTCTCGCACTTCTTCTTCGCGCACACCATCAGCTTCGGACACGTGCCGTGCAGCCACGCGGTGCCGGTCTTGTTGCAGGTCTTGGGCTTGAGCGATTCGCAGGACTTTTCGCCGGGTGTGCAGATTGTCGGCAGGCATTTGCCGTCGACACAGGCTTCGCTACCAGCCGCGCAGGTCGCCGTCTTCTTCGCGGAGATCCCCTTGCTGTGGCAGACCATCGCCTCGTCGCCGTTGCAGAACGCCTTCCCCGCGTCGCAGACGACCTTCTCGCATGCTCCCGTGGCGCAGACCTTCGAGCTCGCCGCGCAGTCTTCGATAACCGTCTGTTTCGTCCCGCCAGCGCTGCACAACGTCTTCTTGTTGCCATCGCACACGTGCTTATTGGGGTCGCAAAGGAGCTTCGCGCAGACCCCATCGTCGCAACCTTCACCGGCCTTGCACGGCAGGATGGTCTCGATGGTGCCGGTGCCGCTGCACTTCACGATCGCGTTGCCGGCGCACTTGGACGAGCCCGAGGTGCACTTTTCGTCGACGCAGATTCCGCCGGCGCAGACCTTGCCCAGCGCCGTGCAATGTTCGCCAAAGGTGGCGGACAGGCCGTTGGCGGCGCAGACCTTTTGTTTGCCGTCTTCGCAGTACTTCTGCCCCGGAGGACACACCGCCTTGACGCATTGGCCGGCTTTGCACACCTGGTCGGCTCCCGGGCAAACGCCGGGCTGCCAGGTGCCGTCTGCGAGGCACTTCTTGTAGCCGTAGGGCGTGGACGTGACGCAGATGCGCTCGCCGGCCGAGCATGTCGTGGATGTGTCAGCAGCGGTGCCTGCGTCGGTTGCCCCGATGTCTGGCGCGTCGATCGTATCTGCCACCGACTTGCCAGCATCGCTGGACGGCTCCGCGACGTCGGAACCATCCCCAAGGTCGCTGTTTCCGGCGTCGGAAGTCGCAGCTGTATCCGCGCCTTCATCCGAGTCCGTTGTGTCATCCCCCGCGCAGGAAGCGACAAGGGCGACGGCCAACAAGGGCACCAGGCGCAGGCGATAATGCATGCCGCGGCTCCACGGTGAGGAAGTTGAGACGCCGCCGAGTGTACCAGCCATCGCCAGACGGGTCGTGCGCGGACAAGGGATCGCAAATCCGTTAGGAAGCTTATGAGTTGGTCTTCGAGGCCGCGTTATGTCACAGCATCCATGCTGCGATGTCCTTTCGGATCTCTCCGAGCCGCGCGGTTCGGATCTCTCCGAGCCGCGCGGTGGGGTCGGCGCCGAATTCGATGGTAGCGATAACAAGCTGGACCCGCTTCCCCACTCGCGGACCGCCGGGGACCTTCGCGAAGAGGTCGTAGCTTTTCGGCGGGCCGTCAGCGGCAGCCTGCTGCCATGGTCGGGGGTAGAGCAGCACGACTCGGTCGCAGAATGGCTCGTCACCTATGCGTCGCTGGCGGTTCCAAAGCTCGGCGTAGGCCAGGACCTGCCGGACATCGGATTCGCTGGGCCGAAAGTTGGTCGGTCGCTTGTACTTGGCGTCAATGATTACCGTTCGCTCGTCCCCGACCGTCGCCACGATGTCGGGTTTTTGCTGGAACACTTTGAACTCTTCTTCGCCGGGCTCCGAGGCCAAGTAGCCGACGCGATCCTGGCCAACCACGCTGATGGCCGGCAGAGGATCGTCCTGCGGCAGCGTGCGTTTGAGAACACGCTCCACGTAGCGTTCAAAGACCGGGCCCATGTCCCAGGACAGCGCCCAACTTGGCGTTCTATGTTGCGTTGCGATGTCATGCCGGCGGCGTCCAACGAGCAGCTCAAGATCGCGGACACAGGGCTCGAACCGCTGGTTGCCACGGTTGAAATGCACCTTCGCCCGATCGCGTTCGTAGGCCCTTGATGGCCAAACCCCGGGGAGCATGTGGGTCGCTTGGGCAGCGATGCGTCGCGTGGCGCTCCAGCGGCTACGACGGGCGAGAAGCAGCGCGTGAAGCGCCAACAATCGGGCAAGCGGCGTGTTGGATTCGTGCCTCTCGTAGCGGCACCGCATCGGGATCGGCAGCCCACGACCTTCGATCAGCTGGCGGTCGAGCAGGATCCGGCCGCGAACGACCTCGAGGGCCTCCTCGCGCTCAATATAGGCGCGCTTGACGCCACGTCGGAGCTGAGACCGAAGACGACCCGCCATCCCGTGGAGCATGAATTCGGCCAACGACCCCGCCTCGGTAGCGAGCTGACGCGGAAGACCGGGTTGGGTTCGGTAGACGCGGCAGAAGTCGAGCAGCCCGATGAAATTCGCCCGGGCCTCGCCGGCGGCCTTCGCATCGAGCGTATCGTTGGAGCGCGCGACGTATTTCGGAAAGACTTCGACGCTTAGCGCACCCGTTTGCAGGAAGCCGACGAGCCCACCCGCACGGATCACGCCGTCGCGACCAACTCGCACGAGCGGCCCTTCATTGCGCTGAAGCCGCTGGTCTTCGCGGGCGGCGTTGTCGAGCCGGTCCAGCGCGACGAGGTCCAGGCCATGTTCGCCTGAATTTCCATGCTCGCGAATCGAAACGAGGTTCATCCCGCGGGATCCGGAGCCGATCCGGCGAGAAAGTCGCGCAGCTTCGTGTAGAGCGCGGCGAGGTTGTCGTCGGTCGACGCGTCCACGGCGATGGCATCAAGTCGGAACCACGCGTCACCGGCCTCGCGCCAGCGGCCCCCCTCTTCTTTGACGACCAAGCCACCTTTTTTGCGCACCCCGAGCAAGCGCGTCAGTGAATCCCAATCTTCGTAGAAATACTCGAGCAGCAGCGGGATCACGTCATCACGCAGACACCGGCCAACTTCGCTCTGCACATCGGCAGCAGTCTTGGCCGACTCGACGGCTTTCATCAGGTAGCTGTGGCCGATCGTGTAGTCGCGGCCTTTGAGCGCCGTGATCCCTTCGTTGAGCTTTCGGAAGGTCTTGCGCGCGGCGTGCACCTCTTCCGTGGCGGCCTTTTCGAGCGAAGGGGCGTTGGTCGTGATCCAGTCGGCCCAGAACCTCTTCTTGAATTGGGGCCCTACCCAAGCGAAGTGAAACCGGCGCCGAAGGGCGAAGTCCATCATCGCGATGCTGCGATCGGCCGTGTTCATCGTGCCCCAGACGTGCACGTTGCTTGGAACGTAGAAGTTGTCGGGTGCGTCGTCCTGCTTGACCGGCAAACGGACTGGGACCGTCGTGGGTGTTCGGTACCACACGTTCTCTTTCGCGCCAGTCGGAAGCGCGGCGGGATCCATGAGAGTCGCGTCACTCGGGGCCTCCTGGCCTTCCGCGACGAATACGGCCCGTTTATCCGGTTCCAGCAGCGTGATGAGCTCACCAAAGATGCGCGACAGGTTGCCGCGGTTCATCTCGTCGATGACCAGGTAATGGGGCTCACCGGGGGTCGCCCACGCTGCGTGGCAGAGCTCCACAAATACGCCGGGCTTGGGAGCGTAGGTGACCCGTCCCTCGCTATCGGTAGCGGGCCGCAGTCCGATGACGAAATCCTCGTACGAATAGGACGGGTGAAACGTCACAAATCGGCCGGTGTCATTGTCGACGCGTAGCTTGCCGAGCTCGTTGAGCAGTTGCCATGTCTTGCCGGTCCCCGGAGGCCCACTGAGGATGAGATTCCTGCGATTTCGGGAACGCACATCATCCTCGGACCGACTTCCGTCCGCGCCGTCATTCGCGGGCGCCTGCGCCCATCCACGTTCGAGCAGGAAGGACGCGAGGTTCTCGATCGTGGGTTCGGCCCCAAGCGCTTCCCGGATCGCTGCGCGCGCCTCGTCCTCGACCGCTGTGAGCTTTTCCAATTCGATGTGCAGGCCTGCGGATACGCCACCCCAGGTTGTGACGCTCCGAAGCGCGGGATTTCGAGCCACACGATGCAGGAAATAGAAGCGATCCAGCGACATGACTTCCTGGTCCAGAAACCGCTGGGTCCAGTCGACGAATTTCTCGCGAGTCTTCTCCCGGCTGATCTTCGCAGCATCGGCGGCCAGCGCTTTTGCAAGCTCGAGGACATCCGGCGATGGAATGGCGCCATTGCGTGCGTCGTTGGTCAGATCCCAGGTGCACCCGCCAACCTCGCCCATGTAGTGATCGATGAGTTCGACCGACTCCAGACCGAGCTCCAGGAGCCAGTTCGCAACCACATAACGCTTGTCCGTTTTCGAAAGCCCGTTCGCGACCATCTACCACTCCACCAATGCGACGCTGCCAACAAAAAGCAGCCCGACCTTGTTCACGTTCAGCCCCGCAGCACCGCACGCGCTCCGGTACGACTCGACTTGCGGGGTGTATTTGGCAAGCGCTCGATCGCGCCGCTCTTCCCCCACACCGTCAACCCGCAGCTGCCCCTTGAAATCCACGA
>CAZLMW010000061.1:0-4994 GCA_964560875.1 uncultured Enterobacteriaceae bacterium
CGGTCGATGGCGGAAGGGGAGCTTCAACCAACAAACGGAGGGCCCCATGGCGGACTACGACAACAACATCGAGAACAACACCGAGGACAGCGGACGGCTTGCTCAGTACAGCAACGGCGAACGGCTGGTGGCGCTGCAGGTTGCGGAAGACGCGGCGGTGGCGGTCACGCTGCTGATGCAGAAGGTGCCGGCGGCGATGCGGCTGTACCAGGACCAGGCGATTCGGGCGGCAGGGTCGGCAGCGTTGAATCTCAGCGAGGGCAACGGACGGCGGGGGCGTGAGCGGAAACGGTACTTCCAGGTGGCATACGCGTCGGCGCGTGAAGCCAAAACGGCGGTGCGGATCGCCGTGCGGGTCAACGCGGTCGACAAGCAGGCCGGTGAGCGTGCACTGGCGCTGCTGGACCGGGCTGCTGCGTTGACCTGGGGGCTGTGGCGCGGAAGGTCCTAAACGGCCATCGGCCCGTAGAATCGTCTCTACGGGCCGATCACGGCTCGAAGCTATTGATACCGCACCCCACCATCAAAACCGCTCCAGCGGCCTCTACGTGACCTACAGGGGCATATAGCCTCGAAAAATGGCCTCGCGGACGCCCTCGGCGCGCCTAACGGAACGACGGTGAGATTCCGGTCAGCAAACGCCCTGCTGCCGCCGCTTCCGACCTCCGCCAATCCGCGATCTGCACCCGAGTCGGTCATCGGCCGCCGCCGCTGCCGCCGTCTCCGAAACCAACCGGCGCGTCGCGTCAGCGACGTGCTCGGGGGCCGCCACCGATGGCGAGCCCCTGGCTCACCGCTGACCCACGCGTCCACGAGTAGCCCGATCGCAGCGAGCCGCACCCACCCTTGTTGCCCACCCTTGTTGCAGGACCTCCCGCCGGCCTATCTTGTCGGTCACACCCGCCCGAGGAGCACCCATGGACATGTCCGACCCGCGCCTGTCCGTCGAAGTCCGCCAGGCGTTCCTCGAGATCATCGGGCAGCTGCTCGTCGCCGATTTTCAGGTCACGACCGAGGAAGACGCGTTCTTTCAGCGTCTGGTCTCTCGTTTGGGGCTGACCGAAGCGCAGCGCGATCAGGTCGTCAAGCGCGTCGACATCGGCACGGACGCAGAACTGATCAGCGCGAAGATTCCGCTCCCCTTGCGACTCGAGCTGCAGAGAGTCCTGGCCGAAGCCGCAGCGGCCGACGGTGAAATCGCTCCGCGCGAGCTCGACCTGCTCGAACGCGTCGCCCTCGTCATGCAGATCCTCAACGCCTACCCCGGCTACGGTGCCGCGCCGGTTGGCGACTGAGGTCTCAGCTTCGGGGCGCTCAAGTCTGCTTGGCGCTCACGTCTGCGCACGCGCATGAACGGCGACCGCCTCCTGGCAGGCCGACGCGAACTCGATCGCGAGCGCGTGCAGCTCCGGCTCCTCCGCAAGGTTGTCATCATTGCGGATGCGATCGGCCGTCTTTTCGATGTGCTGCGCGATCATCGGGATCCCGTCGCCACGCCGCAGCGTGAAAATCGCCCGATCGAGCAACCGTTCATCGGTGCGATCCGGCGCCGTCCACAGGATATCGAGCAGCCACTGCACATCTTCGGGGTGGCGCCGCATATGGGCGAGCAACACCGCGTTCAGCCGGCCCTGGCGCAGATCGGTGCCGGGATGCGCTTTGCCATGGTCGGTGAATAAGTCGCGCACGTCGTCGCGCATCTGGAACAAGATCCCCAACCTCCGAAACGGCCCCGCGAGCTCTTCGGCACGCTGCTTGTCGAGCCCGGCGAGGAGGACTGAACCGAGCACGGGCAAGGCGAAGAAGCCGCCGGTCTTTCGCGCCGCAACCCCCCGCCAGGCCTCGAACAAGAGCGTCAGCGGCGGCACGGGAACCAGCGCGATCTCAGCCGCCTGCCCACGAGCGGCCTCTGTCGCCTCGTGCACCAGGACCTGCGTCAGCGTGACGCGCAATTCGGCGTCGACCGGCATCTCGGCCACCGCGCGCGTCGTCAGCATCAACAGCAAATCGCCGGCGTTGATGGCTTGCGGCACGCCATAATTGGACCAAACGGATGGTCGCCCGCGTCGGAGCGTATCGCCATCTTGAATGTCGTCGTGAATGAGCGACGCGTTGTGCAGCAACTCGCAAGCACACGCCCACCCGATCGCGGCATCTTCGGGCGCGTCGAGGGCCGCCGAGGCGTCGAGCGCCAATCGTGAACGCAGCCGTTTGCCGCCCGCATCGAGGTGCTCGCGGACAATGCGGATCAGGGGATCTTCGGTCTGGGTGCCGACCAGCTCGCGCATCGTCGCTTCAACGCGCATCAACGAGCTGCGAGAGGCGCCGGTTTGGTCGCGCTGCACGTCGTCGTTGGCGGCGAGATCGATAGCTTCGTTGGTGACGTGTTCGGTCACGCGCGCTCCGCAGGACGCATCCGCCCCGTTCGCCGCGCCGGCCCACTGGACCTGAGCGCCGCAAACGGGTACCAGAAGCGCCCGATCCCGGGTGTGGTTCCCGGCTTCTCATCACGGCAACCCCGAGTATACCCCATGCGCGCTTCGAACCTGCATATCCCGACGCTCCGCGAGCCGCCCAACGACGCCGAGGTCGTGTCCCACCAACTCCTGGTCCGCGCCGGCTACATCCGCCGCTGCGCCGCCGGCGTCTACAGCTTCCTGCCGCTGGCCGTGCGCGCGCTCGAAAAGATCAAGAACATCATCCGCGAAGAGCTCGACGTCGCCGGAGCCCAGGAAGTCCTGCTGCCTGTCGCCGTGCCGGCTGATCTGTGGAACGAGTCGGGCCGCTGGGAACAATACGGACCCGAGCTGCTTCGCTTCCAAGACCGCAAAGGCGCCGACTTCTGCATCGGACCGACCCACGAAGAGGCGATCGTCGATCTCGTGCGCCGCGACGTGAACAGCTACAAGCAGCTGCCGATCAACCTCTACCAAATCCAGACGAAATTCCGCGACGAGATGCGGCCCCGCGCCGGTCTGATGCGCGGTCGCGAATTCATGATGAAGGACGCCTACTCCTTCGACGCCGACGACGAAGCCGCCACCGTCAGCTACCAGGCGATGTACGACGCCTACAACCGCATCTTCACGCGCATGGGGCTGGACTTCCGGCCGGTCGAAGCGGACACCGGCAATATCGGCGGATCGCTGTCGCACGAGTTCCAGGTGCTCGCTGACTCGGGCGAAGACGCGATCGTTTCGTGCAGCAACTGCGACTACGCCGCCAACGTCGAGATGGTCCCGCTGCCCTACGGCGATCCCGCGATCGTCACCGACGCGCCCGCCCCCGAGCTGGTCGAAACGCCCGGCTGCAAGACCATCGACGCGGTCTGCGACTTCCTCGATACCGCCAAGGAAGCGTCGATCAAGGCGGTGCTCTTCGAAGCTGATGGCGAGCCCCTTGTGGCCTTTGTGCGCGGCGATCGGGAGCTCAACGAGGTCAAGCTCAAGAAGCTCAGCGGCGCCACCCTCCTGCACATCGCCGATGGCGGCTGGTTCGCGCGGACCACCAAGCTTCCGCCCGGCTTCATCGGCCCCCACAAGCTCGCTGAAAACGCCGAGGTCCCCGTCAAAGTATTCGTAGACGGCGAGATCGCCGCGATCGACAGCGCGGTCTGCGGCGCCAACCAAAAGCGCTACCACTTTACCGGTATTCGCCCGGGTCGCGACCTGCCCGAAGACACCGTGTGGGCCGACCTGCGTATGGCTGAAGCCGGCGATCCCTGCCCCAAGTGCGCCGGCAAACTGCGCACCTTCCGCGGCATCGAAGTCGGCCACGTGTTCTTTCTCGGCACCAAGTACAGCGTCTCGATGAACGCAATGTTCCTCGACGCCAACCAGAAAAAGCAGCCCTTCGTCATGGGCTGCTACGGCATCGGAGTGAGCCGCATCCTGTCGGCCGCCGTCGAGCAGAACCACGACGACCGCGGCATCATCTGGCCGGTCCCGATCGCGCCCATCGAGGTGATCGTGGTGTCCGTGGACAAGAAGGGCGACGGCCTCGAAGCGGCCGAACGGATCTACCGAGATCTGCGTGCCGAGGGGATCGACGCCGCTATCGACGACCGCAAACAGCGCCCTGGGGTCAAGTTCAAGGACGCCGAGCTCGTCGGCTACCCGCTGCAGATCACCGTCGGCCGCGGCATCAAGGAAGGCAAGGTCGAGGTCAAGATCCGGCGCATCGGCGAACGTATGGACATGGCCGTCGATGGGCTCGTCCCCAAGGTCGCGGCTGCCATCCGCAAAGCCCGTCGCGGCCACGAGCTGCAGCTTTGATCGAGCGGCGCCGTGATTGAGTTTTCCGCCCCTGCCCAGGTGGCCGTCCTCGTCGACGCGCCCAACCTCGAGCCGCTCGAACCGATCTTCGACGCGCTCGAAGGCCTCCCGATCGACATGTGGATCGCCCAGTCCGCGTTTATCGCGCTCGGCCCATCCGTCGCTCACCACCTGCGCCTCGCTGGGTTCTCGTCCTGGCTCGATCTGCGCCTGGGTGGCGAAGCAGAAACCGTCGCGCGATCGGTCGAAGCTGTCGCTCGAATCGGCGTTCGCGGCGTGACGGTCGACCTGGCTTCCGGTGCCGATGCGGCGATCGCGGCCAGGAAGGCGGCGCGTGGCCGGCTCAAGGTAATCGGTGTGCCCAACCCGCTCGATCGACCCGAAATGGCGGGTGTACGAGCCGAGATCGCGAGCAAAGCGCGGCTTGACGGCATCTACATCGGTGCCGAACAACCCGCTTCGCCACGCGGACAAACGATCAGGCGATCGGACCGTGCGGTCGCTGCAGATCTACTTATTGTCGCCGAAGCTGTGCTCACCGCCGCTGACCCACACGCCGCCGCGACGGCCATCATCGACGCCCAGCGCGCCATTACCGGAGCGACTCCGTGAACGATCGTCGAAAGGGCAAGGGCAAAGGGCGCACCGGCGGCAAAAGCGGCGGTAAGGCTGGCGGTGGCAAGGCTGGCGGTGGCAAGGCTGGCGGTGGCAAGGCTGGCG
>CAZLMW010000061.1:5094-43653 GCA_964560875.1 uncultured Enterobacteriaceae bacterium
AGGCTGGCGGTGGCAAGGCTGGCGGTGGCAAGGCTGGCGGTGGCAAGGCTGGCGGGGGCAAGGCTGGCGTGGGCAAGGCTGGCGGCGGCAAGGCTCGGCCCGGAAAGCCGAAGGCCCGATCACATTATAAAGACACGCGCGCGCGAGGGAGCCAGCGTGACCGACCGCGATCGGATGGCCAGGGTGCGCGGGGCCCTCGTGTCGGCGATCGGCCACGAGGACGCGATCGGGGCGCGAGAAACAAGCCCGGGCCTCACCTGGTGTGCGGTCGCCACGCTGTCTTCGCGCTGCTTAAGCACACGCCCAGCCGCGTGCTCCGCGCGTTTTCGTGGACGACCGATCGCGACGCTGAGGCCACGATGCGCAAACTCGCCGGCAAGGCGGGGATCGAGCTGCTGGCAGCACCGCCCGACGAGCGGATCGTGAGCGATCATCTCTCGCAGGGCGTCGCGGTCACCGTACGACCCTATCCATATGCCGATCTCGACGAGCTCCTCGATCGCGAGCCCAACCCACTGCTATTGGTGCTCGATTCGATCACGGATCCGCGCAACCTTGGCGCGATAATGCGGTCGGCTGTCTTTTTCGGCGTGACCGCGGTCATTTTGCCGCGCGATCGGGCCAGTGGGGTCACTGGATCGGTCGAAAGGGTCTCGCGTGGGGCATCTGCCACTTTGCCGATCGTCCAGGTTGTGAACATCGCGCGCACGGTCGCGGCGCTCGAAGATCGGGCAATCGCGACGTTTGCCACGGTGCTCGATGCCGCGGCGACGCCCTTGCAAAGCGCGCGGCTCGATCGGCCGATCGCGATCGTGCTCGGTGGTGAAGGGCGAGGAGTGCGGCCTTTGGTGGCGCGTCGATGCAGCGGGATGCTGACACTTCCGCCCGCAGGTCCGATGCAGTCGTTGAATGTCGCCTCGTTTGCCAGCGTGGTCCTCGCTTTTTGCTGTCGCGAAACAGACCGATCTTTTGGTTGACAAGCCTCAACTGCTTTTGTATTTCAGCCGCCCTCCATTTGGGCCCGTCGCGCGCGGATCACCCGAATGAGCACCGGAACCGACCGCTTGGAGCCCCCACCACAAGGCTCGAATGGCTGCGACAAAGGTACGTTGAGGACCGTCGGGGATGCTCGGTCGACGCGGAAACCAAATACCGCGCTGGCGTAGCTCAGTTGGTAGAGCAGCTGATTTGTAATCAGCAGGTCGCAGGTTCAAATCCTGTCGCCAGCTCCCAGGAAGCAGGCGCCGAGCACACCGCTCCCCTCCACGGGACCGAGCGGAAGCAACGACGGAGGATTGCCCGAGTGGCTAATGGGGGCAGACTGTAAATCTGCTGGCGAGAGCCTACGGTGGTTCGAATCCACCATCCTCCACCAGACGACGGTCCGGTACAGAAGCGACGGTACAAGCGGGCTGAAGCGCTCGTCTCCGAGACGGGCTCCGCGACGCGGGAATAGCTCAATTGGTAGAGCATCAGCCTTCCAAGCTGAGGGTCGCGGGTTCGATTCCCGTTTCCCGCTCCACGCTTACGTAGCTCAGCAGGTAGAGCACTTCCTTGGTAAGGAAGAGGTCACCGGTTCAAGTCCGGTCGTAAGCTCCAGGCTCGTTGCGAGGCGAGCCGCAGACAGAAACGAGTCGGAACTCCCGGTAACCGACAACAAATCGATTCGGGACAACAAATACGCGGGATGATCGGACGCTGACCACGGGTGTTGGCCAGCAGAAAATCGCCCCTTTGACGCGATGGAAACCGGCAGTCACTGCCACAAGCCACCATCGAAACGCTTTTTGAAAGCGGAGGAAACCAGCCATGGGCAAGGCTAAGTTCGAGCGCACAAAGCCGCACGTCAACGTGGGCACCATCGGCCACGTCGATCACGGTAAGACGACGCTGACCGCCGCCATCACCAAGCACCAGGCCGAACAGGGTCTCGGTGACTTCATCGACTTCGACAAGATCGACAAAGCTCCGGAGGAGAAGGCTCGCGGCATCACGATCTCGACCGCGCACGTTGAGTACGAGAGCCCCAACCGGCACTACGCTCACGTCGACTGCCCCGGTCACGCCGATTACATCAAGAACATGATCACCGGTGCCGCCCAGATGGACGGTGCGATCCTTGTTTGTGCGGCAACCGACGGCCCGATGCCGCAGACCAAAGAGCACGTGCTTCTCGCGCGTCAGGTCGGCGTCCCGTCGATCGTCGTGTACCTCAACAAGTGCGATCTCGCGTACGAAGACGACCCCGACGGCGAGCTCGTTGACCTCGTCGACATGGAGCTGCGCGAGCTGCTCGACAAGTACGACTTCCCGGGCGACGACACCCCGATCGTGCGCGGCTCGGCGCTCCTGGCCCTGCAGGGTGAGAGCGACGACCGTGGCTTCGGCACCAAGAGCATCGACGAGCTCGTTGCGGCGCTCGACAGCTTCATCCCTGAGCCCGAGCGCGAGCTCGACAAGCCGTTCATCATGCCCGTCGAGGACGTCATGACCATCTCGGGTCGTGGCACGGTCGTCACCGGTCGTATTGAGCGCGGCATCATCAAGGTTGGCGAAGAGGTCGAGATCGTTGGCATCCGCGAGACCCGCAAGACCACGGTCACGGGCGTCGAGATGTTCCGCAAGCTGCTCGACAGCGGCCAGGCTGGCGACAACGTTGGCGCGCTGCTCCGCGGCGTGAAGCGTGAAGAGATCGAGCGCGGCCAGGTGCTGGCCAAGCCCGGCAGCATCACCCCGCACACCAAGTTCAAGGCCCAGGTCTACGTGCTGAACAAGGATGAGGGCGGCCGTCACAAGCCGTTCTTCGCTGGCTACCGCCCGCAGTTCTACTTCCGCACCACCGACGTCACCGGCGTCATCAACCTCGAGGGAGACGTCGAGATGGTGAAGCCCGGCGACCACGTCGCGATCGCGGTCGAGCTCATCGCCCCCATCGCGATGGAGAAAGGCCTCCGCTTCGCGATTCGTGAAGGCGGCCGTACCGTCGGCGCGGGTCAGGTCACCGACATCGTTGAGTAATCAAAGCGGTGGGGTTCGCCCCACCGTTGGACGCGACCCTTCCGCGGGACAGGCGAGGTAGAAATGGCCAAGAAGAAAGGCGGCAACGTCATCGTGACCCTCGAATGTACGGAGCAGCGCGGTAGCGGTGTGCCCGGCATGTCGCGCTACACGACGCGGAAGAACAAGAAGACCACGCCTGGTCGTCTGCAAAAGAAGAAGTACAACCCGTACCTTCGCAAGCATACGGTCCACAAAGAGGTCAAATAGCGCGTCCACTCGACGTCAAAAAGTCAGGCTCATCGGGGGCCGGTTCGGAAGCCAAACCGAGCCGGCCCCCGATCGAGCGTCTGGAGACGAATTGATCCGCAGGGTCGATTCACACGACAGGTCGGTAGCTCAGTTGGCAGAGCAGCGGACTCCAAATCCGCAGGTCGTGGGTTCGAGCCCCGCCCGACCTGCCAGTAACGCGCTCGAATCAATCCGATTTGAGCACATGGCACAAGGAGCACCATGAGCCAGGCGCGCATGGTCAATATGGCATTCATGACGGCAGCTTTGCTGTTGTGGGTGGTCAGTGCAGAGTTCTTCTCAGGTTCTTTGGACCTGATTCGTCCCGAATGGGATCTGCGCATCATTGGCAACGAGTTCCGTCTCCATGACCTGCTGGGCATCGCCGTTGGCGTGTTCGGCGGGATTTGGTTGTGGCGGCATGACCGGCTGTTTCAGCTGGCCAACGAGGTCGCGTTCGAGTGCCGCAAGGTGACGTGGCCGACCCTGGAAGACACACGACAGGGCACGATTGTCGTGGTCGTCGTGACGGTGCTGATCGCGCTGGCATTGTGGGCTTTCGACGTGCTCTTTAGCGCGCTGACAAAGCTCTTCTACAACCTGTAGCCAGCGCCCGCTTCATCGCGGCAAGCCCCCTTTTTGAGCGGGCTGCTCCTGCGAGGATGAGATGAACGAGAACAACACCGCGGTCGACACGTCTGTCTCGGAGACCCCTGTGGTCACCGAAGCCGTTGAAGGCGCCGCCCCCGAGGCCGCTGCCCAGGACGCTGCCCCCGAGGCCGCTGGCGAAGAGGCGGCTCCCGAAGCGCCCAAGCGTCCCATTCGGTCGCTGCGTGGGCCGCGCCTGCGCTGGTACATCGTGCACACCTACACCGGCAGCGAGAACGTCGCGCGTGTCGGACTGCAGGAGCGCATCCGCGCCGAGGGCCTCGAGGAGTTCTTCGGCGAGGTGCTGATCCCGACCGAGAAAGTTGTCGAGGTTCGCAGCGGCGTCCGTCACGAGAGCAAGCGGAAGTTCTTCCCCGGCTACATCCTCGTGCAGATGATCCTCAACGAGCGCACCTGGCACACCGTCAAGGGCACCACCAAGATCACCGGCTTCGTCGGTGGCGGCATGAACCCGCCGGCGGTTCCCGAGAAGGAAGTGCTCCGCATCACCAACCGGCTCGAAGCGTCCGAGGTCGAGGCCACGCCCGTCCTCAGCTTCGACGAAGGCAGCGAGGTCCGCGTTATCGACGGTCCCTTCGCGAGCTTCGCCGGCACGGTCGCCGAGGTCATTCCCGAGAAGCAGAAGCTCAAGGTGCTCGTCAGCATCTTCGGCCGCGCGACACCGGTCGAGCTCGGCTTCATGCAGGTCGAAAAGATCGGCGACTGAGCAAGAACACGCGTCTGCCGCACTGCCGGCGCGCATTGGGGCCTTCGTAACCCGTACCACGTCGACCAACCACCGCATTCGCCCCCGGTGGGAGACGCAGGGAGCAAACCATGGCTAAGAAAGTCACCGGCTTCATCAAGTTGCAGTTGCCGGCTGGCCGCGCCAACCCATCTCCGCCGGTCGGTCCGGCGCTGGGTCAGCACGGCGTCAACATCATGCAGTTCTGCAAGGCGTACAACGCCAAGACGCAGAGCCAGATGGGCATGATCATTCCGGTCGTGATCACGGTCTACGCCGACCGTTCGTTCACGTTCATCACCAAGACCCCGCCCGCGTCGCGGCTGCTGCTCAAGGCGGCGAAGCTCGAGAAGGGTTCGGGCGTGCCCAACCGGGACAAGGTCGGCAAGGTGACGATGGACCAGGTCAAGGAGATCGCCGAGATCAAGATGCCTGACCTGTACGCCAACGACATGGACATGGCCTGTCGCACGATTTCAGGAACCGCCCGCTCGATGGGCATCACGGTTGTCGACTAACCCAAGGAGGACGCCATGCCCAAGCGTGGAAAACGATACCAGGCGGCCCTCGACTCGTTCGACCGCCAAAAACGCTACCCGGTCAACGAGGCCGTGAGCATCGTCAAGCAGTTCGAAGGCGCCAAGTGCGACGAGACCGTCGAGGTCGCCGTCTCGCTCGGTGTTGACCCCAAGCATGCCGACCAGATGGTTCGTGGCGCTGTTGTGCTTCCGCACGGCACCGGCAAGACCGTTCGCGTCGTGGTGTTCGCGAAGGGCGACAAGGTCAACGAGGCCAAGGAAGCTGGCGCCGACTTTGTCGGTTCCGAAGAGCTGATCGAGAAGGTCAAGGGCGGCTGGTTCGAATTTGATGTCGCGATCGCCGTGCCGAACATGATGGCTCACGTCGGTAAGATCGGTCGTCTGCTCGGTCCGCGCGGCCTGATGCCCAACCCCAAGGTCGGCACGGTGACGTTCGACGTCTCCGGCGCTGTCTCGCAGGCCAAGGCCGGCAAGATCAGCTACCGCACCGACCGCGCCGGCGTGATTCACGCGGGTGTGGGCAAACGCTCGTTCGCGCTCGACAAGCTGCAGGAGAACGTCCTGACGCTGCTGGAGACCCTCGCCAAGGCCAAGCCGGCCAAGGCCAAGGGCACCTACTGGCAGTCGATCACGCTCTCGACCACGCACGGACCCGGTGTGCGCGTGGACACCAACGAAGTCGCCGCTCGGTACAAGACTGCGTAGTCCAAGAACGTGTCGTTCATCGCCGCATCGCGCGGGGGTGGGCGGCCTCTCGGCTCTTTCGCCGGTCGGCGAGAGGGTCTCCTGGCGGTGACACCGGTTGTCATCGTCAGCGTCTGAGAAGCCGGCGTCCGAACATTCGTTCGGTGCAAGTCCGGTGGAGATGACTCCGTCTCAGACGCGCAATGGTGGAGATGTGACCGGTTGCCCGGACATGTCTCACAAATGGGGAGTTTTCTCCCCGAGGAGTTGACCCGTGGATCGTTTGCAAAAGCAGCAACGGGTCGATCGTCTTCGCGAAGAGATCGCGTCCGCTCAGGGGCTGATCGTCGCGGGGCACTTGGGCCTTTCCGTCAAGGAAACCCAGGAGCTTCGGGCCGAGATCCGCAAAGCTGGCGCTTCGCTTCGTGTCGTCAAGAACACCCTTGCGCGCTTGTCTTTTAGCGGCACCGATATGGAGATCGTCAGCGATCACCTCACCGGTGCCAACTTGATCGCCTTTGGTGAGGACCCCGTGGCCCCCGCCAAGGCGCTCGTCGCCGTTGCCAAGGAGAAGAAGGAGCGGCTGGTCATCAAGGCCGGCGTCCTCGGTGGCAAGCTGCTCTCGGAAGCAGATGTCGTCGCGCTCTCCAAACTCCCCAGCATCGACGAAATGCGGGCCAAGCTGCTCGGGACCTTCCAGGCCCCGGCGCAGGGCTTTGTCCGTCAGCTCAACGCCCCGGCTCAGAGCCTGGTCACTGTGCTGTCGGCCCGCAAAGACAAGCTCGAAGAGGGTGCCTGACGGCATTCGATCGAACCCAAACCACTTAGTGCACCTGTGAGACGGTGCGATGCCTGGCCAAGTACAGCCGGGCGCAAAGAGAGAAAGAAATGGCAATTTCCAACGAAGAATTGATCGACCACCTGTCGGGCCTGACCGTGCTCGAGCTGTCCGGCATCATCACCGCCCTCGAAGAGAAGTGGGGCGTCAGCGCTGCCGCTCCCGTCGCGATCGCCGGTGCTGTCGGTGGTGCCGCGGCCGCCGAGGCCGAGCCGGAGCAGACCGAGTTCAACGTCCTGATCCTCGAGCCGGGCGCCAAGAAGATCAACGTCATCAAGGCGGTCCGTGAGCTCACCTCCCTGGGTCTGCGCGAAGCGAAGACGCTGGTCGAAACGGCCGGCGGCGTCGTCCGCGAAGGTGTCGACAAAGCGACCGCCGAAGAGACCAAGAAGAAGCTCGAAGAAGCGGGCGCGAAGGTCGAGATCAAGTAATCGATTTATTCGAGGCGGCGCCCCACCGGCAACGGTGGGACGTCCGTCGGAGTTTTTCAGCGAGCTGCGGGGTTACGGCCCTTCGCTGCAAGGCTCCGACGGATGGATCCACGCCCAAAATATTGAGCGCCATCCCCTGGCAGCAATCAGGCCGTGACGACGGCCACCGAAAAGGAGTCCCGCATGGCCCGCACCGCAATGGAGCTTCGCGTACGCAAGTCGTTCTCGCGCCTGCACCGGATCGTTGATGTCCCTGACCTGATCCATGTGCAGCGCCAGTCCTACGAGAAGTTCCTGCAGCGCCACGTGCCCCCGGAACAGCGCGAGACGATCGGCCTGCAAGCCATCTTCTCGAGCGTCTTCCCGATCCAGGACTTCAACAAGACGGCGTCGCTCGAGTTCGTGTCGTACCACCTCGAAGATCCGAAGTACGACGTGATGGAGTGCCGCGCCCGCGGCATGACCTACGCCAGCCCGATCAAGGTGCTCATTCGCCTCGTCGTCTTCGACGTGTCCGAGTCGGGTATCCAGACGATCCGCGACGTCAAGGAGCAGGAGGTCTACTTCGGCGAGATCCCGCTGATGACCCGCGCGGCGACGTTCATCATCAACGGCTCCGAGCGCGTCATTGTCAGCCAGCTGCACCGTTCGCCCGGCGTTCTCTTCGAGCACGACAAGGGCAAAACGCACGCTAGCGGCAAGCGCATCTACAGCGCGCGTATCATCCCCTACCGCGGCTCGTGGCTCGACTTCGAGTTCGATCACAAGGACTTCGTCTACGTCCGCATCGATCGCCGCCGCAAGCTGTACGTGACCGTGCTGCTGCGCGCGCTCGGCTACAGCATCGAAGAGTTGCTCAACTACTACTACGACGTCGAGACGATCCGCCTGTCCAAGGAGGCCAAAGAGGCCGCCGAAGGTGACGAAGACGCCGTTTTCGCGTGGCGTTCGCTCGACTTTGACCTGCTCGAAGGCCAGCGCACCACCGTCGAGATCGCCCACCCCGAAGAGGGCAAGCGCCCGATCCTCAAGCGCAACCGCAAGTTCACGCGCCGCATCATCAAGAAGCTGCGCGGCGCTGGCGTCACCGAGCTCGCGGTCCCGCAAGAGGACCTGATGGGCAAGGTCTTCGCCGGTGACATCATCGACGAGGAGACCGGCGAGGTCCTGTTCGAGGCCAACGAGGAGATCGACGAGGCCACGATCGACATGTTGCTCGAGCGCGGCATCATCCACTTCGACGTGCTCTTCATCGACCGGCTCAACGTCGGCTCGTACCTGCGCGACACGCTCGCCAAGGACATCGCCGACGTGCTCAAGCGCAAGCGTCTGCCGTCCGGCGACCAGGCCATCGAAGACATCTACCACCACCTGCGTCCCGGTGACCCGCCCTCCATCAACCAGGCGCGCAACTACTTCAACAACCTGTTCTTCAACGAGCAGCGCTACGACCTGTCCGACGTCGGCCGCATGAAGGTCGAGTACAAGTTCGCGCAGCGCAAAGCGCTCATGCAGCTCAAGAAGCAGGGCCTCGTCCGTCTCGAGACGACGTCGATGCGTCGCGACCGCAGCTACGACCTGCGCGCGCCCGGCGGCGAGTACCGCAACTGGAAGCTCGACCTGTCGCTCTTCGACACCGGCAACAAGCTCAAGACGTACTCGATGCGTCTGACGCCTGACACGTTCCCCGACATGCGGCGCGTGACCCCCGACCAGTTCCTGGACTACACGCGCGGCCTGTTCTCGGTCGCCGATCTCAAGCGTCCGGCGTCCATCAAGCAGGCGCAGTGGAAGCTGACCTTCTCGGTCCGCGACGCCGATGGTGTCGAGCAGTCCGTCGACTGGCAGTGCAACAACAAGGCCTTCAAGAACGCCTCCGCGGCGCTCCCTGCCGAGCTCGCTGAGGCGCTGCAATCGGCCATCGGAGACGCTGATTTCCTCACCGTCGAGAAAGACAGCGGCGGCGTGGTCTGGATCAAGCCGACCGCCAACGGCGCCGAGATCACGGTCAGCGGCAACGAGCTGCTCCGCGAGCGTCTCGAGCTCACCGGCGGCGTCTACAACGATGCGCTGCGTCTCTCGACCGGTCTGCTCACGAGCACCGTCAGCGACATGCGCACCGTGTTGGTCATGCCGGTCCGCGGCAACAAGCAGAGCCAGGTTCGTGTCGACGGTAACGACGAGCTGCGCAACCGGCTCGGTCTCGCCCCCGTGGCGCCGTGCTTCACGCTGACCAAGGCCGACATCCTCCGCACGATTCGTTACCTGCTCGCGCTCAAAAACGGCCGCGCCGGTCACAACATCGACGACATCGACCACCTCGGTAACCGCCGCGTGCGCGCCGTGGGTGAGCTGATGGAGAACCAGTGCCGTGTCGGACTCGTCCGCATGGAGCGTGCCATCAAGGAGAAGATGAGCATCGCGCAGGACATCGAGACCTCGATGCCGCACGAGCTGATCAACGCCAAGCCGATGAGCGCTGTGGTTCGCGAGTACTTCGGTAGCAGCCAGCTGTCGCAGTTCATGGACCAGACCAACCCGCTGTCGGAGGTTACGCACAAACGTCGTCTCTCGGCGCTTGGACCAGGCGGCCTGACCCGCGATCGCGCGGGCTTCGAGGTTCGCGATGTGCACCCGACTCACTACGGTCGAATCTGCCCCATCGAGACCCCTGAAGGTCCGAACATCGGCCTGATCGCGTCGCTCGCCACCTACGCGCGCGTCAACGAATACGGCTTCATCGAGACCCCGTACCGCCACGTCGTCGACGGCAAGCCCGCTGACACGTTCGAGTACTTCTCGGCCCTCGAAGAAGAGGAGCACAAGATCGCCCAGGCGAGCTCGCCCGTCGGTGATGACGGCAAGCTCGTTGGCCCGTTCGTCGACGTGCGAATCACCGGTGAGTTCCGCCAGGTTCCGCCCACGCAGGTCGAGCTGATGGACGTCAGCCCCAACCAGCTGGTTTCGGTCGCTGCGTCGCTCATCCCGTTCCTCGAAAACGATGACGCCAACCGCGCGCTCATGGGCTCCAACATGCAGCGCCAGGCTGTGCCGTTGCTCAAGACAACGTCGCCCCTGGTCGGCACCAACCTCGAGCGCATCGTCGCCGCCGACTCCGGTGTGACGGTCGTCGCGCGCAACAACGGCACGGTCGTCTCGGTCGACTCCGAGCGTATCGTCGTCAAGCGCGACGTCGAGCCCGACGATCCGAGCGCGTCCACGGACATCTACAAGCTGGTCAAGTACACCCGCTCCAACCAGAGCACGTGCGTCAACCAGCGCCCGATCGTCCGCATCGGCGACCACGTCAAGGCCAACGACGTCATCGCTGACGGCCCGGCCACCGACCGTGGTGAGCTCGCCCTCGGCCGCAACACCGTCGTCGCGTTCATGCCCTGGGGTGGCTACAACTACGAGGACTCGATTCTCGTCAGCCAGAAGGTCGTCAAGGAAGACCACTTCACCTCGATCCACATCGAGGAGTTCGAGTGCATCGCGCGCGATACCAAGCTCGGCAAAGAAGAGATCACCCGCGACATCCCCAACGTCTCCGAGGAAGCGCTCAAGGACATCGACGTCAGCGGCATCATCCGCATCGGCGCCGACGTCAAGACCGGCGACATCCTGGTCGGCAAGATCACGCCCAAGGGCGAGACCCAGCTGAGCCCCGAAGAGAAGCTGCTGCGCGCCATCTTCGGTGAGAAGGCTGGCGACGTGCGCGACACCTCGCTGCGCGTTCCGCCCGGTGTTGTCGGTACGGTCATCTCGGCCAAGGTCTTCACCCGCAAGTCCGAAGTGAAGGACGAGCGGACCAAGGAGATCGAAGAGGACGAGAAGAGCAAGATGCTCAAGGACATGGGCGACGAGGTGCAGATCCTCGCCGGCTCCACGTTCGACAAGGCCCGTCGGATGCTCACCGGCACCAAGACCAGCGCCAAGGTCGTCGATGACCAGGGCAAGGTTGTCTACAGCAAGGGCACCGAGCTCGACGAGGACACCCTCGGCAAGCTGCCCAACAAGGTGTACGACGACGGTGACCGCTTCAAAGTGCCGACCGCGTGGCGTGACCTGCGCGTGACCGACCGCGAAGTCTCGGCGCAGATCGCGAGCCTGCTCGACCACCTCGAAGACCACGGCAACGAGATCCGCTTCTTCTTCGAGGAGAAGATCAAGCGCATGGTCAAGGGCGACGAGCTGCCCCCCGGCGTCATCAAGATGGTCAAGGTCTACGTGGCCATCAAGCGCAAGCTGCAGGTCGGCGACAAGATGGCCGGCCGCCACGGCAACAAGGGTGTCGTCAGCCGTCTGCTCCGCGAAGAGGATATGCCGTACCTGCCCGACGGGCGCCCGGTCGACATCGTCCTCAACCCGCTGGGCGTGCCAAGCCGCATGAACGTCGGCCAGATTCTCGAGACCCACCTCGGTTGGGCCGCGCTGAACATGGGCCGCCGTCTCGCCGACGCCGCCGAAACCGACGGCATCGAAGAGTCGCGCAAGCAGGCGATCTCCGCGTTCGCCAGCAGCGACATCGGCAGCTTGCTCGGTGGTCTCGACGACGAGGAGATGGGGCGCTTCCTGGCCGACAACGAAAACGGCATCCGCGTCGCAACGCCCGTCTTTGACGGCGCCCGTGAGACCGACATCCACGCGCTCCTCAAGCACGCGGGCGACGGCATCACGGCGCAGACGAAGCTACACGACGGCCGCACGGGCGAGGCGTTTGACCAGCCCGTCACGGTTGGCGTGATGTACATGCTGAAGCTGCACCACCTCGTCGACGACAAGATCCACGCGCGTTCGATCGGACCGTACTCGCTCGTCACCCAGCAGCCGCTCGGTGGTAAGGCGCAGTTCGGCGGTCAGCGTCTTGGTGAAATGGAAGTTTGGGCGATGGAAGCCTACGGCGCCGCCTACGCGCTGCAGGAATTCCTGACGGTCAAGTCCGACGATGTTATCGGCCGAACCCGCATGTACGAGTCCATCGTGCGCGGCGAAGGCCTGCTCGAGCCCGGTCTGCCCGAGTCGTTCAACGTGCTCCTCAAAGAGCTCAAGAGCCTCGCGCTCGACGTCGAACTTCACGACCACGACGGCTCGCCCATCGGATGATGAAACGGTCGCCCTGCCGATCGGTGGGGCGGCCTTTCGACCCGACACGGACGCTTCAACGCACCCAAATCATTCGCACTTTCACACGGAAAGAAAACAATGCGCGAAATGCTTCACTTCTTCGAGAAGCCCAAAAACCCGCTCAACATCGATGCCGTTCGTATCGGCGTGGCCTCGCCCCGCAAGATCAGCACCGAGTGGACCTACGGCGAGGTGAAGAAGCCCGAGACCATCAACTACCGCACGTTCAAGCCCGAGCGTGACGGCCTGTTTTGTGGTCGAATCTTCGGGCCGGTCAAGGACTACGAGTGCATCTGCGGCAAGTACAAGCGCATGAAGCACCGCGGCGTCGTCTGCGAAAAATGCGGCGTCGAGGTCATCCAGTCCAAGGTTCGCCGCGAGCGCATGGCGCACGTGACCCTGGCCACCCCGGTCGCCCACATCTGGTTTCTCAAGAGCCTCCCGTCGCGTATCGGCCACCTGCTGAACATGACGCTCAAGGACCTCGAGTACGTCCTGTACTGCGCCAAGTACGTGTGCCTCGGTTCGCAGAAGCTGCAGATCGAGCGCGGCAAAGCCGGCATCCACCCGTACTACTTCCCGCGTGAGAAGCGTTCGGACCTCTTCGAGACCTTCGAAACGCTCGAGCAGGGCGCCGACCTCGCCAAGCTGATCAAGAAGTTCTCCCGCAGCATCTCGCGCGGCACCCTCGTCAACGAAGAGGATTACTACGACGTCCAGCACGGCATGGTCATCGAGCGTGTCGACAAGGACATCTCGACCCAGTGGCTGCCCGACGTGGGCCCGATCCTGCCCGGCCGCATCCTGAGCACCGAAGAGCACGAGTACGTTCTCGACGTTCTCGGCGATATGGCGGTGTTCACGACCCCGTCGACCGACTTCATCAAGGTCGAGATGGGCGGCGAAGCGATCCTCGAGATCCTCGCCTACATGGACCCGACCCGCGTGCCGCCCGAGAAGCCGCGTTGGCCCGGTGATGGTGTCGACATCGAGACCCTCGACGACCTCGCGATGCGCCTCCGTGGCGAGATCGCGGCGTGGGAAGAGAAGGTCGAAGGCATGATCAAGCCGACCGGCGAGGCCAAGATCAAGAAGATCAGCAAGCGCCTCAAGATCGTCGAGTCGCTCCGTTCGTCCGGCAACAAGCCCCAGCACCTGGTGCTCACGACCATCCCGGTCCTGCCGCCCGATCTGCGCCCGCTCGTTCCGCTCGACGGTGGCCGTTTCGCGACGTCCGACCTCAACGACCTGTACCGCCGCGTCATCAACCGCAACAACCGCCTCAAGCGCCTGCTCGAGCTCAACGCGCCCGAGATCATCGTGCGTAACGAAAAGCGGATGTTGCAGGAAGCCGTCGACGCCCTGTTCGACAACGGCCGCCGCGGCAAGGTCATCACCGGCCCCAACAAGCGCCCGCTCAAGTCGCTGTCCGACATGCTCAAGGGCAAGCAGGGCCGCTTCCGTCAGAACCTGCTCGGCAAGCGCGTCGATTACTCGGGTCGTTCGGTCATCGTGGTCGGCCCCGATCTGCGCCTGCACCAGTGCGGTTTGCCCAAGAAGATGGCGCTCGAGCTGTTCAAGCCGTTCGTCTACAGCAAGCTCGAAGAGCTCGGCTACGTCACGACCATCAAGAGCGCCAAGAAGCTCGTCGAGAAGGAGACGCCCATCGTCTGGGACATCCTCGAAGACGTCATCAAGGAGCACCCGGTCCTGCTCAACCGCGCGCCGACGCTTCACCGTCTCGGCATGCAGGCGTTCGAGCCGGTCCTCATCGAAGGCAAGGCGATCCGCCTGCACCCGCTGGTCTGCACCGCGTTCAACGCCGACTTTGACGGCGACCAGATGGCCGTCCACCTGCCGCTCTCCCTCGAAGCGCAGATGGAAGCCCGCGTGCTGATGATGAGCACCAACAACATCCTGTCGCCGGCGTTCGGTAAGCCGATCATCAACCCGACGCAGGACATCGTGCTCGGCTTGTACTACCGCACCCGTGAGATGCCCTTCGCCCAAGGTCACGGGCGCCTGTTCGCCAGCCCCGAAGAGGTTCGCGCGGCGTTCGACGCGAGCGATATCGCCTTGCAGGCCAAGATCCGCTGCCGCATGCCGGTTTGGGACGCGCACCAGGACGCTGAAGAAGAGGCGCCCGCGCGTCGCGAGATCGTCGATACGACGGTCGGCCGTGTGCTGCTCTTCGAGATCGTCCCCGCTGGCGTTCCCTTCGAGCTGTACAACAAGGTGCTCGGCAAGAAGCAGCTGCAGCAGCTCATCGATGAGGTCTACCGCCGCTCCGGCTCCAAGCGCACCGTGCTCCTCGCCGACGCGCTTCGCACCGCCGGTTACTCGGCCGCGACCGACGCCGGCATCTCGATCTGCATCGACGACATGGCGATCCCGGCCCAGAAAGCCGAGATCATCGGCAGCGCGCAGGACGAGGTCGCCGAGATCACCCAGCAGTACCTCGAGGGGCTGATCACCGACGGCGAGCGCTACAACAAGGTCGTCGATACGTGGTCGGATGCCACCGAAGACGTCGCCAAGCACATGATGGAGGCCATCTCCACCACCGTGTACGGCGGCCCGGACACCGACGAGAAGCGCAAGGACAAGTCGTTCAACAGCATCTTCATGATGGCCGACTCCGGCGCGCGCGGTTCACCGCAGCAGATGCGTCAGCTCGCCGGTATGCGCGGTCTCATGGCCAAGCCCTCCGGTGAAATCATCGAGACGCCGATCACCGCGAACTTCCGCGAGGGTCTGTCGGTTCTGCAGTACTTCATCTCGACGCACGGCGCGCGCAAGGGCCTGGCGGATACGGCGCTCAAGACCGCCAACTCCGGTTACCTGACCCGCCGCCTGGTCGACGTCGCCAACGACGCGGTCATCACCGAGTACGACTGCGGCACGCTCGACGGCATCGACATGGAAGCGCTGGAAGAGGCGGGTGAAATCATCCAGCCCCTGTCCGAGCGTATCCTCGGTCGCGTCGCGCTTGACGACATCATCGACTCGGAAGGCAACGTCATTGTCGAGGCCGACTCGCTCATCGACGAGGTCGCGGTTGATTCGGTCGACAACGCCCACGTCCGCAAGGTCAGCATCCGCACGGTCCTGACCTGCCGCAGCCAGTCCGGCGTGTGCGTGCTCTGCTACGGTCGCGACCTCGCGCGTGGCCGGACGGTCAACATCGGCGAAGCGGTCGGCGTCATCGCGGCGCAGTCCATCGGTGAGCCCGGCACGCAGCTGACGATGCGTACCTTCCACGTTGGCGGTACCGCGTCGACCAGCCGTGATCTTCCCCAGCACCTCGCGACGGTCGACGGTGTGGCCAAGTACAAGAACTTGCCGCTCGTCGATCCGGGTGATGGTCGCGGTCACGTCGCCATCGCGCGTGGTCACATCCTCATCACGCTGCCCGGCGTGCCCGAAGATCGTTGTCCGGCGTTCGCGGTCCAGGCCGGCGCCGAGGTCAAGGTCAAGGACGGCGAGAACGTCCGCAAAGGCCAGCTCCTCGCGCAGTGGGACAGCTCGTTCAAGCCGATTCTGACGCACGTTGGCGGCACGGTTCAGCTCATCGACGTCGTCGACGGCCTGACCATGAAAGAGCAGCTCGACGAAGCCACCGGCCTGTCGCAGACGTTCATCGTCGACACCAAGGACCCGAACATCCGGCCGCGCGTCGTGATCAAGGGCAAGGACGGCGAGATTCTCCGCGTCGAAGGCACCGGCGCCCTCGCGCAGCACTTCCTGCCCGTCGGCTCCAACCTCGTTGTCCAGGACGGCGCGGTCATCAAGCCCGGTGACATCCTCGCCAAGATCGCCCGTGCACAGTCCAAGACCAAGGACATCACCGGTGGTCTGCCGCGTGTCGCCGAGCTCTTCGAAGCCCGCAAGCCCAAGGATCACGCCGTGATGAGCGAGATCGACGGCGTCGTCAGCTTCGGCAAGCCGTACAAGGGCAAGCAGCGCATCGTCGTGACGCCCGAGTTCGGTCAGCCGCGCGAATACCTCATCGGCAAAGGCAAGCACTTCACGGTCACCGAAGGCGACCGGGTGCGCGCCGGCGACCCGCTGATGGACGGCCCGCTCAACCCGCACGACATCCTGCACGTGCTCGGCATCGAGGCGCTCGCCAAGTACCTCGTCGACGAGATCCAGGAGGTCTACCGGCTGCAGGGTGTGCGCATCAACGACAAGCACATCGAGGTGGTCGTTCGCCAGATGCTGCGTTGGGTCCGGGTCAGCAAGACCGGCGACACCAACTTCATGGTCGACCAGCAGGTCACCAAGCAGCAGTTCGACGAAGAAAACCAGCGCGTCATGCGCGACGGTGGCAAGCCCGCTTCGGGTGAACCGCTGTTGCTCGGCATCACCAAGGCGTCGCTGTCGACCGAGTCGTTCATCTCCGCGTCGTCCTTCCAGGAGACCACCAAGGTCCTCACGGAAGCGTCGCTGTCGGGCAAGCGCGACCGCCTGCGCGGCCTGAAGGAGAACGTGATCATGGGCCGTCTCATCCCCGCCGGCACCGGTCTGCGCGGCTACGACGGCCTCGAGATCATGGTCGGTGACGACGTGGACGCCGACCACGTGACCTACGAAGGCATCGGCTAAGCAAGAAGACACCGCAAGGTTCGAAGACGCCGTCTCGGGAAACCGGGGCGGCGTTTTTCGTTAGACCGGGCCCTCGATTCAGTCGTCAACTAACCCAGTCACCTCCAAGACGGGCAAGAGATGCTATCGCGCGCCGCCACCACGCTGTTCATCGCCACTATCGTCGTCTCTGTGCCCGGATGCGGTCTTGTGGGGTCGAATACCCGCGCCGCTCCGAACTCGCCGCACTGCAAACGCTGGGCGCTGCCGACCAGGCAATTTGGCCGTGTCGCTGGTCTCGTCGCGTTGCGAAAGGCCGTCCGTACCGAGCTGCGTGCGCGATCGTCCAAGGTCAAGCTCGTGCTCCCGGTGCCTACCGGTTCCGTCCTGCGCGGCGGCAACACGTCGGCTTTTCATTCGGTCAGCCTCGCCGTACCCCGCGATCGCCGGGCGGAGCGCTACATTATCAAGCTGCTCGCCGCGAAGCTCGCTGGCCACCGGGTGCTTGGAACCCAGCTGCTCGCCGCCGCAGCGCTGTTCACCACAGGTTGTGAGGTCACTGACGCAAACAGTGCGTTCGTCCGCAAATCGGTTGAAATCCGCACGATGCAAGTCCAATCCGTGCTCGTCGAGACCGCCAAGAAATAGCGCGTCACCGTCCGCGTTGTCTCCGGCGGCACGACCCCGCATCATCATGACCGCATGCTCGAGTACATCACCGCCCGCTACGACATCGACTCGATCGACGGCCGCAATGATCAGGCGCTCGCGCTTTTCGCGGACACCTTCGAGCCCCTGTTCGACGCGTGGTTCAAGCCGGTCACCCGCGGGCTCGAACGCATCCCCGACGGCGGCGTGCTCTACGTGGGCAACCACAGCGGCGCGTTGCTGACGCCCGACACGTTCACCTTCGGCCTCGCCGCGTATCGCCAACGCGGCATCGATTTTGTGCCTTACGGCCTCGGCCACGAGGTGATCATCAGCCTGCCGCCGTTTCACCAGCTGCTCGTGCCCCTTGGTGCCGTTCGCGCCGGTCACGCCAACGCCCACAAGCTGTTCGAAGCCGGCCGCAAGGTGCTCGTCTATCCCGGTGGCGATCTCGACGCGATGCGCAGCTACCGGGACCGGGATCGCGTCATTTTCGGCCAGCGGCGGGGCTACATTCGACTCGCGCTGCAGGCCGGCGTGCCCATCGCCCCGATCGCGACCGTCGGAGCCCACGAAACGCTGCTCATCCTCAGCGACGGCAAACGCATCGCCCGCAAGCTCGGCATTGATCGGTTGCTCCGGCTGAAGGTCTTCCCCGTCGCGTTGAGCATCCCGTGGGGCCTGACCGTCGGCCCGCCGCCAACCCATTTTCCGCTGCCGACACGCATCCTGACCGAAGTGCTGCCCGCCATTCGTTTCGAACGTTCCGGCCCTGAAGCCGCCGCCGATGCCGACTATGTCGAGCAGTGCCACGAACAGGTGCTCGGTGCCTTGCAGTCCGCCGTGACCCGACTCGCCGCTGAACGTCGCGCGACCGGCGGTAAACGCTTTCTCTGACTCACGCCCGTCGTTGGCCGCTGTGCGCTACGCCTTTTTCGAGCAAGAAGAGGTGTTCGGTAACGTCCTTGCTCCGATTGCGCAGGTTGCGGCTGCCGCGAAAGGTCGTATACGGCAACGCGAACTGCTCGACTGTTCCGTGCTGAGCCAGCAGATCACGCAGGTCCGTCGGCGATACGAAGCCCTCGTTGTTGAACGACAGCAAGACAAACCGCGCATCGACATCGGCGACCAGGTCGGCGAGCCGCGGCAAGATCTTGCGCTTGACGTTGTAGTCGGAGCGCCGCCAGTCCCTCGGAATGCCCGAAACACGGCTGATTTCAGCAGGCTCCTCGTAGTCGACCAAGAGGTTGAGCATGAAGTAGTTGCTGCCATACGGATGCTGGTTGTAGGGCGGATCGAAATACGCGAGGTCGAATCCACCGACCGATCGCACAACCTCGTTGGCGTCGGACCTGTGCACCTGCACGTCGCTGTCGAACGCCGAAAACACCGGCATTTGCAGCCGCACCTCGCCGCGAATTCGCCTCAATGCATCGCCGCCCGTGCCGCCAAATTTGCCGATCCCGGTCACCTTGTCCTTGTAAAAGCCCTTGAACACGCCGGCCGTGTTGGCATGGACGGAAGCTGCCGAAAGCAACGGGGCGAGCAGAAACGGGCGCAGGTGGTCGGGCTGCCCATCGATGGCCGCGCGATACCGATCGAGTCGCCGAGCGTTGGCGCGAGTGTAGAAAACGCGATCCTCGGCGGTGATGGCGGACTCGTCTGCAGGGGCATACAGGCGTTCGATGAAGCCCGGGCCATCCGAGGTCGGCTCATTGACGCCACGGTTGAGCGCGTCGATGGCGCGTCGCAGGCCGTCACGGTCCACGTCGCCGCGGTTGGCGAGGTAGCAGCGACCGGCGACCGCGGCATAGGCCTCCAGGTCATTGACGACAAGGCGTTGTGCGTGGGGCTTGAGCATCCGCGCGACCGCGCCAGACCCGGTGAACGCATCGACAACCCGCAACCGGCGACCACCAAGCCGGCTCCGAACGCTCTGTACGGCCGTTTCGATCGGCCCGAGCAACGCCCGCTTGTTGCCGATGCACGTTATCAGCTGGCGACTGCGAAAAGCGCGTTCGGCGTCGTCGATGGGCTGGGGCACGTGCACGAGCGGCATTGTGCGCGCGGTTGCGGTTGCGTCAAAGCGCAGCGGCGGTGTACGCAACGGCCGCGACGAGGATGAGCGATGACCGTGGCGACCGAAAACTGGCGCGATGAAGCTGCCGCATACGCCCGAAAACACGGGCTTTCAGCGAGGTGGACCCGCGCATTGGCCGCGTTTGCGCCCCAGGAAGTGCACGTCGCCACGGATCGCCCGGAAATTCGGGCCGCGCAGGACGAGGTCGCGCTCGGTGATTGCCTTGAGAGGATGCTTGGACGCGACGTGGACGCCGCCCAGGCCGCGATGTTTCGACGCCGTTTCGACGCCGTCACCGCCTGGCTGAGCGATCTCGCCGACGAGCACCCCGAAGCCACATTGCTCGTGATGGGCCTGCTTGGGCGTGTGCGCGAAATCCTCGCGTGCCCCTACGACCGTGTGCTCCGTGTGCGCTCCCTGGTCGACTTCTACTACTCGCAAGCCGGCCTGCTCGCCCATGGAGTCGGCCCCGATTCGCCACCCGCCGCGTCCCTTTTCCGCGACCCACGCTGGTCCGACATCGCCGCCGGCCTGCAGATCGCAACGCTCGACGGCTTCACCGACAGCGGCCCCCAAATCGCCCACGCGATGCGCATCGATCCCGCCCACGTCGACCTCGTCGCCCGCGTCTTCACCGATGAGGAGGCCCACAGCGCCGCCTTTGGGCCCCGCACCGCACAACTCGGCGCCATCGCCGCGACCTCAGGCGGCTTCTTCCTTCACTCCGAAGCCGATATCGAACCGCCCAGCCAGCGCTACGATCCCGTCGGCCTCATGATCGAAGACGGCCAGGTCATCTCGCCTCCCGTTTTCGCCCGCGGCGCCCTCGTCCAGCGCGATGGGCGTTGGTCGATCGAGGTAGTCGGGCCAGACCAGGCGCGAATCACCGTACAAAAAGCGGCTGGACCCGTCGCCTTGCACGACCGCGGTGCCACGTTCATCAACCGCGCAACCCACCAATCCGCCGACGTATCCGGGCGCATCGGTGTGGCTGTTGTCGGTCGCAAGGTCGTCGCAACAGCCGCCGGCGCCACCCTCCCTGTGCCCCTGAACGGCTGTGTGATTGTCGTGCCCGACGACGAGGACGTGCGCTCGATCACCGTCGGCGACTCGGTCAGCTGGCGTCTCGACGGTGTGGACCAAGCGATGGCCGGTGGCCCGGTCCTCGTGCGTGGCGGTGTGCTTTGTGTCGACAAGGTGGCCGAACAGATGGCGGGAACCGCGCCGCCCGTCACGTTTTCGCGCGACGAGACCGGCGACCTGAACCTGCTGCCGCGGATGGCTGTCGGGCTGCTCGACGACGGGCGAATCGTGCTGCTCGCGGTCGAAGGTCGCTGGGTCGATCGGGCGCTCGGGCTCGGTCTTGGCAACGTCGCCGAGGCGATGATCGCGATGGGATGCCGGACCGCCCTCAACCTCGACGGCGGCTCCAGCAAGCGCATGATCCTGCGCGGCGAGTCACTTGACGTCTCGACCACCGAGATCCAGGCGCAGGCCTCTACACCCGCGCGGATTCGTCCGGTGCGCTCAGGGCTGCTGGTCTTCGCTCGCTGACACCGGTTGGTCGGCCCAGGGCTTGCCGAGATCGACCCGCGCAGCCATCCGTTCCAGCAGCCGCCAGGTGCCGAAAAGCGCCCTCCCGACCACGAAAAGGCTGGGGTGTAAGCCGATATGGGCGCGGTTTGTCATCATGCCGACCCAATGGCCGCGACCCTCGCTGACGAACCCGTCCCGCGTCGAAAAATCGAGCGGCTGCGCCATCATCGCCTCGGCAAGCCACCTCCGAAACGGCGCTACGTGCAGCGCGTCGAGCTCGGCCTGTTCTGCGGTTTGCAGCCCTCCGCGAGGGGAAAACGCGGCGGCAGCGGTGGTATCTCCGCGTCGCAGGGCTGAAAACGTGCCCTGCAGGGTCGCCGCGTCCTCCTTGGACAAAGGACAGACGCACCCGAAGTCGATGAGCCCCACACGGCCGTCCTGTTCGAGCAGGAAGTTGCCGCTGTTGGCGTCGGCATGCACGGCGTGGAGGCGATTTATCCCGGCGGCGAAGATGCCGGCAAGCGTCGTTGCTGCGCGGTCGCGTGCGGCCTGGCTCGGGTCGGACAGGAGCCAGGCGTCGATGTGCTGACCGCCCACGAATGACGTTGTGAGCACGCGCGGGGTGGTCGTGGCCCAGTCAACGGTTGGAATGTGCAGGTCGGCGCTGGCGAGCTGGTCGAAGCGTTCGGTGCGCTCGGCTTCCCCCAGGTAGTCGCACTCCTCGCGGAGCCGTTGCGCGATGGTGTTGGTCAGCTGCAGGTGATAGGCGGCGTCGGGCAGCCGGCGGACGATGCGGCGGATGATGCGTACGTCGCTGGCGATCTGCTCCCGCACACCCGGGTATTGGATTTTGACCGCGACGTCCCGGCCGTCGTGGCTTGTGGCGCGATGCACCTGGCCGATGCTGGCGGCTGCAAAGGCGTGGTCGTTGAACGCCGCGAAGGCCTCATGCGCCGGGCGTCCAAGAGCATTGGCGAGCGCGTCGCGTGCGGCCCCGGGTGGCATCGGAGGGACCGCGTGGCAGCATGCGGAGAGCTCGGCGCCGAGGCCGTCGGGCAGCGCGTCGCTCTCCATGCTGAGCAGCTGCAGGAACTTGACCGCAGTACCTCGTAGTTCGCTGGCCGCGCGCAGTAATTCACGCGCAGTGGCCTCGTTGACGGTGACGCGATCACCTCGACGTCCGGCGCCGACGGCGTGGCGCAGCTCGGATAAACCGGCGCTGGCGAGGTGGCGAGCGACGCGGAGTGACCGGCGTCCGGGCAGGCGGGGTCGGGCAGGCACGAGATATCGCCGCGCCTTCTGCTAGAGCGCCGCGGCTGGGTTGTTGGGCTTGTTGCCGCCGCCGTTGCCGTACACGAGGTCGCCTAGGCGCCGCCACAGGTCGTCGATGCGCCATGGCCCGCCGTCGATAAGGCTGCCGAGCGGGTGGTTGCGGTACAGCGTCTCTGGCATGAGCAGCCGCAGCATGGCCCGCATCCGGTCGTTGGGCATCTCGGTCCACAGGTCGAACATCGCGCGAGCCGCGTTCTCGTTGGATTGGCCGTCGAACGGGGTCAGCAGGCCGCGCACGGTCGCTCCCACTTTGTGTCCGACGCGCTCGGCACGTTGATTGGCCCCGCGCACGTCGAGCGCCCATCGCACGACGATGACGGCGGTCAGCCAGGTGTAGGCGTCCGCTGCGAGGAGCCGCTTGTCCTTGCCGTTGGTGCCGAGCAAGGCGGGACCCGGCAGCAGATCGCGCCCCTTGAACGCCTTGTCGATGAAGCCGAGCACCGCGTCGACCCAGGCCTCGCGCACGTCATCGAGGAGGCTTGGATCGGCGACCATCACCATGCCAAGGCGGCGGACAAACGCGACGTTGGCGGCGCGGTAGCGCTTGGCGTTGTTGATGACGATCTGCAGCGGCAGGCGACCCAATCGTTCCATGCGGACGTCATCACCGATCTCTCCGCCAAGCTCGTTGGCCATCACCTCGACCGCTTCGGGCACCACGCAATGCAGCAGCCATTGCACAACGGCGTCCTCGGCGCTGGCGATATCGGCCATGCGCATGGCGGCCTGTCGCTGCCGGTGAAGGTGGCGTCGCTGCGCGCGCAGGTCCGTGATCTCGGCGGTGCGGGCGTCGCGCTCTTCGCCTCCGGGCAACGCGTCTCGCTCAGCTGTCTTGTGGGCGATCGCCTCGTTCAACTCGCCAAGCTGCTGCTGCATGCCGATGGGGTTGTACCGATTTTGCAGGACTTGGCGGACGAGGTGATCGTCGAGCCCGCGGCGGTCAGCGAGCTCCATGAACTCGCGGAGCGCGTCGCGAAAGGCGTCGTCGGGCGTTGTATCGTTTGCCGGCTCATGCACCGGGGCAGCGTACGCATCCATGGCAATTCCTCGTTGAGTGCGTCATCTGACCACCGCGGGCAGCGGCGGGTCAATCGACGGAAGATTCGGTTGGTGCCGGTATGGCGGCGGTCGAGTGGGCGAGCTGGCGACCGTACACGGCCACGCCATGCGGCAGCCCGAGCTTGTCTGACAGGGCCGCAGCACGGTCGTCCAACCGTCGTGCCGCACCGTCTCGGCCCCCGATCCTGGCCAGCAGGGCCCGGGCTCGCAGCAACACCGGCCGGCCGATCGGAAACCGTTTCGCATACTGGTCGAGGCGTTCGATGGCGCGGTTGAGCAAGCCCATGGCAGGCGCGCGATCCCGCCCGTCACGCTCGAAAAGGGCCCCAGCCACGCGGACCATCGGGCTGAGCGCGTAGATCATCGTCACCTGCGCGATGAGCTCCTGGTCGGTCAGCGCCTGGACGAGCTCGGCTTCTCGCTGGGCGTCGTCGAGATCGCCGGCACGCACTGCACGATCGGCGCGATGGCCATGAAAGACGACGCGCGATCCCAGGTCGATGCGCTCGTCGAAAAAGTCACGCTCAGCGTCGAGCAGTTCTGCGGCGCGATCGAGCTGGCCAGCGCTGATGTGCGCGGACGCCCGTCCGATGATGCCCCAACCACGATGTTGAACAGCGGCTCGTTCTTCGGAGTCGGTGAACACCCGCTCATAGCTCGCCAGCGCCCCGACATGATCGCCGGCCAGGTGCTGAGCGATGCCCAAGACGGTCCGCGCGACCGCCTCGCCGTGCGGATCCGAATGCTCCTTGAGCGTGGCAAGCGCGGCCCTGCAGTGCGTCTTCGCCTCGTCGAAGCGGCCCAGGCCCACCAGGTAATTGGCGTGGATCGTCGCGCAGAACGCGCCGTCGACTACGTGTCCGCCGCGGTCTGCGATCTCCTGGGCGCGCGCGAAACACCGCTGCGCCGCCCCAGCGAGCTGCAGCTGGCCGAGCAGGTACGCCAACCGGCCCCACGGTCGCGCCAGTTCGTCCTGGCGGCCGCTGCGAATCAGCAGGTTCATCGCGATGACGATCGTCGCCGCCATCGCCCGCGCATCGTTGCGGTTGTAGTGGACTTCCGACAGGTAGCCGAGCGCCAGCGCCACGTCGTGCGCCACCGGATAGAGCCCCTCGCGGCCCCACGTAATCCGTTCTCCCGTCAGCCACTGCGCGCCGAGCGCAACGGCGTGATCGACGCCGGCGCGAAGCCATGCAGCCGGGCTCGCTGGCAGCGCGTGACCCGCGACGCGCATCACCTCGGCGACCGCGTCGTGGCAGTCGGCGACCCTTCCCAGGGCCAGGGTTGCGCCAGCTCGGAGCCGGTGCAGATGCACGATGGCTTGGCGATCGTGATCCCCTGCGTCCGATAACAAGGCGAGCTGGCGTTGCAGCAGGTTGAGGGCGTCACTGAACGCGCCTGCGTCAAAGGCCGTTTGCGCCGCGCGACCGAGGTAGCTCGCAGCGCGCGCCGATTCGCCGGCCTGCAGAAAATGGTGGGCCAGCTCCCGGTCCCGTCCCGGTCGTTCGGCGAAGGTCGCCGACGCCAGGACAGTTGCGACGGTTCGATGAAGCGCCGTCCGGTCGTCGTCAGGCGTCCCCTGGTAGGCCGCCTCGCGGATCTTGTCGTGCACAAAGCGCGCGTTGCCGCCGTCGACCTCCAGCACCTGGCGTTGCCCGAGCAGCTCCAGGATCGCGTCGAAACGGCCGCGCGGCAGCCCGACAGCCCGGCGCAGGAGCGGCAACTGGCTAACCCGGCCAACCACCGCCGCCGCGCGAAGGAGCGCCATCGCGCCGTCGTCCAAGCCCTGCAGTCGCCGCTGAACCAGCTGCACGATCGTGGGCGGCAAGGGCAAGTCGGAGGTCTCCGCCGACGCCCGCACGCGCCGCAGGTCCCCGGTGACGTTCCAGCGCCGCGGGTCGGGCCTGCGCAACATGCCCTCGCCAAACGCCGTCCGCAGGTACTCGGCAACGAAAAACGGGTTGCCCTCGGCGTGCCGGCTCACGTGAGAGAGCAGGTCGTGAGGCGCGAGATCGACCGCCAGCATGCCGGCGATGACCTGGGCGATGGCGCGGCTGTCGAGCGGCTCCAGGATGTGGGTCTTCACGGCGGGATGGGCGCGCAGCTCGGCGATTCGGTTGTCCTCTTCTTCCGTGCGATAGAGCCCGACCAGCGCCAAGCGCTGCCATTCAAAGCGGCTGTTCACCAGGAACTCGAGCGCCTCCATCGTCATCTCGTCGGCCCACTGGAGGTCATCGAGCACGACCAGCAGGGGTTTGGTGCGCGTGTACGCTTCGAGAAGCCCGCGCAGAGCGATGAAGACCTCCGACGCCGACGTCGCCTGGCGGTCCGGTACGGCAGCGACTTGCCGCCAGCGGGGATCGAACATCCCCATCGTGCCCGCGTGCTCGGCCACCGCCGCGGCGAGGTGCGACCCCGGCTCGCTCCGGCTGCGGTCCAACATCGCGCCGAGCAGCGGCAACAACGGATGCAACATCCCGGCGTGAAGACCGCCGTCGATCAACGACAGTGGCTGGCACTGCCCCCCGGCCACCGCGAAACCAAGCGTCCGGGCCTGGCGCGCTACAGCCACCCCCAGTCGGGTCTTGCCGATACCGCTTTGACCACCAACGACAACGACGCCACCGCGATCGCCCCGTGCCCTGGAGACGGTCGCCATGACGCGCCGCAGGTCGTCGCCTCGTCCCACGAACGGGGGACGCCGCAGGGTCGGGGCACCGCCGCTGTCGTCTTCGATCGATTCGCCTCGCAGCAACCGTTGCAGCACATCGGCAACGTCGCTCGCCGCCAGCGGCCGCTGTTCCGGAGCGGTCGCCAACAAGCGCGCCACAAGCGCATCCAGCTCAGCGGGAATGCCGGCCGCGACATCGGCGAGACGCGGCGCAGGTCGGTGCAGCCGCTGATCGAGAACGTCGCGCTTGAGGCCTTCGAACGGCAGGCGACCGGCGCAAACTTCGAACAGGATGCAGCCCAGCGCGTACAAGTCGGTGCGCTCGTCGAGCGGGTCGCCAACGACCTGTTCGGGGGCCATGTAGTGGATCGAGCCCACATTCGTCGCCCGCAGATCCAGCTGCTCATGGCCGGGGTCAGAGACGCCACGCGCGAGCCCAAAGTCGATGAGCACCGGCGTCGCGACGGAAGGTCTGCCCCCCGCCGCGGCCTCCTCGCGTAGGACAATGTTGGCGGGCTTGAGATCGCAGTGCAGCACGCCTTGATCGTGCAAGTGGGCGAGCGTCCGCGCGGTCTGCGCCAGCGTCGCGACCAGGGTCCGCAGCGGTGGATCGTCCAGCACCGTCGCCGATGGCGCCCGAATGCCCGCCTCCTCAACCGTCGGGCCCGCACGCTCGGGGCGCTCGAGCTGGCCGCCATGGCCGACCACCACAGGTGCGGCATAGGGCTCCGTCACGCCGACGCCGTACGCGGTTTGGGTCCACCAATCATCCGCGTGTGGGTCGCCCTGGCCGTCGCGCGTCGTCGCCGCCACCGTCGCCCGCAGATGGCGCATCCGATGACGCAGCGTCACCCCCTCGACAAGCTCCATCGCGTACCACGGCCGACCGTCCACGGTGCCCGAATCCAGCAGCCGCACCACGCCCGGATGACGCAGGCTGATCAGCGTCTCGACCTCGGCTCGCAGCGCGGTCAGCACTTGTTCGGTTGCGCCGCGCAGCACCTTGATCGCCACACGATCGCCCGACAGCACGTCCTCGGCGGCGAAGACCTCGCCCATCCCGCCGCGGCCGAGACGTTCGAGCAAGCGATACCCCTCGATATGGGGAAAAAGCACCCCGCGGCCCCGATTTGCCCGCGCTGCACTCATGAGATCGCCCGTCGCGCCGTAACCACGTGGTAGGTCCACGCCCCGCGGCGCAGCGCTGCCCACGCGGCGATGGTTCCGAGCACGTTGGCGCGCTCGACGTCGTGGATAAGGCCGATGCGATGGCCGATGGTCATGCCCGGCAAAACGGCGGCACAAGTCAGCGCCAATCGCCGCGCGGAGCGGCCGATAGCAGCCGAATGATCCACGACCGCGATGTCTTCAAAACCCGTCTCGGCCAGCCAGCGCCGATAATCTTGCACGGCGGCGATTCCCGGCAGCGTCCAGCCCCGCTCGATGCGCTCGAGCAGCCACGTGTCGAGCCGATGACGCTCATCGCCGCGCATGCCATCGGCGATCACAAGCCTGCCACCCGGTTTGAGTACCCGCGCCATCTCGGTCAGCGTCGCCCTCTTGTCCGGCCCATGCACAAAGCTCTCGAGCGCCCACACACGGTCGAAGCTGCCTTCGGACGCGTCCAACCGATCGTAGTTGCCGCAAACAAAGCGCACGCTGTCAGCAAGCCCACGACGATCGGCGTTCTCCCGCGCAAGCTTGGCCTGGCGGGGCGAGATCGTGAGCCCGGTGACGTGCACGCCAAACTGCTCGGCTAACCAGCACGCCGATCCGCCGGTTCCACACCCGGCATCCAGCACCCGCATGCCCGGCTTCAGCTCAAGCGCGGCCGCGAGCACCTCGTTGGTTCGTTGCAGACGCTGGGTGTGGTTGCGCGTCTGCTCGTCATCGATGCCGTAATGCAGCGCCTGGGTCTGCCAATCCGACCAGACGAGGTGGTAGTGATGATGGGTCAGGTCGTAGTAGCGGACGATCGCTTCGTGCCACGGGGAGTCGGTCGGATCCCCGCCGTTCGACGCCGAGTTCGAACGCTCTTCCGCGCGGCCGTTGGCGTTGTGAGCGATCGTCCATGCCCACCATCTGGCGCCGTGGACGATCGAGCGGAGACGTGACATCGTGACGCAATCAATGCGATCGGGAGAACCGGTACCGGCGCAGTCTCCGGGTGCGGCGCGAGCCCGTCAAGCGACGTTAGAACGTGCTGGCCGTCGACCGAGAGCCCTGGTGATCGGCGGCGGGGCGGCTGGCCTCTCGGCAGCGTGGGCGTTGAGTCACGATCCGCGCCATCGCTGGCAGATCGAAGTCGTGCAGCAAGGTTGGCGGCTTGGCGGAAAAGGGCGCAGCGGCCGCTTGATGACGGGCCCCCACAAAGGTCGAAATGTCGAGCATGGCATCCACGTGCTCTTCGGCTTCTATCACAACGTTTTTACCGTGTTGCGGAGCGTCTATCGCGCCGTCGGTCGGCCATCCGGTCATCCCCTGTCGGGCTGGCAAGACGGCCTCGTGCCGGTCCATGAGCTCCTCTTTCGAGGCGACGCGTCGGACTTCACCATCCGCCTACCGGCAGCGACCTCGATCCCGGGAGCCGCCGACCTCGACGGCCTCGCAGACGTGCCCGCCTGGCCCCCGCGAGCCGATTTGCTACGTCACCTCGGCCGCCTGTCTGCCAGCGCCGTAGTGGATCTTGGCGCCGATCTCCGTGCCGCGCCAGCATCAGCGCTTCGATGGCGTCGCGACCTCATGAGCTTGCTAGTCGCGACCGCCCGTGGCTGCGTTGCCGACGGACTCGCCGATGCCGCTGACCACGCCGGCTTTCTCCGCGCCGCCGAACGCCTCGAAAACATCGACTTCCGCGCTTGGCTTCGTCGTCACGGCGCCAGCGATGCCGCGCTTGGCTCGGCCTTCATCCGCACGCTCTACCAGCTGGGATTTGCCGACGACAGCCGCGCCGACGCCGGCACCACGTTAGACGGCCTGGTTCGCATCATGCTCGGCTACTCGGGCGCCCCGCTGTACCGGCTCGCAGGCGGCATGGGCGACGTCGTCTTCGCGCCATGGTACGAGGCTCTGCGCGACTGCGGCGTCCGTTTCTCCTTCTTTCATCGCGTCGATGATCTGCGGCTTTCGAGGTCCGGGGATCGTGTCGAAGAGGTCTTCGCGACCGTGTCCGCCGCTTGCAGCGTTGACTACAAACCGCTCATCACCGTCGCCGGCGTGCCCTCGTGGCCCGACGAGCCGCTTTGGCACCAGCTCCACGACGGCGCCCGGTTGCAACGCGGCGGCGTGGATTTCGAGAGCGATCACAGCGACGCCATCGCCGCCCCCGTCGGCCACCGAACCTGGCAGGCCGGCCACGACTACGATGTCGTGATTCTGGCCGTTCCTCCCGCCGCCCAGCACCGGCTCGGTCGCGGCCTGTGCCACCATCCCGACCCCGCCACAGGCGCCCGATGGCGTGCCATGCACAAGACGGTCGACACCACGGCCACCGCGATGATGCACGGCTGGCTGCGCGATCCCTTCAGCGCAAGCGGCTGGCCCGCCGACACGATGGCCGGCGGTGACACCAAGCCGTTCGATTGTTGGACCGACATGAGCAGCGCCCTGGCCTGGGAACCCGATGGCAGCGACGCGCCCAAGGGGCTCTTCTACGCATGCGCCGCGCTCGCCGCGTCACCCGATGCCGATGATGACCCGGCCACCGCGGCCCATTGGCAAGAACAGACACGCCGGGCTGGAGACGATTGGTTGCACGGACGTCGCGGCTCACCGCCGTTTGATCCTGACGCCTTGTTGGCCGTGGACACTCGCGCCAACCTGCAGCGCAGCGATCGCTACACACGCTCGGTGCCTGGCTCCCGCAGCGCGCGCCTCGCCGCCGATCAAAGCGGCGTCGACAACCTGTTCATCGCCGGTGACTGGACCCGCACCGGCTTGGATGCAGGCTGCGTTGAAGCCGCGGTGATGTCCGGGTTGCAAGCCGCCCGCGCCATTTGTGGATACCCTCGCGCCGTCGTTGGCGAGCACCCCACCATCGCCGAACGTGCCCAACTTACCGGCCCGTTCATCGACCAAAACCCGCCGCGGAGCCCCCATGCCCAGCTTCATTGACCGCACCGGCGAGGTCGTTCCTCGCCACCCGTACACCGCCGCGTCCGCCGAGATCTTTACGGCCGCCATCGCTGCAGATCGGGCCAAGCTGCAGGCCATCGTCGACAGCGAGCTCAACCGCGATCCTTATGGCCGCGTCCACTACGCCTTGCTGTCCGACACGGTGCTGCTCTCGTGCGCCGAGTTCACCGACCTGACCCCCAACGACACGCTCCAGGGCCGCATGAACGACCACGACCTCGTGCTCTTCATCCCGGTGTTACGCATCGCGCCGCTCGGTCCGTGGCCGCCACTTTCGGTCCGCCTCTACTCCCGTCACAACTTCGTCGGTGCACCGGCCGGCATGGCCGCCGGACGCGAGGTATTCGGCTTCAACAAGACGCTCAGCAGCCTCCGCGCCACGCGCATGGGCCCTGATCCCAGGAATCCCTCCGGCCCCGAGATTCCGATCACCGCGACGATGCAAGACTTCACCGCGCTGACCGCACGCTGCCACTGCGTCCGGACCGCCAAGGCGCCCGTGACCGTCGAGACCGTCGTCCAAATCGATGCCCTCGCCGGCCCATCGACCACCGCGCTTGCGACAACGGCGTCAGGATTCTCCGGCGGAGCGGGCAGCGACTGGATGCGCTTGCTCGTTGGCATGGCGCTCGGCGACAAGGGGCTGGGCTTTTCACCCGCCGACGCCTTCGCGCTCAGCGCCGCCACGATCGACGCGATCGTCGACACGATCATCTCCAACATCATCATGGCGATGCTCATCAACCCGTGGAGCTTCGGCTGGTCGTTCCTGGCTGCTCTCGGATCGCTCGACCTGGACGACCTGGACTTCGACAGCATCTTCGGCGCCCCGCGAACCGTCACCCTGCAGCAGTTCCGCGACGCCTCACTACCCGACCGCGCCTGCTACCAGGCCTTGGTCGAGACAGATTTCGATCTCGAGCTCACCAACGTCCAACCTCGCAACAGCCCCTTCGCCATCGAGTTTCCAAAGTCGGCATCCCACGAGCTCGCCTCCGAACTCGGCCTTACCACTGACGGCAGCACCAGCGTCGAAGCCGAATTTGCCGTCGTCACGAGCTCCAAGAACTTCCGAATCGGCCCGGGAGACGTCGTGTGGCGGGATACGATCTGATCAACGGGGAAAGGAGACCCCACAGGGGAAGTCGTGGCGTTTGGCCGCGAAGCGGCGCAGGGAAGTAGCCTGGGGTGCCAACCCCAAGGACTGAATTGCGTTTTTGCTTGAGCCGCGAAGTGGCGGCAGGTGGGGTGCAATCGCCGGCCGTGCGACGGCCCCCTACTCAACAGCGGTCTAGTACCCGAGATCGCTGATTCGCACCGGGTTCCCAGGGCGAATCGTCTTGCGGAACGAGCATCCAGCCGAACTGCTCGACCAGTATCGTGACCAGCCGCTCCCGGGTGTCGCGAAACGGAGTCGGCTCCCAGCGTCCGCGATGTGTGGCCATTTCCAGCGTCCACGGAGTTGGGGATGGACAAGGGCAGCGGTCGTGGGCCTGGTGTACGCATGTCAGCAGGATCGCCGACGCGTCGCGAGGTGTCGATCCCGTTGCGAACTTGGGGGTTCGGGTACTAGTTGTTCCAGTTGTGCGGAGCGGTCTCGAGGTCGTCGACGAACGCCAGGCCAGCCGGCAGCTTGAGCGAGTTGTTGTAGAACGCCAGCACGCAACCGCGCATGTTGTCGCTCGTCTGCGGCGTAGAGCCCGATACGAAGATCACCGTGCTGGTGCGGTTGGCGGGGATCGACAGGTTGAACGAGTGCGCCGAGCTGGTGCTGTAGTTGCTGCTGGGGCACCAGATGTTCGAGCCGTTTACGGATACGCTCGCGCGATCCTGGTCGACCCACGCGGTCTGGTAGGTCCAGACCTTCCACGTGATGGTCTTGGACGTCGTGTTCTTGACCCGGAACAGGGCGCCGGCCTTCATCGAGTTGGTGCTCGAGTAGGACCGCCAGTTGAACGACCAAACATTGGCCGTGCTGCCGGCGTAGCCCTTCTTGTTGAACAAGGCCTGCTGGATGTCGCGATTGGCGCTGATGCTCGAAGCACAGGCGTTGCCGTCGGTCCAGCTCGATGGGTTCACGCCGCCGAACATGTCGCTCCTGTTGCCCATCTGCCAGCTACCCTGACCGTGGTTGTACGTGCTCCAGACGGCCCATCGGTAGGTCGCGGGCTTGTGGCCGAAGTAACGCCATGAGGACCCGTCGCAGAACTCCATGCGCGCTGACGCCTTGACGTAGCGCATCAAGCCGTTGCTGTTGGCGTCGCACTTCTTGGTGCTCATGCCGAGCTTGACGCCCTTGTTCATGACGCCTTCACCGTCGACGATCATCTCCTTGACGACGTTGACCTTGTTGTTGCCGGTGGTGCGGGCGCTGATCTGGAACTTCTCGATCTTGCCGATGACCTTGTTGGTGTCGAAGTTGGTGTCGACGACCTGCACCGTCCAGTTGCCCGACGGGTCCTTGCCGATCCACTCGGCGATGTTGCCGTTGACCTCTTTGGTCGGGCTCGGCCAGGTGCTCAGCAGCTTCTTGCCCGCGCCCGAGAGGTCGTGCAGCAGGTATTGGTTCTTCCCGGTGCAGTAAGTCTTGTTGAAGCCCGCGTTGTTGGGGATCGCGCCGCCGGGAGCGATGAGGCAGACCTTGAGCTTATCGATGCCGCTGTTGCCCGACGTGACCGACAGGCCGACCGTGACCGTGAGCTTGTCGACCTTGCCGACGTTCTTGAGCGTGATCACCGACTGGCTGCCCTTGGGGTTGTTGTCGTTGATGTTGACGGGCGCGTTGCCGAGGTACAGGTCGCCGACGATGGCGATGAGGCCCTGGCTGACCTTGTCCACGCCGTCATCGGGCAGCGGGCTGGCCGAGCCGCAGATGAGCTTGCCGTTGGCGTCGATGCCACTGACAACCTTGCCAGTTGGGCACTTGCCCGACGGGATCTTGATGCCGGTGAGCTTGCTGCCGTCGCCGACGAACTCCTTGGCCTTGATCGAGCCGGCCGCGAGGTTGAGCTGCTTGGCCGTCACACAGCCGGTGCAGTCCAGCCCCTGCGCGACGCCTGCCGACAGCGCGTACATCGCCGAATGCACCTTCAGCCGGGGCAGCTCGGGCTCGTTGCCGACCTTCACGCCGAGCCACACATGGGCCGCGGACGTAAGCGTCGCTGCCTTGATGGCCTTGCTGACACCGAGCGTACGCGCCCACTGGCCACCCTTAACGGGCACACCGGTCGCCGCTTCGGACCACAGCGCGCTGCCACCCGTTTTCCCGCCGTAAAGCGAGAACGTCAGGTTGTAGTTGCCATCGGCCACCGGGCCACCGCCAGTCGTGTGCAAAAAGCCTTCGACATGAACGGTGCCGGGCGCGCCAGCGAACGCTTCCACGCTCACCAAGGCGATCGCAGCGAACGCGATCACCGCCAGCTTTGCCTGCGTTGCGATTTTCATCTCAACCTCTCGCGCGATCGTCGGGCCGCACCCGCGATCACATACGGGACTACTTCATCAGCGCCTTGAGCCACGACAGCCAGCCGACGCGAAGTGTTTGTTTGGTACCGGCCGCCGTTCCGCCGCCGCTCTGGGAGGCGATTCGTGCCGTGTATTTGTTGCCGACGGACGCACCGCCGACGCTCGTGTAGGCCACCTTGACGCCGGTGGGCGCGCAGCCTTCATCGGTCTTGCCGTTACACGTATCGTCCTTGCCGTTGCAGACTTCCTTGGCCGCGGCTTTCGTCTCGCCCGAGCACGGGGTCTTGCTGCCATCGGCCTTGCACTTCTGCGTGCCGTCTTTGCAGATGCCGACACCGCGCGCGCTCGCCGCTCCGGTCCAGCACTTGACCGGCGAAACCGTGTTGATCTTGTACTGGCAGCCCTTCTCGGGCGCGCAGGTGTCGAGCGTGCAGTCGTTGCCGTCGTCGCACTTGATGGTCTTGCCGGCCAGGCAGCCCCACGTCTTATCGGCCTTGGTCCCGCAGACATCGCCCGAAGTGCATTGGCTACCGTCGTCGCAGCTCTTCTTGATGGGGTTGTAGACGCACTTGCCGGTCGCCTTGTTGCAGCTATCGGCCGTGCAGCCGTTCTTGTCGTCGCAGTCGGGTTTGGCGATGCCCACCGTGCACTTGCCGCTGACGCACTTGTCGCCGCCGGTGCACGCGTTGCCGTCCGCGTCGCACGGACCCTGGTTGTTGACGTGCACGCAGCCCTTGGCAGCGTCGCATTTATCGATCGTGCAAACGTTCAGATCGTCGCAGTTGAGCGATTTGCCGGCCGCGCATTTGCCGTCCTTGCAGGCGTCGAGCGGCGTGCACTTGCTGCCGTCCGCGTCGCAGCCAAAACCGTCGGCCTTCTTCTTGAGCACGCACTTGCCCTTGAACGGGTCGCACGCGTTGGTCTGGCACGGTCCGTTGAGCGACTTGTCGCAGTTCACCACGGTCTTCGGATCGGTCTGGCACTGCTTCTTGCCACCGCTCGCGAGGCAGATCAGCGTGCCGTTGCACGGGTTGCCGTCGTCCTTGGACTTGCAGTCGGAGTCGGTCTGGCACGCGCACGTGTTCTTGCCCGCCTTGCACTTACCGGCCGCGCACACATCGCCCACAGTGCAAGCGTCGCCGTCGTCGCAGGACGAACCGGACAGCGGCGTGTTGATGCAGCCGCTCTTGCTGTCGCACTTGTCCTGCGTGCAAGCGTTCTTGTCGTCACAAGCGATCGCGGCCACGACAGTCGTTCCCGCGCACGCGTTGTTGTTGCACTTATCGGCCTTGGTGCATTCGTTGCCGTCGTTGCAGGACGCGCCGTTGGGCAGCGGCTTGAACACGCACCCCTTGTTGGCGTCGCAGGCGTCGAACGTGCACGCCTTGCCGTCCGAACACGGCACGGTCTTGCCGGGCAGGCAGGTGTGTTTGCCGGTCTTCGTCGCCCCGCACGCGTCACCGACCGTGCACGCGTTGCCGTCGTCGCAAGCGGCGTAAAGCGGCGTGTTGACGCACGAACCGTTGGCCGCGCTGCAGCTGTCCTTGGTGCAGACCTCCGCGTCGTCGCACTTCTTCAGTGTCCCAGCAACGCAAGCGCCCTTGGAACACTTGTCGATCGGCGTGCACTTGTTGCCATCGGCGTCGCACAGCGCGTTGTTCGGCGCGTGCACACAGCCAGCTTTCTTGTCGCACGAATCGTTGGTGCAGCTGTTCTTGTCGTCGCAATCCAGCGCCTTACCGGGCTTGCATTGACCGTCGCTGCACGCATCGGATTGGCTGCACTTGCTGCCGTCGGCGTCGCACGGAATACCGTTGGGCTTCTTGGTGGTCTTGCACTTGCCGGTGTTGCTATCGCACGACGTCTTCGCGCACGAACCGTCGTTGCTGGCGTCGCACTTGACCACCGACAGCGGGTTGACCTTGCAGGTAAACGGCAGCTGCTTCTTGTCGCAGAGCAGCACGCCATTGCACTTGTTGCCACCGAGCTTTTCGCAGTCCTTGTCTTCCTGGCAGCCGCAGGTGTTCAGGCCCGCCTTGCACACGCCTTGCGAGCACTTGTCGTTCTTCGTGCAGCTGTTGCCGTCGTCACAGGTCGGCCCGGACTGGGGCACGTTCACGCAGCCCTTGTCCGCTTTGCACGTGTCCGCCGTGCACGGGTTCTTGTCGTCGCAGGCGCCGGTGACGCTGATCGGCAGACCGACACACGCGCCGTTCTTGCACGCGTCCTTCTCGGTGCACTTGCTGTTGTCGTCGCAGGACCCCGCGGCGCTGTCGTGCACGCAGCCCTTCTTGGGGTCGCACTTGTCGTTGGTGCACTTGTTGTTGTCGTCGCAGGTCGCCGCCTTGCCGGTGCACTGCTCGTTCTTGCAGATCTCATCCACCGTGCACGCGTTGCCGTCGTTGCACGGCACCGCAACCAGCGGTGTGTAGGTGCACTTGCCCGTCGTGATGCTGCACTTGCCCTTGATGCAGAAGTCGCCGCTGCTGCACGGCTTGGGTGGACCCGGGTTGCAGGCGCCCTTTTCACACTTGTCATTGGCCGTACACGGGTTGTCGTCCGCGTTGCAGGGCGTGCCGGTCTGCACCTTGAATTGACAGCCCTTCTTGGGGTCGCACACGTCCTCAGTGCATGGGTTTTTATCGTCGCAGATGACCAGCGCCCCGGCCTTGCACTTGCCGTCCTTGCACGAATCGTTCTTCGTACACAGCGAGTCGTCCGCGTCGCACGGCCCGGTCTTGTTGTCGTGCTTACAGCCGCTCTTGCCCTCGCACGTATCCTGCGTGCAGACCTTGTTGTCATTGCAGGTCGCTTCGTCGACATCGCCGTCGCAGTCGTTGTCGCTGCCGTCGCAAACCTCGGCGATCGGCTTGGGCGCGAGGCACGCCGACAGGCCACCCCCGGCCGGAGCACCCGTGGCGCCGTCGAGCAGACATGTCCGCTTGCCTTCGCATTTCTGGCTGCCCGACTGCACAAAACACCTGGTCGACAGCTGCTTTTTCATCGCGGCCGGACTGCAGCTGCACGCCGCGCCGCCCTTGGGCACGCACTGGCTCACATCGTTGCCGGCCACGTCCTTGACCTTGCTGCACGCGTGGGTGTCCGGGCAGTCCTCGTCCTTGATGCACTTGGAGCCGCAGAACGCGCCCGCGTTGCCCTGGTCGACACACGCCGCATCCGGTGATCCGGTCGCGACACATTCCTTGTTCTCACCGCACGGATTGCACAATCGACCCCACTGCGGGACGCAGATGTTGGCCGTATCGCCGCTGCTGCCGCTGGTCGTCGCGCACTTGAAGCCCTTGGGACACGAGTCCACGCACGTCTTGGCACAGACGTTGCCCTTGGGCGTCTCGATGCAGAAGCTGCTGTCGCACTCGCTCGCGCTCTGGCAAACGCAGCCCGGGCCGCCGGGGCAGTCGCCGTCGGTGTCGGTGGCTGGACCCGCATCTGTGCTGCCCGTGTCTTTATCGTCGCCGCCGGCGTCCTTGTCGTCGTTGCCGCCCGCGTCCTGGTTGATGGACGCGTCGTCATTGATGCCGGTGTCCTCGTTGCCTGTCCCCGCGTCGACCTTGTCCCCGGAGGCGCCGTCGTCTTCGGGGGTTCCGCACGCCGCGGCAACCACGAACATGGCGACGGTCAGCGCGCGCACCGCCGCAGAGGCTGTGAGACGACTCGGCGCGAGCGCGAAATGGGATGCAAGAGGCCGCAAACGCAGCAGCGGCAATCGGCGGGATGCCTGGATCATGGCGACGCTCGCGGGCGATTTGTGGGCGAGGAAGGCCACAGCAGTCTGTGAACTACCCAAGGCCGTGTCAAAGAAACCGATCCGCATACTGTTAGAATCGCGCCTGGAAGACCATACCGGTGCCGTTTCCGCGCGGCCCGATCGTCGGCTGCACAGACCATGCGGTCGTGGTGGCGTCGCCATCGTCGATGAACGCCCAAATGCACACCCCAACCCCGATCGCAGCGACACCCATGCCGGCAGCTTGCAGGATCGTCGCCGTGGACCGCAGCTCAACTTGTTCGGTCTTCTCGGCCGGGATCGTGATGTCGAGCTCATCGGCCTCGCTGGACTTGTCGATCCCCAAGTAGAGCAACGCACCGCCGGCAAGCACGCCGACACCGCCCGCGATCAACATGTTGCGTGTGCGCTTTGAGGCGTCTTCGCGGGCTTGCTTGGCGACCAGCGCGGCGACGTCCGCTTCCGTCTGCTTCTCTTTCTTGAAGGCCTTCTCGGCCGACTCGTATTCGGTCACAAAGGCGTCCTGGAAGCGCGCATCGAGGTGGGCGGGGTGCACCTTCTGAAACTCGCCCCACGCCGCGTCGAGCTGCCGCAGCTTGAAAGCGCAGCGGGCTTTGAAAAACCGCAGGTCGTGCGATTCGCCCTTGAGGAGCTCGGCTTTTGCGACCTGGTGGCAGGTCTTGAAGTCGCCCGACTTGTACGCCGACTCAGCCTTTTGCAGCGGTGTCGGATCGGTCGCCATCGCGTCTTTGGCGAACAGCAACGTGCCGAGCGCGACAACGGCGACGACCAGGTGTGCGGCGAGATGACGGTGCTGCGATCGTGGTGAGTTGCTCAAGAACAGATCCATGGTCGACATCCGGGCGTGGGCGTACCCAAAAACGGCGCGCAATGTTGCCACAAGGGGAGCGCGGATTGAAGCCGGGGCGCGGGTCGTCAGCGCGAACCTGCTGCTCATGGCACGGCACGCGCTCGAATAGTCGTCGTGTTCAGCCGCAA
>CAZLMW010000062.1:0-43629 GCA_964560875.1 uncultured Enterobacteriaceae bacterium
TGGCCCGGACCCGGGTTATCGCTCAGTCAGCGACTTCCAATCGGGCCTGCGCCGCGTCGCCATCGCGGTGTGGCCCATCTTTCGCCCGCGCCAGGTTGGGGCATCATACGGATGTGCAAGAAGCGATGCTGGTGTTGTCTGGTCTGCAAGCGCTGATCGCTTGGGCGGTTGCCGGCGTCGTGTTCGTCTTCGCTTGCCGCCCCATGCCCAGCGGCCGTGCGCCGGTCGATGACAGCCGCCAGTTGAGCCTCCTCGTGCTCGGCGTCGGTACCGGTCTCGGGCTCGTACCGGCCACAGCGTTTTTCTTCTACACCGCCACGAATATCGTCGTGTCGTGGGCGACCACCCTCCTCAGCGCTGCCGTTTGGTGCGCAGCTGGTGTGGTGATTTGGCGAGTACGGACCCGCCGCAGCGGCAAGGCCAAGTCGATCGCGTCCGTCGTTCCGTGCGGCGTCGTCGCCACCATGCGCGACCACCGGCTGGGCCTCACTCTCGCTGCGTTCGTTTCCGTCATCTACGCCGTCAAGTTCGACCGCTCCGTCGCCTCCATCGTAGCGACCTGCGTCAACGAAGTGGCGTTCATGGCGCTGGATGTGTTGCCGGACGGTGCCGGAGTCATGCGCCGCAACATCAGTGACGCTCGTCTGGGCAACCCCGCTGTAATCGCCAGCTTTCTCGCGCAATTCCACGGTCTCGGACAGCGTGCGCTGATGGCGTCATGTGGCGGGTTGATTGGGCTCGGCGGCTACGCGCTGGGGTGCGTCCTGACCAAACAGCGACGCTACGGGTACTTTGCCGCGGCCGTTCTCGCGCTCAACCCATGGGTGCTGAAGTTCCCGTTGCCCGACGAGAATCTCTACACGCTCGCGTTCGCCTCCTGTTGGCTGCCAGCGTTGCTCGTCAAGCGGACAGCGTGGTGGCCCATTGGCCTGTTGGCCGGACTTACGATCGGGATGCGTGAACCGCTCTGGCTCGCGGTGCCGGCGATGCTCCTTGCGGCCCGACGCGACGGTCTTCGCGCCTACTTCCTGTTGCTGGGCGCGATCGCGCTGTCGACCTTGCCGTACCACATCCATCACCACCTCGCGCTGGGCTCTGTTCTCACGTATGAGGGGATGGGGCAGGTCCCCACGTTCATGCACAGCCTCGGCCCTTTCGAGCTCCCGTGGCAGGGCATGATGAACTGGCCGCTGCACAGCGAAGTCGTCCGCACACCTCACAATCCGTGGCCAATGTTTGTGCTTTGGCCGTTGTGGCTGCTGGACCATTTCGGACTCGCGCTGGTCGCCGTAGGCCTTGTCGGGATTGTGGCCGCGTGGCGTCGAGATCGGGTGGTCGCGCTCGTGCTGGCCGGCCTCTTCGTGCCTGCGTACGTGATCCTCGCGGTGCAGGAGAACTGGGACGATCCCAACAAGATGGGCGTGCTGCTCATCCTCTTCGGGCCACTGGTCGCCGCCATGGTCTTGGGCGCTCAAGCCTGCGTTCGACGGCCACGGAGAGAGTTGGTCGCGGCCATCGCCGTCGCCGTCGCACTCGGGCTGTCGGTTCAGGCAATCGCCGATTGGCGCGCTCGACCCGATCCGCGCTACCGGAGCGCCTTTGGTGAAGACGCCACAGAGCAGCCGACCCTGTTGGAAAGGGACGCCCAGCACCTCGCATCGATCGCGCCTTGGCCCGACTTTGGGCGCGTCGACGATTTCTACGACTTCGCTTCAATGGCCCGTTTTCGCGACCTTGTCGACCACATTTCGAAGCCCCGTCTGGCATTCCGCTCAGCTCCTTGGGGATGGTTTGAACATCGCATCGTCGATCACGGTGGCCCTGTTGTGCTCGAACTGGACCTGCGTACGCCGCCATGGACCAACAGCGCGCCGTTCCGCGTCGTCGGAGGCGGCAAAAACGCTCCGGACATCGACGTGGACCTGATCGCTTCCAGCGGGATTCAGCTCGTGAGCCCCGTCTCCGTTCCCTGGTCGAAGCGCCCCTTGACCATCGCGTTGACGCCCAGCGGCGAGAAGGTAACCGGCGCGATGATCGCATTTGGCACCTACGACCACGTTCGGGAGCGCAAAGACGCCATGTCTCGACGCGGTGTGGAGCGGTATCGGGATGTGCAGTTCGACTTGCACTGGTTGCTGATTGGCGAGGGTCGGGGTGGGGACGCATGGCGCCCACGACCGGCTGTTCCAGCGTCGCCGGTGGTATGGCTCAAGGTGCCGTCCGGGAGCTTCTCAGTCGCGTTTACCGTCAGCGCCCGCGCCGTGCGCACGCTCGTCTGGCGCGGCGTCATCCGTGCCGACAAACTCGACGTCTCGGGCCCGTGGTATGCCATTCACAACTAGTTGTGTTCCGGCTCGTCGCCCCGCGCGCCACCACATAAATGCGCCAACGACGAGCACGACGAAGACCAACGCAGTCGCCCAACCCGGCTGCACCGCGACATCCGCGAGACGCTGAGCGATTTGCTCTGGTGGTAGCCTCATATCTTGATCATCGGCGACTTTGGTCCGCGCAGACAAGCCTTCGATTCCAAGGTGTTCTCGGCCCACGCCCGATTGGAAGTCGCTGACTGAGCGATAGGCCGGGTCCGGGCCACCCGAACCCGAACCCGAACGCGAACTCACACCCTCACGGGGCGCCGCTGTGCTTGCTGATGAGGCCGGTGAGCATGGCCGCGACCTTGTTGGCCACCGCCAGCAGCGCCTCGGCTTCGGCGGCCGGCGCCAGACCAAGCGCCGCGGCCAACTCCACCGCCACCGCCGCCTCGCACGCTTCGCGAGACCTCCAGATGCGCGCGTTGACCGCCTCGGGGCGCACCCCTACACTCCGCGCCCCCGTGGCATGCCCGCACGCATGACCGCACGTTTGGAACCGGCCGCCGCCTACTCGCCGGCCGGCGAGAAGTTTTGATCCCAGCCGCGTGGCCACGCCACACAGCCCGCAGACAAGCACAGGCCACACAGCACCGGGCCCTGGAGAGAAGATGAACGTCGTCGACAAGATCCAAAACCGCACCGCTCAGGTCGCCGTCGTCGGGCTCGGCTACGTCGGGTTGCCCCTCGCAGTGCGCATCGCGCAGGTCGGCCTGCGCACCCGCGGCATCGACATCAACGAACGTCGCGTCGACCTCATCAACCAGGGCATCTCGGACATCGGCGATGTTTCCTCCGAGAGCCTCGCAGCCGTCGTGTCGACCGAGACCCTCAGCGCCCACACCGAGTTCGACGTAATCGCTCAGTCCGACGCCGTGATCATCTGCGTGCCGACCCCTCTGAACAAGACACGCGACCCCGACATCTCGTTCATCGTCAAAGCGACCGAGGCCGTCGCCAAGCACATGAAGGCCGGCCAGCTTTTCGTGCTCGAATCGACGACCTACCCTGGCTTCACACGGGAGGTTCTCGGCCCGATGCTTGAGCAAGCCAGCGCCCTCCAAGCTGGCGTGGACTTCCACGTCGCGTTCTCGCCCGAGCGCATCGACCCGGGCAACGAGACCTACGGCGTCCGCAACACCACCAAGATCGTTGGCGCGATGACCCCGGCCGGTAACGCCGCGGTCCAGGCGCTGTACGAGACCTTCATCGACACGGTTCGCGGCGTCGGCAGCCCCGACACGGCCGAGATGGTGAAACTGCTCGAGAACACCTTCCGGGCGGTCAACATCGGTCTGGTCAACGAGCTCGCCGTCATGTGCCACAAACTCGGACTCGACGTCTGGGAGGTGATTGACGCCGCGGCGACAAAGCCGTTCGGTTTCATGCCGTTCTACCCCGGTCCGGGGCTTGGCGGTCACTGCATTCCGATCGATCCGCTGTACCTGTCGTGGAAGCTTCGTTCGCTCAACTACAACGCGCGTTTCATCGAACTCGCCGACACCATCAACACGGCGATGCCCGGCCACGTGGTCAACCTTGTGCAGGATGCGCTCAACGACCGCGCCAAGGCGCTCAAGGGCAGCAAGCTCATCATCCTCGGCGTGGCGTACAAGCGCGACATCGACGACTACCGCGAATCCCCGGCCATCAACATCATCGACGGCCTCGAGGAAAAGGGCGCGCACGTGGACTTCTACGACCCCCACGTCGACTCCTTCATCGAAGAGGGCAAGGCGCACAAGGGAATCGCCAATCTCGACGCCATCGGCGACTACGATGCTGCGATCATCACCACGGCCCACACCGCCTTCGACTACGCCGACATTCTCGAGCGCAGCCAACTCGTCGTCGACACGCGCAACGCGCTCAAACACATCGACGCGCGCGATAAGATCTACAAATTGTAGGATTTTTGAACGTCTCTGAGACCTTCGAATCCGAGACTCTCGTATCTGATGAGACGCCCGCTTGATGGCCGACCCACAGCCCGCCCAGTCGGACACCGCCGCTGAACCTGGTGGCGTCGACCAGTCTCGGCCGTCCGCGACTTCGGTCGCTGGCAAATGGCTCGCAGGCCTCGGCATCGGCGGCTTCTTCATCTGGCTGTCGGCGCGCAATTGGCCGATCGACAAGCTCTTCGGCGGTGACCTCGGCAGCGGCTTGGACGCGAGAGGCCGCGCGGCGCTGGTCTCCATGGCAGGAACCGAGACAACGTGGTCGCTCGCGTGGTCGTCCCTTGCGCTGGTCCTGGCGAGCTTGTTCTGCATTCACTGGCTGCGCGTGTTGCGCTGGCGACAATTCCTCCTTGCGTTCGGCGACGCCTCGGTGGCCGTCTGCAACCGCGTCGGCGCGATCGGCTTCATGGCTGTGTTCCTGCTGCCCTTTCGGCTCGGCGAAGTCGTCCGGCCTCTTCTCATAGCTCGCGACACGGGTATCGCGTTTGGCACGGCCGCCGCCACCATCGCGGTCGAGCGCGTCGTCGATGGGTTGATGGTCTCGCTGCTGCTTTTCGTCGTGCTTCTTGGGACCCCGGCCTCGCAGCTGGAGCGCTATCCGGAGGTGCTCATCGGCGGCTACGTGTCGCTGTCCGTCTTCGGCAGCGCGATGGTTGTGCTGATCGCTACGGCGGTCGCACGCGACTTCACGGTCAAGGTGCTGCGCGGGATCATCGGCGTTGTTTCGGGCGGGCTGGCGGACAAGATCATCGGCGTCGCGACGTCGTTCGTGGACGGAATGCGGGTGCTGAAGAGCCCGGTCGCCGTGGCTCAGTTCGTCGGCATGACCGCGATCTACTGGGCGCTGGCCGGGGGCAACTGGTACGTGCTGGCCGACGGTTTCGGAATTCAGCTTCCGATCGTCGCCGGCTACACGATGATGTGTTGCGTGGTCGTCGGGATGATGATCCCGAACTCGCCGGGCAACGTCGGTTCGTTCTGGTACTTCATGCTGCTCCCTGCTGGCCTCTACGGCGTCGCTTCAGACACGCCGGCGGCCATCGGGTTCGCGCTCTGGGCGTGGTTTTTGACCATGGGCCAGCAGGCTGTGTTTGGCATTTGGGGGCTGTGGGCACGAGCACGTTCGACGCGTTGAAACGCATGTCACGGCGTATTGCGGCCGTCGATTTGCCGGCTCTGCCACCTCCCCTTACCCTTTTGCCCGCATGCAAGGCGACTACCCGCGGCAGTTCGGTCCTTATGAGTTGCTCCGCTCGCTCGGCCGAGGCGGTATGGCCGAGGTGTTCCTGGCGCAGGCGGCGTCCAACACCGGCGACAAACGCCTCGTCGCGCTCAAGCGCATGCACGCCGGGGTGAGCGAAGATCACAGCGCGGTCGAGATGTTGGTCGCCGAAGCGCGCCTCGCGATGCGTTTCGACCATCCAAACATCGCGTCGGTTTTCGAGCTCGGCTGCCACGACACCAGCTACTACTTCCTGATGGAATACGTCGACGGCATCGATGTCGGCACGCTGCAGAATATCCACGAAGCGATGGGTCAGCCGATGGACCGTCGCGCCGTCGCCCGCATCGCGCTCGGCATCGCGCGGGGCCTCAACTACGCGCACGAATTGCACGACGAGCAGGGTCGGAGGCTTGGCATCGTTCATCGCGATGTGAGCCCACAAAACGTGCTCGTGAACCGGCGCGGACACGTCAAGCTCATCGACTTCGGCGTCGCCAAGGTAGCCACGCGCATTCAGCAGACCATGGCCGGCATCATCAAGGGCAAGTACGCCTACATGTCGCCCGAGCAGGCCAGCGCTGAGAAGGTCGACGCGCGGTCGGACGTCTTCAGTCTCGGCATCTGCATGTACGAGCTGCTGACCGCCCGCGCGCTCTTTCGCGGCCCAAACATGAACTCGCCATTCGCGATTCTGCGGGCGGTGCGCGAGGATCCGATCGCCGGGTTGCACAAGGTCGCACCTCGTGTGGGCCCGGATCTCTCGGCCATCGTCCACAAGGCCCTCGAGCGCGACATCGAGCGACGATACATCTCCGCTGCAGCCTTGGCGGACGACCTCGACGAATGGCTGGCCCAGTTCGCGCCGAAGTTCGATGACGTTGCACTGAACGACCTGGTCACATCGATTGTGGCGATGGCGCCTAAAGAATCGGTTCCACAGCGCGCAGTTGCCACGCCGCCCGTGGCGCGCATGACCGGCAAAGAGTTCATGCCGAGCAATCTCAGTGTGGTCGCGCGTTCTCCGCTCGAGGAAGACGACGCTCCGACCCCAGGCCAGCGGCCGGCTCGTCCTTCCGTTCCCCGCCGCGGCCCGAGCAGAGCCAGCCACGAGGTCCGCGCCGCCACGATCGCTGCCGGTGGGCCCAAGACCGGACGACCGAACCCCGCTGCGGCACCACCTTTGCACGTCTCAACGCCACACGGCCGAGCGCGCTCTGGGACTATGCGTCCGTCGCGCAAAGCGGTCCTGCAGTTTCTCTGGGTTGGTCTGACCGCGCTCATCTTCGCGCTGGGCTGGTCCGTAATCGCGACGCTCAAGAAGCTCGGCAAAATATGACCATTCTGATGGTCTCAGAGACGTTCAAATAACGCTAAAAGTCAACCGGTTGTGATGAATTCACCGTGCTATCCGCCGATCCCGTCTCAAGCGCGCTGGCGATCTTGAACATCGCCCCGTCGTGTTGATCTCCTCGACCAGCGCCGCAAACGTCGACGATTTCCCCGAGCCCATCGCACCACAGATCAGCACCAGGCCGTGATCGTGGCGCGCGATCCTCGCCAGGTCCGGGTGCAGATTGAGCGCAGCCAACGTCGGTTGCGCAGCCGTCAACAAGCGCACCGACAATCCGACACCACGCGCCGATTGCAGCACGTTCACGCGACACCGAACCCCCGCGATAAGGTGCGACATGTCATACGACCGGCGCGCCAGGAACGTCCGCCAGCCATCATCGCCGCACACGGTCCGCGCTTCTTCCATCGCCAGCCGCGGCGCGATCGGCTCTCCCACCGTCGCCAGCCGTCCAGCCGTCCGAATCGCTATCGGCAGCCCCGGTTCAACGTGCAGATCGCTCGCTTCGTTCGCCTTGGCCAGCTCGATCCATGCCTTCAAGCTCATCTTCGCTCCATCGCGCGTTCCCGCAGGCTGAACGCGGACACACCTTGTCTTATGCCGGGCTCACCATCGAGCCATCGACGATGATTGGCGCCGCAAACCTCACACCACGACGGCTCACGACACCGCAAAGCTGCCCATGGACGAACGACGCATCAAGCAGGCCGCGATCGAAGCGGTGCGTTTTTGGCTCTCCGAGACCCTCGGGGCCACCCAAATCACCGCGCGCAACGAGTGCCGAACCACCGACGGAAGAGGCCGCGCCGACGCCCTCGTCGCGTTCACAAACCCAGCCGACGCCATCGACACCGTCGTTATCGAGGCCAAATCACGCTTCACACGCGGCGGACTCGCAGCGCGCCGCACTGTTGAGCGCCCCGAACTGCACACGTCTGCCGCCCTCCAACTTGATCGCTATCCCGGCAACTACCGCGTCCTCGCTGGCCCCGACGACCTGCTTCGCGACCACCCAGCCGACCGCGAGCTCCTGCGCGCCCTTTGCCAACGCGACGGAATCGGTCTGCTCACCGTGAACTGGTACCGCGAGTGGGTTTGGCTGCTGCATCCCGGCCGCATCGACACGCCCCTGCTTTGGCCCGACTGCCTCGACGGGTACGCCGCCGGGCCCGTTTTGCGCGCGCGACTCCAGCGAGCCGCCGACGTCACCGGCCCCTGACTTGCGCCACGCCGCGCAGACCGTTACCGACGCGACCAACAAGGCGATCGTCGACGTCGGCGGCCAGGCCGGATACCCCGCGCCGAACGTGCACCAGGTCCGCCATGTTTCGTCCACCGCCTGATCGTCGCGAAAACCCGCGCTTGACACGATCGTCACGCGCGTCGCATCACCGTGCCCCGCGTCATGCTTGGCGACGGCGGCACAGGTGATCGCGATGACAAGCTGCTTCGACCGCATTCCGATCGCCGTATTTACGGCTTTCCTCCTGATTTCCGGCGCCTGCTCCAACACCGAGAGCAGCGGCAGCGGCTCCGGCGCGGTGACCGACACGACCGGCGGCACCAACTTCGGTGACGTGACCACATCCGATGTGGTCAGCGGCGGCGACGGTAGCTCCACGTCCTCTGACGCCGCGGCTGGCGGTCCGTGCTCAACCGGCCAGCGCAAGTGCATCGGCGTGCATTCGTCCGCGGTCTGCGTGGGCGGCAAGTGGGCGCTCGAAGAGGTCTGCACGGCCCCGCGCGAGTGCAAAGACGGCCACTGCGCCGATCCCGCGTCCTGCAAAGCCGGCGAAGCTGGCGGCTGCTACGGTTTCTCCGACAAGAAGATCTGCTCATCGGACGGCAAGGGCTGGATCCCGGTCCCATGCCCAAGCGGTGAGCTCTGCATCAAAGGCGTCTGCAAGGCCACCAAGTGCTTCCCCAAGACGCCGATCTGCGAGGGCAAACAGCACTTCAAGGTGTGCAAAGACGACGGCTCCGGATACGCCGAAAAGCAAGACTGCAAGACCGGCGCTTACTGCCTTGGCGGCAAGTGCATCTCGCTGTGCGAAAAGAACCTCAAGGTCGCGTCCAACGTCGGCTGCGAGTACTGGTCGGCTGATCTCGACAACTTCGACGACTTCCTCTCGCCGCAAAACCCCAAGAAGACCCCGCACAGCATCGTCATCTCCAACCCCGGCATCTACGACGCCACGATCAAGTTCGAAGCCCTGCCGCCCTGGAAACTCAACGTCGCCAACCCGGTCGTCAAAGCGGGTGAGTCGGTCGAGTTCAAGATGCCGGTGATGAACGTCGACGGGAATTCGATCAGCAACAAGGGCATCCACGTGCTCAGCGACCAGCCGATCGTCGCCTACCAATTCAACCCCTTCAACGCCGAAAAGGCCTACTCGAACGACGGCTCGCTGCTCATCCCGCATAACGCCCTGGGCAAGGAGTACTACATCATCACCCGCGCCTCGGGCCCCGACGTCACGCTCCCCGGACTGCCCAAACTGCCGCCACAACTCGGCTATTTCTCCGTCCTCGCCACCCGCAAAGGCCTCACCAAGGTCACCGTCACCATCTCGGGCACCGGCTACGTCAAGGCAGCGCCCGTCACCGGCAAAGAACTCAAGGCCGGCCAAACCGCCACATTCACGCTCAAGCAGTACGACGTTCTCAACCTCGAAGCGCACTCCACGCTCTCGGGCATCAAGGACCTCTCGGGCACGCGCGTCGTCGCCGACCAACCCGTCGCGGTCTTCGGCGGTCACGAGGAGCTCGTCCTCGGCTACGACGGCGGCCCTGATGACAATTGCTGCGCCGAACACGTCGAAGAGCAGCTGCTCCCGCTCCAGGCCTGGGGCACCTCCGCCGTCTGTCCGAAGACCCGCCCACGCGGCAAGGAAAAGGACGTCTGGGTCGTCATGGCGTCCAAGGCGGGCGTCAAGGTCACCACCAACCCCAAGATCCCCGGGCTCGACGGGCACACCTTCACCGCGCCTGGCCAGTGGAAAGAGGTGCACACCGCCGAGAGCTTCGAGCTCTCCGCCACCGGCAAGATCCAGGTCGGTCAGTTCATCGTCAGCCAGCAACAAACCGACGACTTCACGGGCGATCCGACCTTCATCATCCACCCGCCCACCAACCAGCTGCGCGCCGACTACTTCATCCTCACGCCCAAGGGCTACACGCACAACCACGCGTCCGTTGTGCGACCCAAGGGCCTTGAGATCAAACTCGACGCCACAGCGATCCCGAACACCGACTTCAAGCCCATCGGCAGCGGCAAGTGGGAGCTCGCCTACGTCAAGCTCAAGCCCGGCATGCATCGTTTCGAAGCCACGCAGTCATTTGGTTTGTCAGTTTACGGCTACGGTTCGGCGACGGCGTACGGCTATCCCGGCGGCATGACATTGAAATAGCGTCGCAGTAGATTGGCGCGGCCCATGCCCCCGCCTTATCCCGACCTCCTTGGCAGCATCGACTGGCTGACGATCGTCTCCATTCCGCTGGTGACCGGTCTCGTCGGATGGTTCACCAACTGGCTCGCCATTGAGATGATGTTCCGGCCCCTCAAGCGGCGCGGCGTTGGTGTACTCGGCTGGCACGGCGTCATCCCGTCGCGCGCACCGAAAATGGCGCAGATCTGCGTCGACACGATGACCGAACGGCTGATCACGGCGCAGGAACTCGTCAACCGCATCGATCCCAGCGCCGTCTCCGACATTGTGGCCCCCGAGCTCGGCCGCCGCTCCGAGCGCATCGTGGAAGAGGTCGTCCGCGCCCGCTATCCCGCGCTCTGGAACACGATGCCGTTGACCTTGCGCGACAAGACCCTCAGCCGCATGAAAGCCGAGGTCCCCGGCGTGGTCACCGCGATGACAAACGACGTTCGTCACGACGCCGACGAGCTCGTGGACCTGCGCGAGATGGTCATCAGCGCGTTCACCAACAACGTCGCGCTGCTCTGCGAGCTCTTTCGACGGTGTGGCGGCGAGGAATTCCGCTTCATCGCCCGCTGTGGGCTCGGCTTTGGCTTGCTGTTCGGCGGCGTTCAGCTCGTCATCTGGCTCATCGTCCAGCCGTGGTGGTTCCTCCCGGTCACCGGCGCGATCGTCGGTTGGGCGACCAACTGGCTGGCCCTGCGCATGGTGTTCAAGCCCCTGCACCCCAAGCGCATGTTCTTCGTGACCTGGCACGGCCTCTTCCTGAAACGGCAGAACGAAGTCGCGGACGAATACGCGCGCTTTTTCGCGAGCCAAATCCTCCGCGCCGAGACCCTGATGGACGCCGTCTTGCGCGGCCCCGCTTCCGATCGCCTGTTCGCGATGGTCCACCGCCACATCTCGCGCGCCGTCGATGAAGTCGCTGGTCCTGGCCGCCCGGTGATGCAGTTCGTCGTTGGGACCCGGCGCTACGTCGAGCTCAAGGACGCCATCTGCGACCGCGTCGCCGCCGAAATCCCCGCTGCCGCCCGCCGCATGCACGCCTATGCCGACGAGGCGCTCGACATCGAATCCACCCTCCGCGACCGTCTCCAGGCGCTACCAGCCGAGCAATTCGAGCAGGTTCTCCATCCGGTGTTCGAAGAGGATGAATGGCTGCTCATCGCGGTCGGCGCCGCCCTTGGGTTCGTCGCCGGCTGCATCCAACTGGCGGTCGTCACCTTCTTCTAACCGGCCGTCGTCACCTTCTTCTGAGACCCCGCCATGAGCTTTGACCTGCGCCGCTACAACCGCGACGCCTGGAATCACCAGGTGGCGACCGGCAACAAGTGGACCGTGCCCGTCACGCCCGACGTCATCGAGTCCGCCCGCGCCGGTGACTGGTCCATCGTGCTGACCCCGGTCAAGCCGGTCCCGAAGGCCTGGTTTCCCGCCGATCTACGAGGTGTTTCGGTGCTCGGCCTCGCCGCGGGTGGCGGTCAGCAGGGCCCCATTCTCGCCGCTGCGGGCGCCACCGTGACCATCTTCGACAACTCCCCGGCCCAGCTGGAACAGGATCGCGTGGTCGCCGCGCGCGAAGGCCTCGATATCCGCGTCGTAGAAGGCGACATGCGCGACCTCTCCGCCCTCGACGACGCCAGCTTCGACCTCATCGTCCACCCATGCAGCAACTGCTTTGTGCCCGACATCGGCCCCGTATGGCGCGAATCCGCCCGCGTGCTCAAGCCCGGCGGCAGCCTCATCGCCGGCTTCCTCAAGCCCAGCTATTTCATGTTCGCGTTCGACGACGCCGGCAAGAGCACGCTCAAGGTGCAATACCCGCTGCCCTACTCCGATCTCACGAGCATCGACGCCGCCAAGCGCGACGCCTTCATCGCCCAAAACGAGCCGCTGTGCTTCAGCCACACCTTGACCGCCCAGCTCGGCGGCCAGCTCGACGCCGGACTGGCGCTGACCGGCATGTTCGAGGATCGTTTCCCCGCCGACGCCAACGACGCCCTGTCGCGCTACATGCCCACGTTTATAGCGACCCGCTCAACCAAGCTGTGAAACTGCAGCCGACTTGCCCGATCAACCGAGCGTCAGATCCTTGACCGCGATGCTCATCGTCATGCCACCGACAACCACGTCGGCTTTGCCCTTCTTGACCGCCACAACTTCGCCCGTCTTTCCGGCGAACAGGCCGGCTTTGAGGACCACCGTCGCGCCGGGCGCAATCTCGGCGGCCGGCGCCTTCTTGCCGCGTTCCGGTCCGAGTTCGTAGGGGCCGCGTGGCCCGCGATCGCGACTGCGTTTGTCCCGTCGAGGCCGGTCTGGACGGCGGCCATCGCTTGTCCGGTCACGTCGCGACTTGTCGCCGCGCTTTGTGTCTCCGCCCCTTCTGTCTCCGCGCTTCGTGTCTCCGCCCTTTCTGTCTCCGCCCTTTCTGTCTCCGCCCTTTCTGTCTCCGCCTGCGCGTGGTCCGCGCCTACCTTCGCCGCCGGTGCGCTGTTCGCGCCTGCCTTCCGCAGTCTTGGACTCAGCGCGCGCGCTTGCCGCGCTAAAGGGACGATAGGGCCCGGTCTGCCGGGTGCGGCCGCGAGGGTAGGAAGGTCGCGGGGGAGGCTTGGGCTCGGGCGTCTTGGAGCCCGCCGGTGCGATTTCGACCGATTTTTCGGGCTCTGGTGCAGGCTCGGGCGCTTTTTCCTCAGCTTTTGCGCGCGCAGCGTCGACCGCGGCGCTGAGACCGGCTGGGTCGTTGCTCTCGGACCACAGTGTCGCCTGTAGTATGGGCCACGCCGCCTTCAACCAACCGCTCAACTTCTCGACATCCGCGCCACCGGCCAACACATCGTCGCGCGCAAACCGGCGCTCGACCCGCACACCGAGCTCGTCATCGAGCAGCGCCACTTCGAGCCCCTCGGCCAACGCAGCCCACTGCTCTTTGACACCTGTCCACGTGGTCCGGTCAAACCGCGCGCCAGCTGGCAGGGACAGCGACGCGACCAGCTCTGTGGCGTCGATCACCAGGCCGATATGGGCGTGTTTGCGGGTCACATCATCGGCGTCGACCGCCGGATCTGTTCGTTCGATGGCTGTTCGCGTCGGTCCGTCGTGCGTAAACGCGGCCGCCTGCCCACGCACGCGATGACCGTTGCTGAGCTTGGGATGGTCGGGGCTGGTCCAGACCGTCGCCTGGGCGTTCTCGATTCCGGCTCGATCGGCGAGCTGTCCAAGCAGATCGATCAGCCGCAGCCGCACCCGCCCGCGCTCGAGGTTGAACCGGTTGGACGCCCACTTTTTTTGCAAGTAGGCGTCGAAATCGGCGGCCTGCCAGCCGTCAAATCGCTCGTCAAAAAGCGCCATCGCAAGGCTCGCTACACGCTCGGATCGTCGGCCGGCTAGATCTTGTACCGGGTCAGCCAGTGCTCGTAAGCCGGGTTGCGGCCCTGGACGATGTCAAAGTATGCGGTCTGCAGCTTCTCGGTTACCGGCCCGCGGCTGCCCTGGCCAATATCGCGGCGATCGACCGAACGGACCGGCGTAACTTCGGCCGCCGTGCCCGTCATGAAGACCTCGTCGGCCAGGTAGAGCTCATCGCGCGCAAACGCCCGCTCCGCCACCTCGATGCCGAGGTCCCGGGCGATGAGCATCACCGTCTCGCGCGTAATGCCGGCCAGGATGTTCATCCCCAACGGCGGCGTGACGACGGCCCCGTTCTTGACGATGAAGAGGTTTTCGCCGCTCGCCTCGGTCACGTACCCCTGCTCATTGAGCAGAATCGCCTCGGCAAACCCGCCCGCGAGCGCTTCCCGCTTGGCGAGGATCGAGTTGATGTACTGGCCGCACAGCTTTCCTTTGCTCATCACGCTGCTGTGACCGGGGCGGTTGTACGACGAAATCATCGTATCCACGCCCTGCGTGAGGCCCTCTTCACCGAGGTACGCGCCCCACTCCCAGGCAGCGATCATCCCGTGGATCGGGTTTTCGCGCGCGCCGACGCCCATCGCGCCGTCGGCGATGTAGATGACCGGCCGGATGTAGCCGCTCGCGAGCCCATTGGCCTGCAACGTCTGCACCGACGCCGCTGCAAGCTCTTGGTGCGACCACCGAACGGCGGGACCGATGGTGACAAGGTGGCAGCTGTCCAGCAGGCGCTTGATGTGCGCGTCGAGCCGGAACACCGCACCTTCTCCGGGCCCCACGTCGTAGCTTCGGATCCCTTCGAACGCGCCGAGGCCGTAGTGAAACGTGTGCGTCAGGTGCGAGATTCGCGCGGTGTCCGCATCGAGAAGCTCACCGTTGAGCCAGACGCGCGTGTTTTCATCGATCTTGATCGTCATCGTCCGCTCCGAACACGCGAGAGGCGCGCGCCGTTATGTTTGTTCGTCGCTGCGGGCCCTTTGACTCCGCGCTGCGCCTGCCGTTCGTCGCTTCCAGGCCGACCTGAGATCAACCGGGATGAACCTGCGACGGGTACGCGGCCACCAAGGATGCGGCGTCCGCGGTCGCGGCGCGCGGAGGATAGCGATCAAGCCCGTCCCCGGCAATGGATCGCGGCTTGTTTCGTGGCTTCTCTTCCCGTACACACACGCTCCTATCGACCGCTCCCACGGCCCGTGCCACAACCCCTTGGAAACGCACGATGACACAATCGACCGCCCGCCCTGACACCGCGATCGTGATCCTCGCCGCCGGGCAGGGCACGCGCATGAAAAGCTCCCGCCCCAAGGCGCTGCACGAGGTGCTCGGACTGCCCATGATCGGCCACGTGATGCGCGTCGCCGAGACGCTGCAGCCCGGTCGCATGGTCATCGTTACCGGCCACGGGCGCGACCAGGTGCAGGGTTGGATCGGCAGCCAGTCGTGGAGCTGCGACGTGCGATTTGTCGAACAGGCCGAACAACGCGGCACCGGACACGCCGTCCAGATGGCGCTGCCCGAGCTTGGCGACGCCCGCGATGTCCTCATCCTCTACTGCGACGGCCCCCTGCTGCTGCCCAGCACACTCGCCAACCTGCTCGACGCACGCGGCGATGGTCACGTCTCCCTCATCACCGCCCGACCGCCCGACTCCGCCAAGTATGGCCGCGTGATCCTCGACGACGATGGCCGCATCGACCGCATCGTCGAGCACGCCGACTGCAACGCCGACGAGCTGGCCGTCGATCTCATCAACGCCGGCATGATGGCCGTCTCCCGCGACTTCCTCGTCGACGCGCTCGGCCGCCTCTCCGACGACAACGCCCAGGGCGAACTCTATCTCACCGATCTGCTCGAGATGGCCCGCCAAGCGGCTCTTCCGGGCGCCAACTACGAGGCCGATTGGCAAGAGGTCCAGGGCATCAACGACCGCTTCGAGCTCGCCCGGGCCACCTCGATCCTGCGCAGCCGCATCAACGCCGCGTGGATGTCCTCAGGTGTCGCGATCGAACAGCCCGACACGACCTGGATCGAAGCGACGGTGCAAATCGCCAACGACGTCACCATCTGCGGCAGCGTCGAGCTCCGCGGCGCCACCTCGGTCGGCACCGGCACCTTGATCGAGCACGGCTGCGTGCTGAAGAACACCTCGGTCGGCGAAAACGCACACCTCAAGCCGTACTGCGTCACCACCGACTCGAGCATCGGCAACCACACCGCGGTCGGCCCGTTCGCCCACCTTCGCCCCGGCTCCGTGCTGCACGACAAGGTCAAGGTCGGCAACTTCGTCGAGACCAAGAAGACCACGATGCGCGAAGGCGCCAAGGCCAGCCACCTCAGCTACGTCGGCGACGCGGACGTGGGCCCCGGCAGCAACATCGGCGCCGGCACCATCACCTGCAACTACGACGGGAAGAACAAGCACAAGACGGTGTTGGGAAAGGGCGTGTTCATCGGCAGCAACACCGCCCTGGTGGCCCCGGTCAACCTCGGGGACGACGCCTACGTCGGCGCCGGCAGCACCATCACCAAGGATGTGCCCGGCGGTGCCCTCGCGGTGGCGCGCGGTCGGCAGTTCGTCAAAGAAGGCTGGGTCGCCGCCAAGAAGGGCCAGGAGTAAAGAATGTGCGGGATTATCGGCTACGTCGGCCCCCAACAGTCCGCTGACATCCTTGTCGAAGGGCTGCGGCGTCTCGAATACCGCGGCTACGACTCTGCAGGCATCGCGATCCTCCACGCCGGCGCTATCGGCCTGCGTCGGTCGGTCGGCAAGCTGCGCAACCTCGACAAGATCCTCGCCGTCGAGCCCATTGAAGGAAGCGTTGGTATCGGCCACACCCGATGGGCGACCCACGGCCGACCGAGCGAGCCCAACGCGCACCCACACGTCTACGGGCGCGTCGCGGTTGTGCACAACGGCATCATCGAAAACCACCTCGCGTTGCGCGCGGACCTGCAGGAAAAAGGCCACACGTTCGCGAGCGAAACCGACACCGAGATCTTCGCTCACCTCATCCACAACGAGGTCGAAGCCGGCAAACCGCTCGCCCAGGCCGTGCGTTCTGCGATCGGCAGCGTCGAAGGCGCCTATGCCCTTGCCGTGCTCGATCGCGAAGCCCCCGACCGGGTCGTTGTCGCCAAACAACACAGCCCGCTCATTTTGGGCGTCGGCGAAGGCGAGCGCTTCTGCGCCAGCGACATCCCCGCGATCCTCAGCCACACGCGCGACGTCATCTACCTCGAAGACGGCGACCTGGCCGAGATCACGGCGCAAGGACACAAGATCTGGTCGGTCGAGACCGGCGAACCCATCGAGCGTCCCATCGCCCGCGTGCAGTGGAGCGCCGTCGCCGCCGAAAAGGGCGGCTACAAGCACTTCATGCTCAAGGAGATCCACGAGCAAGCCCGCGCCGTCACCGACACCATCCGCGGCCGCGCCTCGCTCGAACAGGGCGACGTCTTCTTCAACGAAGTCAGCCTCGATACAGAGCAGCTGCGGGCCGTCAACCGCATCATCATCATCGCCTGCGGAACGTCCTGGCACGCCGGCCTCGTCGGCAAGCACTACCTCGAACAAGCGACCCGCATCCCGGTCGAAGTCGACCTCGCCAGCGAGTTCCGTTACCGCGACCCCGTCGTCGATGAGACCTGCCTCGTCATCGCCATCTCGCAGTCCGGTGAAACCGCGGACACCCTCGCAGCCCTCAAAGAAGCCGGCCGCCGCGGCGCCACCTGCCTCGGCATCGTCAACGTCATCGGCAGCACCATCGCGCGCACCGCTGGCGAGGTCGTCTACACCCACGCGGGACCCGAAATCGGCGTCGCATCGACCAAGGCGTTCACCACCCAGATGACCGCGCTCTACCTGCTCGCTGTCATGCTTGGCCGTCGTCGCGGCACCATCGATGTACCCCAAGCTCGCGAGCTGCTCGGCGCTCTGGTCGAGGTCCCCGGCGAGATCGACAAGGCGATCGAGATGAACGCCAACGTCCGTGACCTCGCATGGCAATACCGTGAGGCTCGCTCGGCGCTCTATCTCGGCCGCGGATTGCACCACCCGATCGCCCTGGAGGGCGCGCTCAAACTCAAAGAGATCAGCTACATCCACGCCGAGGGTTATGCCGCCGGCGAGATGAAACACGGCCCCATCGCGCTGATCGACGAGCACACGCCCACCGTCGTTGTCGCCCCGCGCGGCCCCAGCTACGAAAAGACCGCAAGCAACCTGCAAGAGATCCGCGCCCGCCACGGACCCGTCATCGCGCTCGGTGACGCCGAGGACGAACAACTGAAAAACCAGTGCGAGGGCTTCCTGCCGGTCCCCGTCACCACACCCTGGACCGCGCCCATCGTCGCCGTCGTGCCGCTGCAGCTGCTCGCGTACCACCTCGCCGACATCAAGGGCACCGACATCGACCAGCCGCGCAACCTGGCCAAGTCGGTCACCGTCGAATAGCCGAAGCTACCTGTGTCCGTTCGCGAAGGCCCCGATCCGCTCGCTCGGCCCGATCTCGCCGAAGTCATCTTCATGGCGCCGCTCGGCATCATGGTGCGTCGCGGAGACGTCCAGTTCGTCGAACGCTCCGGCTGGTACCAGGTCCTGTCCGAGTCGCTGAAGGACCCGCACTACAACGAAGTCGTGCTGTCCGTGGTGCCCGACACCGAGATCGCCGAGGTGATCGACGACGTCTTCGCGACCTACGAGCGTATCGGCACGGCGTTCAAGTGGTGCGTCGGCCCGCCAACACGTCCGCTCGACATGGCCGAGAGGTTGCGAAAACGCGGCGCAAGAGCCGCCGACGTGGCGCTCATGGCCTGCGACACCGCCGCGCTGCACATCGCCTACGATTCGGCCATCACCGTCACCCCAATCGACGAGCACAACGCTGACGAGCTGTGGTTCCCCGTCGACTTCGAGGGCTGGCACATCGCGCCCGAAAACCAATCACATCGGCGCGACGAGGTGCTCTGGACCCTGCGCAACCTGGGCGATTCGCGGCGTCTCTTCGTCGCCTCGATCGATGGCCGGCCGGTCGCCACGACCTCTTTTGTGCTCAAGGACGACGGTGACACCAGCCTCGCCTACATGAGCGGCGGCATGGTCCTGCCCAGCTACCGTGGCCGCGGCATCTACCGCGCGTTGATCGAGGCCCGGTTGGCAGCCTTGCGCTCCATGGGCATGCGCCTCGCTGTCACCCAGGCACGCGTGGAAACATCGGCCCCGATCCTCGCCAGGCTCGGCTTCACAGAAGTCGCGCGGTCACACGTCTTTTGGTGCAACGAATCGCCCTGAAACGGTCGCGTGGGCAATCATCGCGTTCAATCGTCGCAATCGTCTGCCGTGAGAGGTCCGCGCATCGCGTCGAGCAGCTTGCGAACCTCGCCCCGCACCGGCTTCATCCACGCCTTGCCGGACAGGTCGATGAGCCTGCAAACCGTCGACGTCGCATGATCGATAAGCCTGCGCGTGCGCTTCCGTCCCGCGCTCCGGTCGTGCAGCCAGAACAAGATCACGGCCATCTGCAGCAGCCAAAGCAGCTCGGGCAGCTCGTCCCGAAACTCGTCAGCTAACCGGCCGGCGATTGCCGGTGCAGAGCGTTGAAGCTGGTTGGATGACGAAACGTCGGGCTATTCGTCTTCGGCGTGGCCGCGCGCTTCGTTGACGACATCTGCGGCGGTCTCGGCGGCGACTTCAGCGGCGGCGCGCGCGGTTGCGGCGGTGGCTTCAGCGAGCCGTTCGACAATACCGCGGACGGCCCGGCGTGCCCCTCGGCGCGTGGTCGGATCGGACTTGGCGTCGTCGTCGTCCACGGCCTCGAGCTCTTCTTCGACCTCGTCCTCTTCGACGGGGACATCGTTGATCTTCACACGCGGTCGCGCGCCGGAGCTGACCTTCGCTCGCAGCTTGCCTTCCTCGTTGGGAATGAAGCGGACTTCGGTGCGGATCTCGAAGCTGACCGACGTCAGGATCTTGGTGATCTCTTCGGACAGGTTGAGCGTCTCGAGGAAGTTGTGGACCTCGCGTCCCACGATCGCGACCGCCTCGCGGCGCGTTGCATCAACGCCGCTGACAGCCGACCCGATAAGGTCTTTCTCAGCAACGGCGCCAACGACGGCACGAACCCCTTCCTCGGTGGTCAGCATCGTGTTGATTCCGGTCGTCACCGCCTTCTTGACGAGGTCGCCGAGCAGCTTGCGATCGGCCTGCCGTTGCGGGTCATCGTGCGGCGGCCGCCCGCGAGCGCTCGAATCGAATGGAGCCTGGACCGGATCCGCCGCGCCTGACCCCGTATGCGCACCGTTGGCGTCTGCAGGGCCGCTCGTCGTCGTCTTGGTCTCGGATGCGTTGTCGGACATCGTGGCCGCCTCCGCGATCAGTGCCCGGCGCCGTCGACGACCGGCTCGCCGTGGAACTGCGCGTGCCGCTGATCGGATTTGAAGGTGCCGCCTTGCTCCGCAATCGTCTGCGTGCCGAGGCTGAGCAGGTCGATTTTGCCCGTGTGCTGGGTGCGTCGATCCACCGTGGGCAGAGTGTGCCGGCCCGAGTCCATGCGGATCGCGTCGCACGGGCACGCTTCCGCGCAAAAACCGCAGTAGATGCACTTGAGCAGGTCGATCTCGAAGACCTCGGGGAACTTCTCGATGCTCACATCCGCGTGTTCACCCGCGACGATCGTGATGCAGTTGGCCGGACACGCGGTCGAACACAGCATGCACGCGACGCAACGAACCTGGCCGTCCGGGCGCTCCATCAAGCGGTGCTTGCCGCGGAACCGGTCCGGGTACGGCTTCTGCTGTTCGGGGTATTGCACCGTTACGGTGTCGCCACCATCGCCGAACATCCGCCCAAAGAGGTTCTTGACGAACACCCGCGACGTCAGCGCGACGCCCTTGGTGATCTCGACCACATAGCTCTGCCGCAGCAGATCCGGGTCCTTTCGGTCAACAAGCTTGGCCATGGCGATGGTCTCCTAACAGACTGCGCGCAAGCGCCTCTAAAAGCGGTCAACAAACGCGAGAACCACACCGGTCACGACGAGGTTCACCAGCGCAGCGGGCAGCAGCATGGTCCAGCCCAGCTTCATGATCTGGTCGTAGCGGAAGCGCGGCAGCGTCCAGCGAATCGTCATCTGCAGCCACACGAGCAGCAACACTTTGCCGAGGAACGCGCCGATTCCCAACGCGATCATGAACGGACCGTCGCCGCTCAGACCCGGGATATGCCAGCCACCGAGGAACAGCAGGGCGCCGATGCAGCCGATCAACACGACCTCGACGAACTCGGCGATCGCGAGCACGCCAAATGCCATCGCGCTGTATTCGGTCCAGTAACCTGCGGTCAGCTCGGATTCGGCCTCGGCCACGTCGAACGGCGCGCGCTTGTTCTCAGCGATCGCACACGCGAGATAGAGGACGAAGGCAAACGGCTGGAAGACGATGCCCCAACCGGGCAGCCAGCCGCCGTACATGCGCGACTGGCCTTCGACGATCTCATACAGGTCGAGCGAACCGTAGATCATGAAGACGCCGACCAACGTCAGGCCGATAGCGACCTCGTAGCTGATCATCTGCGCCGAAATACGCAGGCCGCCCATCAGCGACCACTTGTTATTGGACGCCCACGCACCGAGCACCGAGCCGTAGACGTTGAGCGAGGTGATCGCGAAGACCAACAGCATGCCGAGGTTGGTGGGCGCGACCTGGAACGGTGTGAACGCGCTCCCCTCAGCGGGGGCCGGGCCAAATGGGATCGCGACGAACACCGTCAGCGCTGGCACGAACGCCAACAGCGGCGCGAGGCGGAACATCCACGGGTTGGGCGTGATCGGGACAAAGTCCTCTTTGATCAGCATCTTCAGCCCGTCGGCCACAATGTGCAGCAGGCCGCCGAACGTGTACTTGCCGAAGTTGGCGCGGTTGGGGCCGATGCGGTTTTGCATCAGCGCCGAGTACTTGCGCTCGAGCCACGTGAGCAGCGTCGCGACGACCATCACGAAGCCGAACACGAACGCGCCGAACTTGAGCAGCGCGCCGAGTACCAGGTCGGCTGTGAAATGTCCTGTGATTTCCAACACGTCGATGTCCTGTCTGTGGGTCCGGTGAAGGTCCGTTGAGGCGGCGGAGACCGCGCGTCCCGGCTACTGTCCGCTGGCGGGGGTAACCAGGTCGCTCGTGCCGCGCTGAATCGCGAACGGGCGTTTGGCGGTCGGGTGCACGTCGTCGGGCTCCCACTCCTTGGTGCCGGGGATGCGCTTGCGCTTGGGCGCGGGTTCACCACCGTTGGTCAACGCGCCGCCGAGGTCGGCCAGGTAGCCGTAGCTCAGGTTGGCGAAGGCCGGCACGTCCTGCGCGATGGCGGCGAACACATCTGCAGCGCCGGCCGTGGACCCGAAGCTGAGCTCGACACCACCAGCGGCGGCAGCGGCGAGCGCGACGGAAACAGGCCGGACAACCCCGCGCGCGGCAGGCAAGGGCGCCATCACCCGCTGAATCCAGCCGTCCGCGTTGACGATTGTGCCGTCGCGGGTGTGCAGTTGGCCGATCGGCAACACGACAGCGGCAGCTTCGGTCAGCCCGTTGTCAACGTCGCTGAGCACGAACGCAGCGTCATGTTCACTGAACGCTTCGAGCGCGGCGTCCGACGGCATCGCGTCGTTATCGACCACCAGCAGCGCATCGGCCTGTGCCGCGTTTGCAGCGAACGCGGCGTCATCACCCCAACCCGGGGCAACCGCGTCGAGAATGGCCGTCGCGCCGGTCGCATTGCAGTCCCGGTCCCCCTTCTTGAGGATGTCGTCCCCCTGCCAGCCTTCGCGGCGCAGCAGGTAGACGCGATTTCCGGTCGCCGCAGCCACCTTCGCCCACGCGTAGATCGCCTCGTTCTCGAGCGACGCCGAAAGCGCGACTGCGACGGTCTGCTTGCCTTCCTCGTCCTCGCCGAAGAGCCCGGCCACATCCTTGACCAGCGCGGCAACGTCGGGGTTTTCGTCGTCGCCATCGCGCGCGGCCGCGATCCCTTCGATCGTGCGCGCGCGCATGTAGTCGCGCCCGTCGTCGCACATCCACCAGTTGTTCACGTCGGGGTTGTAGCGGGGCACGACGCGCTCGGTCTTGCCCTGGTAGCTGTCGAGTCGCAGCGAACAGCCGCGCGCGCAGCCGGTGCACACCGATTCTTTCTTCGACAGGAACCAAACACGGCGCCGGAACCGGAACTTGCGGTCGGTCAGCGCGCCAACCGGGCACGCGTCGACGGTGTTGAGCGAGTAGTCGTTTTCGAGCTGGCGGCCCGGGAACGTCGTGATCTGGCTGTGGTTGCCGCGGTCTTCCAGGGTCAATTCGCTGCGCCCGGCGACCTCGTCACACACCCGAATGCAGCGCGTGCAGACGATGCAGCGCTCCGAGTCGAGCACGACGCGCGGTCCGAGCGGAACGGCCTTGGGTTTGGCGACCTTCTGGTGACTGAGGCGCGATGGCTGCGCGGAGTACGTGAAGTAGTGCTCCTGCAGCACGCACTCGCCGGCCTGGTCGCAGATGGGGCAGTCGACCGGGTGGTTGAGCAGGATGAACTCGAGCACCGACTTCTGGGCGTCTTTGGTCTCGTCCGACTGCGTGTCGACCACCATGCCCGGGCCTAATTCGGTGTAGCAACCGGGCAGCGGCTTGGGGTTCTTGCGACCGTTGCCCCAGGTCACTTCGACCAGGCACATGCGGCAGTTAGCGGGGATCGACAGGCCCGGGTGGTAGCAGAAAGTCGGTACTTCGATGCCGTGCTGCTTGGCCGCGCGGACGATCGTCGTGCCCTTTTCAACCGTGATCTCGACGCCGTCGATGGTCGCCGTGATCATTTCGGGAGCGCTTGCTGCGCCGTTTTCGCTCATCGGTCCACCTCTCCGCCGATCATGTTCAGCGTGTCGAACGTCGGAATGATGTCGGCCAGCATGTGGCCTTCGATCAGCTGCTTGAGCACGCCCATCGCGTAGTAGCAGGGCGCCCGGACATGCACGCGGTAGGGCCGTCCGTTGCCCTGGCTGATCACGTAGAAGCCGACCTCGCCGTTGCCGCCCTCGACCGCGTAATACGACTCGCCCGGCGGCACCTGGTGGCCGTCCATGATCAGCTTGAAGTGCGCGATCATGCCCTCGATGCTGTTGTAGACATCCTGTTTGGGCGGGTAGCTGACCTTCCAGTCCGCCACGTTGACCGGTCCGTCGGGGATGTCGCGGAAGACCTGCTCGATGATGCGCATCGACTGGTAGACCTCTTCGATTCGGCACAGGTACCGGTCGTAGTTGTCGCCCCGGTGGCCGACGATGACGTCGAAATCGAGCTTGTCGTACACCAGGTACGGCTCGTGCTTGCGCAGGTCCCAATCGACGCCGGTCGAACGCAGCATGATGCCGGTGCAGCCAAACGCGATCGCGTCCTCCTGGCTGAGCGTCCCGGTGTCGATCATCCGGTCGTAGAAGATGCGATTTTGGGTCAACAGCGCGTCGACCTTCTTCATCAGCGACTTCACCTTGGGGAAGATGCCGAGGACGGTCTGCTCATAGCCTTCGGGCAGGTCCGCCATGAGCCCGCCAACGCGCGTGTAGCTCGTGGTCAGACGCGCACCGCACAGCTCCTCGATGACCGGGTAGAACATCTCGCGCGCCTCGACGCCGTACAGAAACGGGGTGAAGCCGCCGAGCTCGAGCGCGCCGGCCCCGATCGACGTCAGGTGGTCGGTGATCCGCGATAGCTCCGAGATCAGCACCCGGATGTACGCGCAGCGCTCCGTGATCTGCACGCCCATGAGCTTTTCAACCGCGCCGACGTAGCCGACGTTGTTGCACAGAGGGCTGACGTAGTTGAGGCGATCGGTGTACGGCAAAACCTGCTGCCAGGTGCCCTGCTCGGACATCTTTTCGAAGCCGCGGTGCAGGTAGCCGATGTGAATGTCGACGTCGTCCACGATCTCGCCGTCGAGCGTGAGGATGAACTTCACGGTGCCGTGCGTCGCCGGGTGCGACGGGCCCATGTTGATGACCATGCGATTGGTGTGCAGGCCGTCGGCGCCGACTTCGGGCGTGATGGTGTAGTCCATGAGGTGCTCTGGTAGGCGTGCTTTGGGTCGGTTCGGGGAGCCGCGTAGCGTCGGTGCGGGCAGCTAGCGGTGGCGCGCGTGATCGGCGTATTCGGCCAGGTGCGGCATGTCGATCAGCGGCTGGTAGCCGCGCAGGTCGTAGTCCTTGCGGAGCGGATGCCCCTCGAACTCTTCGTACAGGAGGATGCGACGCAAATCCGGGTGATTCTCAAACTTGATGCCGACCATGTCCCAGGCCTCGCGCTCGCCCCAATTGGCGGCGGGCCAGACGTCGCAGAGCGATGGAACGGACGGTTCGGGGCCGTCGACGGCGACCTTGATTCGCAGCCGATGCCGCTTGGTCAGCGACAGCAGCGCGTAGACCGCTTCATATCGGGGCATGTTGTCGGCGCGCACACCGTAGGCGTTGTCTTCGTCGACGGGGCTGGCGACCGCTCGGTATTCGGCCGGAAAATCGAGGTAGTCGGCGGCGGTGACCATCACGAGCATGTCGAAGGCCGCGCGCGGGTCGTCGCGCAGGAACGTGCAGACCTCGACGAGCTTGTCCGGGCCGAGCAAGACGCAGGCGTCGCCCTGGTTTTCGTGGCTGCCGACGACCGCGGTCGGGAAATTGTCGCGGACGAGCTGAATCAACGCAGATGACATCGCTTACTCCCACTCGAGGGCGCCGCGACGCCAGACGTAGACCAAGCCGGCCGACAGGATGCCGACGAAGATGAACATCTCGGCCATCGTGAGCCAGCCGACGCCGGGTTCGACGATCATTTCACGGTACAGGCTCGCCCACGGGTACATGAAGACGGCCTCGATATCGAAGACGATGAAGAAGATCGCGACGAGGTAGAACTTCACGTTGAAGCGCTGCCGGGCGCTCCCGATGGGGTCGGACCCGCACTCGAATGCCGCGTCCTTGACCGGTGTCGAAACCCGCGGGCCGAGCGCTCGGTTGATGAGCAGGATCGCCACCCCAACGACCGTGACCAACGCGAGGATCACGATAACGGGCAGATACTGCAGCTGGCTGCCGATCATAGAGCTGTCTCCGGTTCGCGGTTGCCGCGGTCGCGCTGGGCTCCCGATGTATCGGGTGGCGGCTGCAAAACACAGCATCAGGCCGCGCGCGCGAGGCTGCCGGGGTCTAACCCTGCGCGGGTTTTGAGTCAAGGCGACGGGCCTGCCGACTGCTGCGGGGACAGATCGCCCCGATCGATCGGGGGGTGAGACACAACCGTCGTTGCGATCGCTTGGGCGCGTGGATAGGCTCGTCGTGCACTACCCGTGGGGTGAATCATGATCCTTGGACCACAGTCGCGTGACCCGTTCAAAATCAACGGTGTCGTCATCGGCATCGTCATCGACAACAAGGATCCCGACGGTCACTACCGCGTGAAGGTGAAATACCCGTGGGTCTTGGAGTCGGGCGACTACGCGTCGGGCGAAAAGGACGACGAGGATTTCATCAGCACCTGGTGCCGCATGACGACCCTGTTCGCCGGCGGTAAAGACACCAGCAAGAGCCGCGGTTCGTTCTTCCTGCCCGAAGTCGACGACGAGGTCCTGATCGCGTTCGAGCATGGCGATCTGCGCCGGCCGTACATCATCGGCGCGTTGTGGAACGGCGAAGACAAGCCGATCGACAGCAACAACGACCAGGGCGGCAAGAACAACTTCCGCAGCATCGTCAGCCGCAGCGGCCACGTGATTCAGTTCGTCGACGACAACGAAGGCGCCGACGAGATCATCATCCAGACGCTGTCGGACGCCAACAACGACGGCAGCGGTGACTTCACTCGCAAGGACCCGCACGAGCGCTCCGGCCACTTCATCCGCCTCACCCACGGCGGCGACAAGGGCAAGCGGGTCGAGATCTACGACACGTCGAAGAAGAACTGGATCTACATCCACACCGACGAAAACATGATCGAGATCAACTCGGAGAAGGACATCCACATCAAGGCCAAAGAGACCATCGATGTGGAGTGCAAGGACTTCAAGCTCAAGGCCGATAAGACGATCAAGGTCGAGTCTGGAACGACGACCGACCACAAGGCTGGTGGCGCGATGACCATCAAGTCGGATGCCTCGATCAAGGAAAAGGCGCCGGTTATCAACCTGAACTAACCCCAATGCCGGTCACTTAACGACCCCGGCTGAAGCCGAGGCCTCAGTTGAGCAAGCCCTCCTTCGAGGGCTCGGCGTTGCGGTTCGCATGGCGGATTCGGTGCGGCGCATGTCGGTGCACCAGCTGCCGACAAACGTGGGTAAGGCAGCCGCTGCTGGTGGAGTTCGCCGTGGAGCTGGCGGAGGCGGGCTTGCTCAACTGAGCCCGGGAATTCAGGCCCGGGGCTTCGCCTTGCCAGCAAACCGCGACTCGCTAGAACTCGTTCTAACGGGCGTTTGCGGCTCGAAGCGGCATATATAGCTCCCCCCCTGGCAAAACGGCTCTGCGGGCTTCTGTGGGCCCTACAGGGGCATATCGACCAAAAAACGGCCTCCGCGAACGGGGTTGCGACGACTTCCCGCGGCGGACGTGGATCGGCCTGTTAGGGTCGGTGCCGCGACTGCAAAAGCGCAGGCGTGGTCGACGATTTCAGGCTGCAGCGCTTCGACAGCACGCTCGAACACCTGCTCGACATTCAGGGTGGCTGCGAACGCATCAAGAAGACGCCGATGCCGCGCGGTTACGGGTTTATCGCCGAGCGGCTGATCGCACAACGAATCGGAGTTGCCCACGGTGCCTGGCGTCGACTCGCGCGGGATCTTGATGTAGCGCCGATTGCGGTGGGTCAGCCGGCCAACAAGCGCTTGAGGTAGCCCGCGCTCGACCTCGCGACGCGCCCAAACGGGGTGCTGTCTTCGGTCTTCTTGGGCTTTTCCGCTTTGGACAACAAACGCTTGAGCCGGAGCGCTTGGACGTGTTCGGGCGAGGACTTCAAGCACAGGTCGACCCAGCCGAGGGCGCGCTGCGGTTCACCGTCCATCCGGTAGGCGTGGGCCAGGTAGTAGGTCGCCTGTGCGTAGTGCGGACCGCCGCGTTCGCGCTGAACAACGCGGTTCCAAAGCGTCTTGGCGGCGTTGCTTCGGACCTCTTCGGGGTGATTTTCGTTGTTGAACACCGCCCAACCGAGCAGCAATTCAAGCTCGCTCCCGGGCAGGTCAACCTTGGCTTGGCGCAACCCATGGATTCGTTTTTCAGCGGCCGGCCAGTCTTGGCGGCTCAATTCATGTGCATGGCGAGCGCCGCTGCTCGACGATGGCATCTGCGAACCCTCTTTCTACTTGTCTTTGGCGTTGTTGGGGAACGAGCGGTTGCCGCCCCAGATGATGCGCAGTGCGCCGTTGCGCCCCGGACCACCGCGGCCGTTGCTGGTGTCGTAGGCACCACCGCCGCCGCCACCGTATGCGCCGCCGTTGCCGCCGCTGTTGCCCGACCCATGCAAGCCGTTGGTGCCGCCGGAGCCCGCGCCGCCTGCTGCGCCGTTGCTACTCGAACCCGAGACGCCGCGCTTGCCGGACGCGCCGGCGCCGAGGATGCCCGTGCCGCCGCCGCCGCCTGAGCAGTTGCCGTTGCTTCCGTCGCCACCGGCGCCGCCGCCGCCCGAGCCGTTTTGTCCGGTCGAACACGCGCTGCCGCCCCTGCCACCGGGGCCGGTGTAACCGCCAGCGCCGCCGCCGCCCGAGCCACCGCAGCCGTTGGATGTGCTGCTGTCGCCGCCGTTGCCGCCGCCCTTGTTGTAGGGGAACGCGCCGATCTGCGCCTTGCCGCCTTGCACGCCGCCGCCCGGGTTGGCCGGCCCGCCCTGGCCGCCGTTGGCGCGCATCAGGACCGTCCCACCGCGACGCAACTCCGTGCGTCCGCCTGCCTTGCCGCTGCTCGAGTGCTGGCCGTTGCCACCGCCTGAACCGACGACAATCGTGAGCGTTTCACCCCCCTTGACGACGATGTCGTTGCCCCACACAAGCGCGCCACCGCCGCCGCCACGACCGCCAGCCGAGCCGCTCGTGCCGCCACCGCCGCCGCCGCCGCCGCCGATCGCGACCGCGGAAAGCTTCGTAACACCGGCCGGCACCTTGAAGCTGAAGCTGCCCGGCGAGGTGAACGCCTTCTGCCCGGCGAAGAAGGTGCAGGTGTTGCGGCACCCGTCGAGGTCGTTCTTGTTGCCGTCATCGCAGTCCTCCCCCGGGTCGACGATCTTGTCGCCACACCGCGGCAGCGAGCAGTCCGTTCGGCACTTGCCCGGCGCGTTCGCGTTCAGCTTTCCGTTGTCGCACTGCTCGGGGAACTCTTTGATGTTGTTGCCGCACGCCGCGAACATCACCGCGTTCCACTTCTTGCGGCACACCCAGACCTTGTTGTCGGTCGGGTTGATGTACATGCGGCCAAACTCGGCGGGCGTACACGGGACGGGATGCTTGGGCGCTGACTGCAGCTGCAATCCGCCGCTGGTGATGAGCTTGCCCTTGGCCTGCAGCTGGTTGTTCGCCTTGACCACCAGCGAGATCCGCCAGCCGTTGATGGCGCCGTCGATGCCGTTGTCTTTGAACGACGCGTCGGTGACGGTCAGCGTCCAGATGCCCTTGGCGTTGCCGCCGATCCACTTGTTGAGGTCGCCGCTCACAGGCTTGTTGGGCGCCGGGTAGGTCGCGGCGAGCTTCGTGACCACCTTGCCGTTCTTCGAAAACAGCACGTACTGACTGCCGTCCGGCCCCCGCAGCCGCACCGTGAGCGAGCCAAACGCCGAGTTCGTGACGTCGATCGACACCGAGATCGCGGTCACCGTGCCCACATTCGGCACGACGATGTTGCTCGACGCGCCCTTGGGGTTGTTGTCGGGGATCGGGGTCGACTTGTTGTTGGCGAAGACGTGGCTGAAGTCGGTGCTCAGCAGACCGCCAGAGACCTTGTCCAGCGCGCCGCCGGGGCTCGACACCGCCTTGCACAGCAGCTTGCCGTTGGTATCGATACCGACCACCGCCTGGCCGTTGGGGCACACACCCGCCGGGATCTTCAAGCCCGTCAGCTTGCTGCCGTCGCCGGTGAAGGACGCCGCGGTCACCGACGCCGCGACGACCGACGTAGCCGTGACCTTGCCCGCTCGCAGGCCGCGTTTTCCAAGGTCGAGATCGCCGTCGAAATTCAGCTCGGACACCGACACACAACCGGTGCACTGCAGGTCCGCGGCGACCTTGGCACTGTCGGCTTTCTTTGCATTGTCGGCGCTCTTTGCATTGTCGGCTTTCTTTGCATTGTCGGCGCTCTTTGCATTGTCGGCGCTCTTTGCATTGTCGGCGCTCTTGGCGCTGTCGGCCGACTTGGCATGCAGCGCGTCACCACCGGGCTTGTCCGCCTTGGCCCAATCAAACGCGACGTGCTCGGCCTTGACCGAACCCTTTGTCAGCTTCGCGCCGCCGAGCAGCCCCTTGGCGAGATGCGCTGCCGTCACGCATTCGGTGCAGCTCAGCGCCTGCGCGACCTCAGCCCGGCGCGCATAGAATGTGGCGTGAATCGGCACACGCGCGAGCTGCGGGTCCTTGCCCACCGCGATGCCGATCCACCCGACCTTGGCGGCGTCGAGCAGCTTCACATCGAGCGCCTTCTTGCTGCCGATCGAGTGGAAGAATCGCCCCGACTTGACCGAGACAAGCACGAGGTTTTCCCAGACCGGCGCATTGGACGTCTTCTCGGTGTACAGCGACACCGTCAGCGCGTAATCGCCGTCGGCGACCGGACCACCAGCAGCGTTTCGCAATGCGCCGTGAAAGCCGATGGTCTTGGGCACGGCGGCAAAGCTCGGCGCGCTTGCGAGCAGGACCAGCGAAACCGCAGCCAGCAGGGCCGCGCGGTTCAACGTCTTCTTCATATAAGCCTCTTGGGGGAGCGCGAGCGGGTCTGCAGTATTCCGTTCGCACAGCCGGCGCGCAATCGTTCGACGTCTGCGGCCGCGGTTGTTCCGTTTCAAGCGCCGGCCCTTGCATGCCGTGTGCAGCAGGTTGAACATCCCTCCGTGGCAGATCTCCGCAAAGGCTACTGGGTCGAGTTGATCCCCGGCGAACGCACCGACGGTTCGCTGGCCATCGGTTTTGTCGCCAAGCGGACCTTCACGATCCCGGTCGACGACGCTGTCATCCAACCCCTCGAAGACGACGAACAGCCGCCCTTCCTCGAAGAAGATCGGTACGACGACGGCGACGCCGAGACCGCGCCACCCACCCTCGAACACGAGCTGGTGATGGAAAAAGGTGCCTGCGACGTGATCGTGGTGGGAAAGGCCCACGCTCCAGGCGGCAAACCCGCGCCTCAATTCGACTGCTCGCTCCGCGTGGGGACCCGCAAACGCACACTGCGAATCCTCGGCCCGCGCAAGGCCCTGTGGGTGCCCTACCGCAAGAAGCAGGGCAAACCCGTCCCACAGCTGCCGCGCTTCTCCGATCCGGAGCCGATCAAGACCCTTCCGCTGTCCTACGTGCACGCGTACGGCGGGTCCTCGTGGGTGATCCACGACCCCGAGACGATGCGCATCATGAAGGAGGTCAACGCGGTCATCGACGCCGAAAACGCCGAAGAAGCCGAAAAGAAGGCCGCCCAGCTCGCCGAAAAAGCCAAGGCGGAGGAGAAGGCCAAGAAGGAAGCCGACGAAAAAGCGTTCCTCGAAGAAGGCGTCGGCATGGTCAGCGGCGAGGACGAGAAGCTGCTGCGCGGCGACGGCTCCTTTGGCTATGACAAAGAAGGCGTGCGCAAACACGACGGCACCTGGGGCGTGCACACGAGCAACGACGGCACCGCGATCATGGACGTCGAGGCGTTCGAGCAGTGGCAGCAGACCCAGGCCGAAAAAGAAGCCGCTGCCGTCGAGGCCGCCGCCAACAAAGCCGCCGAAAAGAAGTCGCGGAAGCGCAAGAACGCCGCCGGTGAGTTCATCGAGGTCGACGAAGGCGTGGAGATCCTCGACGACGACACGCTCAAGGCCGAGCTCGAAAAGTCCGCCGCCGAGCAGGAAGAGATGCGCAAGGCATGGGCCGACGCCGCCGGGCAGCGCGCCGCCGAGTCCGTGCTGCAAAACGACGGCACCCGTGTCTTCGACGCGTCGATGATCGACCAGATCGACAAGGGTGAAGGCTGGGAAGACGACCTGCAGAGCGAGCTGAAGGACACCGACGCCGAAGTCGAGCAAGAGCGCCTCGCCGCCATCAAGGAGCGCCGCAAGAAGCTCGAAGAGAAGCTCGCGGAACACCCCAAGCTGCCGTGCCCCACCAACCCGTTCGGCAAGGGCTTTCTGGCCAGCCACGTCAAGATGCTCATCGACCGGCTCGAGCTGCCCCAGATCGAGAGCCCGGCGGCGCCGCTGACCCCAAAGGACCTGCTACAGGACTTCATGGACCTGTCGAAGGTGCCGCTGCCCGCCGGTTTTTCAACTTACCCGCGCCAGGCCCGCCCGCGCGTCGATTTCGCCGGCGCCTACCCGAGCGATCTCGTCGACTGGGCGAGCGTGCAGGACGAACAGAAGCGCGCGCTCGACCTCGAAAAAGACGAAGACGTCCAGGCTTTGCGCGAGATGGACAAGCGCGAGACACCCGGCGGCATGGACCCGCGCTACTTCAACAGCGCGCCGCCCGATATGCACTGGCAGCGCATCGATGGCGACGAAGAGATCGCGCTGGAGAACCTCTCCGAAGACGGCCACCTGTTCTTCCGGCTGCCCGGCAAGGCGATCCAAGCGGAGCTGGACCGTGGCAATGGCGTCGAGCGGCTCGATCTCGCGATGGACACGCTCGTGATTGAGCCCGATGAACGGCAGGTCACGATGATCTGGCGCGGTCACTACCCGCTGAGCAGCTGGGACGAGCTCGAAACCTACCCGCACATGGTCGGCTGGGTGCTCGATCTCGACATCAAGGACAAGCGCAAGCAGGACTGGGAAGCGGCGAGCAAGAAGAAGGAAGGCACGGCGATGCTCGACATCTCCGAGCTCGAAGAGGCCGACGAGTACTGGAAGACCATCAGCGACGAACGCAAGGCCAAAGAGGCGGCGACGATGGCGGCGGTCGAAGGCACCCAAGCGCTGGATATCGACCGGATGGGCCTGTACCGGCAAAACGAAGACGAAGGCTGGGTCAAAGAGGCCAGCGACGGGACCGTCGACGAAAAGGCGCTCGAGCAGCAGAAGAAAGACGAAGAGGCATACCTCGAGAAGAAGCACGCCGCGCTCAAGGCGCTCGAAGACAAGGAAGCCAAGGAGCAGGATCGCCGCGAGGAAGTCGCCGAGGCCGTCCAGGCGGAAAAGCCGATCCCGCCCCCCGATGCCAAGAAGACGCCCAAGCAGCTCAAGGCCAAGGCGGCGAAGAAGGCGGCGGCGGCGAAGAAAGCTGGCGGTGCTGCCGGCGGTGCAAAGAAGGCGGCCGGTGGCGCGAAGAAGGCGGCCGGTGGCGCGAAAAAGGCGGCCGATGGCGCGAAGAAAGCTGCGGGCGGCACGAAGAAAGCTGCGGGCGGTGCCAAGAAAGCCGCTGGCGGGGCCAAAAAAGCTGCACGTGCCCCAAGAAAGCCCAGAAAACCGCGCGCCAAGAAGAGTTGATGCGCGGAAACGGCGAATTTGCGGGCCGCGCACGGTCCGTGCTCGCAACCACACCGCTTAACGACTACTGTCTCGTTGCAGAGGGACCGATCAGTTGACGGCAACGAGATGCAGCCGCGCAGCGGTGGTTGGGGTGAGGCACGAAAACGCCGCCCACTGCTGCCAAACAACGCGGACCGAGGGGTACCCCCCGCGAGGCCCCTTGCAAATGAACGCCAGTGGTCCGACGGACGGTCGGCGACTCATCAAAACCCCTGAAACGGAACACTAAATTGATTCGCGACGGCAGCGACCGCTGGAGCGGTACGCTGACCCCGCCCTTCGCACGGAGCACCGCACTTGGCCCAAAGCGTCCACGGCAACACCACCGGCTTGTCGCCTCTCGAGCGAACGAGCCTCCAGAAACTCTATCGTCACAGCACCCCGGTGGATCGCCTTGTCGGTGACCAGCTCGGCCGGCAAATGTGCCTGATCGCGGCGCAGACCAACCGCCAGGTCGGTGCGCTGATCGACCGGCGCGGGCGCGTGACCCACGTCATCATCGGCGATAACACCCAGATCGAGCTGCCCGACGTCGGCCGCCTGCGTGTCTCGAAAGGCCGGTTGCGCGGCGTGCGCCTCGTCCACACCCACCTCAAGGGTGAAGGTCTCACCGACGACGACCTGACCGACCTCGCGCGCCTCGGTCTGGACCTCGTGGTCGCGATCACGCTCGACGACACGCGCCCCGGCCAGATGCATATCGGCCACATCGTGCCGACGAACCCGGGCGACATCATCCGCGACGTCCGGCCGCACGAGGTGCTCGACCCGATCGCCTGGCCGGCCGCGAGCTTCGACACCAGAGCCTTCATCGAGGACATCGAAGGCCAGCTCACCCGCGCCCGCCCGGTCGCCCAGATCGTTGACGCCCGCGAGTCTGCGCTGTTGGTTCATGTCGGACCCGAGACCACGGCCGAAGCTGAAGATCGCCTCGATGAGCTCGAAGAGCTCGCCCGAACCGCCCGCGTCAATGTCGTCGGACGCGTCTTGCAGCGCCGTCCCCCGCATCGCGAGACCGTGATCGGCAGCGGGCGCCTCAAGCAGGTGATCCTCGAGGCGATGCAGCTCGAAGCCGGCATGTTGATCTTCGACCAGGAGCTGTCACCGGCCCAGATGCGCGGGCTGTCCAAGGCGACCGAGATGAAGATCCTCGATCGCACCCAGCTCATTTTGGACATCTTCGCGAGCCGCGCCCGATCCGCTGACGGCAAGATCAAGGTCGAACTCGCGCAGCTCAAGTACCAGCTACCGCGCCTGTCATCGCGCGATGACGCCCTTTCGCGGCTGACCGGAGGCATCGGTGGCGTGGGGCCCGGCGAGACGAAGCTCGAGGTCGATCGACGGCGATGTCGCGAGCGCATTCACAAGCTCAAGACGCAGCTCAAGAAGATGGGCAAGGGCCGCGCCACCCGTCGTAAGAGACGCGTCCGTGCCGGAATTCCGACGGTTTGTCTGGTCGGCTACACCAACGCGGGCAAGAGCTCGCTGCTCAACGCATTGACCAAGTCGGACATCTTCACCGAGGACCTGCTGTTCGCGACCCTCGATCCCACGTCACGGCGCATTCGTCTGCATGGCGGTGACCAGGTGGTGCTCACGGATACGGTTGGGTTCATTCGGGATCTGCCGGCTGAGTTGCTCGGTGCGTTCGAGACGACCTTGGAAGAGGCCCACGAAGCTGACGCGTTGTTGCTCGTCGCCGACTGCAGCCATGCGCAGCTCGAAAACCACATGCATAGCGTCGACCGCATCCTGCGCGAACACGGGCTTTCGGATGTTCCACGGCTGCTTGCGCTCAACAAGATCGACGCCGCGATCGACAAGGCAACGGTTCGCGAGCTGTGCCGGCAACGTAAGGCCATCGTCGTGTCGGCCAAGACGCGCAAGGGCATCGATGACCTCTTGACGGGGCTCGACCAGCTGCTGATGCGCGCGCTCGATGAGAAGCGGTGGGCGCAGCAGCGCGAGTTGTCCGAGAAAAAGCGCAAGGCACGCGGCGATTGGACGCCGTTTGAGGCCAGCTGAGGGCTCTGGCCGGTCTTTTACACGAGTCTTTTCAGCGTTTCCGCTTGAGATCGGCGATACCGCGCCGCTGACGCAACGAAGAGAGGTCCCGACCGGGCTTGGCGCCGACACCGGGTTTGAACTCGCCGCGTTCCATCTTCAGCAGCTGGCGGTCCCAAAGGGCCGAGATTATCTGCCAGCGCGCGATCATATTCTGCACTTTGAACCGCAAAGTGGCCGTTGCGTAGCCGGTTTTGCGCAGATCACGGACGTCGCGCTTGAGCCTGTCGTACTCCTTGAGCGGTGGAATCTTCTCGATCCCGTTGAAGTACATATCGAACTTGCGTTTGCACTTTTCGATGCGGAGTTGCAGCGCGTCGAGCTTCTTGTTGGCCTCTTCAGAGCCCAGGACGCCGCGCGTCATCGCGGTCTTTTTCTTGGCCACACGTGCCTCGCAAGTTGGCGGCTATTCGGGACAGGACACCGGATCCGGGTGCCGTTTACCCGTGCCTTCCCCTGTAGTATCGTGCCGCCCGTTCCACTTCTCAAGGCGTGATTGAAGCGCCACACCGGTTGTCGACGGCAGCTGTCGCTACTGCGCAACGGAATCTCGCCCCGATTCGACCGGCCCATCGGAGAAAAGCATGTTCGAATCCGCCCCCCGCAACTGGATCGTGCCGATCGCGGCAGTACTCGTCGTCGCCGTCGCGCTGCCCGGCTGTGGCAAGAAGGACCCCGAAGAGCAGTTCGCGTTGTGGAGCAACAACGAGGCCGGCTTCAAGGAGATGGCCAAGTTCGTCCAGGGCAACAACGACCCGAAGATGAAGGCGCGCGCCCTCGAAGTGCTGATGGAAAACGGCCAGCCGTCGCAGGTCCGCGAGATCGCCGCAGGGATCAAAGAAGGCGAACGCGACAAGGTCCTCGCCGAGCTCCGTACGGCTGTTGCCAAGCACCTCAAGAGCCCCAACGAGCGCATCCAGGGGCACGCCAAGACGGTGCTGTTCGACATGCTCGACCTGCAATCGGAGGGCGAAGCGGACAACACCCGCAAGCTGCTCAGCGACTGGGCGTTTGGCGATATGAGCGTGGACGACAAGGCGCAGGTCATCGCCAAGAAGCTGTCCAAGCGCGCGACCCGCAGCGACATCGAGGCGCTGGGCAAATACGGCGTCAAGGGCGCCGAGATTCTGCTCAGCAAGGGCATCGAGAAGCCGGGCATGATGGCTTTCCTGCAGGGCATCAAGGATCCGGCCGCCAAGACCGCGATGATCAACGGCCTACGCCGCTACCACGGCATGAAAGGCGGCAAGGTGAAGATCTCGGGCAGCGACCTCGGCTTCATCCAGCGCACCAAGCACATCGACGGCCTGATGTACTTCTTTGAGATCTACGAAAAGCGCGGCGAGTCCGCCCACGAAGACGACGAGCAGGCCAGCTCGATGGCGATCGCGGCGGCCATGCAGTGGGTCGAGAGCGACGAAGGCAAGAAGCTGCTCAAGGACAACTGGAAGGGCAAGTTCAACGCCGTGGCGCAGCGCTTCATCAAGCGCGCCAACTGTGACGACCGCTGGTGGGCCGCGCAGGTCATCATCCAGAACGAAGGCTTCGCCGGCCTCAAGTGGGCGGTCGAAAACCTGCCGGATGACCTCAACTACGGCAACGCCGACCACGCCAACAACGACGTGAAGCTGATGATCACCGACTTCTGCACCAAGGACGTGTCGACCATCAAGGACGACAAGAAGGTCCACCAGTACTGGCTCGAGACCCTCAACCGCGACCGTGTCATCGAACGCGTTATCGCCATTCGCTGCCTGGTCGCTTACGGCGGGCAGGAAGCGTCCAAGGCGCTCAAGGCCTACATCAAGGCGCGCAAGAAGCTCAAAGAAGAGAAGATCATCGACCCGATCATCGTGCCGCCGGTGATGGAGAACATGACGCTGACCGACCTCGCGGTGGTGGCGCTCGACTCGATCGCCTACAAGGCCGACAACGACAAACTCGCCGCGGCTGGCAAGATCACCAAGGACCAGGCGAAGTGGCGCAACAAGTACACCGAGTTCACTTTCGACCGCAAAGGCAAGGTGTTGCGTGCGTGGGCCGGCGAACGGGCCGACAACAAGCTCAAGAAGCTCGCCAAGAAGAAGGCCGAGGGTAAGAAGAAGAAGTAGAAAGCCCCGCGTTCAAAACGAGCATCGCCCGGCCTTGAAAGAGCGCGGGGGCGATGTGTTTTTGGCTGGTTCTGAAGTTGGGCGAGTGGAGAGCAAAGAAGTCAGGCGCCGTCTGGGTAGCGGTTCGTGCTCCTGGCTGAAGTCGACGCGTGTTAGCTGAAATCGACCCGTGCTAGCTGAAGTCGACTCGGAAGAGCACCGACCCGACCATGATCTCATCGCCGGCTGCTAGCTCGACGGGCATGTCGGACACGCGCGAGAACGTGCCATTGAGGCTGCCAACATCGACGACGGTGAGCTCGCCGTTGTTGTTCTCTAGGCGCAGGTGGCGGCCGGACATGAAGCGATCTTGCGGGAAGCTCAGGTCGCAGTTCTCGCGGCCGATCGTCAGCGTGTTCTTGTCGGTGGACGCGACGCGACCGGGCAGTCCGCCTTGAAGCAGCTGCGTGATGTGAAGCTGCGGTGGCGGCAGGGGCGTGCCAAATGTCTCGGGTGGCACTTCGGCGTTGGGGTCGATCGGGTCCTTCGGCGCGTCGGATCCCTTGCGCATGACAAGGTATTGCTCGCCGGCGAAGACGGTGTCGCCCGATGGGATCCGCATCGCGCCGCGGTTGCGACGGAACGCGCCCGATGCGCCCTGGATCTCGGTGATCTGCGCGCCGCCGCCGTGGCACTCGAGCACCATGTGGCGATCATCGAGGGCGGTGTCGTTGGGAAACGAGACGTCGGCGTTGCGACCGATCACGTTGCGACCGGACTGCAGATCGAAGGTTGAACCCTCGGGCAGCGGGCCGCGAAGCACGACAAGCTGCACACCAGAGCTGCGTGTACGCCCGTAATTACGGGGTGGTGCCGCGGCTGGCGGTGGTCCGGGCGGAGGACCTGGAGGCGGTCCCGCCGCGGGCATCGTGTGGCCGCAGTGGCCGCAGAACTTGAAACCGGCTGGGACGCCAGCGCCGCAGTTGGGGCAAGAAGCTGCCATTGCATCGACCTCTCGAAGTGGCGGTAACTTTTCCATGGGGAGCGACCGGTGGCAACCGGGGCCGGCATCGTAATCGTGTCGATTCACAAACCAGCGGGCATGGAACGGGCGTTTTTCGTGTTGGCATCGGTGGGACGTGAAACCATGACCGCGCGCGGCGATCGGTCATACGACCCGCATCCGGAGGCAAACCTGAAGCGTTGGTGGACGAGGCTCTTCGCGACAACTCTGGTCGCGGCCGCGATCGGAACGGGCGCTGCGTGGGCCGGTTTTGCGTGGCTCGAGGCGCGCTTGCCCGACGTCTTTTCGTTCGATTCGTACAAACGCATCGCGCTGGAGTCGACGCGGGTGTACGCATCGGGCGGCGAGTTGATCGCGCGCTTCGGCCCCGAAAACCGCACCGTCGTCCCCCAGCAGCGCATCCCCAAGACGATGCTCTATGCCGCTGTGTGCGCCGAAGATGCGTCGTTTTTCAACCATCCGGGGCTCGACGTCGCCGGCATCGCGCGCGCGCTGTGGGTGGATGTGACCGAGGGCCGCTACGCCCAGGGCGCGTCAACAATCACGCAGCAGTTCGCCAAGACCCGGTACTTGAGCCGCGAAAAAACGTTGTTGCGCAAGCTCAAGGAGCTGGTGCTCGCCCGCAAGCTCGAACAGAAGCTCAGCAAGAACGACATCCTCGCGCTGTACCTCAACGAGATCTACTTCGGCCACGGGCGTTATGGCGTCGAAGAGGCCGCCCGCCTGTATTTCGGCAAACCGATCGCGCAGGTCGACCTGGCCGAAGCCGCGTTGCTCGCGGGTTTGATCAACGGGCCCGAGCGCCTCTCGCCCTACAAGCGGCCGGACCTTGCGTTCAAGCGTCGCGCATACGTGCTCGATCAGATGGCGCGCCGTGGCTACATCACCGCCGCTGACGCCGACCGCGCCGGAGCGGAGCCGATCCCGTCCGCCGTCCACGCTGAACTCGACATGGAGGCGCCCTACTACGTCAGCGAGGTGCGACGCAGGTTGCGATCGGTCGTGCCCGCGGCTCGCCTGCGCAAAGGAGGCTTGAGGGTCGATGTCGCGATGGACGCGTCCGTGCAATCGGTGGCCCAGGACGCGGTCGTCAAGGGGCTCGTGCGGATCGACAAGGCGCAGAAAAACGCCCGGCCGCTGCGCCACTACAAGTCCGAAGCCAACCTCGCCGCCGGACGCGGTCGGCTGACCAGGGCGTGGCAGGCCGGCGGCAAGCAGAAATACCGGGCGGGCCGGATCGCGCTGGGCGTCGTCGTGCGCCGCGACGCCAAGAACAAGCGCTACGACGTGGACCTCGGCGGTCAGGTGGCCTGGTTGCCGTTCAAGCACACCGATCGCTACCGCACCGACGGCAAACGCGTTCGGTATCGGCGCGGCGACCTTGTGCGCGTCACCCATCACAGCGCGCGCAAGGACAAATCCGGCAAGCAGATCTCCGTGGTGATGATCGAGCAGGGGCCCCAAGCGGCGCTCGTCGCGCTCGAACCGAAATCGCGTCTCGTCCGAGCACTCGTCGGCGGTGATCGCTACGAAAACCACCGGTTCAACCGCGCCGTGCACGGCCTCCGCCAGCCTGGGTCGACGTTCAAGACCTTTGTCTACGGGGCGGCGATCGAGGCGGGCATCGCGACCGCCGACACCGAGTTCACCGACAGTCGCAAAACCTACGTGAGCGGCGGCCGCCCGTGGACACCCCGCAACTACAGCGGGCGCTGGGACGACGACGATCACACCCTCCGCGAAGCTCTCGCCCGGTCGATCAACTCGATCGCGGTCGCCGTCGCCGACAAGGTGGGGCCCAAACGCATCGCCGACTTCGCCAGGCGGGTCGGGATCAACAGCCGGCTCCGACCCGATCTGCCGCTCGCTCTCGGCGCATCGAGCGTCCGTCCACTCGAGCTGACAAACGCCTACGCGACAATCGCCGCCGGGGGCATGCACGACAAACCCATCTTCGTGACACGTGTGCTCGGCCGCGAAGGCGAGGTGCTGTATCGCGCCCAACAAACCCCCAAGCGGGTGATCAGCGCCGACGTTTCGCGAGCGTTGACCGACATGTTGGGCGAGGTCGTTCGCCGTGGCAGCGCTCGCAAGGCGCGGGTGAATCGACCTGTGGCGGGCAAGACGGGCACCAGCAATGGCGGGCGTGACGCGTGGTTCACCGGCTTCTCATCGCAGCTGTGCGCAACGGTCTGGGTGGGGCACGACGACCGCAAACCGATGACAAAAGGGTCGGGCTCACGGCTCGCGCTGCCGATCTGGGCAGACTTCATGCGCCGATCGCTCCACGACGTCCCGGTCTTGCCGTTACCGCGCCTGCCCCACGTCCTGGCCGAAGATAGTCAGCCCGACGACACCGACCCGGAGATCGGCGCGATCGATATCGACGATGACGTGCTCGAGAAGTACTCGGCGCAGCTCTGATCTGGACGCGGCCGGACTCTATGCGCCGGGCTGCATGTTGAAGAACGCCTGGTGCTTGGTCGCGGACTCGCGCTGGTAGTTCACCACGGCTTGGCGTTTGGCGATGATCCCGGCGAGCGCGCGGTAGAGCAGGGCCTGCTGGCTTCCCGGCTCGGCGACAACGATCGGCTTGCCGGCATCGGCGTGCGGCGAAACCGCGGAATCGAGCGGCAGGCTCCCGAGCAGCGGCAACCCCTTTTCCTCGCAGTGTGCGGCGGTGCGGCCTTCGCCGAATATCGCGTGCTTCGTCTCGCATTCCGAGCACTGAAACCACGCCATGTTCTCGACGAGGCCGAGCGTATCGACACGCAGCATCTCGAACATGCGCAGCGCGCGGGTCACATCGGCGAACGCGACGTCCTGGGGCGTTGCGACGACGACGGCACCGGCGATCGGGATGGTCTGGCTCAGGCTCAGGGCAACGTCGCCGGTTCCGGGGGGCAGATCGACGATCAGGTAGTCGAGGTCGCCCCACAGCACGTCGTCGATGAACTGCGTCACGGCGCGCGCGATCATCGGTCCGCGCCAGACGACGGCGTCTTCGCGTTTGACCAGCAGGCCCATCGACATGAACACGACGCCATGTGCGGCCAGCGGCAGGATCTTGCGGTCCGGGTTCACGGTCGGTCGCGCGTCGGCGAGCCCCATCATGATCGGCACACTCGGCCCGTACACGTCGGCATCGAGCAGCCCGACGGAAGCACCGGACTTGGCCAGGGAGACGGCGAGGTTTACGGCGACGGTCGACTTGCCAACACCCCCCTTGCCGGCGCCGACACCGATGATGTTCTTCACGGTTGGCATGCGTTCGGAACGTGGCAAATCCGCGCGCGCGACTTCGAAGCCGCTGTGAATCGTCGCGTCCATGCCGGCCTTGGTCAGCGCGTCGCGAATCGCCGCTTCTACACCTGCGCGCGCGGGGTCGGCGGGCGCCTTGAAGGTCAGCTCGACGGTCGCTTCATCGCCGTCAACGGTCACCTCCTTCACGATCGCGGCGGACACGAGATCCTTGCCGAGATCGGGGTCGGAGATACCTGCCAAAACCTGCATTACGTCGTCTTTGTTCAACGCCATCGCGCACTCCCGGGGTCGAGGGTCGCGGACCATAGCGATGCGCGTACAATCCCTCAACCACGGAGGCTGCATGGTGCCGATCTACCTCGATAACCACGCCACAACACCGGTCGACGAACGCGTGCTCGATGCCATGCTCCCGTGGCTGCGAGACGGCTTCGGCAACGCGTCGAGCAAAGCCCACGCTTGGGGCCGCCGCGCCGATGACGCCGTCCACCACGCCCGCCACGAACTCGCCCGTTGCATCGCGGCTCGCCCCGAAGACGTCGTGTTCACATCCGGCGCGACCGAGAGCATCAACCTCGCCATCCGCGGCATCGTCGCCGCCTCATCCCCCGATCGACGTCACGTCGTGACGCTTGCGACCGAACACAAAGCCGTGCTCGATTCCTGCGAAGCCGTGCGCCGCGACGGCGGGGACGCAACGATCGTCGACGTGCAGCCCGATGGACGCGTGGACCTTGCTCGACTCGCCGCTGCGATCACCGACCAAACTGCGGTCGTGGCCGTGATGGCCGTCAACAACGAGCTGGGCGTGGTCCAAGACCTCGCCGCCATCGGGGCGTTGTGCGCTAAACGCGGCGCGGTCTTCTTCTGCGACGCCGCCCAGGGCCCCGGAAGACTGCGAATCGACGTCGACGCCATGCAGATCGGCGCGATGTCGATGACCGCCCACAAGTGCTACGGGCCCAAGGGCGCTGGAGCCCTCTACCTGCGGCGCTCCGACGTCAGACTGCAGCCCCTTATCGTCGGCGGCGGCCAGGAGTTCGGCGTTCGCTCCGGCACGCTCGCGACCCATCAAATCGTCGGAATCGCGCGCGCCGTGGCGGTGGCTGAAGCCGATTTCTCCACCGACGACGCGCGCATCCTTGGCCTACGCAAGCGCCTCTGGAGCCGCCTCGAGTCCGGCATCGAAGGCATCTCCATCAACGGTTCGGTGCAACACCGCGTCGCCGGCAACCTGAACGTCGCGATCCCATGCGCGGACGCCAACACGCTGATGATGATGATGCCCAACCTCGGCATCTCGTCGGGCTCAGCCTGCGCGAGCGGCGCGACCAAGGCGTCCCATGTCCTGACCGCGATCGGCGTCCCCGAAGAGCTCGGCCACTGCTGCCTGCGGTTTGGTATCGGCCGCTTCAACACCGCCGAACAAATCGACGCCGCAGCCGACATGGTCATCGAAGCCGTCGGCGAGTTGCGCGCCCAATCGCCGCTCTGGCGAATGAAACAAGCTGGCGTAGAAGTGGCTTGGTAGCCGGGGGTGTGACCCCCAGGCATGCCCCCGCTTTTGGTCACTGCGATCGAGAGACTCAAGGATTTTTTGGGGTGTCTTGGCAGACGGCGCCTCGATCAAGGGGGAAGGACCCAACAGGGGAAGGCATTTTATGATCTGCGTGGCAGCCGTTGGTTGCCGCATTTGCGTCTTCGGGCGACGACAGACTGCCTTCCCCTGATCGGTCCTTCCCCCTTGGAC